>JAFXZU010000005.1:0-65660 GCA_017541085.1 Prevotella sp.
CCTAATGAGCGTTCCAGCGTGTCGCATAGCGTGTTGTACTCCCGGTTAGTAAGCTCGCGCAGACTGTCGGTTCTTCCCAACGAGACACTGTTCACGAGTGACTGCTTCAGTTCTTCTCTCTCTCCTTCATGAGGCACGCGGTTTAGGACTGCATAGAAGCGCGAATAGTTGCGCTCTGCTGTTAGTTTCTCTGTCATTGCCATATAATTATGAATTAAGAATTATGCATTATGAATTACTCTTAAAGGTCACCTTCAGATACTTGTGCCAGCGTATCACACGGCTTGCCCACATCATGTCCGTGGTGACCATCACCACCTTGCCGGGGTTTTTCTCTGACTTGCGCAGGCGCATGTCGCACTCATAGCCGTGGTTAAACCAGTCTTCCACTAGCCCCTCTGCCGTGGAGCCGTCCATCAGTATGTAGATAGTGTCGCCTGGCTTATAGCTGGCAGTGACGTTGTTAAACACTCTTTCCTTGACTTTTCTGAGAACCTCACTGTCTCGCTTTGTTTCTTCCCATTCCATAGTCATCGTAGTTCTAAGTTTTGGATTATGAATTATGAATTACGCATTATGAATTATCCTTTCCCCAGTACTTCTCCGCTCCCTCTTTCCAGATGGTGTATTCTCCAGTCGGTCCGATGAACCTTCCCTTGCTGAATGCCCTGAAGCCTTCCACCCATATCTTCAGTGTCGCGTCATACATCACGCTCACCGCTGCCGAGCCCCTGGGACGTTGCCCTCCTGCGTGACTGATGAATATGAGCAACTTATCTTTGTGGCGTTCCTTCAGGCGGATATAGTCCTTGTATGTCATCTGTGTGTACTGAAAGGAGTCTATCACCACTATGTTATAGCTCTTCCTGCGCGACAGTCGCTCAGAGAGCTCACGCATTGGCTCGTTGTCAAGCAAGGCAAAACGACTGCCTGCCTCTCCCATGCCGTGGCGCATAAGACTCTGGCGCATCGTCATGCTCGCTCCTTCCTCCAGGGAGTCGTAAGCCACACGGTCATACTTCGCCAGTTCCTTGCAGAGCTGCATGGTGAAGCTGCTCTTGCCGTTGCCGGAATTGCCCCAGATAAACCATACGCCCGTGCGTTCTGGCTCACCGAATGCGTCGTACCACTTGCCTGTGAATGGAAACGTCTTGCAACGCTTGCGCAGCACCTCGCCTACTGTTAATGCTCTTCCCATAGTAATGCTAAGTTATGAGTTATGAGTTTTGAATTATGCATTATGCATTATGAATTAGTATCCTGTGCACGCTTTTCTTCACGCGGCGCAAGTCGTAGTCACAGTCCTCTGCGTCACGCAGTACCTCATCGATGTCCTTGCGCTCGGTCAGTCCGTTGGCAGTACAGATGGCATACACGTCATTGGGAGTGGTATCGTCCACCTCAAAGTATTTTCTGCCAATGCGGCTGTAGAACTCCTTGTAGCCTGGCTTCTCGTGGCGCAGTCCGCTGCGTATGCGTTTCTTGATGTAGTCGGTGCTGAGGAATACCACTCCGCACTTATCCTCTACCTTGTTATACAGACTGATGAAGTAGTGGAATACCGATTCCGTGAGCTTGTCTGCCTCGTCGAAGATGAGCAGCGGACTGTCCATCTGTATCAGGCGTGCCAGGATTTCCTTCCACAGATCGCGCACGGTGTAGCCCTCGCCGCGTATGCCTATGGTACGGGCTATCTCTCTTACGAACTCGCCCTTGTGCAGGTCTTCCGAGCATAACAGGTAGAACACCTCGCGATGCTCGTCGGCATATACCTTGGCGGTGGTGGTCTTGCCACTGCCGGCCTCGCCTACGACCCATGTCACGTTGCATGACTGCTGGGCATCATTCAGTGCATACGTTATTTCCTGGTATGCCCCAGTCTCCACTATCTGCCACTCCTGGTTCCTCGTGGCACCCACCTGTGCGCCCACCTTTCGCCACATGGCATCGCTGATGTTCTCCCACTTGCCTGCCAGTATGCAGCTCACCGTGCCGGCACTCGTGCCTTTCAGACTGCCCACAGCCTTGTTCTGGCTCGGATACTTCTCTACGTAAGAGCGAAGGCTCTCCGTTATCTGTTCTTTCTCTTTCAGTGTTACTTTTGTCATAATTGTATTGTTTTATGGTTGTGAATTAGTAATTATGCATTATGCATTATGAATTGTATCAGAGTTTTCCGGCAACCTTCCTCGTGTCTAAGGTTACTACGTTGTTTTCAAGCTCAGTCCAGTCTATGTTGCTTACTTTCTTCGTAACCCTGCCAATGCTCAGTTCCTCAGGCGGTCGCTCGTATTTCTTGAGCCTGCGGTCTATCTGGCGCTGCACATCGGCCTTGACTCCCTTCAGCCTTGGTGTTGACAGTCCGTGCTGCTCTGGTGCCACGCCCTCTGCATGTTCGATCTCCCTTGCCACCACCTGACGTTCTATGCGGCTCTGCTCTGCCTCTTTCTGCTGGTTGCGTATGAAGAGAGCTTCACCTTCTGTCTGGTCCTGCAGCGCACGGTGGATAACCATGTACGGCTCTGCTACTCGCTCGAAGCGCAGCTCTCCTGCCTTGTCTTTCCAATACAGGCGTATGCTGCTGAAATCGTAGGGGTCATATTTCACTACGAATTTCTGCCAGGTGTGCTGACGGCGCCACTCGATGTCGGGCACGCCAGGCGCGCTCATCACCTCGTAGGCTCGTTTCTTACCCTTGACGGTTATCTCTATGCCGCTGCTCGTGAAGGTGCTCATGCGGTCGCAGGTAACCCAGAACATTTCCACCATGTCGGCGGCGGTCACTACCGGAGTCTCGGGGTTCTCGCTCGACTGATACATCCTTATGCGCTGCTCTCCAGTGGAGGGGTGCACCATTTCGTTCCACTCGGTGCGTGCCTTCAAATAGGCGGCTTTCAGTTCGTCAAGGGTGTAAAGCTGGTCTTTGTTGGCCTCAAGGAACTCTACGTTGGGACGGCTGCTCTGTTTTCTTGCGGTGATGTTCTGACCAGTGAAGCGCCAGTCCTTGTGAAGTACTTCCTGCTGGAACCTGCCGAACACGCTCTCGATGGTCTTCGACGCACCGTTATATGGCGCGGTGGTACGGTGTACGCGGCATATCTTGTCAAGCATTCCGCTGCTGTTGGCTTTCTTGTGACCGCCCTGGTTGTCGTGCACTATCTCATACGGTTTGTGTCCACTTACCTGTACAGCCATGCGATATGCCATGTATTGTGCCTCGTAGTCCTCCGTGTCGCTGATGCAGTAGCCAAGGAATGTCTCGCTATATGCGTCAATGACTTCATATACGCTCGTGGTGCGCACCTTGCCGTCTTCGTCCCTGTAATAGAGGTTGAGCTTCGTACCGTCGCCATACCACAATGCATCACGCATCTGAGGCAGTTCCGTCCTGTGACGGCGGTCGTACCTCTGATGTGCATTGAGTTCGCCATGCACTGCATCATACCACAGGGGCTTCACCTGAGGACTCTCCAGCCATGACCTCAGCCCACTGAGGCTTTTGATGGGCTTCCAGCCACGCTCAGCTGCCTCGGCGTTGAACTGCTCGAATATCTGGCGGTCGGTAAGCACCGGCACCTTGCCGCGCTTCAGTGCTATAAGACGGTGCCCTGCCTCCTCGGTTATCTTCAGCGTGTTCTTGTTGCCTATCTTTCCACTGATGACAGTGGCATAGCCGCCTTCCTTATAGCTGTTCAGCTTCTCGCGCAGGCGTTTCTTGTTGGCTGGCAGTGTGTGACGGGTATCCTCACGCATCTGTTCACTCTCACCATATACTATGTCCCACAGGTCGCTGCGCCTGCCGCCGCCTAATGCGGCTGAGTATGCCGTAAGCTCGTTCATGCGCTTCTGCAGGTGCCCCAGCACGCTGGCATTGGCCGTGTATTCGTCTATCAGTTTTTGGCTGAGCTTTGTTTGAACGCCGTTCAAATCATACTCAAACGCTTCATAGTATGCCCTGGCTTTGCTATCCATCACCTCGTATGATTCCGCTTTACGCTGTCTGAGCACAGCACTCGGATCACCATGCCGTTCCTCGTACTTCATGCGGTACTTCTCCGGCAGACTGGCATAGACATACAAGGCCGTAGAGCCTTCGCCACCGCCACGGCGCGCACACTGGATGTTGCCGCGTCGCATGTTCTGGCGCAAGGTGGCTGCGCTTATCACGGCATCCTCGCCCTCTGTCAGTTCTGCGTAGGTCACGCATAATATGTTGTTGTAATACTCCATGTGTACCAGGATTCAAACTCGTTATTGTTGTTTAGTCGTTGATTTCTATGCGCCTAATCCACTGGCTCAATAGCAATTTTGCATCATGCAGTGAAGCGGTGGTCATATTGCGGTAGTGCTCGTTGCCACTGTCCATGTTCTCATCTTTAATATATGAGAGCAGCTTGGCTGCCACCTCTATGTGCCGCCTGGCATTCTTCACTCTGTTTTTGTCTGGTTGTCTCATAATTCTTCTGTAATTTGTTTTCCCTGTCTGTTGTTCGGTATCCTCTGTTCAGTATTCTCTGTTCAGTATTCTCTGTTCAGTTTGTCGCTGTATCACAGCGACCCCAAACCGTCCCAAACCGCTTACCCCTCATATTCATCCATCGGCAACCGTCTCGCACTGGCTGCGCTTGCCAAGAAGTTGAGCACCAGCACCGCCACTACATAAGGATGTACATCATCACCAATACTCCCCACAAGGCACAGACTCAGGCAAAACCAAAATCCCCTCAGTTTGTTCAGCAGGCTCAGCCCGCGGAACCACTGCCATTCCTTACCGAATAACTGTCTCATATCCTCTTTCATCGCGTTAATCTGTTTAATGGTTAGTTAATAATCCACCTCCACACCGCCATACTGGCTCTTTGCCACGTAGCGCACCTTGCGTGCCAGCAGTGAGTTCGTTTGGAAGTTAAGTGCACGGCTCACATGCTCACGTGTCACGTGCATCAGCTCGGCTATTTCGTTAACCTTGCCTCGTTTCAGTACGATTCTTTTCATTTTCCTCCGTTTTGATTATTTAATACATTTTATCTTGCGCAAACAGTCTTTTTTTCGTAAATTTGTAGCGCAATCACATTTTGATTTCGCTACAAAGGTATAATTTATTTCGCAAACTGCAAAATAAATTCAAAAGAAATTTCGCAAACTGCAAAAATAAATGAATAAAAAAGAAAGATTAGAGGCGCTAATAGACTACTTTAGCGATGGCAAGCCATCTTCATTCGCTAAGCATCTAGGTGTTGCACCATCTACCATTAGTTCGTGGCTAGCTCGCAACACCTTGGACTATGATTTGCTTTTTGAAAAATGCGAGGGAATTTCCTCCCTATGGCTTTTAACGGGAGAAGGGAATATGATAAATGATTTCGCAAACTGCAAAATAAATTCAAAAGAAATTTCAAAAAAAGCGAAAATTTCTTACAATCCTGCAGTTGGCACCCCTTACTATGATATTGATTTCTTTGGTGGTTTCAGCGAGGTATTTAACGACCAGACGGCACTACCTACGTGCAATATCGTAGTGCCCGGACTGGAGAAGGCCACGGTATGGTGCAACGTTACAGGGCACTCCATGGAGCCACGCATTAACCATGGAGACATTATAGCACTTCGTGAATGTTCCATGCAAGACATACAATATGGTGAAATATATGCTGTTGTACTTGACACCATACGCACTATTAAGATACTGCGTCGTGGATCCTCACCCTCTAAATTATTATATGTACCTATTAATATAAAAGATTACGACAGTCAGGAGTTCGATATATCACGCATACTTCACGTGTACGAGGTGGTAGGTTCTATCAGTAAGTTCTTCTGATAAGTTGTATAACAACACAAAAAGCAGCCCATTTTTTTGACTGCTTTTATTTTGCAATTTTCTTGTTCGTTCAGGCGAAATAGCATTGAAATTATTTGCATATTCCAATTATTTTTTGTACCTTTGTAGTGTAATCAATGAGAGATTACAAAGGAAATACCCCACGCCTGAAAGATAGGGAAAACGAAAACCTGAAAGCAAAATGAAGCTACCGAAAAAGATTTCATTCAAGCTTTGGTTCTTAACCCTTACAATAGACCTCAGAGAGGTACTGAAAGTGAGGTATTAAGCCAAAAGGGAGGGGAGGACACCCCTCCCACTTTCAGGTTTTCGATGCAAAATTACAAAAAACATTTTAATTATGGAAGAAAAACAAGAAAAAAAGTCCAAGCGAGGAGGCGCGCGCCCTGGCTCTGGCAGGCCACGCAAGAATATCGTCAAGTCCTATGCCTTCCACGCACCGCAAGAGGTGTACGATATACTCGAAGCCGTAGAAGGCTCCAAGTCAGACTTTATTTGCAAATGCATATTAAAAGCCGCTCAAATGCCATGAGCGGCTTTCTTTGTTGTCCTAACTCCTCATGTCTCTCACGTTCTGTATGTGGCAATACCATTGCCACTCATCACCCTCATTAAAAGACAAAATGTACCACGAAAAACTATGCCTTTTTACTTAACTGACTGACTTATAGGTATATCACCTTAAAAGTACCCTTCGAATCCAATCTTTTACCCTTTGTAACTTGCATTTTACCCCTCGAAAATCGCAATATCACCCTATTTTTTACCCCATTTTGGGCAAAGTGCCCTAAAAATCGTCAAAAAAAAGTGTTAAACGTGTCACCCCAAATGTCACCCCAATCGGCACATTTCGTTTTGCACTGTCACCCCAAATGTCACCCCAAGTGTCACCCCAAACCCATTTTTTACCATAAACCCCTCCAACTGGAACACACGCAAGAAAAAGCCCTTTGAACACCCTCAAACACCATTTTGAACACCCTTCAAGCAAACCTCCTTACCACCTCTGAAACCGCATAAAACAAGCCATTAGGGCACAAAAAAAGCGGCCGTAAAACCGCTATGTAACATTATATGATTGAACACCGTTCAAAATCCATTCAGATGTAACACGAATGTAATACAAATGTCACATTTCGTTTTATTATTTTGTCACGCTCGTATTTTTATGAAATTTCCCCAACATATTAATTATCAACCTATTTGACATCAATACTGCGTCGTTCCTACCTGTCACATTTCGTTTTATCCCCCTTAAATTCATGTCGAATAAAAAACACGTTAACTGGTTCTTTTTTAACATGAATTTCCATGAATTGGCCATGAATTAACCATGAATTTTTTATTTATGGGAAAAATAAATTATATGTACAATTAATTTTGAACAGATACTTATCTTATTTGGAGAAAAAAACGTCCCGATAAAAACTCCGATTATAGGACATTTTAGTGATTTAACATTTCATTACAATTCGCAAACTAGAGAAAAAGGTAAGAAAATAATACCAATAAAAAAGAAGATTGCAACAATCTGCAATCTTCTTTTTTGCGTTTTTGAGGCTAAAAAGCGCCTTTCTTGCTTCTAAAAGCATAACTTTAACATCGTAAAAGCATAGCTTTCACACCCTAAAAGCTATCACTTTACCACGTAAAAGCTATCGAATTACGACGAAAAACGCCCTTTTTCCTCTCATTAACCGTTGTACTGATTTTCAACACCTTGATAATCAAATCATTGTATTTAACGCAATTTCCTTGCGATATTTCGGACCAAAACCAGAGTTGGTGACTAATATCGCAAGGAAATGAAGTTAAAAATAGGACATTTTAGCGATTGCCCTCATTTTACGTCAGTCATCTCTACGTGTAGTGACACGCCTGCAGACTTGCAGTCGCCAGTCATCGGCGGATTGAGTTTCTCAATGTCGATATCGACAGCGGAGCAGAGAGGAAAACGTGAGTGTAAGCTCTGGCAAATGCGGTAAGCCACATTCTCGAGCAGTTTTGAGGGTTTGCGCATCTCTTCCTGGACTATGGCGAGCGCCTCAGCATAGTTGAGGGTGTCAGCCAGGTCGTCGGATATACATGCCTGGGACAGGGGGTAGGCTATGCTCACGTTGACAACATAGTCGTTGCCTACGGTGCGTTCCTGAGGAAGCACACCGTGGAAGGCGTGCATCCTTATCTCCTTTATATATATATATCCCTGCATGGTGTCTGCTTTTTTTAGTCTAAGTGGAAGACCTCCTTAACCGGGATGGTGACAGGAGAGTTGTCGGGGTTAACCTCCATGATGTCGGCCATCATGTCCCACCACTTCTGGGTGATAGGGTCAACACCGTTAGATGTGTCCTGAGAGTTGGTCTCAGAAGAACACTCCTGGTAACCGAACAGGATATTGGTATCCTTGTCCCAGTAGATACTGTAGTTACTTACTCCGGAGTCCTTAATCATCTTTACCAACTCCGGCCAGATAGCAGCGTGGCGCTTCTGGTACTCAGCCTCGCAGCCGGGCTTCAAAAACATTTTGAATGCAAATCGTGACATGTTAGATTAGTTATTAGTTATTAGTTATGAGTTATGAATTATGAGTTATGAGTTGTGCTCCCACCTTTACCCTCCTAAGGGAGGAAGTCTCCCCTTGGGGAGATTTAGAGGGGGTAGAGTTATGAATTATGAGTTATGCTCCCGCCCTTACCCTCCTATGGGAGGAAGTCTCCCCTTGGGGAGATTTAGAGGGGGTAAAAATTAAATCACGCCTCCCCTACGCCGAATGGAGTGGCGGTGCCTGATGGAACATCAGTAGGAGCCTGTTGAGGCTGTGCCATCTGTATCTTGCCGAACTCCTGCTCGTAACGCATGATATTCTCTTGCAATGCCATGGCAAGACGCTTGGCATGCTCAGGGGCGAGGATGACGCGGCTTACCACCTGTGCTTTAGGTGTGCCGGGCAATGTGCTTGCCAGGTCAACGATAAACTCTGCGTGGGAGTGAGATATAATGGCGAAGTTGCTGTAAACGCCCTTCGCTACGTCCTGCTGAATGTCAATCTGCAGTTGCTGTGCTTTGTTGTTACTCATAGTAAGTGATATAAATATTATTTAATGTGTTACAAATAAATTCTGGGCAAAGATACAAAAAAACTTTTATAACATTACAGTAAGCAGGGCATAAATGTATCTTGACTGTAAAAAAAAGAAAAAGGAAAAAGAAATATTTGAGGAATGGATTTTTTTTTATAAATTTGCATATTGTTTGTAAAACAAACACCATCTGCCCATGAACTTGAAGAGAAACATATTGATGCTGGCAGTGATGCTCCTCGCGCTGATAACAGAAGTCGGCGCCAAGGAGTTTACGCTCGTTATCGATGCAGGTCACGGTGGTCACGACACCGGAGCACCGGGCAAGTTCTCAAAAGAGAAGGATATCAACCTGAAGACTGCGTTGGCCTTCGGAAAGTATGTGGAGAAGAACTGCCCCGATGTGAAGGTGATATACACCAGGAAGAAAGATGTGTTTGTGGAACTTAAGGACAGGGCAGGGATAGCTAACAAGGCAAAGGCCGACTTGTTTATCAGCATACATACCGATGCTCTGGAGAACAATAGCGTGGCGAGAGGAATGACCACCTATACACTGGGTATGCATAGGGCAAAGGACAACCTCGACGTGGCAAAGCGTGAGAACTCGGTGATATTGATAGAGAAGAACTATAAGGAGACCTATCAGGGCTTTGACCCTAACTCTGCCGAGAGCTATATCATATTTGAGTTCATGCAGGATAAGAATATGCAGCGCTCTGTGGACCTTGCCACCTTTATACAAAACAAGACATGCCAGGCGGCTGACAGACCGAGCAGGGGTGTGAAGCAGGCGGGATTTCTGGTGCTGAGAGAGACATCGATGCCGAGCTGCCTTGTGGAACTGGGATTTATCACCACTCCGGCGGAGGAGAAACTGCTGAACGAGGATGTCACGATAGACAATATAGCAAAAGGTATATACAACGCTTTTGTGGAGTATAAGAAAAAGTATGACAACAATATAATCGTTCCGTATAAGGCAGAGGAACCTACTATCAATATCGTTGACGTGGTGCCCGGTCAGGAAAAGAAAGAGGAGGTGAGGGCAGAGAAGCCTGACAAGACTGTAAAGGCAGAGGAGAAGAAAGAGGAGAAGAAGAAAAAAGATAAAGAAAAAGAGAAAGAGGAAAAGACCTTGTATGTGGCATCGGGAGACAACGCCGGGTTACCAGTGTTCAAGGTGCAGATACTTGCAACTGACAAGCCCTTCAAGAAAGGCGATGCACATTTCAAGGGACGCACGGACTATAATCAGTATGCCGAGAACGGTATGACGAAATATACAATAGGTGAGACAACTGACTATAACGAGATACTAAGGCTGAAGAGCGAACTGCAGGCTACATTCGGTGACTGCTTCGTCGTCGCTTTCAAGGAAGGACAGAAGATGAATATCTCTGAGGCAATCAAAGAATATAAGAGAAATAAGAAATGAACAAGATATTTACAAAAGAGGTAAAGATTGCGCTGGTTGCCATAGTGGCGCTGGTGTTGCTGTTTTTCGGACTGAACTTCCTTAAGGGACTGACGCTGTTCAGTTCCTCTGCCACATATAATATGTCATTCAAGGACCTGAAAGGGTTGTCAGAGTCAACCGCTATATATGCTGACGGATATAAGGTGGGAACAGTGACTTCTATAGAGTATGACTATGAGAATGCCGGCAATGTGCTGGTGAAGTGTGATATTGACCCGCAACTGCGTATTCCTAAGGGCTCGCAGGCAGAGATAGAGAGCGACCTGATGGGTAACATCAAGGTAAACCTGTTGCTGGCTAACAACCCCAAGGAGAAGATAGAGCCGGGAGGCCTGATTATGGGTATTGACGAGAAGGGCATGATGGCACAGTTTCAGGAGGTGCTGCCAACAGTGATGGCAATAGTGCCAAAGCTTGACAGCATCGTGACGTCGGTAAACACCATGCTTGCCAATCCGTCAATAGTCAACATCCTGAGAAATGCGGAGGATATGACGGCGAACCTGAAGGTGACGACGTCAGAGCTCAATTCGCTCGCTATGCAGCTGAACAGAAGTGTGCCCGGAATGATGCAGCACGCCAATGCTACGCTGCAGAACACCGAGACGCTGACAGGAAACCTGGCGAAGGTTGATGTTGACGCAACAATGAAGAAGATAGACAACACGCTCGACAACCTGGAGCAGATGTCAAAGGCCCTCAACAACCGCGAGGGTACACTGGGACTGCTGATGTATGACAAGGGCGTATATAATAATCTTAACTCTACGATGAGGCATGCTGACTCTTTGATGATTGACCTGAAGGCACATCCGAAGAGATATGTACACTTCTCTGTGTTTGGTAAAAAAGATAAAGCGGAGGAGAAACAGTAATGCAGATGAAAGATAGTAAGGCACTTTGGTTGTCGTGCTTGAAATATATCAGGGAGAATGTGCCGGCGGAGGATTATGACTCGCTCTTCGCCCATGTGTCATTCGAGAAGTATATAGTGGCTGAGAGGCGCTTGATATTACAGTCGCCCAGTGACTATATATGTGACCAGATAGAAAAGAATTTCCTTGACGTTTTCAGGACTGCGATATATAACACCTTTGGTAAGATACACCTCGGGTGGGACATTGTTGTGGTGGAACCACAGGAGGGCAAGAAAGGCACCAGCGTCTTGGTGGAGAGTCCTGACAGTTCCACACCTTATGATATAAAGCAACCGGCGTTGCAGCCAAAGGCGGCAAAGCTGCCACCTATCGATTCGCAGCTGAATACCTCGCAGACTTTCCGTACGTTTATAGAGGGCGAGAGCAACAAACTGTCACGTTCCATCGGACTGTCGGTGGCAGAGCATCCCAACACCTCACAGTTCAACCCGATGTTTATCTTCGGTCCGTCAGGCTGTGGAAAGACACACCTGGTAAACGCCATAGGCAACAGGTGCAAGGAACTGTATCCTGACAAGCGTGTGTTGTATGTGAGTGCCAGAACCTTCACGACACAGTATTCGCAGTCAACGCTGAAGGGAAAGGTGAATGACTTCATTGCTTTCTACCAGACGATAGATATGCTGATAGTCGATGACGTACAGGAGTGGGTGAAGGCAACGGGCACACAAGATACCTTCTTCCATATCTTCAACCACCTGCATAGAAACGGCAGGCGCATCATACTCGTCAGCGACCGTGCGCTGTCAGAGATGGAGGGTATAAGCAAGAGACTGATAACACGTTTCGGATGTGGCATGACGGCAGAGATGGACAAGCCAAACTACCAGCTCTGCGTAGATATATTGAAGAAGAAGGCCGTGCGCGACGGTATCTCCATACCTGACGACGTCGTTGACTTTATAGCAAGTACCGCCAACGGTTCTGTGCGTTATCTCGAGGGAATACTCAACTCGCTGATGGCTTACAGTATAGTCTATCACAGTAACCTGAATATGTCGCTTGTGGAACGCGTCGTGAAGAGAGCCGTAAAGGTTGACGATTCGCCGCTGACGGTGGATGACATAATGGACAAGGTATGTAACGAGTATGAGGTTACGCATAACCTTGTCAAAGGACGCTCAAGGAAAAAGGAAGTGGTTGTTCCTCGACAGATAGTGATGTATCTGGCGGAGAAATACACTAAGATACCGGTGTCGCGTATAGGCAGTATGATAGGTTCGCGTGACCATAGCACGGTGCTGCACAGCATAGCTAAGGTAAAGGAACAGATACAGGCAGATGAGCTCTTTCGTCAGCGTGTGGAGAGGATAGAGAAACAACTGCAAGTGAAAGATAAAAAAAGTTAAAAAACAAGTTTTAGTTCTTAAAACTTGTTTTTCTTTGTTTTCAGACTTGTATAAAAAACTTTTTTTTCTTACCTTTGCAATTAACCGTTTAATTTGAAATAGTTATTTAGGGCGGTTCAAACAATCTTGCCGCCTGATAAATATAGGAGATACTAACCAATGGGTTTGAAAAAAATTTGTTCAATTTTAATTGTAACAGCTTTAACGTCAACAGCGTCTGTGGCACAGGATTTCATCGTGCGTCAGGCTCCGATTGACAAACATATGAGAAAAATAGATACTCTTGCGCTTAAATCAGTGATTGAGCGTGAGGAGGCTCAGTCTCCATCATCAAAGTTGTATGAGGACTGGGATAACAAGTATGCTCATAAGGCAACAGAATTGCCAGACTCTTTCAGGATTAACCTTCGTGGTTTCCACATGCCTACAGAGAGCCGCGTGGTGACAAGTAACTTCGGCGCACGCTGGGGACGTCAGCACAAGGGACTGGATATCAAGGTGTATATAGGTGATACTATACGCGCCGCTTTCTCAGGTAAGGTACGTGTAGTGAAGTATGACGGAGGCGGATACGGTAAGTATGTTGTTATACGTCATAACAACGGACTTGAGACAATATACGGTCACATGAGCGCACAGCTGGTAGAGGAGAATCAGGTGGTCAAGGCTGGTCAGCCTATCGGTCTGGGTGGCAACACCGGACGAAGCACCGGTTCGCATCTGCATTTTGAGACCCGTCTGTGTGGCGTGGCACTTAACCCGGCTTTGATGTTTGACTTCCGTAACCAGGATGTAGTGGGAGACTATTACATGTTCCGTAAGTCAACATACGAGAATGAAGGCCGGTATGCCAACGAGGTACGTGGCAAGATTGGTAACGGTGGTTATCAGGCCAGCGACGTGAGAGGCGAGACAATCCCGGGCGGATTGAAGCAGAAAGAGGCTTCTTCTGCTAAGCAGCGTCAGATGGGACAGATGTCTCAGAACGCGAATACTGTTGCGCGCTATCATAAGGTCGCTGCGGGTGAGACCCTGTACAGCATAGCAAAGCGTCATGGCTTGACAGTTGATGAGCTGTGTAAGAAGAACCACCTGACTCGTGATGTCAAGGTGCGTGTAGGACAGCTTCTGCGCTATACATAATAGCTGATGGCAGGGCATGAGCACCTGCTGACGAGAGAGTAAGGGCTGGGAACAGGGAGAGATGAAAGTAAGAAGAAGAATAAATGAGATAGGGTAGGTGAGAGAGCCCGTAAGTAAGGGAACAAGAATGAATCTCCTTTCATAAACAAAAAACATAACTTTGCGAGGGCCTGTTTAGATGTGAGTCTCGACAGGCCTTTATTATTTCCTGATGTGTTTACACATAACCTGTATAGAGAAATCAATAAATAAATAAATATAAATGGAGGAGTTTAAGGAGATAAAGTCTCTTGCCGTCAAGATGGCGGCAGCAGTGGGCGAGATACAGATGGATTCGTTTCGTTCGCCACGACTGCAGATAGACACAAAGACTTCACAGTATGATGTGGTAACTGAGGTGGATAAGGCCTGTGAGGCTTACTTTGTGAAAGAAATCAGCAGCCATTATCCTACGCATAGCATTATTGGCGAGGAGACAGGCAAGCACATCCACGAGGGAGCAGACTGGGAATGGGTGGTGGACCCGCTGGACGGTACCAACAGCTATTCACAGGGACTGCCTATATTCTGTGTCAGCATCGGCGTACGCTATAAGGGCGAGCCGGTGGTGGGAGTGGTCTATGCACCATACCTTGATGAACTCTACACAGCCGTGAAAGGGCAGGGAGCGGAAATGCAGCAAGGGCTCTGTATAGGAGAACTCTTGCCGGGTGACCGCCTGCATGTGTCGCAGAAGACTGACTTGGGCGAGTGCGTAGTGGCCACAGGATTTCCGTATGACAAGGCCACAAATCCCGTGAACAATATAGACAATGCGGCAAAGATACTGCCACAGGTGCGAGGCTTTCGCCGCATGGGCAGCTGTGCCTATGACATGTGTTGCGTGGCGATGGGCACGATAGATGTCTATTGGGAGCTTGACCTGAAAGAGTATGACTGCTGTGCAGGTATGGTGATAGTAAAGGAAGCCGGAGGAGAGATTAAGCATTTCCGCGACGACCGTAACATCAGCATCATTGCTGGTAACACCACTTTAGTAGAGAAAATAAATAATATAATAAAGTAAAGAAATAAAAAGAAAAAGCGAGTCACTAAAAAGTGACTCGCTTTTTTGTGTGGTATATAGAAATCACCATATCGCAAAATTCCCTTCTCCCTCCCCTTGGGAGGGCTGGGGTGGGGTTATTCAATCAACTTCTTACCGGTGTTGTTAAGCATCTTCCGCGCATCCTTGTAAGGAATAGTGAACGACGGCATACCAGCGGCATAGGCGGCAATCTCATACTGCTGATAGATAACCACAATGCCTTTTTCAGTGAACAGTGGTGGCGTTACGGGCAAAGGAATGTTATAGATGCTCTCAAGACTTAGGCAGTTCTCCAATTCCTCATCGGTCTTTACCTCAAAATACTCCTTCAGACCATTGCGCAGTATGCTCTGCATCTTCACGGTGCTAAACAACTCCCAGCCGATGCGCCTGCCGTCAGTCTTGCGGAAGGTCATACCTGAGCCTACGGAGCCGCCGTGCGCTCCACCGCCATATTCATAGCTTGAGAAGTTAAAGGTCACCAATTTCGGGGTTTCGTAGCCGCGTGTTATCTGTATCTCTGATGCCAGCTGCGGTACATCAGGCATTCCTTCATTCTTCATGGAGTTATACATCTTAGTGAATTCCTTCACTTTGAGGTCGAAATAATACTTAGTCATCTGCTCGCCGTCAGCCAGGTCACCGCTGTATGAGCCCATCTTTGACTCTTCTTCGCCACCGCCGTAGGTAGAGCCGAGCGACTCGCTGATATATTCGCGGATGGCGTTGGCGAGAATCTCGTTGTCACTCTCAGGGAAGTCGATAATAAGCTTATACTCGCCAGTAGCGTTCTTGATGTTCTTCGAAATCTTCTTTACTGACAGTTTGATGGCTTCCTCGTCCTCGTTCTTCTCCGTTTCCTCCACCACCTGTGTAGAATCGGCTTTTGTACTGTCTGTATCCTGTTGCTTATTGCCGCAACCTGTCATCACTGTGGCAGCCAGTATGCTGCCGATAATCAGTAAACCTTTGTTCATATTTCTCATTATTGTTTTATAGTTAGTGTTTATGCAAAGGTAGTAAGATTAATTGAAATGCCAATCATAATAGTGGAAATATTTTCAGTCAATAGTTGTTTTAATGTTTGAAAAGTATCTTTTATGAAGTTGCAAAAACATACAAGCATTTTCTGCAATAAACCAAGTCAACGAAAATACTTCGAATTTTATATCAAGCGACAATCAATATCATATAATTTAGGTATCCTACTGTAAAACAACTCTATCTTATTCTCACAGTCATGCTCCCTAAGTACACGGCTGAGTTTGTCGGCAGACAGTTGTCGTAAAGCTCTTGGTGGTCGCTATACGACGGAGTGTTGCTGTCAGGGCGGAAGCACTGCAGGTAGTTGCAGAAGGCAAGGTGGTCCCATAGTTCCTTCTTACGTTCTGGCGACACATAGCCGGGTTCTTTCAGCAGATACTTAGTGAAGGCAGAGAAACTTGGCGACTTGCCGTCATTATATATGTAGGTCTCCAGTTCAATGGTATTGCAGTTACTCAGCCGGTAGTAGTCAGCGAGTGGTCCCTTGCGGTGCTGCTCGTAGCAAGGACATTCGTTGTCCATCTTGACGACGAATATTGGCGACTGGCATAGTTTCTTATAGATACACTCTTCCTCTTCACACATCAGGTGTACGCCCACCACGAGAGTGCGGTAGCCGTTGAAGCCATCAGCGTAGTATTCGCCGATGCGTGGCTTGAAGAAATATTTTGGAGGGTTGCTCAAAGGTAAGATGGCTGGTTAATAAGTGAGAGTATGGAAATGATAGGAGAGTTATAAAGGCTCCAACAATATAAAAGTGTTGGAGCCTTGTCTTTTTCTTTATGATAGTTCAAACTCTTCCTTGCCTACTCCGCAGACAGGACAAACCCAGTCATCGGGCAAATCCTCAAAAGCAGTGCCGGCTGGAATGTTGTTCTCAGGATCGCCCACAGCGGGGTCATACTCATAGCCGCAAGGGCCACATACATACTTTCTCATAGTAGATACAGTGTTTTTTGGTAGTTAGTAAATATATTTTATCGGTGTAAAGGTAGTAAAAAGTTATGTTATAACAACGAAAAGTACTTTTTATTTATGACTTTTTAAGAAATGGGAGACATCCTTTCGTTGTGGAAGTATATAGAAAAGTGTAATTTTGTGTAACGAAAAATCAATTATGTGTTATGTTGAGAAGAAGAACAAATGCAGTAGCGTTGTTACTGTTGTTATTCAGCGTGGTAATGCGTGCGCAGCAGGTGACGATGATGGTGCTGAGTGACCCGCATGTTATGGACACGTCGTTGTTTGATGTGCCGTATGGCGAGGCGTTCATGCAAGCTATGCAGCGTGACCTGAAGGTTAATGAGTCAAGTGCACAGTTGTTTGACAAGTTTGTAGGCATAGTGCTTAAGGAGCGTCCGCAACTGCTGCTTGTGCCGGGAGACCTGACGAAAGACGGCGAGAAGGCGTCGCACATGTATGTGGCGAAGAGACTGGCGGAGATAGAGGCTGCAGGGGTACAGGTGCTCGTTGTGCCTGGTAACCACGATATGGAGAACCCCTTGGCTTACGGTTACCATGGTAACAAGGCTGAGCGTGTACCCTCTGTCAGTGAGAAGGAGTTCCGTGAGATATATAAGAACTTCGGCTATGCGGAGGCTGTGTCTGTTGATTCCCTTTCAGGCTCATATATCTGCTATCCGCTGCCGGGACTGGCAGTGGTGGGGCTGAACACAAACATCCCTAACCGTATGAAGTCGCGTTATGTCCACGGTCGTCTGTGGCAACAGACGCTTAACTGGATGGAGAGAGTGTCAGGAGAGGCTCGCTCTGCCGGACGCATAGTAATAGCCATGTCCCACCATCAGGTGATGCAACATCATAACCAGGAGGACTACTTCGCTCCTACGGCAATGACAAACATGGAGCAGAAGGTAAAGGGACTGCCTTCACCGCGTGATGTCCAGGAAACGTTTACGCGTTCTGGCATACGCCTGGTATTGACGGGACACTATCATATACAGTCAGTGTCAGACGTGGAGACGCTGCACGGCAAGCTTACCGATGTGTCAACAGGAGCCCTCTCGGGTTTCCCCAGTCCTTACCGTCGTATGACGCTGAATATGCAGACGGGTAGGTTGCGCATCACGTCGGCGACAATGTTTGGCAACAAACCGTCGCAATGGCCAACCACAGACCTTGCCAACCGTGAGATGGACAGACTGCGCTATATGGTGCAACTGTATGTGCCTCGCCTGACGGGAGTGAAGACAGATATGTCTGACGCTTACCAGTATCTTGCCACGTCATACAACAAGGCACTGTGTGCGCTTGCTGCCGGTGATGAGACGGGGCATAAGCCGAAAGCAATATACGAGGAGTGTATGTTGGCGACAGATAAGTATATAAAGCATGCGCTGATGTATAACGCGGTAAAGGTAAATGCCTTGAAGCAACAGAAAAACGGCGCTTACCGTCGTGCGTCAGACCTCATCTCAAGCATTATGTATAATTATGTGGGTAACAAAAAGCATGTCAATGCCGACAACAGCGTGACTATACAATTGAGATGACGTGCGGATGAGAGGGTGGGGGCTATGCCCATATAAGGTCGCTCATTACCTCGTCATTGACAAACATACCCTTGCGGGTGAGCCTCATGTGCCGGTCTGTTATCTGTAGCAGTCCGGCACTGATGTTTCTGCGGGCATTGGCCATGGCATAGTCACGAAAGCGAGGTTCCAGGGCGTCAAGGTCAATGCCTACGGCTGTCCTCAGTGCGGTGGTTACCATGTCATTATATCTGGTTATGTCGTCAAGTAGTTCGCGCTCCATGGGTACTACACCCCTTTCTATGCTCTCGATATATTGCCTTACATCGTTGACGTTCCATTGGCGTGATACGGTATTGTAAGAGTGTGCTGCAGCTCCGATGCCTATATATTCTGTTCCGTTCCAGTAGGAATAGTTGTGCTGCGAATGATAGCCCGGCCTGGCGAAGTTGCTTATCTCATAATGCTCATATCCTGCCATGGTCAGTTTGTTGACAAGTGTGTCATACATCTTGCAGCAAGTGTCATCGTCAAGCCTGACAATCTCGCCGGAGTTTGCCATGCGTGTTAGCTGTGTACCCTCCTCATACATCAGAGAGTAGGCAGACAGATGTTCTGTGTTGAGGGCCAGCGCCTCGTCTATGTCATGTTCCCATTCCTCTACGGTCTCCCCGGGGAAACCATAAATCAGGTCAATGCTGATATTAGTGAAGCCGTGTTGGCGTAATATCCGTACAGAGTCGCGTATCTGTTGGGAGTTGTGCCGCCGCTTGAGCATACCCAGTCGGGCATCAGAGAATGTCTGTGCTCCCATGGAGATGCGATTCACGCCCATGTCCTGTAATGTGCGTGCCATGTCGCTGGTTACATCGTCGGGGTTACACTCCACAGTGAACTCTCTTACCGTAGGCGGTACAAGTGCCGCCAGTTGCATCAGGTGATGTGGTGGCAGGGTAGAGGGCGTGCCACCGCCGATGTATGCTGTGTCTATTACGTCATCGTGCAGGAAGTCCTTGCGCATCTCAAGTTCCTTGTGCAGCGCATCAGTGTATCTGTCATGCAGACTCTCGTTGCTGGTGGTGGAATAGAAGTCGCAATATATGCAGCGGCTTTTGCAGAAAGGTATGTGTATGTATAGTCCTGCCATGTATAATGCAGAAAATCGCTGTCAGGTTATTCGTTATAGCCTTACAGCGATTTTCTCCTTATTTATATATATAATAATCTTACTTAATTACAACCGGCTTGTACTTAGGTACGAGCAGCTTCATTACAGACCAACCGATGAGGTAAGCCACGGCGCATACGCAGAAGATAATCATATAGCCTGCAGGCTTGCCCTCAAAGCCCATGAAGGTGAAGGCGCTACCCTGTGCTTCAGCGTAAGTGAAGAGGTTACCAGAAATCTTGTTGATGAGGAATGAACCCAAACCACCAGCCATAGAACCTATACCTGTGATGGTAGCCACGGCGCTCTTAGGGAACATATCGCCTGTAGTAGAGAATATGTTGGCAGACCATGCCTGGTGACCTGCGCCTACCAGACCGATGATGATTGCCGGCCACCATACGCTGTACTGTCCGAGTGGCTGTGCGAAGAGTGCGAGCACAGGGAAGAAAGCGAAGATAAGCATAGCGAGCATACGGCCCTGATAAGGGTTCATGCCCTTCTTCTCTACGAAGAGCTTTGGCAGGTAGCCACCGAACATTGACAGTACGGTAACGATAGCATAAAGGGTAAAGATAAGAGCGATACCCATATTTGAGTCAGAAGAGTAGCCATACTGGTCAGAGAAGTATGCCGGAGCCCAGAAGAGGAAGAACCACCATACACCGTCGGTCATGAACTTACCGAAAGCGAATGACCATGTCTGACGGTGAGAGAAAGCCTCCATATAGCTCATCTGCTTCTCCTCAACCTCTACGTTGGCTGCCTTCTCGTTCTCGTCGTCCTGGTTTACGTAGTTCAGCTCGGCCTCGTTGACGAACTTAGACTGTGCAGGCTTGTCGTAAACGAAGAGCCAGATGCCAGCCCAGATGAAGCCGAGAGCACCGATGATGATAAAAGCCATCTCCCATCCCCATGCCTTAGCGAGCAAAGGAATAGTAGCAGGTGCTGCCAATGCGCCTACAGAAGCGCCTGAGTTGAATATTGAAGTGGCGAAAGCACGGTCTTTCTTTGGGAAATACTCAGCTGTCACCTTGATGGCTGCTGGGAAGTTACCAGCCTCACCGAGAGCGAGGATACAGCGGCA
This sequence comes from Prevotella sp., assembly GCA_017541085.1. Classification (GTDB taxonomy): domain Bacteria; phylum Bacteroidota; class Bacteroidia; order Bacteroidales; family Bacteroidaceae; genus Prevotella. The sequence continues at coordinate 20,714 of JAFXZU010000005.1, forward strand.
TGCAAGGAAAGCATACATGCTAACAGTGGCAATAGCGACTGCTGCTGTTGAACCTGCCTGAACAGCTCTCAGTGCAGCAACACTGTCAAGGCCCTCATACTGCATGGTGAACCATCCGCATCCTGCGTGCAGCACAGCACCCAGTGACCATACGGTGATAGCCCAGAAGTAACCTTTCTTAGTACCCATCCAGTCAACAAACTTACCTGCGAAGAGGTTAGCTATTGCATAGAGGATAGAGAATACAGCTGTGATGTTACCGTAAATCTCATCATTCCAGTGGAACTCAGGAGAGATAAAGTCTTTCCATGTGAGAGACAGTACCTGACGGTCCATGTAGTTTACTGTTGTGGCGAAGAATAACATCGCACACATGACCCAACGCCAGTTGGTCATCTTGTTTGTTGTTACAGAACTCATTGTTTAGTTGTTATGTATTTTTGTGTGTTTATTTTGTTTCATTCAAGGCATCTGCAAAGATACAAATTTATATTGGATTTGTGGGGTAAAGAAAAGGGATAAAACCTTGTTTTAACTTTTTTTTGCACAAAAAAGCTCCACACCGTTCAGGTGTGGAGCAAATATTATAAACCCTAAGCCTTTAGAACCGATGTTCGCGGGCTTTATTTCTATGCATTACTTTATGCGACGGTAGCCATAAACTGCCTGCTCGCCCAGCTGCTCCTCGATGCGGATGAGCTGGTTGTACTTAGCCATACGGTCAGTACGTGAGAGAGAACCAGTCTTAATCTGGCCGCTGTTAGTAGCAACAGCGATGTCAGCGATAGTGGTGTCCTCAGTCTCGCCAGAACGGTGGCTGGTTACAGTGGTGTAACCGTGACGGTGAGCCATCTCGATAGCGTCGAGAGTCTCGCTGAGTGAACCAATCTGGTTAACCTTGATGAGGATAGAGTTAGCAGCACCCATGCTGATACCCTTCTCGAGGAACTTAACGTTGGTAACGAAGAGGTCGTCGCCTACGAGCTGACAGCGGTCGCCGATGCGCTGTGTCAGTTTTACCCAGTTCTCCCAGTCGTTCTCGTCGAGACCGTCCTCGATAGAGTCGATAGGATACTTTGTGATGAGCTCCTCAAGGTAAGCGATCTGCTCGTCAGCGCTGAGCTTCTTACCGTTAGGATCCTTCTGCTTGCCGTTCTTGAGCTGACGGTAGTCATAGAACCAGTTGCCGTTCTCCTGTACTGCGAACTCAGAAGCAGCGCAGTCCATAGCAATCTTAACGTCCTTACCTGGCTCGTAACCAGCAGCCTTGATAGCCTCCATGATAGTGTCGAGTGCGTCCTCGATACCGTTGAAGTTAGGAGCGAAACCACCCTCGTCACCTACAGCTGTAGAGAGGCCGCGAGCCTTCAGCAGCTTAGCGAGGTTGTGGAATACCTCAGCACCCATGCGGATACCTTCCTTCTCGCTCTTAGCACCAACTGGACGAATCATGAACTCCTGGAATGCGATAGGAGCGTCAGAGTGTGCACCGCCGTTTACGATGTTCATCATAGGAACAGGCAGAGTATAAGTGTTGGTACCACCGAGGTAACGGTATAGAGGCAAGTTCAGAGCGTTAGCAGCAGTGTGAGCCACAGCGAGAGAAACACCGAGGATGGCGTTTGCACCGAGGTTCTTCTTTGTAGGTGTGCCGTCGAGCTTCAACATAGCGTCGTCAATCTTACGCTGCTCGAATACGCACATACCGCAAACTGCAGGAGCAATCTTGGTGTTAACGTTCTCTACGGCTTTCAGTGTTCCCTTACCGAGATAACGCTGCTTGTCACCGTCGCGAAGCTCCAAAGCCTCGTTCTCACCTGTGCTGGCGCCACTTGGCACTGAGGCACGGCCCATTACACCATTCTCCAATACTACCTCAACCTCTACGGTTGGGTTACCTCTTGAGTCGAGAATCTCTCTCGCATGTACTTTCTGTATTTTCATTGTCTTATATATAAGTTAAATTAATTTTCAAGCGTTACTTATAGAGTAATAGTGAACCCTTTTCACAAATTGCCCACAAAGTTACGATTTTTTTTTCAAATATGCAATATTTTCATATTTAATTACTTAAACTGTGTGAAAAAATCATTTCCTTTGTCATCTACAAGTATAAATGCAGGGAAATTCTCCACACGTATCTTCCATATTGCCTCCATGCCGAGCTCTGGGTATTCTACGCACTCTATGCTCTTGATGTTGCTTGAAGAGAGGAAGGCTGCAGGTCCGCCGATAGAACCGAGGTAGAAGCCGCCGTGCTTCTTGCAGGCGTCGGTCACCACTTGTGTGCGGTTGCCCTTTGCTATCATTATCAGCGAGCCGCCGTTGTCCTGGAACTCATCGGTGTATGGGTCCATACGGTTAGCTGTGGTCGGTCCCATAGAGCCGCATGGCATACCCTGTGGAGTCTTTGCCGGTCCGGCATAGAGCACAGGATGGTCCTTGAAGTACTGTGGCATTCCCTCGCCTGCATCAAGGCGTGCTTTAATCTTTGCGTGTGCAATGTCGCGTGCCACGATGATGGTGCCGTTGAGGCTTACTCGGGTTGATACAGGGTACTTAGAGAGTTCCTTGCATACCTCGCTGATAGGCTGGTCAAGGTTTATCTGTATGGCATCGCCTTCGCCTGCCTGACGCAGTGCCTCAGGAATCAGCTCGTATGGTTTGTCGTCCATCTTCTCTATCCATATGCCGTCCTTGTTTATCTTAGCCTTGATGTTGCGGTCGGCAGAGCATGATACGCCCAGGCCGATAGGACAAGAAGCGCCGTGGCGTGGCAGACGGATGACGCGCACGTCATGGGCGAAGGCTGTACCTCCGAACTGTGCACCGAATCCAATCTTCTTAGCCTCTTCGAGCAGCTGCTTCTCCAGTTCTACGTCGCGGAAGGCGCGTCCGGTCTCGTCGCCGGTTGTTGGCAGAGAGTCATAGTATTTTGTTGAGGCGAGCTTCACTGTCAGCAGGTTCTTCTCTGCTGATGTGCCGCCGATGACAAACGCAATGTGGTAAGGAGGGCAGGCTGCTGTGCCGAGGCTCTTCATCTTCTCCACGAGGAATGGAACGAGTGTGCCTGGGTTCTGTATGCGTGCCTTCGTCTCCTGGTAGAGGTATGTCTTGTTGGCAGAGCCGCCACCTTTCACTACGCAGAGGAAACGGTACTCCATGCCGTGAGTGGCCTCGATGTCAATCTGTGCAGGCAGGTTGCAACGGGTGTTCACCTCGTTGTACATATCGAGCGGAGCGTTCTGTGAGTAACGCAGGTTGTCGGTGGTGTAAGTGTTATATACACCCTTGGCAAGCGGTTCCTCATCCTCGAAGCCCGTCCATACCTGCTGTCCCTTCTCGCCGTGGATGATGGCGGTGCCTGTGTCCTGGCAGAATGGCAGTTGTCCCTTGCATGCCACCTCGGCGTTGCGCAGCATTGTGAGAGCCACATACTTGTCGTTGTCAGACGCCTTTGGGTCATTGAGGATGGCTGCCACTTTTTCGTTATGCTCGCGACGCAACATGAAGTTTACATCGTGAAAAGCCTGTGTGGTGAGCAACTCCAGGGCCTCGCGTGACACCTTCAGTATAGGTGTGCCCTCAAACTCGCCTGTGCTCACTCCCTCTTTGGATATGAGACGGTACTCAGTCTTGTCTTCGCCAAGTTGGAACATTGGCGCATACTTAAATTCTACGTTTGCCATATATATGTTTTTGTATGTTGTTTATTTCTTCTCTATCAGTGCCACGGCGTATGCGGAGATGCCCTCCTTCCTGCCGGTGAAGCCCAACTTCTCCGTAGTAGTGGCCTTAATGCTGATTTGGTCGATGTCTGCCTGCATCACCTTTGCCATGCAAAGCTTCATGTCCTCTATGTGAGGATTGAGCTTAGGCTGTTCGGCACACACGGTGCAGTCGATGTTGCCCAGGGTGTACCCTTTCGTCTTTATCAGTTCGATGGTCTTGGCAAGCAGGATTTTGGAGTCTATGCCGTCAGTCTCCTCAGCCGTGTCGGGGAAGTGATAGCCTATGTCACGCATATTGGCGGCTCCGAGCAAGGCGTCGCATACGGCGTGTATCAGCACGTCTGCATCGCTGTGTCCCAGCAGTCCGTGCGTGTGCTCTATCTTTATGCCTCCAAGCCAGAGGTCTCTGCCCTCCACAAGTTGGTGGACGTCATATCCCATCCCGATTCTTGTCATCTGAATAAAAAAGTTATGTGTTTGTAAATTGTAGTCAGCAGTCCGTAATGCCGCCTCATGATGTTGAAGCGCTCAAGAAGTGAAGCACGGTGGTTCTGTACGCTCATGCCTCCCTCGAGGTAGTTGCACAGTATCTCTCCCGTGTTATGCAGCGGCAGGTGCTCGCGCTCAGCCTCCTTCATTACTCGTATGCACCAGTCCACGTCGGCAGACAGACGGTACTTCAGGTCGTACGGCGTGCGCTTGGCGATGTCAGTGTTGGCAAAGAAAGCCTGATGGCATACCAGCATACCGTCGGCAAACGACTTCCATGAAAGTTCTTTTGGCGGGCGCAGCCGGCGCAGTCCCACGCTGTTTCCCTCGCTGTCTATTATTGCGGTGTCGCCGTATATCACTCCACACTTGCGGTGGCCTGTCTGTGCGGCTATGTCGGCAAGGGTATGGTCGGAGTGCAGTCCGTCTCCGGCATTGATAAATACCAGATAGTCGCCGGTGGCAAGAGACAGTCCCTTGTTCATGGCGTCATACAGGCCGCGGTCGGGTTCGCATATCACTGTCACCTTGTGCCGCTGCTCCTCCTGCTGATAGCGGGCAATCATGTCGGTGGTCTCGTCTGACGATACTCCGTCGATGATTATGTGTTCCACATCATCCCACGTTTGGCGGCGTACGCTCTCCAGTGTGTATGCCAGGGTTGATGCGGCATTGTATGTACAGGTTATAATGCTGAAAGTCATTCTGCGTGCAAAGGTAGTTATTTTTTTTCGGCTTACAAAGAGAAAGCGCTTTTTTCTTATAGTATGTCAAATGACAAAATGAAAGCTATCACTTTACGATGAGAAAGCATAGCTTTTACATCCTCATTCGATAGCTTTTACACAGTGAAGTGATAGCTTTCAGGAAGCCTCCGGCGGTTTAACAAAAGTTAAGATTTGGCGTTACAAAATGGCATGTATAAATGACAATTTGCTAAAAAATCGAGCGTTTTGCTTACATATTGTATTTCGTGGGGTAGGGGTAAATTTGTATGTTTGAAAATTTATTATTAATTTTGCACTTTGTATAAGTACGACATAAGAATGGCAGATACTAACAAGCAATTCAGGGAGGCATTGCAACTCTGTAGGGATATATTTTCAAAGAAGCTCTATGACTATAAACCGTCGTGGAGGATGCTGCGTCCGTCATCGCTGACAGACCAGCTGTTTATCAAGGCAAAACGCATAAGGACGCTTGAAACCACGGGCGAGTCGCTGGTGGGCGAGGGCGTATTGACGGAGTTTATGGCATTGATAAACTACGGTATAGTAGGGCTGATACAGTTAGACCGCGGATATGCCGACAAGGTTGATATGTCGAACGATGAAGCCATGGCGCTGTATGACAAGTATGCGGAAGAGTGCCTGACGCTTATGCAGAAGAAAAACCACGACTATGGAGAGGCGTGGAGAGATATGCGGGTGTCGTCATATACAGACCTTATACTCACCAAGTTGGAGAGAGTGAAGGAGATAGAGGATAAGAACGGCGTTACTACCGTGAGCGAGGGCATAGACTCCAACTATATGGACATCATAAACTACTCGGTGTTTGCCGTTATAAAATTGAGTGACAAAATATCAGATTAATGTTTCGCAGCGTCATAGTTAACATAGCAAGGCTCGTGGTGGGACTGACACTCGTGTTCTCGGGCTTCGTAAAGGCTGTTGACCCGCTTGGCACTGTGTATAAGCTACAAGACTATGCTGAGGCGACAGGCCTGGCTGGTATCTTCCCGGAGTGGCTGCTTATAATGGCTGCGGTGGCGCTGTCGCTGTTTGAGTTTGCCTTGGGCGTATCTGTGCTCTTTGCTATCGGACGTAAGACTACATCACGGCTGACACTTGCCTTTATGGCGGTGATGACGCTGATAACCGTGTGGATATACATAGCGAATCCGGTGAGCGACTGCGGTTGCTTCGGTGACGCGCTGAAGCTGTCCAACGGTGAGACATTGCTGAAGAATGTGGTGCTGACCGTCATGACGGTGCCCATGGTGTTGTGGCATGAGAGGATGTACCGTCTTATAAGTCACAGCAACAGATGGTTAGTATTAAGCTACTCAGTGGTCTTTATACTCGTAGTGTCGGTATGGTCGCTGCATTACTTGCCGTTGTTTGACTTCCGTCCGTATCATGTGGGGGCAGACATACGCAAGGGAATGGAGATACCCGAGGGAGCCGAGCAACCGGAGTATGAGACAACGTTCATAATGGAGAAAAACGGCGAGCGTAAAGAGTTCGGGGTGGATAACTACCCTGACTCCACATGGACATTCATTGACTCAAAGACCGTATTGGTAAAGGAAGGATATGAGCCGCCGATACATGATTTCTCCATTGAGCGCCAGAGTGACGGCGAGGACCTTACAGACAGCATACTGACCGCCAAGGGATACACCTTCCTGCTTGTTTCACCGCATCTGGAGAATGCTGACGACTCAAACTTCGGCCACTTTAATGAGGTGTATGATTTTGCAGAGAATAACGGCTACGGCTTCTTCTGTCTCACGGCAAGCGGCGAGAAGGCTGTGTCACGCTGGATAGACTTGACGGGGGCAGAGTACACATTCTGCAATACTGACGAGACAACGCTGAAAACCATAGTGCGCAGCAACCCCGGACTGCTACTGCTGCATGGCAGCAAGGTGATAGGCAAATGGAGCCATAACGATATACCGGCAGATATGATTAAGGAGGGCGGCAAGATAACCAAGACCTCGGCATTCCTGCCGCGTACAGACGTGGTGGCTGTAAAGGTAGGCTATATAATAATGTGGTATGTGTTACCACTGCTGCTGATAGCATTGATAGACAGACTATTTAACATATTCAGTTATTTTATAAAAGGAAAAAAGAACAATGGCAAAGAAAATTGTTGCAGGCAACTGGAAAATGAACAAGAACCTGCAGGAGGGCGTAGCTCTCGCTAAGGAACTCACAGAGGTAGTAAAGAACCCTAACTGCGGTGTTATCATCTGCACACCGTTCATCCACCTTGCAAGCGTGGCTGAGATTGTTAAGGGCTCTGCCATAGAGCTGGGTGCTGAGAACTGTGCCGACAAGGCTTCAGGTGCATTCACTGGTGAGGTTTCTGCAGAGATGGTAAAGTCAACAGGAGCACAGTATGTCATCCTCGGTCACTCTGAGCGTCGTGAGTATTACAACGAGACTCCGGAAATCCTGAAGGAGAAGGTACAGCTGGCACTTGCTAACGGTCTGAAGGTTATCTTCTGTATCGGTGAGTCACTGGCTGAGCGTGAGGCTAACAAGCAGAATGAGGTAGTTAAGGCAGAGCTGCAGGGCTCAGTGTTCAACCTCACAGCCGAGGAGTGGAAGAATATCGTTATCGCTTACGAGCCAATCTGGGCTATCGGTACAGGTAAGACCGCTACTGCTGACCAGGCAGAGGAGATACACGCTTATATCCGTTCTTGCGTAGCTGAGGTTTACGGTGCTGAGGTTGCTGCTGATACAACAATCCTCTATGGTGGTTCTTGTAAGGCTTCTAACGCTCCTGAGCTCTTCGCTAAGCCTGATATCGACGGTGGACTCATCGGCGGTGCTTCTTTGAAGGCTGCTGACTTCAAGGGCATCATCGACGCTTGGGGATAATATATTATATTCTAAGTTATGAGTTATGAATTATGAGTTGTGAAGCGCATAATACATAATTCACGGTTAGCAACACTAAACTCATAACCCATAACTCATAACTTGTAACTCATAACTTACTTGATACGATGAAGAATGAAGGATTATATTTACGAATGAAGTCTGAGGGTGTTCTGAGGATGACAGGATTAATAGCTATATTAATTCTTCACTCTTCATTTTTCTCTCTTCACATAAGTGCGCAGACTTTTACAGACCGCGTGCGACAGTATGAGGAAGGTAAGGGCGTGGTGACTATAACACAGTCGCCAGAGATTGAAGACCTCGTAAATAACGCCCAACTGGTACCACAAAAGCAACAGGCTGCACAGCAGCCGCAGCCGCAACAACAACCGGTTGCGACGGCACCAGCTAACCAGAATACAACTACAACGCCGAATACACAAAATACACCAGCCTCACCGACTACTCAGAAACCGGCAACCACAACGCAGACTCCGGTACAGGAGGAGACACCTGTTGATACATCAAAGAAGATAATGCGTGGCGGACATAAGGTGCAGGGGTACAGGGTACAGGTGTTCTCCGGAGGTAACTCCCGTGGTGACCGTCAGAAGGCAGAGCATGTAGGCTCTGTCATGAAGTCACATTTCCCAGACCAGCCGGTTTACGTACATTTCTACTCCCCTTCATGGAAATGCCGCATAGGCAACTACCGTACGGTGGAGGAGGCGCGAGTTATACTCTCGCAGGTAAAACAACTGGGCTATGGTAGTGCCTGCATAGTAAAAGGAACCATAACGGTGCAATAATAAATAAGAAAAAAATAATGAGTAAGGCGTAATGGTATAACACCTTACTCATTATATTTTATCCACTATACTTTATATAAAGATGAAATTTATTTCTTGGAATGTCAATGGATTGCGTGCCTGCGTGAATAAAGGATTCAACGATGTATTTGTGCAGATGGACGCAGATTTCTTCTGCCTGCAGGAGACAAAGATGCAGGAGGGACAGCTTGACCTTGCTTTCCCTGGTTATCACTCTTACTGGAACTATGCAGAGAAGAAAGGATACAGTGGTACGGCTATCTTTACGAAGCACCAGCCTCTCAGTGTGAGCTATGGTATGGGGCGCGTGGCTGCCGACGGCTCTGTGACGTATGACCCGGCTGACGTGCATAACCAGGAAGGACGCATCATAACACTGGAGTATGAGAAGTTCTATGTCATTACTGTTTATGTGCCTAACGCTCAGGACGGTTTGCGACGTCTGGACTACCGCATGGAGTGGGAGGATGCCTTCCTTGACTATATAAAGGCCTTGGATAAGAAGAAGCCAGTGATATTCTGTGGTGACCTGAATGTGGCTCATGAGGAGATAGACTTGAAGAATCCGAAGACAAACCATCAGAATGCAGGCTTCAGTGACGAGGAGCGAGGAAAGTTCTCTGCTCTTCTTGCCGCAGGGTTCAATGATACGTTCCGTATGCTTCATCCGGAAGAGCAGGTATTCTCATGGTGGTCATATCGCTTTCATGCCCGTGAGAAGAATGTAGGGTGGCGTATAGATTATTTTGTAGTCTCAGAGCGCTTGATGCCTCAGGTGCGTACGGCAGCTATACACACAGACATAATGGGTTCAGACCACTGTCCGGTGGAGCTGGAGATAGAAGATTAATTTTTGGCAGAAACGGTGGATAAGGAAATAGAAAAGCATCTTGAGATGCACGATATTAAGCCTACGGCTGTACGCTTGTTAGTATGGCAGGTGGCAAGTGAGCAGACAGAGACATTCTCTTTGGCTGATATGGAGCGCTGGCTGCCGCAGACAGAGCGCTCAAGTATCTTCAGGGCTCTGAGGCTGTTTTCGGAACATCATCTGCTGCACGAGATAGATGACGGAAGCGGAACACAGAAGTACTGCGTGTGCAGATGTGAGGACCATCATCATATCAATCATGTGCATTTCTATTGTAAGTCGTGCGGCAGGACATACTGTCTGGAAGACTACCTCATTCCGGTAGTTGATATGCCAAAGGGTTTTAGAATGGATGATGCAGAGTATATAGTAAAGGGTATTTGTGCGCAGTGTATGCAATAAATGCCGGGCGCGTTGCGTTATACTATAAATGATTACAGCATCAATAGTAACATACAATCACCATCTGCTTGATTTTGAACCTGTGTTGCGAAGCCTTTTTGCTTCGCCGGTGGATACTATCTATGTCATAGACCATTCAGATGACATGTTGGATCTGAAACAAGAGTTGCAGGAGTTTGCCGTACGCGTGTTAAACGGCGAGCCTGATTTGAAGCGGAAGGCAGAGCAAGGATTTAAGCTCATATACCTGCCTCATGAGAATAACGGCTATGGCGGAGGACATAACGTAGCGCTGAAGGAGGCACAGAAACAGGGGAGCAAGTATCATCTGGTGGTTAATCCTGATGTGTGGTTTGGTCCGGAAGTCATTCCTGCGTTGATAGAGTATATGGATGCTCATGACGAGGTGGGACAGATGATGCCTAAGGTGATGTATCCTAACGGACAGATACAAAGACTGGCCAAGCTGCTGCCTACACCATTGGATTTCTTTGGACGCTTCTGTCTGCCGGTGTTCCTTATAAAAAGGCGGAACACACGTTTTGAGTTAGTGCAGTCAGGCTTCTCTAAGGCAATGAACGTACCTTTCCTCAGTGGTTGCTTCATGTTCTTCAGAATGGAGGCAATAGATAAGGTGGGAATGTTTGACGAGCATTTCTTCTTGTATGCAGAGGATATAGACATGACGCGCAGGATGCATCAGGTATATAAGACTATATTCTATCCGGATACGACCATATATCATACGTTTACCCGTGGTTCACGAAAGGATTTACGACTGATGCTGATACATATCGTGAGTACAATAAAATACCTTAACAAATGGGGATGGTGGCGCGATAAGGAGCGTACGAGGATAAATAAGCAGGTTCTTAACGAAATAGGTGGAATAGTATAATAGTATGATGCAGTATCACATATATAAACGGATGCTGGTTATATCACTGGCAATAACACTCTCTGTCACAATGGCTATGGCTGAGGCTGTAGGTACATGGCGACAGTATTTGTCATATAGCAATATAACAAAGATAGAGCCTGCGGGAAGTAAGGTGTATGTGCTGGCTGATGGCAATCTGTACTCATATAATACAGCGACGACAGAGGTAAGGGAGTATAACCGTATGTCGCAACCGGCACTCAATGGCAGTTATATTACCCACATGGCTTGGGTTAGTGCCACAAAGAAGTTGGTGATTATTTATTCTGATTATTTTATAGATATACTCTCTAACAACGATGATGTAAGTTTTATTACAGGACTGAGAGATGCATCTACTTATAAGGATAAGACTATAGACGATGTGGTGGTGAATGGCAAGTATGTGCTGTTGACTACGGAGCTCGGTATATTGAGGATAGATACTCAGAAGGGAGTTATAGAGGGGAAATATAATAGTATGGATGACGTGCCGGGTATGTCGGAGGAAAGGAAGGAGACTGAAACGAAGACAGGTACATACGGTACATTATATTATGATACGACAAATAAATGCTGGTGGGGAGCTGATGCGAATGGCAAACTGACAAAATATATAGAGGATAATGGCGATTTCGTGGCTGTTTCCTCGGGCGTAAGTCCAGACGGACCAGCGACGAGTTATTGCTGGAGATTGTATAAACATGACGGAAAACTGTTTGTTACAGCCGGTGCACATGCTTCCGGCATGGCTTATGAAGTCATGCTGAGAAAGGGACTGGTGCAGTATTACGATGGCAATAAATGGACCGTGCTTGAGAGTCCGGAGTCATTGGCAGGCTATGATTATGTGGCGGCGAACTGTATGGCGTTTGACCCGAAGGATAAGGGACATTTCTATGTGGGTGCGATGTCAGCTTTGTATGAGTATCGTGACTACAAACCCGTAAGGTTCTTTAATAGCTCTAATAGTGAACTCCAGCAACTGTATAATGTTGATGAGAAGAACTCGCTGGTAACGTCAATGGTTTATGACGGCAGCGGTAATCTGTGGACAATGTCCGGATGGTGTGATAACTTTATTACAAAGTTTGATGCAGATAATAAGTCAGTGAACTATCCGCATAGCCAATATTCATTTGCAGACTTGACATCGGTGGATATTCAAGGCACTTTTATCAGTCCTACAAACGGGCTGATGTTCATGGTGAATAATTATTGGAGCAAGCCAGTGCTTTATTATTATGACTATAAGAATGACCGCCTTAACGGCATCACGTCGTTTTTCAATGATGACGGCACAAACATAACCCCGTTGTATCTGTTCGGATTGAAAGAGGACAGTGAGGGAAATGTGTGGGTGGCATCATCGTCCGGTCCGTTCTATTGGGCGAAAGATAATATAAGAAACGGTTATGAAGTGTTTACCCAGCACAAGATCAGCAGGGATGATGGTACCGGTCTGGCTGACTATCTTCTTAAAAACGTATCTATACGTTGTATGGAAATAGATGCGGCAGGTAGGAAATGGTTTGGAACAAATGGTAGTGGCGTGTATGTTATCAGCAGTGACAACAACTCAGAGTTGGAGCATTTCACCACGAAGAACAGTCTGTTGCCGTCAGATGTGATATATGATATTTTATTGGATGAGGCTACAGGTACAGTGTGGTTTGCCACGAGTAAGGGACTGTGCTCATACCAGTCAGATGTGACAGAGACTTATGGTAACCTGAGTGACGACAATGTATATGCCTATCCTAATCCTGTGGCGCCAGGATATACTGGTGATATAACAATAAAGGGATTGATGGACGGCTATCAGGTAACAATTACCACGGCGTCAGGTTATGTGGTTAATAAGGGCGTATGCTCAGGCGGCTCGTATCGTTGGAACGGCTGCGACCAGAACGGTGATAGGGTGGCTTCTGGTGTGTATATGGTGCTGGTGTCAACTAATGAGGGGGAAAAAGGTTGTGTAACCAAAATCGCTATGGTGAAGTAATATTTATGATTTCAGTACTTATTCCTACATATAACTATGTGTGCTATAAGTTGGTGCGTGATTTGCAATGCCAGCTTGGAGCGTGTGGCGGAGAGTATGAGATTATAGTGGCAGAGGACGGGAGTGATAATCAGGAGGCGATAAGAGAGAATGACAAGGTTACGATGCTACCTGGTTGCGTTCATCTTGTCAGGAAGGAAAATATAGGCAGGGCGCATATTATTAATTATCTGGTCAGAGAGGCTAAAGGGGAATGGTGTGTCATAATGGACAGTGACGCAGAGGTCGTCAGTGATGATTATATCAGTAAATATATCAAGTGTATGGCTGACGGCGCGGATGTCTTTGTGGGAGATTTGGTTAACCCTGACAGTCAGCCTCAGGCAGATGCCACCCTGCGGTACAAGTATGAGAAGGCTGCTGAGCGTTTCAGAACGGCGGAGTTCAGAAATCGACATCCTTTTGAGCGTTTCTGCACTTTCAACTTCATGGCGCGGAGAGATACTTTGCTTGAGGTCCCGTTTGACGAGCGTTGTACGGAGTATGGTTACGAGGACACACTTATGGGGCTGGAATTGAAAAGGCATGGTAAGAGAGTGTCGCATATAGATAATCCGTTGAGACATCTCGGTTTTGACGCTAACGCTGTTTTCCTAAAGAAGACAGAGACAGCGTTGCATACATTGAAAAAGATAGAGGGAAGTCTTTTGCCATATACGGGAATGGGAAGACTGGTGCTGAGAATAAGAAAAGTACATCTTACACCATTAGTAAAAGGAGGGTACAAACTCGCAAGACCTTTGTTGAGAAAAAACCTGTTAAGCGATAATCCTAACCTGTATATGTTCTCATTCTATAAACTGGGATATTTCCTTTCCTTATGAAGATAGTTTACGAAATAGAGCGTCTCTCAACCAATGGTGGCATAGAGCATATCCTGACAGAGCGAATGAACTATATGGCAGAGGTCTGGGGATGGGATATATATGTCCTCGTATTACTAAGAGAGACAGAAAGGCCTTGGTATGAACTTTCTCCAAGGGTCCATGTGGAGTATCTGGATGTGGGTGCTACGGGCTTGTTGATGTGTGCTGAGGCTTTGTGGAAGCTAAACAAAGCGGTCAGGAGGATAAAACCTGATGTATATGTCACGTTTCAGACTATTGGGGCGATGTCATGCTTGGTAAGGACGCATGGTATAACGACAGTGTATGAGGCGCATGGCACGCGTAGTCGCATGCGGCATCCCCTCGCTATGATGATAGCTGAGAGATTTGCTACGGCGGTGGTAGTATTGATGGAACGACATAAAAAGGACTATGCAAAGGCAAAGGCTGTAGAGGTCATACCTAACTTCACTACGATGTCACCTGTCACAGAGCCTGATTATTCTTCTAAGGTGATAGTGGCTGCCGGTAGGCGGTGTTATGAGAAGAACTTTGAGCGTCTGGAGAGGCTATGGGATGAATTAAGAGAGGATTTTCCCGACTGGACGCTGCGTTTGCACCATAACACACGAGATATGTTAACGGCATATCAAGAGGGGACTGTTTTTGTTATGACTTCTCGTTTTGAGGGCTTTCCTCTCGTTCTTGTTGAAGCTATGGCATGTGGATTGCCTTGTGTCGCCTTTGACTGTCCTTATGGACCAAGTGGGATAATAGAAAACGAAAGGAACGGCTTCCTGATTCCGTATGACGATGACCAGTTGTTCAAAGACAAGCTGTCTTATCTGATGCGGCATCAGGAGGTAAGACAACGAATGGGCTGTGTTGCAAGAGAATCGGTAAAGCGTCTCTCCATAGATTCAGTCATGAAGAAATGGAAAGAGTTTTATGAACGTCTTGCTCATGATTAGTTTGCACATAGTGAGAGTGGAGTGCGCATAGTAGGGTAGGAGAGAACCGCGGTAACCTATGGCTTTTGCCAGGTCATGGGTAAGTCTTAACATGTTCTTGTTGTAGCGCAGGTGTTTCGTTAGTTTCCCACGCGTTATAGAACTTGTGTCAATGGTATAGTAATAGGTACGGTCAGACAGGTTGATAAAGTCGCCTATAGTGGCAAGTAGTACAATCAGTTGTCTGTCCTCGGTAAGGTATCTCCTGCCTGTGAAGAACTGTGGGTACTTATGCATCACATCCATCATGGCACTTCTCCTTGTTATGGCATACAGCGCCGTCTGTCCGCTTTTTTGGTGCATCATGCCGTCTATCACGTCGGCACCTTTTATTAGTCCGAATGGAAACAGATTGTTGTCAGGCTCTGTTATCTCATGCGTGTTGTCCTTACGGAAATACATCTGTGTAAACACCTGTACTACGTCAGGATTGCTTTTTATAGTGTCATAACACAGTTGTATGCGTCCTTGGCACCATTCGTCGTCACCGCCACACTCCATGATATACTCTCCTTGTGCCTCGCGTACGCAGTCATAGTAGTTATCAACAATACCCTTGTTGGGCGCTTTCGGCATAAGACGTATTATACTAGAGTACTTCTCTGCGTAGTCCTTGCATATCGCCCTGGTGTTGTCGGTAGAACAGTCTTCTCCTATAATAACCTCAAACGTTACGTCACACTGTTGGCTTATGATTGCGTCAAGTGTGCGTGAGATGGTTCTCTCTTGGTTATATGTACATACAATGACAGATATCGTTATCATGGTTTCAGAGGCTTATTTCCTGTTTTTAATTCTAAATCAACAGTCTTGCCGTCCGTAGGATGGACTATGGACATGGCATAGCATAGGTGTTGTGCAGTGGGGATGCTAACCCTCTCGCCTACGGCCTGCCGCAGTGTCAATTCGGTAAGGTCTATGCCTGTGCTCTTCTCAATAAGGAAAGGAATGAGCATACCACCGTTGCGTGGACCTATCTCAAGAATCCAGATGCGTTTCTGGTTGTCTATAATGTATTCTACGTTGCAGGGACCTTGGCGAAATCCCAGTTTCTTCAGTATGCTTTGTACAATATCCTTAGCTTCGTGCTGGATAGCAAGGTCCTGTGTTGAAGGGAATACTTCTGATGCAATCATAAAGGGATGGCCTGGTTGCTTGTATTGGTCGCACATACCCCAGTAGGCTATCTCTCCGTCAATCACGAAGATGTCACCGTCCTGTTGTCTTCCCACGCTCTCAATAAAGTCCTCTATTAATACAGAGCGTGAGCGTGAGTAACCTATAGTCTCTTCCCAATGCTTCTTTATGTCGTCTGCGTTGCATACCTTGAACACGCCTCTGCTGCCTGCGTTGTCGGTGGGCTTCATCATGAAGGCGTGATTGCCTTCTGCTCTCTCTATTACGGATACAGCCTCGTCAAGGGTCATAACCTTAGTGCTTCGTGGTGCAAGAAAGCCATTCTTGCGCATGAAGTCACGAAACTGGTCCTTGTGTGTCATGATGTTTACCACGTCACAGGGATTGCCCGGTAACCCCATCTGCTCTTGTACGTATGCCGCTACGGGAGCGAGAATGTCAGAGCAATAAGGTATAATACCATCTATCTCAAGACGCTGCGCCTCGTGCAACACTGCTTCCTTGTCGGTTATGTCAACCTTGCAGTATTCATCGGCAATGCTATGACCGGGGTTGTCCTCATGCATGTCAGCGCTGATAACATAGTATCCCAGCCTTTTTGCAGTCTTGGTGGCCTCTGCCTGCACATAGTTGCCTCCGAGTATCATTATGCGCTTTTGTCTCATATCGTAGCGAGGTAATATATAGTTGTCAGGGCAAGCAGACTAATTGCTGCTCCGTAAAACACGCGTTTGCTGAATGTTATTTTGTAATAGCAGCGTGAGATGCAGAGCACCAACAGCATATCAAAGAGATTTTGTATGGTGAGGGCAAGTCCGGCGCCCCATAATCCACCGTATATATAACCAGGAATAACAATCAGCATATCAAGCGCGCCGATGAAGTTTACGGTGAAGTAAATCTTGGAGTTGCCTGACGCGAGATACAGGAACGTGTTAGGCAGGGTGACAGCACGGAACAGCAGGCCTATGGCTGTGACTTGTATCATGGGAATAATCTCCTCAAACTTACTGTCGAGTAGCAACGGGACCAGCCATGGTGATAGTATTATAAAGGCTGTCAGCAGTGGGGCTACCAATAAGATGTTTATCTCTATTTGCTTTGTTACGAGGTCATTCCTCTGCTTGATGTTGTTGATTATGCCAGTAAGGCGTGGATAATAGTCTGTCTCCATAGCGGTAAACACCATTCCTGCGTAGGTCATGGTCATGATGTACCCGGCGTTGTAAAGTCCTACTATGTGCAGTGAGGTTGTGTTGTTCAGGTATGACTGTATGGCCAGTATCACCACATGGGCTAATCCCTCGCTTATCACCACGACCAATCCTATGTGAAGCATTGGGCGGCCACTCACCAGACAGTCCTTTTGTAAGGTGTATGACAGAGGGTGGGTGTGATGTCCGTACAGTAAGGTGATGAGCATAGATACTCCAGTGAATAACAGGATGGCAGGTAGGACTCCGTCAATGCCCCAGAAATAGTATATGGGGATAGACACAGGCAGGGCCGCAGCCACATTGATGAGCGACACCTGCGCTATGGCTTTAAGCCTCCGCAGACCTTTGAGTACGGCTATCTCACCGCATGTTACGGTGCTGAAGCCTACGGCAGGTGAGAGAAGGGCATATCCCCATACATGACTGTAATCGCCGAAGGTGAACAAGGAGAGTGGGGCGGCAAGCAGGAGGCATACGAGTGTGCCGAATGTCGCGAGTAGCAATACCCATGACCTCAGCACCCTGACCTTATCGTCAAGGATAGCCATGTTTTCCGCGGTGGGGTGCTGTGTATGCTTCTCCGTCGCGGTGGCTATGTCTCTCACACCGCTTACGTCAAGGCCGATGTTGGTGGAGGTATGTATAAGCTCGCGTGTCTCATTATAGATAGAGTTGAGTCCCATGCCTGCAGGACCTAAGATTACGGCTACGAGTTTTGTGCGTGCGAGGTTGAGTAGTATGTTCAGCCCTTGCACTCCTCCAAACAGTGTAGTGGCCTTGAATATGTTTTTGTAAGCAGTGTTCATCCTTTAATTCTTGTTGTATTCCCTCTCATCTCTCGTCTTGCAATCCCCCGTCACAAAGTCCATTCGTAGGTGTCATAGCAAACGGTTCGTGCACCAAAGCCTTCTTTTTGGAAAAGCAAGTTGCGGTTTAGTATATAGCTATTTGCTTCAGTTGACTTGCCAAAGTCAAAATAGCGTTGCGAGTCAAAACTGTCAAGCAGGAAGTCTATGGTTGCGTCAATAGCTCCCATGTGCTTGCCCTCCTCAGTTGCGGATATGTATTGTGTGTGTATTACTTGTTTCGTTACATAGACTACACTTCCTCCGATTATGTTACCGTCTTGTTGAGCTACAGCAAGCAGTATGTCCTGGGGAAATCTGTCATGTAGCAAGGTAATCTCTTCAAGTGTGTGGACTGGTTTCGCATTGTGCTTGTTGAGCAGGTTGTCGTTGAGTATTCTCCAAAAGGTGGCATAGTCCTCGCTGAAGGTTACTTTTATATTATGTTTTCTTGCGTTCCTGAGACCAGACTTGCGGCTTTCCCTCCATTTCAAACGGTTGTGTAAGTCAATAGTAGAGGAAACGTCCCTTTCCACTATCTTATAGTTCTTGCATACCACATGCATAGCATACAGAGGCTCTTCCGAAGGTAGAGTATGATATATCCATGGTATGTCTTTATATCTGACACGTGTAATTCCTATGCTCTTCAGGTAGTTGCAGAGACACTCAAATATCTCTATCACATGGATAGTTGTCGTGTCAGAGCCGATAATAAGTCCTCCGTATGTCAGACCTTGATGGCTGTATAGTACATTCTCTCTCTCGTTAGCAGGTAGTAAGGCAATGAGCTTGCTGCCATTGTAAAACATCAGGGAGTGGTCAGAGAAGCGTTCCTTATGGTAGTCCATATAGGCACGAAAAAATAAGAAGGTTCCATTCCTGGAACCTTCTATGAATCTATCCCACTCACGGGTTATTTCTTCCTTTGCAGAATATCTTACAATGGTAATCATAGCTTATTCCTTATTCATGCAAAGTTACTTATTTTTCTTGATATATACAAATTTGTTTACTTAAATTGGTCTGGCAGGTAATAGCTGAGGTGTGGTGGTTGATTGTATGATACATTCTGCCAGCAGATACTCATGCGGTAGATATGGTCGTGCATAGGTGTAACCACACGATAATCTGTAGGTATTGATGTGGTGAAGATGTTGAGGTGTGAACGGTCACTTGCATCATACAGGATTATCTCCTCACGCCAATCTCCGAAGAGGTCAGCCTGCAGGCATGGTGTTGATTTCGTACCGTTACAAGATGCAGAGTTGCCATAGTCGCTCAGGTTCTCTTTTCCGTTTATCTTTATGTGGTCCACACCGTTGCCGTTCCATTTTGCTATGTAGTAATCCTGACGGCGCTGCTGCCACTGCATCTGTTGCATTTGCTGACGCACAGAGTCACGTCCCATTCTGTCACCGCGTCCCCAGTTCTGTCCGCGCATACGCTGTCCACGTTGTCCGAACTGTCCGCGGTTTCTCTGACGGTCACCGTTGTCGTTGCCCCATGTGCCAGGTTTGGTGTTTCTGCCACCGTTGCCGATAAGCTCGTCTTGCAGGTCTCCGTCCCAGTAGATGCGGAAGTTCTGCGGAGTCCATCCTTCTGTCTCTGCTATCACATTGCCCTTCACGTCAAACACCTTCTTCTCAGCTGAGCACCACATCTCAAATCCGCGGTGTGAGGAATCAATGTCGGCAGATATACCGCGACCGGTATCTTGCTTGTCATATTGACGGAAAAGTATCTCTCCTGTCTTGGCATCGCGCATATTGGAACCGTAAGGTTTTGTCTCCAGTACCATGTAATACTCAAGTCCCGGACGGTCGGGGTCGAGGTCAGACAGGTGGAAAGCATCTCCGTGTCCCAGGCCTGTGCTGTAAAGCAAAGCTCCGTTGTCGTCTATGGCAGCCGAGCCGTAAGTTATCTCGTCGCATCCGTCACCGTCCACATCACCTACGGCAAGTCCGTGTGCTCCTTGTCCGTATGCTGTTGCTGTCAATCCGTGAGCCTCGGACAGCACTTTGCCGTTTCCGTCTGTCACTTTCCAGTCATTTGGTGTGATACTCTCATGCAGCCAGCGTGTCTTCAGCTTCTTGCCGTCAAAGTCAACAGCCCACAGGTATGAGCGAGTATAGTATCCTCTGCACATTATTGCAGATGGATTCTCTTTGGCTCCGCCAAGGAAAGCGACGCATGCAAGATAGCGCTCTCCGCGGTTTCCAGGTCCGTGGTCTCCCCATTCCTCGCGTGCATACTCTGGTGCTCCACCTACGCCGAAGGCACGGTTAGGATTATAGAATATGGTGTGAATGGCATGACCGTCTTTGCCGCTGAACACGGTAAGATATTCCGGGCCGTTCAATACGTGTCCGTTAGTACCACGATAGTCTGCCTCATTATCAGCGTTCTTTATCTCTGGGTCTGTGGCAGCCTCGGTTACGTAGTTGCCTCGACCGTCCTTAGAGCCTGGAGCAGTCTTGCATATCAGTTCTCCCTTACCGTCTCCGTCAAAGTCGTATACCATAAACTGTGTATAGTGCGCACCAGCGCGAATGTTCTTACCCAGTGAGACACGCCACATCATCACGCCTTCTGTCTTGTAGCAGTCAAGGAACACTTCACCGGTGTATCCAGTGTGTGAGTTGTCATGTGAGTTGCTGGGGTCCCATTTCAGGATAATCTCATAGTCGCCGTCGCCATCCATGTCTGCGGTAGAACAGTCATTAGGTGTATAGGTGCATGTCTTTCCGTCGGGCATAGTCTGGTCCAACGGACGTATCAGAGGTACGGACAGGTAAGGTTGTGCCCATGCATGTATTTCATCACTTGTCTCCTGTACTGTGCCGTTTACAAGTGTCTGTACGGCATATCGGCTGTCTTTCGTTCCGTTTATGTCAGTGAAGTTGGTCACGTTGGCAAGTCCAGATGCTATGATATCGCCGTCACGCATAAGGTTGAATGTCGTTCCTGGTTTGTCGGTGGAAAGGAAACGCCAACTGACGAAATTACCTTTCTCTGCTGCAGGTACAGCCACGACGCCGCGTGACAGACGCTCTACGTATGTTTGAGCCTTACTCTGCGGAGCGCATAGTAGAATAAGTGATAGTAGGGTAAATAATGTTTTCCTCATTGTTATGTTAGTTATTGTATAATGTGATTTCATATTATATAGTTAGATGTATGTAATAGGGGTGAAGTTTAATGCAAATACCTTAAAATTGTAAATATTTTATTAAAACAAGACAAAAATAGAATAAAATATATTACTTTTGCATTTTATATGGAATTTCTTTTATTCTTTTGTCTTTTTATTGTCGGCCTGGCATCTATTGTAAAAGGTGCAGATTGGTTGACAGAGGGAGCCGCCAATGTTGCGGAACGGATGGGCGTACCTACGATGGTTGTTGGTATGACCATAGTGGCTATTGGAAGCTCTGCCCCGGAGTTTGTGGTAAGTATGGTGGCAGCCTTACAAGGTAATTCTGATATAGCCTTAGGTAACATTGTCGGCAGTAATATCTTTAATATTCTGGGTATTATGGGAGTGACGGCTATTGTGCGTCCGTTGCTTGCTACTCGTGGCAATGTGCGTAATGACGTACCTTTTGTCATGTTGTCAAGTGTGGTCATAGCTGTCACGGCATTTGACTCTTTCTTTACTCCAGGTGCTGAAGATGGTATAAGCCGTACTGACGGTTTGTTGATGCTTGCAATGTTCGCCATTTTCATATCATATACCTTGGCTCTTGCTAAAAAGCCAGAGAATACAGAAGACGTACCTGCAGTCACAGAGGCATCCTCTTCCCGTAAGTCTGTATTAAAAGATGTGGCGTTTATCATTGTAGGCTTGACGCTGCTGGTATTGGGTGGTGACTGGCTTGTAGATGGCGCATCGGGAATGGCATCGTCAATGCATATCAGTGATGCTATCATTGCTTTGACCATAGTCAGTGCCGGTACGTCTGCACCGGAGATGGCAGCATCGGTCATGGCCGCACGTAAAGGTGACACAGCCATGGCTCTTGGCAATATTGTAGGTAGCGTGGCATTTAATGTGTTCTTCGTTTTAGGTTCTGCGGCTACCGTTCATCCTATAGGTGTGGGCGGCATAACCCCGTTTGATATCATTACCTTGTTGACAGCGTCGCTCGTCTTGTGGGTGTTGTGCCGTTTCGGCAAGCACCGTCTTACACTGACACGCAGTGAAGGCTGGGTGCTGGTACTTATGGCAGTTGCATATTACGTTTACAGGGTGGTAGCTATATAAAATCTTAGACAATTAGTTGTCTAATGCGGTATATTTAGAGTGCTTGGATTTATATTCAGGCACTATTTTTTTCATTATGCGCACGGTCTCCATGTCATCAAAGGCAAGCGAAGCCTCATACAATTGCTTCTCTTGCTCAAGGATAAGCTCGTAAGGATATTCGCGAACCTTTGCCACACGTACTTTTGGATGTGTGGTAGGGAGGGTGTCCTCAGCGTCGCTCAAGACCTCTTCAAACAGCTTCTCGCCGTCGCGCAGACCAGTATATTTTATCTCAATATCATTCTCGCCAGATAGGAATATCATACGTTTGGCAAGGTCGGCTATCTTTACCGGCTTACCCATGTCAAACACGAATATCTCGCCTCCGTTACCAAAGGATGCAGCCTCAAGTACCAGTTTGCAGGCTTCGGGAATGAGCATAAAGAAACGTATTATGTCGGGGTGTGTCACTGTTAGTGGCCCGCCCCTTTTTATTTGTTCAGTAAAGATAGGAATAACAGAGCCGTTGCTGCCAAGCACATTGCCGAAGCGTGTAGTGACAAACTGTGTCCTGGCTGGGCTGCCGTCAACCTGTTTCAGGGTGCTTCCCTCACGTTTTATCTCGTTGTCGAGTGATTGACAGTAAATCTCACAGATACGTTTTGAGCATCCCATCACGTTTGTCGGATTCACTGCCTTGTCTGTGGAAATCATGACAAACTTCTTTACACCGTATTTCACTGCCAGATCTGCCAGGATGTGTGTTCCCATGATGTTGTTCTGTACGGCCTCGGAAGGATTGTCCTCCATCATCGGTACATGTTTATATGCAGCGGCATGGAATACATAGTCTGGCCTGTGCTCGCGGAACAAAGACTCCATGCGTTCCTTGTTTGTTATGCTTGTGACGATGGTCCCGGTTATGACGTCCGGGAACGTCTGCGCCATACTCAGTCTCAGACTGTGCATTGGTGTCTCAGCCTGATCAACAAGTATCAACTTTGCAGGCGAGAAAGAGGCTATCTGTTTGGATAGCTCACTGCCGATGCTTCCTGCCGCGCCTGTTATCAGTATTATTTTCTCTTTGAGTATCTGTGATATAGACTCAAGATTTATGTTTATCTCATCGCGTGGCAGCAGGTCCTCAACGTTGATGGGCTTGAGCATTCTTGGTGACATGGTCTGGCCGGGTGTCCACTTCTGCTCTTCCTGTGTCATGTATATGGCGATGTGTGCCTCTGTCAGTTCGTCTATCAGGCGCTCGTTCTCCCTGAAGTGTTTTTTGTAGAGAGGTGATACCAATAATACCTTTATCTTTTCTTGTATTAAGGTGGCGATGAGACTCAGGTCATTATTATAGACCTTGATACCAGATACATAATAGTCGCCCACCTCGTTGTCAGGTGAGATGAGTCCCTTTATGTCGAACTTCGCATCAGACTGGCTGCGTATGCCTTTAACGATGCTCACGGCACCCTCGCCTGCGCCATATATAAATGTGGGCAACAGGTTGTCGTTAGTCTTTAGTATATCATGCAACTGCTTTATCAGTATGCGCCATATACTCATGGCTATGGTCGCCAGGCATGCTGCCAACAGTATTACGCGTATCCGTGGGAAGAAGAACTGAGGGTCTTTGAACAGCAACTCCTTGGCTGCTATAGCTAATATCGCCGCAATGATGTTACACGACAAGACATTGCGTATGTCATTGAACGAAGAGTAACGTATAATGTTAGCGTAGGTGTGGAATATCTTGAAGCTGATGAGGTAGGAAGGTAATACCAACAGTGTTAGGTATCCCAACTTTGTCCAGAACGCATGTATAAAGTATGTTCCCCCGATGAATACATAGAAGCTAATAAGGTAGGCGGCTATTACAAGAAAACAGTCAAGGAGCAGTATGCACCAATACGGCAGAGCCTTCTTCTTGAAATACCATGTTGTAATTCTATGCAGACAGTTCTTCATTATGTTGTGCTATTCTTTTATGTTCTATTTATTATGTTATCACTTAAAGAAACCGTTGTCGGCCTGCTTCTCTGCCTTTATGTGTGTGGCAGATGCTGCTCCGACGGACCATGGCAGCCATACGTCCATGCCTCCCTGTTGTCCGCGGTGGTCCCATGCGTAGTAAGGTATCAGGGTAAGTGTGGCATCCTTTGTCTTCAGTTTGCCGTCAGTACCTATTGACAATGTCTGTGCGTTGGTCGTTATAGACTGCACCTGGTGTCCGTTTGTGATAGTGATGTTCTTGCCCATCTCCAATACGGGGCGCTGGTTCAGCAGGTAGGTGCTGATGTCGGCGTCATTGTCAGGCCATTCAGCGCAATATACCAATGGTCCGCGCTCCACGCTTAGACGGCCACGGTCGTCAACCACCTTGTCATTGGCTTTCACAAGGCGTGGCTCCATGTCAAGGAACAGTTCCACAACGTCCCCCTTCTTCCATTT
This sequence comes from Prevotella sp., assembly GCA_017541085.1. Taxonomy (GTDB): domain Bacteria; phylum Bacteroidota; class Bacteroidia; order Bacteroidales; family Bacteroidaceae; genus Prevotella. Next base: position 45,383 of record JAFXZU010000005.1, read on the forward strand.
GCGGCTTATCACAGCATATCCGTTCTTCAGTGCTGTGCGCTCGTCCATAATCTCTTTGCCGTTAACCTTGATGCAATATCCCAACTGCTTACCGTCAACAAAAGAGTAAAGGTCGCTTGGTACCACCTCGCCGCGTACCCATCCTGGTATGCGTACGCAGAGGTTGAACTCTCCGCTGCCCTTTTCAATGCGTATCTTGACGTCGCCGTCGTTAGGGTATGTTGTCTCCTGTTTGATGGTCACATTCTTGCCTGCCACTTTCATCTCTGCCGTATTACCCATGAAAAGGTTTACATAGAGGTTGTTGTCGTGTGTGGCATAGATGTAGCCAGGCAGTGAAGGGATGAACCTGCAGATGTTTGACGGACAGCAGGCGCAGCCGAACCACGGTTGGCGCGCGTAGTGCTGTTCTTCGCGGCATGACAGAGGGTTAGGGTAGAAGAATCCGTTGCCCTCTATGCTGATACCAGAGATGAGAGCATTGTATAGCGTACGCTCAAGCACATCATAGTATTTTGACTCTCCGTGCAACAGGAACAGTCGGTAGTTGGTGTAAACATTGCCTATCTGTGCGCATGTCTCACAGTATGCAGAGGCATTAGGCAACTCGTAGTTGTTGCCGAAAGACTCACCGGCATGGCGTGCTCCCACACCACCGGTGATGTAGTATTTCTTCTCTACTATGTTCTGCCATATCTTGTCTATGGCATGGATGTAGGTGGTGTCACCTGTCAATGCCGCTACATCTGCCATGCCACTGTACATGTATTCTGCTCTTACGGCGTGGCCTACAGCCTCGTCTTGCTCAATTACGGGCTTGTGCGCCTGTGAATATGCGTCCTTGCGTGATGTCTTGCCGCGCATGTCAAGGAAGAACTTGGCTTGGTCAAGATATTTCTTGTCGCCTGTAACAAGGTAAAGCTTGCACAGTCCCATCTCTGCTATCTGGTGTCCGGGAACGAGCTTCAACTGGTTCTCTCCGGGACCAATCTCACGACATACACAGTCTGCATATTTTATCGTCACGTCAAGGAAATTACGCTTGCCTGTGGCCTGGTAGTGAGCACAGGCAGCCTCAAGTAAGTGCCCGAGATTGTAGAACTCATGGCTCAGCCTCTCCACTTTTTCCCAACGTTTTGCGCCAGCCCACTCGTGTGGCTTGGATGGCGACTTCGTTCGTGCAGTGAACAGGTAGCCGTCAGGCTCCTGACCGCTGGCGATGATGGCTATCACGCTGTCAACGTATGTGTCAAGCCGGCGTCCTTTGTATGTGGCGTTAGGGTAAGTCTGTAACAGATAGCTTGCGCCCTCTATGGTCTTATATGGATCGGTGTCGTCAAAAGAGAATGTCCATGCCGTGTCGGGGAACTCCAATGCGGGGTTGGCAAGGTGGCGTGCGGCATTTACGAAGTTGTCATAGCGTCCTGTTTCCTCACACTTACTGAATGCCAGAGGTATGGTTACGTCACGGCTGGCGTTTAGGCGCGGACTCCAGAATGAGTCATTAAGCTTTACCGAAGTGAACGGTACTGGCGAGATGGGGTACTGTGCCTGTAGTGAGGTGCAGATGATTGACAAGATAGAGATCAGTATCTTTCTCATTTTTTATAGTAGATATAGTTTTACTGTACCTATAGTGACTATAGTTCCTATAGTATCTATAGTTATTATACCACTGTCAGTGAATAGATATACACCACTGCTGCCGGTATGGCCATCAGGGAAGAGTCAAAACGGTCAAGCATGCCGCCGTGTCCGGGAAGAATCTTGCCGCTGTCCTTTATTCCGAGTGTACGCTTGAAGAGGCTCTCTACAAGGTCGCCCAATGTGCCGAACACTACGATGGTGAGTCCGAGTCCAATCCATTCCAGTGTGCTCAGTCCGGTCTCCGTAGCGCCGAGACTCTCGAAGGCATGACTCTCGTCAGCCCATGCCATCAGTGCTGCAACAATGATGACGAGTATGCCTCCGCCGATGCTGCCTTCCCATGATTTTCCAGGACTGACGCGTGGAAAGAGCTTGTGCCTGCCGAGCAGAGAACCGGTGCAGTAGGCGCCGGTATCGTTAGCCCAAAGGAAGATGAATACGCTGACTGGCAGCAACATGTTATAGGTTACCTCCCCTGTGGGGGTGGCACGGAATGCGAGTATGGGCAGACATGCCAGGGGCAGGGCTATATACATCTGTGACATCATAGAGTAAGCCCAGTCGTTTACCGGGTCTTCAGACTGCGTGAACAGTCCGCTGACAAACAGATAGACTACAGTCACCAGATACGGTATGAACACCGACGACGGCGTAAGCTCGCTGCAAAAACCAGTTACGGCAATGAAGAGGAATACTCCTGCCGCAGTGCATATAAAACGGTTTATCTGTACGCTCTCCCTGTCATTCACAAGTCCTGTGAATTCCCACACCGTCATACCGGTTACGAGGGCAAAGAGCAGTGTCATGCTCATAGGGCGCAGAAAACATGTAAGCACTATTGCTACGAAGAGCACCCCTGTTATTGTTCGTGTTATAAGTTGTTTCATTACTTCCTTTTTTGTTTTTTATAGTGCCTATAGTTCCTATAGTGACTATAGTATCTATAGTGACTATAATATTGTATTACTCTGGCAGTGCAGGTTGCTCATTGTCGGGCAAGGTGTTCTCTTCTTCACGCTTGCTCTCCATTATCTCTTCGGAACGGCTTGCCCATGGACGCTTGCCGAAAATCTTCTCTACGTCTTCCGCAAAGATAACCTCGCGTGCTATGAGCAGTTCGGCGAGGGCATTGTGTCCTTCCTTGTGCTCCTCAAGCAAAGCCTTGGCGCGTGCATACTGCTCGTTGATCATCTTCAGCACCTCGCTGTCAATGAGTCGGTCGGTCTCAGAAGAGTATGGCTTGACAAATGAGTACTCGTTGTTGTCATAGTAACAGATGTTTGGCAGCACGTCGCTCATACCGTAGTATGCTATCATGCTTTGCGCCATCTTTGTAGAGCGCTGCAGGTCGTTCATGGCTCCTGTTGATATGTTGCCGGTGAACAACTCCTCTGCAGCACGTCCGCCAAGCAGTGAGCACATCTCGTCAAGCAACTGCTCCTTGGTGGTGAGTTGACGCTCCTCAGGCAGATACCATGCTGCACCCAGCGCATTGCCGCGCGGCACTATGCTAACCTTTACCAACGGGTTGGCGTGTTCGCAGAACCATGATATGGTGGCGTGGCCTGCCTCGTGGAGTGCTATGGCGCGTTTCTCGGCAGCTGTCATTACCTTGGTCTTTTTCTCTAAACCGCCGATAATACGGTCAACGGCATCAAGGAAGTCTTGCTTGCCTACCACTTTGCTGTCATGGCGTGCAGCGATGAGTGCCGCCTCGTTACATACGTTGGCAATGTCGGCACCAGAGAATCCTGGAGTCTGGCGTGCCAGCAGGTCTATGTCGAGCTGCTCGTCTACCTTTATTGGCTTCAGGTGTACCTGGAAGATTTCACGTCGCTCGTTAAGGTCGGGCAGGTCCACGTGTATCTGACGGTCAAAGCGTCCTGCGCGCAGCAGGGCCTTGTCAAGCATGTCCACACGGTTTGTGGCAGCAAGGATTATCACACCAGAGTTAGTGCCGAAGCCGTCCATCTCTGTCAGCAGGGCGTTGAGCGTGTTCTCGCGCTCATCGTTGCCGCCAAAGCCAGGGTTCTTGCTGCGGGCACGTCCTACGGCGTCAATCTCATCAATGAAGATGATAGACGGAGCCTTGTCTTTTGCCTTGCTGAAGGTGTCGCGTACGCGTGATGCGCCGACGCCTACAAACATCTCCACGAAGTCAGAGCCTGACATGGAGAAGAACGGTACGCCAGCCTCACCGGCTACAGCCTTGGCAAGCAAGGTCTTACCTGTTCCCGGAGGGCCTACAAGCAGTGCACCCTTAGGTATCTTGCCGCCCAACTCGGTATATTTCTTCGGGTTCTTCAGAAACTCCACAATCTCCTGCACCTCTTGCTTGGCACCGACTTGTCCTGCCACGTCCTTGAACGTGACACCTACGTCATCGCCCTTCTCATACATCTGTGCCTTGGAGCGGCCAACATTGAAGATGCCCATGCCGCCTCCACCGCCACCGCCGCCGAAGCGTCCCATAAGGAAGAACCACAGGAATACGAAGATTGCCAGTGGTGCGATGCTCATCAGAAGGTTCATGAAACCGTTGCGTGTCTCTACCTCATACTTCAGCTGACCTTTGAATTTGCCTGCGGCACGTTCTGCTTCGATAAACTGCTCCACTTGGTCAACACTGCCATATACAACGTCAACGCTGGGGTTGGCGCCGGTCTGTTGCTGTGACTGGTGGAATACGTCGCGTGTGTTGGCGGCGTTAATATACAAACGCATCTTTGACTCCGATTTGTTTACTACTATCTGCTTTACGTAGCCTTTGTCAACGTAGGTCTTGAAGTCAGAGTATGAAGCGTTAATGACTGTACCTTGTCCTATTGTCTGTCCGCCATCGGTGAAGAATATCACTGCCAGGGCGATAATGATGACAAGGTATATCCAACTCATGTTGAAACGGGGCATCTTAGGTGAGCCTCCGGGCATATTGTTTGAAGGTGAAGATGTAGCCAATGTGTTTACAAGTTTTGGGTTATGATTTTTGAGCTATGTGTTGTTGTGTAAGTTTGAGTTACAGGTTATGAGTTGCTTTCTCTTAGGACACTCATAACTTATAATCCATTACTCATAACTTACTCGATATCCGGAATCTCTATAGTAGGTGCATCCTGCCACAGGGATTCAAGACTGTAGAAGTCACGCGCGTCAGGCAGGAAGATATGTACTATTACGTCAACATAGTCCATTGCCACCCAGATGCTGTTCTCCAATCCGGCTATGCGTGTGGGTTTCTCCTTGTGCTCCTTACGCATCATCTCTTCCACAGAGTCGCAAATGGCTGACACCTGTGAAGGAGAGCCGCCTTCACAAACAACGAAGGCCTGGCATATTACGCCCTCCATGCCCTGCATGTCAATAACACTGATGTTGTGTCCTTTCTTCTCTTGTATTCCGTTGACGATTGTGTCAACAAGTTTCTGAATGTTTTCTGTCATTTATAGTTTTTTAATTTATTGCTTATGAGTTTTAGAGAACGAAATTAGTAAAAAAAAAGCGAATAGCCAAATATTTCATTTGTTTGTATATTTTTTTAACTGATTATTTGATGAAAGTAATTGCGATGAGATATTTAGTAAGGTGTGTTTTTGTGTGACACTGATATTGCTGGCAGATAATCAAAAAGAAAGCAAAACATGTTTATATGTGTCATTTTGATATTTTGTGTATGCAGACATGGAGGTGTGAAAGAGAGGGGCGTGAGGGATGAAAAAGCACTTTTTTAGCTGTTGTGGAGTAAAAAAATGCGCTTAGGAAATGTAAAGTGATAGCTTTTACAGTGTCAAAGCTATGCTTTCAGGGTGTCAAAGCTATGCTTTCAGGGTGTCAAAGCTATGCTTTTACCTAGTGAAGTGATAGCTTTTATAAGGTAAAACGATAGCTTTTGCATCGTAAAGGAAACCTCTTGTTGGATTGCTAAAAATGTAAACAGCTGATAAGTAGGTGGTTGTAAAAATGCGAAAAAATCGGGAATTTGCGAACGGTTTTACGTTTCTTCGCAAATTCCCGATTTATTGTCGAGTGTGTAAAGCCAAAATGTAAGTAAAAGAAGAGAAAAACAGACAAAATGTCAATTGTCGGTATTGCGTTACCTGATTAATCCCTTCTGAATATATCACGTGTATATACTTTCTCTTTCACGTCGTCAAGGCAAACGTCATAGCGGTTGGCGATGATGGCGTCACTCTGTGCCTTGAACATCTCTATGTCGTTGACCACCCGGCTGCCGAAGAACGTGTCGCCGTCTTTGAGTGTGGGCTCGTAGATTATTACCGTGGCTCCCTTGGCTTTCACACGTTTCATGATGCCTTGTATGGCAGACTGGCGGAAGTTATCAGAGTTTGACTTCATGGTCAGCCTATATACACCTATCACCGGAGTCTGCTCGTTGGAGCCGGCATACTGGTTGTTGGCGGAGTATGCATAGTAGCCTGCCTTGCGTAGCACGGCGTCGGCTATGTAGTCCTTTCGTGTGCGGTTGCTCTCCACTATTGCCGTCATCATGTTCTGGGGGACATCGCGGTAGTTGGCCAGCAACTGTTTGGTGTCCTTAGGCAGACAGTAGCCACCGTAGCCGAATGAAGGGTTGTTGTAGTGAGTGCCGATGCGTGGGTCGAGTCCTACACCATTGATGATGGCTTGTGTGTCCAGACCCTTGAGTTCTGCATAGGTGTCAAGCTCATTGAAATATGACACGCGCAGGGCGAGGTAGGTATTGGCGAACAGTTTTACTGCCTCAGCCTCTTTCATGCCCATGAAAAGGGTGGGGATGTCTTGTTTCTCTGCTCCTTCCTGCAACAGGCCGGCGAAGGTGTGTGCGGCATCCTCAAGGTGGTTGCCTGCTATGGCCTTTATTGCCTCGTTCTCCTCGGAGTTGTCTCCGTCATTTATGAGTTTGGGGTAACCTACTATGATGCGTGAGGGGTAGAGGTTGTCATACAGTGCCTTGCTCTCACGCAGGAATTCTGGTGAGAAGAGCAGGCGCAGCTTTGTGGATGAATCCTTGCCCTCTGCCTTGAACTTCTGTGCGTACTTCACATAGAGTGAGCGGGTGTAGCCTACGGGTATAGTGCTCTTGATGACCATCACAGCGTGGCTGTCGGTTGACAGTACAAGGTCTATCACATCCTCTATGTGGTGGGTGTCAAAATAGTTTGTTACAGGGTCATAGTTGGTGGGCGCTGCTATGATTATGAAGTCAGCGTCCTTGTATGCTGCTGCACCGTCAAGTGTGGCGGTGAGGTTTAGTTGCTTCTCGCGGAAGAACTTCTCTATGTACTCATCTTGTATAGGAGACTCGCGGCGGTTGATTTTCTCAACTTTCTCGGGTATCACGTCAACAGCAGTCACTTCGTGATGCTGTGACAGAAGGGTGGCCATGCTTAGTCCCACATATCCTGTTCCTGCTACTGCTATCTTCATAGTTATGAGTTATGAGTTATGAGTTGTGAGTTATTCTAAGTTATGAGTTTCTTCTTCAGCGGACACTCATAACTCATAATTCATAACTCATAACTTAAAATTTATTTTATAAGGTTGGCTATTGTTGCTATCATGGTTGCTATAGACGCTGTAGAGGTGCCTATGGCGAGGTACTGTGTCAGCTTCGTTGCGTCACGCGCAGGCTTTGTAGGTACGATAATTTCACAACCAGGAGTAGGGCGGTCTCCCTTGCCCATCTGGTTTACTGTGCCGTTCATGTGCACGATATAGGTGTGGCTCTTCTTCGCGTTTGAACCGAAGCCACCAGCCTGGTTTATGTAGTATTTCGCCTTCTCGCCTTTCTTGTAGAGCACGGTGTTAGGATAGAGCACGTCGCCGCTAATCTTCACAGTGTTGATGTATTGTGGTACTATGATGCGGTCGCCGTCACGCAGTATCATGTCGTAGTCAGAACCTGGGTTCTCGATGGCTTTGTCAAGTTGTATGCCCACGTAGTAACGGTCGCCGAAGTCAATCTTGTTCACGTCGATAGAGTCGCCTTGACCTCCTTGCATCTTTGTCATCTTTATTACCTCCTGCATACGCATACGCTCCTCGTCAGTGATGTGACGTTCAAGACGTGCACCTTTTATGTAAGCCATGTTGTTAGGGTTGCCTGCAGCTTTGATTACGTCAGAGAGACGTGTCTGTCTCTTGCTCAAGGCGTATGTTCCGGGGAAGTTCACTTCGCCTTCCACAAAGACGTTCTGCTGCTCCTCATATCCTGGTGAGCGACGTACATAAACCTGGTCATAAGGCTCAAGAATGAAGCCCGGCTCACCATCAATGACGAAGCCCTCCTTCAGTGCGAAGCTGTATGTCTTGGCTATAATGCTGTCGGTGCTGATAGCCTTAGAGTCGTATATGCGGCGAGATACGTCAACCTTCACGGTGGAAGCTGTTTCTTTCAGTCCTCCGGCCTGAAGGATGAAGTCCTCCAGAGTCTCGTTGTCTGCATAGTGATACTCGCCAGGATACATCACCTCGCCGTGTATGGTCAGTGTGCGGTCGTTCTGCATCTCGCTCTTGGTAGGAATGAACAGTACGTCCTCGTTTTGCAGGGAGATGTCTGGTGTGGTTCCAGCCAATATGCCTTTCACATCAACGCTGATGACCTTCAGTGTGCGGTCTGTATTCATGCGGTGCATTACGGCGCGGTTGGTGAAAGCCTCCTCTGTAACGCCCTCGCAGGCTTTGAGCAATGCGCCTACAGTGGTGATGTCGCCTCCTAACTGGTACATGCCAGGACGGAATACGGCACCTTTTATCTCTACCATGTTCTCATAGCGGGTGATGATGGTCTCGGCGCTTACGATGTCTCCGTCAGATACCTTGAATGAGGTCATGTCAAATTCGCCGACGTTGAACACCGTCATCTTGTTACCGTTCTTGCGTGTTACCCTCAGTGACTTGGTGTAGGCATCGCTGGTAAATCCGCCTGCATATTTCAGTGCGGAGCTGACGCTCTCGGTCTTCTTCATCTCATAGTACATAGGGCGCTTTACGTTGCCTGTCACTTCTACCATGCAGTCGTATGGACCTACTACTATAACGTCGTTGTCTGCCAGACGGATGTTGCCTGTCAGCTTTCCGTTGAGGATATAGTCATATACATCGACAGAAGATATGAGTCTGCCGTTGCGATATACCTTGATGTTACGCAGTGTACCTATCTCGCTTACACCGCCAGCCATATACAGCGCATGGAAGACGCTGGCAAAGGCAGAGAGTGTGTAGGTGCCTGGCGCCTGTACCTCGCCCATGACATTGATGGTGATGGTGCGTGTCTGTCCCAGTCCCATCTTGATGCTGCTGCTGCTATAACGGCTGCCGAGAGTGGAACGAAGACGTGCCTGTGCTTGACTGACGGTAAGTCCGCTGACGTTCACCGGACCATAACCGGTGATTGTGATGTCGCCGTCAGGACTTATGGTATATACGTTTGAGGCTTGTGAGGCTCCATATATGTCAACCTTTACATTGTCGCCGGGACCGAGAACGTAGTTCTGTGGCGTGGCGATATTCATGGCTGGTTCAAAAGTGAGGTTGTCCTTGTTGAATATGTCGCGACCAAAGACACGCTTGCCATTGAACAACTGCTCTTCGTAATCGCTTTCCTCGTTGTCATCAAATGCGAAGTCCACATCCTCCTCTGTCAACTCGTCCTTGCGCTCAGAGAAATATTGTGTGGCAGTCTTGTCCGTTGCCACAGTGCTGGCTTTCTTCTTCTTTGTCGGTTGCCTGCGCTGTGTGGTGGTCATCTCCTGTTTCTCTTCTGTTGTCAGGGTGGTGCGCTCCCTCTTTGTGTTTGTGCCTTTGCGCATCATTTTATCTGTCTCATTGACAGCGGCATCAGCGGTGGCAGAGGCTCCTTTGTCGTTTATTTCTTTCTGGTATTTATTGCGTATGCGACGTATCTGAGAGATGTCAACACCTTTCTGCATCAGCTTGGTTACAATCTGCGCCTGTGACGTGCCTGCGGAGTGTTCCTTGATGATGTACTGCATAACCTGGTCATCTGTCATGCTCGATTGTGCCAGTATATCAGTTAAAGCTAATAGCGAAAGTAGTGTGACAAGGAAAATTCTTCTCATTTTGTGATTGTTATATTAGGTTGTTCTTTTGTTTTACTATTAATATAACGCTATTATGCGTAAGTTATTATATTTTTATTGATGTGTTTATTCGTATTTAGTCCGGATTTTTGTAATAGCAAGTGCTATGCAACCATATACTACGGCCTGTATCCACAGAGCGTGATACTCAACGGCCACGTCGCTTATCAATGCGCCCATACTGCTCATCCTGACAAATCCTCGTATGCCGAATGTGCTGGGGAACAGCCATGCCACGCCTTGCCAGAATCCTGGTATGCTGCTCTGAGGCCAACTGATGCCTGTCATGAATAGTAATGGCAGGGATGTGTAAACCACCACAAGTATCACACTTTCCCTGTAGGTTATGATGGTACTTGTGCATACTGCGAAGAATACACATGACAAAAGGTATGGAATGGAGAATAGCAGTAAGTCAAGGCCGTGCACCAGTGAGACGAACCCGAATATCTTTGGTACGATAAGGGTTATCCACGCTAACATAACGGAGAATATCATTAGGTATGCGGATGTCTGACCTGTGAGTCGTGTAAGTGCCTCATACCAACTGCCTGTTTTTAGTGAAGAGGAGGCGTTTTCCATCTTGTGGCGTTTCTCTCTTCTTGTACCGGCTATCATACCTACTCCAAGTAGCATGGCTTGTTGTATTATGAGGGTCACTACCGCAGGGATGATGAAGTTGCCATAGCCTCCCGTGGTGTTGAAGATAGGTACCTCGTCAAATTCCAAAGGCTTTGTGGCTATCTCGTCCTCACGTTTTGTGTGGTTGCCCAATAGCTCTTTCTGCAGCTCTGCCCCCGTCTCGCCAGCCACACTGGTGGCGGCCTGTACGATGGCCTTGTATGTAAGCATATAGCTCATGTCACAGTAGATGCTCACATGAGCCTGCTCCATGCGCCCGATGGTCTTTTCAAAGTCTTCAGGGAAATATAGTATGCCGTAGGCTTCTCCGTGTCCGATGATGTCTTTCGCTTCAGTAATGGAGGTTGCCTGATAGGCTACGTTTACGTCGGGGGAGGCATCCATCTTCCGCGTGAATTCCCTGCTCATGGTTGAGTGGGAGTTGTCAACGAGTACGATGGGTACTTCTCGCACCACCTCGTTGTTGTATATCCATGAGTATATCAGTGGGTATGCCAACGGCAAAATAATGAAGAAGAGAAGTACTCCCTCATCCTTGAATATGGCTTTCAACTCTTCTGTTATGTAATAGAATACTCTCATGGTACGTATCCGAACTCGTTGAATGATTTCTTGATTCTGTGTAACACCAGTAGTGGTAGGAGAGCGAAGCATAGCATCGCTATGACGTGGATTGATACGTCGCTCAATGGATAGTCGTTAAACACACACAACTGGTATATCTTGTAGTAGTGCCGCATAGGGAACAGATATGACAATGACTGTAGCGGCGTATCCATGGCGAATACAGGGAAGGCAGAGCCTACCATAGAGAAACTGAGAACTCCCCATAGTGAGCAGACGCTCATTGACATACGGAGTGAAGGTATCAGTCCGAAGATGAATACCGCAAATCCTTGTGCGGCTATGATACTGAGAAAACCTAACAGTAAAAGCATTCCTTTTCCTCCGGGGGCGGGGAAGTGGAGTATGCCGAACATGTAGGTAAGGCAACCGTACATAACCAACAGAAACAGTATCGTGTGGGGCAGAAGCTTGAAAAATATGGCTTTGAAGATGTTGTCGTCTGCCATCTTGAGCCATTCCTTCTGCGTGCCAAACTTTATCTCGGTGCCAAGAGAATATGCTGTGAGCATAAAGACGAATAATAGCAGACATGCCGGGATTAACATGGCACTGAGGAATATGTTGTAGCTTACCCAAGGGTTGCCTACAGTATGTGTGTCAAGTGCTATGGGCTGCAGGAAAGCTTTCGTCTGACTGGGGGTGGCACCTTTGGCTTGCAGCGTGGCTTGTCCCAAACCTGCAGATGCCAGCGTGCACATGGTCTTCATCTCTTTGTAGATTAGTGAACCGGCACTGAGGGATGTGTTAGTGTAGTAGATGGACATCCTCGGTTGGCGCATAGATATCATGTCGCCTGTCATACCGCTTGGAAATAATACGAAACCGTATATTTTGTTGCGCTGTATGGCTTGTCGGGCTTCCTCAACGCTTGGATAATGCGCAACTACCTTGGCAGACTGAAAACCATCTACCATTCTTGTAAGCTTGCGTGTGGTGGATGTATTGTCAAGGTCAACTACACCGATAGGTATCTCTACGGGCATACCTTCGTTCATCAACGATGTGAAGAACACCGTGATTACCCAAGGAAGCACCACCATACACATTATATATATGGGGTGCTTGGCAATGATTGCTATTTCTCTTTTTATTAATTGTAGCACTTGCTTCGCAAGTTTTGAGTTTTGAGTTATGTGTTGTGTGGGCGGGTTTGGCTTTGCTTAGCTTAGCTTAGCTGTTCCGTCAGACACTCATAACTCAACACTCATAATTCGTAGCTTATTTTATTATTACAGACATGCCAGGTCTGAGGCCGTCAAACTTCTTCGTTGGTCTTGCTTTAACCTCAAATGTCTTCATGTCATATTGTCCGTTGGATTTCGTAGCCTTCCATGTGGCGTAGCTGCCTTGGTCTTTTATGGAGGTCACCTTCAGTTCTATCTCCTGGTTGAATGCAGGTAGGAAAGCCTTGAACTTGTCGCCTATTTTTAAGCCCTTGAGCTGGTCCTCGCGCATATTGAAGGCACCCCATACGTCGTCTATGAGACTGATGGTCATTATAGGACTGCCGCTGCCGATAAGCTCGCCGACCTTAGGATAGATGGTTGCTACTTCTCCTTCCATCTGGGCTATCTGGACGGTCTCTCTTATATATGAGCTGACTTCCTTTACTGCACCCTTGGCTTGGTTTACCTGTGCAGCAGCTGCAGCTTTCTCTTCAGTGCGGGCACCGTTCACAGCCATGTCATACTGACTCTTGGCTGCCTTCTCTTGTGCTTCGAATGCCTTGAAGTTAGCGTATGCCTCGTCACGCTTCTGTTCGCTCAGCACGCCTTCGTCAAACAAGCGCTGGACACGCTCGTAGGACTTCTTGCTGATTTCCAGGCCGGCTTTCGCCTGCTGCCATATTTCATAGGCTCCCTGTATCTGCTCCTTTCGTGCTCCGGCTTTCGCCATGTTGCTGATGGCAGTGGCTGCGCTCTCAACACTTTCCGCCTGTACGGCTTTCGCCTCTACCTCTGGTGCGTCAAGTATGGCGAGGGTATCACCAACGTGTACATAGTCGCCCTCCTTGACACGCAGTTCCAGTATTCGTGAAGGTACTTTACTTGAAACTCGGTATTCCTCAACGTCAATCTGGCCTTGTATCACTTCTTCCTCTGAACCGATGGTGAAGTAACCTATGGTACCGACTATCAACACTGCAAGTGCGAATACTCCCAGTGCTATCATAACACTCTTATGTTGCGCTTTCTCGTTCATCGTAATAAATTAAGTTGTGAGTTGTGGGTTAAAAGCTATGAGCTACATATCGTAAGATGTAATTTCTATCTTCTTGCAACTTGTAGCGTGTAACTATAAAACTATGAGGTTGTGGCCTCGTTATTACATTTCTCCTAATGCTTTCTTTAATGCTGTCTCGCTCATCTTGACGTCTATCTCTGCGTCAATCTTCTGTGTCTGCGCTTGTAACCATGCTGTTTGTGCTTCCATTACTGCAGTGGCTTGCATTACACCCTCCTTGAAACCGAGGTTGGCGCATCTGAGGTTCTCCTCTGCCCGGCTGATGTTCTTTTTTGCAGTAGCAAGGTTCTTGTTTGCTTCGCGCACTCTGAAGTTACACTGTGTGACCTGTAACTCCATCAGCTCCTGTGCTTCATCGTAGGTCAGTTGGGCTATGTTGGCGGCACATTTTGCTGCACGTATCTTATACATCGTCTCACCCCAGTCCAATACAGGCACCCTGACCATGACACCTACGTTCAACGCTCCTTTGAACTTTCTCTCGAAACCATTGTAAACGTTAGGGTTCATGAATACTACGCCCCCCATCAGAGCTACCTGAGGCATATAGCCTGCTCGTGCAATCTTTGCTTCTTGCTTGCTGATGTCCACAGCTCCAGCAAGCATCTGCAACTCAGGTCTCTGCTCCCTGAGCTTCTTTGCTATCTCCTCTGAGTTTGGAGATGATTCAGGTAACATCTCGGCATTTATTTCCTTGTCTTCTTCATCTTCCAATGTGATGTCAGAGTTAAGGTCTATGCCGCATAGCTGGCACAAGTGCATACGCGCCAAAGCCAATCCGTTGTCAACCTTCGCTTTTGTCATGTCAGCCTCGTTGACAGCCACATCCACCTTCAGTCCGTCGGCACGTGTGGCTACACCGTTCTCTATCATCTTGTGCACATCGCTGTCCAGCTTGCATACAAGGTTCAGATATCCCTCTGCCAGCTTCTGCTTGTGTCGTAGCGATACCACCAGCCAATAGGCATTGTCTATGCTGTAAAGTACGTCATGTTCCCTTGCTTCGATACTTGTCTCGGCAACGTGCTCCGCTATGTCGGCCATCTTGTTGCCGGCAGTGATAGCACCACCCATATAGATAGGTTGTGTCAGTAAGGCGGATGCCGTGATGATATGGTGGGTGTTGGTACGGAAAGCCTCGACTATTTTCTCTCCTAAATGGTTTACTGCTCCCTCTATAGACGGAGCCAGCGTGGATCCGGCAGTAGCAGACATTGTGCTACTTATTGTCTGTATTAGATTACCGGCTCTCTGCGCTTCGTCAGGTGTCATCAGTCCCTGTTGTACCAATCCTGTGAGTTTCTGCTCAATTCTCCCGTTGAAAGCTGCCGCAACATTAGAGCCGATGCTGTTCAACTTTGACATGGATAGAGTACCAAGGTTTGACAACTTGTATTTCTGATCATCGTTAAGCAGTGATACCTCACGGCTTGAGTACATATACCCACCTGCAAGGTCTACGTGTGGCAGGTATTTGGTACGTGCCATCTTGCGGGCGTTTACCGCTGCTTCGTGCTTCACCCTCGCTATGCTCATCTGTTTGTTAGAGCGTAGTGCCATCGCTCGGCACGAGTCAAGTGACAACGTGCGCCCCGCGGCGGTGACAGAAAGACAAAGCACAGAGAATAACGTTAAGATTTGTCTGTTCATCATCTTATTTCCTTTCAAGTACGCAAAGTTACTAAGAAAAAATAAAATGAACAATTAATTAATGTAAAAAAATATTAGGCAGTTTAAGAAAAAGTATGTAACTTTGCATTAACCTATGGAGGTTAAGAAATCACATAAGGCAGATTTAGAGCATCTCAGACCGTGGATTTTGATAGGCTCTTTCTTAGCGGTTACGCTGTTTTTCGTTGGTGTGCTGTTTATACCTTTCCAGAGTATAGGCAGCATGTTAGAGAACTATTTCGATGACTATTCAATGGATCTGGACCTGAAGATTGATGAGCGTGAAAATATGATATCAGCCGCTCAGAAGGAACCGGAGAAGAAGAAGGTCGAGCCACAGAAGATAAACAAGGTGGACGATGTCATAGAGATGAAGGAGGAAGAGCCGGAGCCGTCAGCTGATGCGGAGCCTACCGATGAGGAGATAGAAGAGCAACAGCCTATAAACCAGAATGACGATGACGAGGAGACAAGGAAACTGGTGGAGCAGTTGCCTGAGTATCCTGGTGGTATGGTGGAGTTTATGAAATGGCTTACCAAGACACTGAAATATCCGGATGAGGCTCTGCGTAGTCATACGGAGGGTAAGGTAATGGTGAACTTCATAGTGGAGAGCGACGGATCCTTGACCGGCCTTAAGGTGGTTCTGTCTGCAGGTAAGGTGCTTGATGCAGAGGCATTGCGGGTAATGCGGTTGATGCCGCGGTGGCAGCCGGGTAAGGACGACAAGGGAAGACCCTGTCGTACGCTCATGGCTATACCTATTGTGTTTGAAATATAAGGAGAGCAGAGAATACTTACAGATGAAAAAGAGCAAGATACTTATTATAAGTGATATGTGTGGCTATGGCAAAGTGGCGGCGGCTGTCCAGATGCCTATATTGTCATATATGGGGCACGATGTGTTTAACCTGCCAACAATGCTGGTCAGCAATCCTTTTCCCTATGGTAAGTATGCAGTGCTCGATAGTACGGACTACATAGCCGATGCCTTGCGTACCTGGGATGAGTTAGGCTTCCGCTTTGATGCTATCACTACAGGCTTTATGACATCGGAGCGTCAGGCACGTCTGGTTTCCCGTTACTGTCGGGAGCAGGCGGCACTAGGTACCAAGGTCTTTGTTGACCCGGTGATGGGTGACTATGGAAGGCTGTATGGCGGAGCCAATGAGGAGACGGTGCGCTCTATGCGTGAGATGCTCGGTGCATCACACCTCTGTTTCCCTAACTACACAGAGGCTTGTCTGCTTGCCGATGTGCCGTACAAAGAGAATGGCATAACACTGGCTGAGGCGCATACGCTGATAAACAAGCTTCGTCGCCTGGGAGCCATGTCGGTGGTAGTTACCAGTTGCCTGATAGACGGCAGCAACGCTGTGGTGGGGTATAACCACTTCTCTGCAGAGTATTTCCTGTTGCCGTATCAAGAGATACCGGTGCAGTTCCCCGGCACTGGCGACATATTTTCTTCCATTATCATAGGAAGGCTGCAGGACGGCGACAGTCTGAGTAACGCCACGCGTGTGGCTATGGACACCCTGTTCCAGTGGATTGATGTGAATAAAGACAATGAAGACAAGAACAGCGGAATACCGGTAGAGCGTCATCTCTCTTCCCTTATCGTTGTGTGATGGTAGTGCTGCTGGCATTGTCAAAGGAATTGAAGAAATATAAATATTGTAATGAGGTCGCTTATGTGACCTGTGGATAATAGAACATGGCATTAATACTACATATAGAGACAAGCACGAATGTGTGCAGCGTGGCGTTGAGTCGTGATGGATTCCTGCTTTATGAGAAGGCAGATGACGGTAGTAATGGCAACAGCAATGCTGCAGAGCGTTTGGGAGGCTTTGTAAGTGATGCGTTGGAACGACTGCCAGATGATGGAAAACTGGAGGCTGTCAGTGTCAGCAGTGGCCCCGGTTCATATACGGGACTGCGTATAGGTGTCTCAATGGCCAAAGGTGTGTGCTACGGTAGTGACGCACAGCTCATCAGCGTTCCTACGCTTGAGTTGCTCTGTGTGCCGGTGCTGTTGGGTGATAAGATAAAAGCTACTTCATGGGTTGACGGAAAGGAAGAACAACTGGTGGAGGAACTGACAGATGAGGCTTTGTTGTGCCCTATGATAGATGCCCGACGCATGGAGGTGTTTGCAGCGGTGTATGACCGTTCGCTCAAGACAGTGCGTGGAGCACAGGCCGATATCGTGGACGCTGACACGTACCGTGAACTGTTGGATAAGAATATAGTGTACTTCTTCGGTAACGGCGCATTGAAGTGCCGTGAACAGATAAACCATCCTAACGCACGCTATATAAGTGGCGTGGTGCCTTTGGCAAAAAACATGCTGCCTTTGGCTGACAAGCGCTTCCATCTCGGCAAGACCGAGGACGTGGCATACTTCACTCCTCAGTATCTGAAGGAATATCAGGCAAAGAAGTCAAGGGATTTGTTAAACAGAGGCTGATGAGCAGCTCTCTGACAGTTCTCCTAACAAAGAAAAAAAGACAATGGAATTACAAGGCTTAGACTATAATACCCAGCGTGAGAAGTTGCGCTTGAAAGCATACGGGCGTAACATCCAGCAGATGGTGGAACGGTGTATGGCTCTGCCCACCAAACCCCAGCGTCAGCGTTGCGCGGAAGAGATAATATCGGTTATGCGACGTGCCATACCAAGCACGCAGAACCAGAAAGACCGTATGTCTGTCTTATGGTATCACCTGGCGCTGATGAGTGACTTCAAGCTTGATATAGACTACCCGGTAGAGATACAGCATGAAGACAAGATGTTGACACCGCCGGAACGCTTGGAATATACTAATAAGAGGCGTATGCCGATAAAACACTACGGCAGACTTATCTTTGATATGCTCGACCAGTTGAAGACTATGCCCGAGGGACGCGAGCGCAGTGCCTTGGTACAGATTACGGCAGGTCAGATGTATCGTAGTCTTACGATGTGGGGAATGCAGGCGGCAGATAAGGAGAAAGTGGCGTCAGACCTGGCACGCTTTACTGACGGCGTGATACAGGTATTGCCCAAGGAACTGAAGTTCGAGACGGTGCAGACAACGTCATCAAAGCAGAGAAAGAGAAAGAAGAAATGATAGCGATGAGTAATTCCTGTGTGTTTCCTCATCTTCTGAATGTGCTTAATAAATACTAAATGGACAGTTTCATAATAGAGGGCGGTCATGCCCTTAAAGGCGAGATAGTTCCTCAGGGAGCGAAGAACGAGGCTCTTGAGGTCATTTGTGCCACGCTGCTTACCAGCGAGGAGGTAGAGATAGAGAATATTCCTGACATCCTTGACGTGAACAATCTTATACAGTTGTTGCAGGATATAGGCGTCAAGGTAACAAAGAAGGGAAAGGGCGTGTACACCTTCAAGGCTGATGACCTTGACTTGGACTATCTCTCCAGTGACGAGTTCGTCAACAAGTGTGCACAGTTGCGCGGCTCTGTCATGATGATAGGACCGTTGCTCGGACGCTTCGGCTATGCCACAGTGGCTAAGCCTGGTGGTGACAAGATAGGTCGCCGCCGCCTTGATACTCACTTCCTGGGTTTCCGTAATCTCGGTGCAGTGTATAACCGTATCAACGGCCGTGATGTGTACCAGTTGAAGGCGGCATGCCTGAAAGGATGCTATATGTTACTTGACGAGGCATCTGTTACGGGTACTGCAAACATTGTGATGGCAGCAGTGCTGGCAGAGGGTACCACAACGATATATAATGCAGCGTGTGAGCCTTATATACAACAGCTGTGTCGTATGTTGTGCCGCATGGGTGCGAAGATAACAGGCATAGGCAGTAACCTGCTCACCATAGAGGGAGTAAAGACGCTGGGTGGCACCACTCACCGCCTTCTGCCCGATATGATAGAGGTGGGTTCCTTCATTGCCATGGCTGCCATGGTGGGTGACGGCATACGTATAAAAGATGTGTCAATAGAGAATCTCGGTATCATACCTGATGCCTTCCGCAGGCTCGGCGTGCAAGTGGTAGAGGAAGGTGACGACCTCTTTATCCCGCGTCACTCTCATTACCAGATAGATTCCTTTATCGATGGTACAATAATGACACTCAGCGATGCCCCTTGGCCCGGACTCACGCCAGACCTGCTCAGCGTGCTCCTCGTGGTTGCCACACAGGCGCAGGGCTCGGTACTCTTCCATCAGAAGATGTTTGAGAGTCGTCTGTTTTTCGTTGATAAGCTCATTGACATGGGTGCACAGATAATCCTCTGTGACCCGCACCGTGCAGTGGTAGTGGGCCATGACCATAAGATAAGGCTGAGAGCTGGTCGTATGTCAAGCCCCGACATCAGGGCGGGCATAGCTCTGCTGATAGCTGCTCTCTCTGCGGAGGGTACGTCACAGATAAATAACATATCTCAGATAGACCGTGGCTATGAGGATATCGAAGGACGTCTCAACGCCCTCGGTGCAAGAATCACGAGAAAATAATAACTCATAACCCGTAACAACATTGATACGCGACGAGGAAGTATATAAGATAGGCCTGATAGGTAAGGCGCACGGAGTAAAGGGCGAGGTGACAATGCGTGTGGACGATGATGTGTTCTACCGTGTTGATGCCGATTATCTCATACTTCGTGTTGACGGCATAATGGTGCCATTCTTTATTGAGGAGTACAGGTTTAAGACTGATACTGTGGCTCTCATAAAGTTTGATGGCATAGACTCCGTAGAGAAAGCGCGTACCCTTACCGGTACTGAGGTCTTTTTCCGTAGGGATATGGCAGATGCCGCTGAGGAGCAGGTGCTCAGCTATGCACAGTTGGTGGGATACAAGGTCATAAATAGTGCCGACGGTGCGTGTGTTGGTGAGATAGCTTCTGTTGATGAGCAAACCATCAATATTATGTTTGAACTGACCGACGGTGTGCTGCTACCTGCTGCAGAGGAACTTATTGAGGATATAGACAATGACAACAGAACCATAACGCTGCGTATAGCTGACGGACTGTTGTAGTAGTGGTTATAAAGGCTTCTCTTCCTATTAAATACAACAATTAACAATGAGAAAAAGACAACTCACATACGGGGCAATGGCAGCCTTGACGCTCGCCTTCGGCCTCACATCATGCCAAAACGAGCTGGCAGAGCTCACCCCGTCAGGCGGCGAGCGCATCACCCTCAGCGTAACACAAGACGATGCAGCTGGCACACGCACATACCTCAATGACGACAAGAAAGTGGTGTGGAGCACCGGCGACGCCCTTAGCCTGTTTGATACGAAGAACGTCAACCAAGTATTCGAGCTAACCAAAGGCGCAGGCAACACCACCGGCGAGTTCGGCGGCACCGTGTC
>JAFXZU010000021.1:0-11289 GCA_017541085.1 Prevotella sp.
GGCTTCGGTGCAGAGAACTACCGTTTCCACGACCACGACAAGCTGGCTCACTATGCTAATGCAGCAACAGATATTGAGTTCCACATGCCATTCGGATTCAAGGAGGTAGAGGGTATCCACTCTCGTACAAACTTCGACCTGTCACAGCATGAGAAGTTCTCTGGCAAGCAGATAAAGTACTTCGACCCAGAGCTGAACGAGTCATACACTCCGTATGTCATTGAGACATCTATCGGTGTTGACCGTATGTTCCTCTCTATCATGTGCCACTCATACGAGGAGGAGAAGCTGGAGAACGGCGAGACACGTACTGTGCTCCACCTGCCGGCAGCTATCGCTCCGGTGAAGCTCGCAGTGTTCCCTCTTACCAAGAAGGACGGACTGCCAGAGAAGGCACAGGAGATAATGAACGACCTGAA
Organism: Prevotella sp.; assembly: GCA_017541085.1. Classification (GTDB taxonomy): domain Bacteria; phylum Bacteroidota; class Bacteroidia; order Bacteroidales; family Bacteroidaceae; genus Prevotella. The sequence continues at coordinate 420 of JAFXZU010000021.1, forward strand.
GTTCCACTTCAACTGCAAGTATGAGGAGAAGGACCAGATAGGTAAGCGCTATCGTCGTCAGGATGCCATCGGTACACCATACTGTGTTACCGTTGACCACCAGACACTGGAGGACAACACCGTTACACTGCGTGAGCGTGACTCAATGGAGCAGAAGCGCGTCAACATCAACGAGCTGCGCGGCATCATTGAGGATAAGGTTACTATTACATCATTGCTGAAGAAATTGCAGTAAATAAATGAGAAAAGCATTTTGCGATATACACCACATGGTATTCATGTTGTTGCTGCTGCTTGCTGCTACAGTGACTACATCATGTTCCGAGTCTGACGATGATACAGACGCTGAGTATCAGAACTGGACAGCGCGTAACAATGAATACTTTGAGAATATCTATCAGACGGCCAAGGCAGCCATTGATGCCGGTGATAACAGTTGGAAGATAATCAAGTCTTTCTCCAAGATTGACGGACTGTCTGTCTATACCCCAGGCAGTGAGTTGACGGGCTCGCACACGTCATGTATCGTTGTGCGTGTGATAAACGAGGTGGAGTCAGGCGAAACACCATGTTATACGGATACCGTCAGGGTGCACTATTACGGTTGCTTGATGCCGTCGGCGTCATACAGCGCAGGCAAGAAGTTTGACAGTTCGTGGTCGGGCCTTGTATATGATGAGGAGACGGCCATACCGGCGAAGCTTCCGGTTGCAGGCAATGTTGACGGCTTTACCACCGCGCTGCAGTCAATGCACGTAGGCGACCACTGGGAGGTTTACATACCATGGCAGTTGGGTTACGGTTCTCCTGCATCCAACTCTGCAATCCCTGATGGCAGTACACTGCGTTTTGACATGACGCTGGTGACATTCTGTAAGGCTGGTACACCTATGCCGGTATATAGATAAGTATATTAGCGTAATTATATAACAAACAACGGATTTACACGGATTGTGCGGATATCCTCAGCTAAAGATAATCCGTCTGGTCCGTGTAAATCCGTTGTAAGAGGTATAGTTACAAACAGATAAGGTAATCACAGTTCAAAGAAAAGTGACAGAGAGATGAATCCCGCCCTTGTAGATGTAAGCGTATTATTATTGTTCCATGCCCGTGCCGACAATTTTGCACAGGTGTGGGCAGAGGTAAGGAAGGCGCGTCCGGCGCGTCTGTTTCTTTACCAGGACGGCCCTCGCATGGTTGACAGACATGGCGAGGCGGTCAGTGACTGGCATCAGTCCAAGGACTATGAGGGCATCATGGCTTGCCGTGAGTTGGTAAGTGATGAGAATATAGACTGGCAGTGTGAGGTGCACCGTAAATATCTGGAGCACAACCAAGGGTGTGACCCCAGTGGTTACTTGTCTCAGCAGTGGGCGTTCTCACAGACAGACAAGTGCATGGTACTCGAGGATGACGTGGTGCCGTCGCAGTCGTTCTTTACATTTTGCAAGGAGATGCTTGACCGTTATGAGCACGATGAGCGCATAACAATGATAGCGGGTTACAATACAGATGAGTTGACACAGTCAGATGAGAGCTACTTCTTTACAAGGGTATTCTCTATATGGGGCTGGGCGTCATGGTCAAGGGTTATAATGAATCTTGACGGTGACTATGGCTTTGTGAAGGATGGTCAGCGCTTCGCCACTCTGTGTGAGAAGGTAAGGGAATATAAGCAAAGAAACGATATGCCGCAGATGGCTCTTCAGCATGCCGCCTCGGGAAAACAATACTTTGAGAGTATCTTCTGGGCGTATATGCTGTTGCATGACGGACTTGCGGTAATGCCGCGAGTCAATATGATTAATAATATAGGTCAGAGCTGTGGCACGCATTACTCTACTCAGTTAGACTTGATGCCCAAAGGTTTGCGAGGGACATTTACCATGAAACGGCTTGACCTCCATTTCCCTCTGACTCATCCAGACAAGGTGGAAGAGAGAACCGATTACCAGGAGCGCCATTACAAGCGCATGGCATGGAACAATCCGTTGCAAAAGGTACGCTACTCACTGGAGGAGTTGTGGCTGAACCTGAAGCATGGTAATATAGGCAATATAATGAAGGCCATATCAAACAGGCTGGGAAAAACACTTTCAAATGCAACAAGAAACAATAATGTTGGGTAATACCGTTAATGACTGTAATACAGAGACGGTGTCTGTGGTGCTGTGTACATACAACGGCGCTGCATTCCTGCGTGAGCAACTGGACAGTGTTATAGCCCAGACATATCCTCTGCATGAGATTATTATACAAGATGATAACTCAACTGATGGTACCATTGAGATAGCTCGGGAATATGCTGCACGATACGCTAATATCAGTGTCTATAAGAATGAGGACGAACATAGCGTGAACGGCAACTTCTTCTCTGCTATGAGGAAGGCGACGGGAAAATATATCGCCGTCTGTGACCAGGATGATATATGGGAGAAAGACAAGGTAGAGAAACAAGTGATGGCAATAGGCGATAAACTCTTGTGCAGCGGACACTCAAAGCCTTTCTCTGAAGACGGCTCTGGCGTATTCTATGACCCGAGAAAACCTAATGTTAATCTGTTGCGCCTTATTAATAGTTCTGAGATACCCGGTCATACAATACTGATGCGGCGTGAAGTGCTTGATATGCTTCCGTATAATGAGTACGGATGCTATGATATGAGGTTGTCAACGTTTGCCGCAGCGCATGACAGTATAGTGTATCTGGATGATATATTGGTACACCAAAGACGCTATGCGGCTGCTGCCACATACACCACAGTGAAATACAGTACGCCGTCGGTAAGTAACGGGTGGCGTATGTTGTGGTATTGTATAAAGAATTACCGTAAGATAAAAGAGAAGGCCGTGTGTCAGTATGTGGCGTGGGAGAAGTTCCTGGCTAATGCCGGGGCTGACACATATCTCTGCCGGGAAGGCATACGGATGTTGCAGTTGCAACAGTCGTTCAAGGTTGTGGATTTCTTTCGTTTGCAGCTGTTCTGCCTGCGTCATAGGAATGAGATATGCCATACCCCGGGCAAATTCCCAGTAGATATAATAAGGGCGTTGCTCTTTCCTGTTACATTTGTTTATTACAGGCGATATCTTCTTGATTAGCTGAGGCTCCGCAGAAAGGGCTACAGCTTGTCTTTCTTCAGCAGGAAACGTACGCAGTCATCAAATATCTTGGCTCCTGACAGTTTCATGATACCTATATATAAGGTGGCAGTAACTGCTATGCGCGAGGCGATAGATATGACAGGTGATGATATGCCTCGTGTGGCAAACCATGCCACTGTGACGCATGCGAGGGCTATAAGCATGAACGGACATACGTCAAGCAGTACATCCCTGAAACGGATGCCTACCATGCGGCGTGCTATAAACTGCCATACGCCGAGCCATAGTATCAGCATTGCGGAATAGGCCATGACCATCGCTTGTATGCCGTAAGGGCCAAATGCCAGAATGACTATTATCTGTAACGTTACCTGTGCCACGGTACACCACATATAGGTGTCTGAGCGTCCGTTGCTGATAAACAGGTTCTGATAGAGACTGTGTAACGGCATGAAGGCTCCGGAAATGCATAGCAGGCGCAGTAGTATCACGGTGTCGTTCCATCGCTCTCCGAGAACCAGGGGGACGAAGTCTGCTATCAATGCCAGACCGAACATAGCGGGCATGGACATAAAGGCTGCGAAGCGAACCATCTTGCGGAATACGTTCACCTGTCTGTTCCCTTCATCGTTGACAGATGCCAGCACAGGTTGGGCAACCTGATTCAATGCTCCGGTAATAAGGGAGTGTCCCATCGTACTCCATTTTGATGCCTGTGTGTAGTTACCTACATCTCCGGATGAGAACATCCTGCCGAATATAAGTGACAGGATATTATTGTTTACCTGAGTTATTATATTCGTCAGCAGAATCTTGCTGCTGAATCCAAACATCTGCTTTATGGGAGTCATGTCAACGGGAAGCGTTGGCAGCCAGCGTGCATAATATAAGGAACAGATATTACATACTGTGATATAGGTGAAGTTCTGCCATGCTAAACTCCAGTATGAGTAACCTTTCCATGCCATTGTTATGCCTACAGCACCGCTGATGCACAGAGCTATGAATATACCCACGGCCTTCTCCTTGTTCAACATGTTGCGAAACATGTAGGCGGAGTGGGCTGTGCCGATGCCTGCCATGACGAATGAAGCGAATGTCAGTCGCGACAGTTCCACCAGTTCAGGCTGGTGATAGAAGTCTGCTATCAGGGGTGCACAGAAATACAGTATGATGTAAAGCGACACTGACACTGTGGTGCTGAACCAGAAAACGGCATTGTATTCCGTATGGGTTACCTTCTTAAGGTTTGTAAGGGCAGCCCTGAAACCGCTCTCCTGCAGAGTGCCTGCCAATGCAGAGAAGATAGCAAGCATACCTACCATACCGTATTCGCCTGGTGATAGGAGCCTGCCCAGGAAGATACCTATAACAAGGCCTAATACCTGAGTGAGCAGGCTGCATATAGTGCCCCATAGCAAGCCGGAGGCGGTTTTCTCTTTCAGTGTCTTTTCTCTCATCAATAGATATTGTGTTATCGGGTAAACATATAAGGTATCATGAGTGACAGATTGTGCCACAGCATATATATAGTAAGGAGTCCCACTGCCGAGAGCGTACCTATGTACAGTGGCAGTGCATGGCGACCTGCTGCTGCTTTAGCGTATTTAAGCGTCATGGCTACAGCTACAGGGATTACCACAGCCCAGTGGGCAGTCATTATGTAAACGTCGGAAACGGCAAAACGCAAGAATGCATGCAGGAACATATCAAAGAGGAAGGGCAGCAGACACATCCACAAGAAACGTTTCTTACGTCCTATATATATTCCTATGGCAAACAGTGTCAGCAGAAGGGCTTCGGCTGCATAGTTGTACCATCCTTTATATTTTACTATAATGGGACGCTGTCCCCTCATGTTGGCATCACATAGCAAGTGGTCTTCGTGTAAGAAGAATCCTTCACCATATATATTCTCTATCAGCGTAGGCATGATAGGGATAGACATGTCAGTCCACTCAAAGAGCGGATTGTTTATTAACTGCTTGTCCCCGCGGGCAGAAATAATCTTCTCGCTTTTAGCTTTCTCCTTTACATAGTTGGCACTGTCTTTCTTCATCTCTCTCGCTTCTATGCGTTTCAGGAAACGTTCCTCCTCAATGTTGGCGGTCGTCTCCTGGTAGTAGTATATCCACGCAAGTAACAGGGTAGGGATGATATATGTAAGGCTATGTCTCAGCACTGACGCCAGCATACCTCTCCTCCATCTGCCTGCGATATCTATCATCCATATCTTTATAGCGTTAGTGGTAGATATGCCAGTGCCGATGAAAAATAGCAGCAGAGCCTTCCATGTGGCTATCGCCTTGCCTTGCTGCATGGCCCGTCCGCTCAGGTAAAGCATAAAGAACAGCGTGGTCATGGTCAGCAGCATGTGGTCTGGTACGAACATGGCAATAGTGACGTGTGCGAAAGAATAGAAAAACACGTTCAGCAAAAGACTTTCCCATAGGCTAAGTCCTATAACCTTGCGGAAAATCTTATATAACAATGTCCATGACAGAGTGCCTATAAGAGTCCATACTATGGCAACAATATATATGGCGCAGTTTATCCCATACTCGTCTTTTAGCCAGTCATTGAGCCATGTCATGGGATATACGAAATAGAGCAGCGCCGGGTGTCGCAGGTGCACATAGATAGGTCTGAATTGCGATACTGCAATATATGTATATTGGTCAAAGCCGGAGAATGTAAATCCCTTGTGGAAGGCAGACCATGGCCCCACATGCTTGTTGGTCCATACCTCTGGAGCTGTATATACCATCAGCATGTTCAGACTGCTGAATATCAGCAGTCCCAGCAATACTATTAAGACTGTAGAATACTTCCTTCGCATTTTATAAGATAAACAGATATTCCACAAGTAAAGATATATTCCACACTGTTATATATAGCGCGACGGCTCCTGTTGCCCATGTCAGTCTCTTGCGCCAGCGTGGTGTCAGAGCTTTCAGCAGATATGCCATTGCTATAGGTAAGACAAAGAGGTAGTGTGCCGACATTATAGGCAGTTCGTTGATGCCGAAGCCCAGTCCCATGTGCAGCAGCATGTCCATGATGAAGAATGACATAGCAGTCCATAGGAACAGTTGCCGGCGTCCACACCATATACCAACAAGGAACAGGATGACGAGTAGTCCCTCCACAATGTAGTTTCCCCAGTTGTGATAACGTACAATCACAGGTCTGTTAACCAATACATCGCCCAGCACATAGTCCTCGTGCAGTATGATGCCTTCGCCGAACAAACTCTCTACTGCTACGTCCCAACGTGAGGTTGTGATGTCTGTCCACTTTGAGAATTCTCCCTCCGCCATGGGTTTGCCGGAGTGCTTGTATGTAGCGCTGGAGCGCCAGCGTCGTGCCTTCTTCACTATCAGTGCATGCCTGATGCTATCCCTTATTTCCTTTTGGCGTGCCTTTATCTTTACAGAGTCATTCTTATTCCACTTGGCCTCCTCGGCATTCCATATGTTGTTGAAGTTTCTCTCTATGCGTTTCTCAAAAGCCTTTGCAGTCTTCTCCTTCCTTGCCATCTCCTTAGGCCATACGAATTGCTTGTAGCTCCATCGGGCGCTGCCCCATATCAGTGCAGAGGGCAGGATGACGGCAAACAACAGGTAGCGCCATTCAAAGAACCTCTTGCGTCTTGTGACCATGGCTGCAAGGAATATCTTCAGTCCGTTGTTTAGTGAAACCCCTGCCGTAAGTATGAACATGACGATAGTCTGCCACATGTTCATAGCGGAGCCACGCTTCAGTTTCATACCGCAGAGATAAAGAGTCAGCGTGAGGCAGGACATGGACATGATGAAGTGGTCGGGTGCCATGCTTGCCAGCATCACGTGGGCAAAAGAGTAGGTGAGCAGTGTGAGCACCGCGCCCTCAGTGCGTTCCAATCCTATTACACGACGGTGTATGCGGTTTATGAACAAAGCGGCGTAGGTGGCACAGGTCACCAGCAGCAAGGCTACCAGCAGCAGGGCAAAGTTGTATCCCGTCAGCCATATCAGTGCCTCGTTGAGTTTGCTCAGAGGCCATAGGAAATAAGCCAGCAAGGGGTGGCGGTAGATGTTATAGCCTATGCCCCAATCTGTCACCACACTATATGTGATGGGATCGAAGCCTGACAGGTGCCATCCTTTGGAGAATGCAGCCCACTTGGTTCCGTCAGATGCTTTCAGTCCGTCCCAATACTTTACCACGTTGAGCACGTTGAGTATCGTGAAGAATACGAGGGCTGTCAGTGTCTCCTGTCTCTCGCCCGGGTATATGCGGAATATGTTGAGTATCTTCTTCATTTATATGTCTGTACCTTTGTAAATCTCTATATAACGTCTTGCTACGCTTTCCTCGCTGTATTCATGCAGCACTTTCTCTCTTGCTGCCGCACCGAGGCGGTCATGGTCGGCAAGTACATACCTGATGCCTTCGGCAAGGTCGGCTGCATCCTTGTAACGTGCCACGTAGCCGTTCACCTTGTGGTCAATCATCTCGGGTATGCCGCCCACGTTGAAACCTACGCATGGTGTGCCGCACGCCATAGCCTCCATTATGGTATTAGGCAGGTTCTCTGACAGCGATGGCAGCACAAAGGCATCCATTGAAGCATACAGTTTCGCCATCTCCTCCTCGCTGCTCACATAAGGAATGTCACGTCCCAGCGCCACGACCTCCACGTCATCAAGCATCGCTGCCGCCTCTTTCAGGTACTGCACGCCCTTCATGGGGTTGTCAACCTTTTGTGCCACGAACAACACTCGGCGTCTGCCGGTGTGTGTGACGGGCTGGAACAGCTCAGTGTCTATGGGGTTTGGAATGCTGGTTACAGGCAAGTCGTGCATTAGCTGTGACTGCTTCACCTCGCTCATGAGCCACTTGCTGCACGTCACGAATTGAATGCCTCCAAGGGCATATAACCGTTGTTTGCGTTGTAGCATCCACTGCTCCAATGGCGTGTCCTTGCGTTGTATGGCCAGGTGGTATGCCCCCATGGTGTTCCATGCATCGTGCATGGTCCACACCACGCGTTTCCCGCTCTTGACTATCTTCTCTATGATGTCAAGTGACAGGAATCCTTGGTTCACCCAGTGCAAGTGAATGACGTCGGCTTCCTTGTATTCTTTAGTCTTCGTTATGTCTTGTCCGCAGAGGGCAATGTCAGTAGCCCACAACTCCTTTCTGTTGAAACCGTTCCTGCAGAATATTACGGCGCGCTCCCATATACTGGTCCATGCCTGCTTGCGCAGTCGTTGAGGCCCCCATGATATGTTCTTGCGGCACAGCATGGTGGCGTCAACTCCGTTCTTGCGTAGTGCGTGGAGCAGACGTGAGGCGGCTATCGCCGCGCCGCCGCTTCTCTCGTATGTGCTAAGTATCAGTACCTTCATCTTCTCTTTCTCCAAATAAGGTAGCCGGCCAGCGAACCTAACAATACTCCTATGCTGTTGCATACGGCATCAAACCAGTCGCCCGACCTGCATGTGGTGAGGTATGCCTGTGCCAGCTCTATCAATATACCCATGATGATGGGACAAACAATACCGTATGTAACCAGACGCTTGCCATTACGGCTGTCAGTGTGGTTGCGATGGTATTCCCACCATATTACGATGGTAAATGTACCATACATCACAAAATGTGTCCACTTATCAATGAAGTTAATCTCATTGAGCGGCGTCTCAGGGACTGGTATCAGGCAGACAATCCATATAGTGACAGCCAACAGACAAGAGAAAGGATATTTTTTTATACAGTAAGACATCTTTTTCTTGTGTAATCGCTCGCAAAATTAAACATTTTTATTTACTTTTGCAAATTAAACAAAATAAAAGAAATGGCAAACACGAAATTTGCGTCCCGCATAGGACTTATACTTGCTACTGCCGGTTCTGCCGTGGGACTGGGTAATATATGGCGCTTCCCTACCACCACGGGCGAGAATGGCGGTGCTGCGTTCATACTGGTTTACATAGCTTGCACCCTGCTTCTGGGGCTGCCGGGTATGATGAGTGAGTTTGTGGTAGGACGTAACGCCGGCACTAACTCCATGCGCGCCTATATAAAGGCAGGCAACCGTAAGTCATGGGGTGCCATAGGTGTGTTGGGTATGATATGCTCTATCATAATACTGGGTTTCTACAGTGTGGTGGCAGGGTGGTGTATCTATTATCTGCTGTTGGCTGTGAGCGACAATGTGCTTGGAGATGCAGCTGCCATTAGCAGTAACTTCGACAACCTCGTCAATAACCCCTGGATACCATCGCTTATGTCGATAGTGTTCATACTGCTTACGCATACTATCATCATTCGTGGTGTCAGGGGAGGCATAGAGAAAGCGTCAAGGCTTATGATGCCTATGCTCTTCATCCTGCTTGTGGTGATAATCTTTGCGTCTTGTTCATTGCCCGGTGCGTGGCGCGGCGTGGAGTTCCTTTTCTATCCTGATTTCTCAAAGATTACCGGCAAGGTGGTGTTTGAGGCCTTGGGACAGGCTTTCTTCTCCATCAGTCTCGGCACGGCGTGCCTGTGTACATACGCGGCATATTTTGATGACAAGGCAAACCTGTTGCGCTCTTCTGCCCAGATAGCTGCCATAGACTGTGGCGTGGCTGTCATGGCGGGCTTGATGATATTCCCTGCTGCATTCTCTGTGGGCGTGCAACCAGATGCAGGACCTAACCTCATATTCCTCACATTGCCAAATGTGTTCACGCAGGCGTTTCCGCATGGCGTGGCATACGGTGTGGCAATACTCTTCTTCTCTCTGCTCACACTGGCGGCGCTCACTTCTACTATCTCCATGCATGAGATAGGTACCTCACTGCTCTCCGAGGAACTGAAGATTAAGCGGTGGCATGCTGCAACCTGCATTACTGTCATCTGCTGCGTCGTTGGAATACTTAGCGCGTTGAGTATGGGACCGGTGCCTATGGGATTCATGGATAAGAGCCTGTTCAGCAATTTTGATGCGCTTACGTCAAACATCCTGTTGCCGTCAGGAGCCTTCCTTACATCTATTGTAGTGGGGTGGGTAATGCCGCGTGAGGCGGTTGTAAGGCAGCTGGAGTCTTACGGACAGTATAAGTGGATGCCGTGGGCTGTAAGTGTATTCTTCTTCCTTGTGAGGTTTGTGTGCCCTGTAGGCATAGCGCTGACATTCCTTAATCAGATAGGTGTGGTGGCGTTGTAAAAAAACTTATCAAAAGTTTGTGTGGTAACAGAAAAAGTTGTAACTTTACCGCCAAAATGTGTAATCAATAACAGAAATAATAACATGACAAAGAAAAAGACATTCGTGCGTCCTACGGTGACCGTATCGCCGTTCGCTGCAGCCGACATCCTCGCCGGCAGTGGCTTTGAGACAGGACAACTTGACTTCGGAGGCAACGGCACAAGTGGAACCACTACCGGCGGCGGAAGCTCTAACGGCGGAAGCTTTGACTGGAATACAGGACAGTTGGGAGGGTAGGAGTCCCACCCCGACAAGAGACCCCACCCCGACCCTCCCAAGGGGAGGGGGCAACCCTGTAAGGGAGGGAGACTTGCAGAAGAGCATTCTCTACTATCCTATGGATTCCTCAAATTTCCTCTAACCTTCTCTAAAAAGCAACCAACAATGAGAAAAAGACAACTCACATACGGGGCAATGGCAGCCATGACGCTTGCCTTCGGCCTCACATCATGCCAGAACGAGCTGGCAGAGCTCACCCCGTCAGGCGGCGAGCGCATCACCCTCAGCGTAACACAAGACGATGCA
>JAFXZU010000003.1:0-82130 GCA_017541085.1 Prevotella sp.
CATGTCATTCAGAGTTTTATTTGTTTTTTATTTGCAACACTAAGATAAGTGAAATTTCTGACATGGCAAAATCCTGAGCAACTTTTTGTTGCTCAGGTGCTTATAAAAAATATTAAATTATAGTGTTGCGGAAATTAGATTAAAAAAACAAAAAGAAAAAAAATTGCCTTATTTTGTTGTTTTTCCCGCTATCAGACCTCTTTTTACATCAGTTTCTTGACAAAATACTGTATTTTTCCTCCTCTCAGGCTGCATATTATATGTTACAAAACACGTCTTCAAACTGTTTTTCCTGGTATAATGACATAAAAAAACCGCATTTCTCTTTCCTGAGATATGCGGTTATGGTTTTTTATCCTTATGCAGGGTTTCATTCCCTATACAGCCTCATCCTTTATATAAGAGGAGTGTATCACTCATCACGCGTGAGCATCAGGCGATACTCCACCGGTGTCATGCCTATGGCATCCTGTATGCGTCGCTGCAGCGTGCGCACATTGGCGAAGCCTGCCTCCTCCGCCACCACTGCTATGGTGTAGTTGGAGTGTTCACGCAGGAGCTTGAGTGCATAGAGTGTGCGTAGGTTGTCTATGTATGCATCTGGCGTGCGGTGTATGGTCTGGTGACGGAAGAGCTTTATCAGTCTCTCATGACTCACTCCCAGCAACTCTGCAAGGGCTTTAGCATTAAACTGCGGGTCTTTATATGGGAGGTCACTCTCCACCTTCAACTCCATGAGTGCCATCAGCTGCGGGTCGTCTTGCAGGTCGGCGTTACGCTGACGTGTGATATTACCGTCAAGCAGTTCCTTTGCCACCTCTGTGCGGCGGCGCAGTTCCACATCTTCCTCCAGACGCTCCGTAAGGTCGAGGTTACGCCCTACTAGGCGTATCAGTTCGTCCTTCAGTCGTTCTATCTCCTGTCGCAGAGCGGCGTTCTCTTCCTGCAATTGTTCTTTGGTTAGCTCTTTTGCCATAATCCTTATTGTATATTAAAGAGGCGAGTGAAGCCAATCTCATCAAACACCTGGCGCAAGTCATCAGACAGACCTGTAATGGTAATGTTGCTGCCCTTGACCTTGGCAACCTTGGCAAGGCCGAGGAACAAGCGCAGTCCGCTGGACGAGATATACTCCAGCAGGGAACAGTCAAGAGTGATGTCCTTGCCGTCACAGTCATGAAGAACCTTCATATCCTTCTCCGTCTGTGCAGATGCTGCGGTGTCAAGCCTGCCCTCAAAAGCCATGATGAGGTTGTTTGCCTCATTAGTGAATGTTGTTTTCATAATATTTTCCTTTATTTCAGTCTTTTTCTTAATGTTAGTATGTTCTGTCCATTAACCCTCTCATAGTTCATGCTGTCCATATAGCGGCGTATAAGATGTATGCCCAGTCCGCCGATGTTACGTTCCTCCGCACTCAGCGTGGTGTCCACCTCCTTGTATATGGTAGGGTCAAACGGTGCTCCGCTGTCAGTTATGATAAACTTCAGGCGTTGGTCATTAGCCTCAGCCACTATGTCGATGTTCCCCTGGTGTCCGTCAGGATAGGCATAGTTCATCACATTGACCACAGCCTCCTCCATAGCGAGGTTCACCAGCATAACCGCAGAAGGGTCAAGGTTTGCCATTTCACAGGCTTTCTCTACAAACTCCGCCAGCAACGGTACTTCCTTCACATCGTTACGCAGCGTTATGCTCTCGTTCAGCAATGCGTCAGAGTGACGGTGTGTGAACTTTATAGCCAGCATGGTGAGGTCATCGCTCTGCTCTGTCTCACCCACGAAACGGCGTACGGCGGCATCCATCCTGCCTATAAATGCCTCGGAGGTTACTTCACCATCCTTTGCCATGTCACATATCAGCTTCTGCATCCTCTCCCTGCCAAACTGCTCATGGCTTGCCTTCTCTGCCTCTGTCAGTCCGTCGGTGTATAGGAATATGGTTGTGTCAGGCTCTATCACAGTCTCCTGCAACACATAGTCCCATCCGCCCATAGTTCCTACCGGCAGGTTTGAGTCACATGGCAGCATACTGTTTTCCATTGACTGCGCATTATGCACCAATACGGGAGCCTTGTGTCCGGCGTTGCAGTATCTAAGTCTGCCGGTAGGCAGGTCAAGCACTCCAACGAAGAATGTGATAAAGATATTATACTCATTGTCGCGCGCCATGGTCTCGTTCATCTGCATCACTATCCTCTCAGGTGAAGACTCGCGCGCCACCAACATACGGAACACCGACTGCGCCATGGCCATAACCAGTGCTGCAGGTACTCCCTTACCCGACACGTCGCCTATACAGAAGAACAGTTTCTCATCGCGCAGGAAATAGTCGTAGAAGTCGCCTCCCACCTCACGCGCCGCGCTTAGCAAGGCAAATATGTCAAGGTCATTTCTCTCCGGATAAGGAGGGAAGGTCTTAGGCAGCATAGCCTTCTGTATGCGCTGAGCCACGCCGAGCTCACTTGCTATGCGTTCCTTCTCTGACTCTACCTTCTGAAGCTTACGGAAACTGTGTACAGAGCGGAAGAGGATAAAGGTCAGCAGTGCCATGCCGGCTATCATCAGCAGCATGAGGTTAAAGCCTACCTGACGCAAGCCGCGGTATATCTCCTTGTCGCTGCACACCACCGCCATAGACCATCCTAACTGCTCTCCCTTAGACAGTGTGGTGTCGCGGTTCACGGGGGCGAAGAACACATAGTTCTTGTCTCCCTTCTCGTCAATGATAGTGGCCTGTCCGCTGATGCCATCAAGCATCTGGTTGCCCACGCTCCGCGCTGTAGTGTCCTTTATGCGCGCCGTAGCCTCCTGCAGACTGCGTTTCATCACGAGGCTCTCCACTGGGCATACCATGAGGTTGCCTCGTCTTGACACCATTATGTTATATGACGATGGATAGATATGGTTGGCATTTATCACGCTGCTCAGCCAGTCAAGGGCCACATCCACGCCAAACACAGCAACAATCTCGCCCTTGGAGTTACGCACAGGTTGCGCATAAGTCACCATCAGCGTCTTGCCGCCAGCCTCATCAAAGTAAGGTTCGGTCCAGTAGCCCTTGCCTGTCTCAACAGGGTAGCTGTACCACTCCATCTGTGTGTAGTCGTGGTCCTTTCCGCCTATCTGCAGTGTCTCCAGACTGCCGTCAGCGAGACGGTTGACATAAGGCTCATACCAATATCCCTTTGAAGCGAAATGGTTAGGCTTGAAACCTACGCTGCATCCTTTCAGTAACTTGCTACTGTTCAGTGCGCCACGCAACAGCACCTCCAGTTCTGCGGGATTGTCAATGTTTCTCTCAATCATCCACAGGGTGGAGTGTGACACTGCCTCAACGGCTGCCGTCACCTTCTCTATCTCGAGGTTCTTGGCCTTCAGCTCACTCTCAGCACGGTGCTGCACCTCCTCGCGTATGCCTTCACCGGCATACCAGTACTGCACAGCCGATATCACCTCTACCAGCACTGCGGCAGTGATGATGATGGCAAGTGTTGACTTGGTGTGTCGCGACTTGCGCCAGAGTCTTATCTTTTCAGCCAATGTCATACTATTCTTTTTCTTTGCTCCCTCTTACTTCCACCTCCCCTTAGTCCTTATTGTTCAGTTCCATGAGGTATGCCTTGATGAATCCGTCAAGCTTACCGTCCATCACTGCATCAACGTCAGACGTCTGATAGTTTGTGCGGTGATCCTTCACGCGGCGGTCGTCAAACACGTATGAGCGTATCTGCGAGCCCCACTCTATCTTCATCTTGCCAGCCTCGATGGCAGCCTGTGCCTCCATGCGCTTCTTCATGGCGCGGTCATAGAGCTGAGACTTGAGCAGTCGCATGGCATTCTCACGGTTCTGCTGCTGCTTACGGCTCTCGGTGTTGGCAATGAGTATCTCCTCCTCCTCGCCTGTGTCGGGGTCTTGATACATATAGCGCAAGCGCACGCCGGTCTCCACCTTGTTCACGTTCTGACCACCGGCACCGCTTGAGCGGAAGGTGTCCCATGATATGCGTGAAGGGTCAACATACACCTCGATGGTGTCATCAACGAGCGGTGTTACAAAGACAGAGGCGAAGCTGGTCATACGCTTACCCTGCGCATTGTACGGACTCACGCGCACCAAACGGTGCACACCACTCTCTGACTTCAGATATCCGTAGGCATAGTCGGCGCTGCCGGTGTTCTCTATCTGCATAGTCACCGACTTGATGCCGGCATCGTCAGCCTCCAGCAGGTCAACGATGGTGCACTTGTAGCCGCCCTTCTCAGCCCAGCGCATATACATACGCATGAGCATCTGTGCCCAGTCCTGTGCCTCGGTGCCGCCGGCACCAGAGTTTATCTTCAGCACTGCGTCCATAGGGTCTTCCTCCTGGCGCAGCATATTCTTCAGTTCGAGGTCCTCCACTGCCTTCAGTGCACGGGCGTATGCGTTGTCCACATCCTCCTCCGTAGCCATGTCCTCCTTGTAGAAGTCCATTGACAGCTGCACCTCCTCAGCGGCGGCGCTCACCTCCTTGTATCCGTCAATCCATTTCTTCAGTTCGCCCACGACCTTCATCTGAGCGCGAGCCCTCTCGGGGTCGTCCCAGAAGTCGGGCGCCTGCGTGCGCAGGTCTTCCTCTTCGTATTCAATCTTCTTACGGTCGATGTCAAGGTAGCGTGCCAAAGCGTCTGCACGCTCCTGAATGTCTTTTAATTGTTCTTGCGTTATCATTATTTAATCTATTACTCCTGATACATCTTCTCTATCACCTCGGCATAGTTCTTTATTATCACAGGGCGACGTGTCTTCAGCGTGTTGGTGAGCTCGCCGTTCTCCATGGTGAAGGGTTCGGTGAGCAGGGTGAAGCGCTTTACCTGCTCATAGCCCGCCAGTCCCTGCTGCAAGGTGTTGATACGCTCGGTGAGCATCTTTATTATCTTCTCGTTGGTGCAGAGGTCCTCACGGCCCTTGAACGCTATGCCCTGCTCACGGGCATACTCCTCAAGCAGTGTGTAGGCTGGCACTATGAGTGCGCTGACAAACTTACGCTCGTCGGCTATCACTGCTATCTGCTCTATGTATTTGTCAACGAGCAGCTTTGACTCCACCGCCTGTGGTGCCACATACTTGCCGTTGCTGGTCTTGTAGAGGTCCTTGATGCGCTCGGTGAGGTAGAGCTCGCCGTCCTTCATATAGCCGGCATCGCCAGTACGGAAGAAACCGTCCTCGGTGAATGCTTCCTTGTTGATGGCATCGCGGTTATAGTAGCCACGGGTAATGGTAGGACCTTTCAGCAATATCTCAGAGTTCTCGCCTATGCGTATCTCTATGCCATCGATAGGACGGCCTACGGAACCGATGGTGAAAGGCTCGTCGCGGTGGTCGCACGATACAGTGGCAAGACTCTCCGTTAGTCCGTAGCCCACAATCATGTTGAGTCCCAGGATATGCACAAACTCCTCCACCTCTTTTGACACCACAGCACCTGCTGTAGGGAAGATGTTAGGGCTTACCAGTCCGAACTGCTTTCTCACGAGTGACAGCACGGTCTTGTTTATGAACTTATACTTCAGGCTCAGCGCCAGTCCCGGCTTCTTGCCGTTGGCCTTACAGTCAATGTTGTAACGACGGCTTATCTCCATTGCCTCGAGGAACATCTTCTTCTGCAGGCCGGCAGCATTGTCTATCTTCTCCTGCACACCGGCATACACCTTCTCCCAGAAGCGTGGCACGGCAGACATGCAAGTAGGGTGTGTCTCGCGCATAGATTTCTGTATCTCGTGCGGATCAGTGTTTATGATGATGGTGGCACCCTCGGTAAGTGCGAGGAAGTCCCAGCCGCGCTCAAAGATATGTGTTATAGGCAGGAACGTAATCACACGGTCGTCCTCGCCCACCGGCACGCACTTGTCATTGGCCTTGAATGCTGCCATGTACTGTCCGTGGGTAAGCACCACACCCTTTGAGTCACCCGTAGTGCCTGAGGTGTAGAGTATGTTGGCTATGTCATCACCGCAGATTGATGAGAGGAGAGAGTTGAGCTTGTCTTCACTTTCATCTTTCCCCTCTTCTATGAAGTCCCTGAAATACACTGATGTAGTGTCATGCTCAGCCAGCGCAACTGACTGGTCGTATATCACTATGCGCTCCAGTGTAGGACAAAGGGCCTGCACACGGCGCGCCTTGTCATACTGCTCTTGCTCGCCTACGAAGAAGAAGCGTATCTGTGCATCGTTGATGACATACTGCAGCTGCTGCTCCGAACTGGTGGCATAGAATGGTATTGTCACTGCCCTCACGCCGAAAGCGCCGAAGTCGGTATAGATGTAAGGCAACGAGTTTTGTGAGAACACACCGATGTTCTCCTGCACCTTTACACCCATGGCAAGCATAGCGAGCGACACACGCCTGACGTTAGCAGCGAAGTCGCGCCACGATACTTTCTTCCATACCGTACCCCCGAAGTCCTTATACTCAAATACGGTCCTGTCACCGTATTTCTTCGCCTGCTCGTATGGCAACTTGGCAAGATGACATAATGTTTGCATAATACTACTTTTCAACTGTTACAATAAGCAAAAATACGAAAAATCTTTCATATTGCCAAATTTTCCATTTGTTTTGTGTAGTTGTGTGAATAATAATTTGTAATTTTGCGTTTATGAGTACACAGAACAACGAAATTAAGATATTGGAGAATTACGTCAACGATGCGGTGGAGCTGCTGAAACGCCTTATCGCCACGCCACGCGTGAGCCGCGATGAGACTGCCGCCGCCGACATCATGGAGCAGACCATAAGGGATTATGGCTACTCGCCGTGCCGCAAGGGTAACAACATCTGGATAACGTCGGAGGACTGGGATGAGTCTTTGCCTACCATTATGCTCAACGCACACATCGACACGGTAAAGCCTGTGAGCACATGGACGCGCGACCCTTTCACTCCTACCATTGAGGGCGACCGCCTCTACGGACTGGGTTCCAATGACTGCGGCGGCGGACTGGTAAGTCTGTTGCAGGTGTTCAGGATAATGCATGATTCACAATGCACAACGCATAATAAGCCCCCTTATAATCTCATCTACCTTGCCTCATGTGAGGAGGAGGTAAGCGGAGCAGGGGGCATAAGGAGCGTACTGAAACCTGCTGAAAACGGTATAGGCGATGAGTCTTTCGTCGCCATAGTAGGTGAGCCTACGGGTATGCAGCCTGCCATTGCTGAGCGCGGGCTGATGGTTATTGACGGCACTGCACACGGCAAGAGCGGCCACGCGGCACGCAACGAGGGTGTGAATGCCATATATGAGGCGCTTGATGACCTTGTGTTCATTCGCGACTATAAGTTTGAGAAGGTCAGCGACCTGCTCGGTCCTACGAAGATGCAGTGCACGGTGGTAAACAGCGGCACACAGCACAACGTGGTGCCTGACGAGTGTAAGTTTATCATCGACGTGCGCACCAACGAGCACTACACCAACGAAGAGGTGTTTGAGTTTCTGCAGGGCAAACTGAAGAGTGACCTGAAGGCTCGCTCGTTCCACCTGCATTCCTCAAGCATACCGCGTGAACATCCTCTGATACAGCGTTGCATAGAGATGGGCATGGAGCCGTTTGGCTCTCCTACGCTGTCAGACCAGGCATTGATGCGCTTTCCGTCTTTCAAGCTCGGTCCGGGCGAGAGCTCACGCTCACACAGTGCCGATGAGTATATCTGCATATCTGAGATAAGGGATGCTATAGAGAAATACCTGAAACTGTTAGGATAACAGGTGGGGATTTCTTCATCATTACATAGACGATACAAAAAAAAGTGTCAGTGAAATGTTGTATTCACTGACACTTTTTCATTAGCTGCTGACAGCCCTCAAGGCAGTCGCACCATGTTGCTTCAAAATCACCTGTGTACCACGGGTCTGCCACGTCGCCAGGACGGCGGGTAAGGTCGAGCAGACGTATTATCTTGCCTTCGGGGTCACCGCCGCACATACGCTGCATGTTTCGTATGTTATAAGAGTCCATGCCTATGAGCAGGTCATACTTGTCATAGTCACTGCGCGTAAGCTGACGGGCACTGTGGCCATCACAGCGTATGCCGTGCTCTGCCAGTTTGCGGCGTGCCGGCGGATAGACGGGATTACCCAGCTCCTCCCTACTGGTAGCAGCCGATGCTATGTACCAGTTATCTTCCTGCCCTGCCTCGGCAACCAAGTGTTTCATTATGTATTCTGCCATAGGCGAACGGCATATATTGCCATGGCAGACGAAGAGTACACGTTTCATTATTCCTGGGATAAATAGTAACTATTAGCTATAGGAACTATAAATAACTATAGATAACTATAGATACTATATAATTACTATAGATACTGTAAAAAAAGCTATACTATCGGCAGTGCAGAGCCGTTAATCTTCTGGTAGAAGTCAAGGGCAAAGACATCTGTCATGCCCGAGATAAAGTCGAGCACCGCCATAAGGCGTGTCTCCAGGTCAGGGGCATTTATCTCATACTGGCTGCTTACGCGTCGCAGCAGCTGCTGTGAGTAGAAACGCTGCGGGTTCTCTATGGCGTCGGTCATCTGCTGCATCAGTGTCTCCATGATGCGGTAACCGCCCAACTCAATGTCGAGCACCGGCTTAGAGTGGTATATCTTACCAAATGCCACATCTGTGCATCGTGCGTAAGCATGGCGCGGCACGTCACTGATATGCTTGATTAGCGAGCCTTGGAAGGTGCCTGCCATTATCTCCTGCTCATGGCGCAGGAAGGCATCCACGCACTCATTTTCCAGTTTGCCTATTACACAGGCACGCATATACACCACGCGCTCGTTGACGTCGGCAATGTTCTCTGCCTTTATGCGGTCAAGAATGCTCTTCTGTGTCTGTGCGTCAAAGAAAGCGAGAAGCAGGTCGCGCGTCTCCTCGTATGACAACAGTCGCAGTTTGTGGGCATCCTCTATATCCATTATCTCATAGCATATATCATCGGCAGCCTCCACAAGGTAAACCAGCGGATGACGTGCATAGCGTGGCGGCTCACCGTCAGCTGACAGCCGTATCATGCCAAGGTCGTCTGCCACGCGGCAGAAGGTGTCTGTCTCGGTGCTGAAGAAACCAAACTTCTCCTTTCCTCCCACCACGTCGGTGCCTGAGTATGAGGAGGCGAATGGATACTTCACTATGCTCGCCAGCATGGAGTAGGTCATGACGAAACCGCCCTCACGCCTGCCGCTGTAGCGGTGGGTAAGCAGTCGGAATGCGTTGGCATTGCCCTCAAAATGGGTTATGTCGTTCCACAATAAGGGCGACACCCTGTCCTTGAGCCTTCTGCCCTCACCCTCTGAGAAGAACGTCTGGATGGCTTTCTCGCCAGAGTGTCCGAATGGAGGATTACCCAGGTCATGCGCCAGACAGGCTGATGCCACGATGGTGCCGAGCTCCTCTATCACCGTGCCGGCATATTGCGGATTACGGCGTATTACCTCACGTGCCACATCGGAACCGAGTGACATACCCACACTCGCCACTTCAAGCGAGTGAGTGAGGCGGTTGTGCACGAATACCGAACCGGGCAGCGGGAACACCTGCGTCTTGTTCTGCAAGCGGCGGAAAGGGGCTGAGAATATTAGTCGGTCATAGTCACGCTTAAACTCTGAGCGTTCATCATGACGCTCAGTGTGGCGCAGCTCTTGTCCAAGCCGCTTATTTGATATGAGTTGTTGCCAGTTCAATTCTTTATTTTTAGGAGCTATAGATTCCTATAGATACTATAGTGACTATAGGAACTATAAGTACTATAGGATTATCCAAACTTTATCACACTGCTGTTATCAGCCTTCGAAGAGTCAGCGGCACCGGCAGCCTCCTCATGCTGCTTGGCATAACCCACAGAGAGACGTGAGATGCTGTCAAGGGTCTGTCGGGTACGTCCGTATGTAGGAGCGTTCTCCACAGCGAGTATGAGGTCCTCGTTGTCAAGGTCCTTGGCCTGGAAGAAGTATATGTTTGGACGACGCTTCTGCATAGTGTTCTTGCCGTCAGAGCCATAGTACTTCTGCAGACGGTCGGCCTGCTTGGCCTTACGCTCAGCCTCCTCAGCCAGTTTTGCTCCGTCCTCAATGGTCTGTGTGGTCTTTATGCGGTTGCTCATGTCAACGTTGATGTCGTTCAGACCGAAGCCGGTGGCAAGTATCGTCACCTTTATCTTCTCACCCAATGTCGGGTCCTTAGCAACACCCCACTTCAACTCAAAGTCCTCACCGAAACGCTCCATGAAGTCGTTGATGTCGTTCATCTCATCCATCATCAAGCCTTGGTTCTCATCGTCGTTATGGAATGATATGGAGAGAAGTATCTTCTTTGACTTGAACACGTCGTTGTCATTGAGCAGCGGAGAGTTGAGCGCATCCTCTATGGCCTTTTTCACACGTCCGTCACCCTCGCCGTAGCCTGTTGACATGATGGCCACGCCACCATCCTTGAGCACGGTCTTGACATCGTTGAAGTCAAGGTTTATCTCACCATGCACGGTGATAATCTCTGATATGCTCTTGGCAGCAACAGACAGTGTATCGTCGGCCTTGGCAAAGGCATCTATGAGTGACAGCTCATCATATATCTGCCTAAGTCTCTCGTTGTTGATAACGAGAAGTGCATCCACGTTCTTGGCCATCTCCTCCACACCGTCGAGTGCCTGGTTAATCTTCTTCACGCCCTCAAACTTGAACGGTATGGTGACGATACCCACTGTGAGTATGTCCATATTCTTTGACTCACGCGCTATGACAGGTGCGGCACCGGTACCGGTACCACCGCCCATACCTGCGGTGATGAATGCCATACGCGTACCATCGTCAAGCATACGGCGCACGTCCTCTATGCTCTCCTCTGCTGCCGCACGGGCTTTCTCAGGCTTGTTGCCGGCTCCCAGTCCCTCACTGCCTAACTGCAGATGTACCGGTACAGGCGAGTCGTTAAGAGCCTGCGCGTCGGTATTACACAACACGAAAGTAACATCGTGTATTCCCTCACGATACATGTGATTAACGGCATTGCCGCCACCACCACCAACACCTATTACCTTAATTATGCTCTTCTCCTTTGATACAGGACCGAACGCATCTAATATATTATTGTCCATCTTTATTCTAATCGTTATGGGTTGTGAATATATGCTTTACTCTTCCTCTGGCTTTGTGAGTTCATTGAGCCACTTTATCATCTTTGAGGCAATGCCCGGCTTCTTCTTGCGTTCCTCCTCAAGACGACGGCGCTCCTCTTCCTCCAGACGGCGCTGCTCTTCCTCGGCCTTTCTCTGTGCTTCTGCCTCGGCGGCTTTCTTCTCAGCCGCAGCCTTCTCTGCTGCCGTCTGAACCACTCCGTTTGGAAGGTTATTGACATCACGAGGCTCTGCCTGCTCTTCACCTTCCTCAGGCTGTTCTGCCCCTATGGTGTTACCGAAGATGTCACGCGGTTTCTGCTCTTCCTGCAGATAGCAGTTCTGGTCGCCCTTAACCAACAGGCCTAAGACAGTGTTCATCGTACCGTCCTTGGCGTTAACCTCGTTAGAGGTGCTGCTGACAGTAGTGTTGACGAAGTGTGCTATGCGTACCTTGTCAAGGTTGGCGTATTTCTTGAATGCGAGGTCAATGTTCTTGAGGTTGGAGCCGCCACCCGTAAGGATGATACCGCCTACAATCTTGTCGGAGTAGTCGGCAGGCACCTGGTTCATGGCATTGGCCACAATCTCCTGCACGCGGGCCTCCACAAGCTCTATAAAGCGTGAGCTGTCAACCTTTCTCTCACTGTCGATGTCATACTTCAGATTCGGGTCCATATCCTCCACTGGAGTATAGGCAGAGGCATAGGTGAGCTTCATCTTCTCAGCATCGCTCTCATCTATCTGCAGTGAGCAGATATCCTTTGTTATATTGTTGCCGCCGAGAGGTATTACAGCGATATGACGCAGCACATCCTTGTAATACACCATCACGGTGGTGGTATCGGCACCTAAGTCCACCAATACGCATCCGCTACGCTTCTCAATAGGTGTGAGCACGGCGTCAGCCAGAGCGTATGGAGCGAGATACATCTCGGCAATCTTCACCCCGGCATTCTCAAAGCAGGTGTTGAGCTTGTTATAGTGACGTTTACTCTGCAGTATATTGAGGAAGTTGCCCTCAATATGTGAGCACTGCACACCCACAGGGTCTGCCTGCAACAAAGAATCAGCACGATACTCCTGTACTATCACATCGAGTATCTCCATTTCAGGATACTCCATGCTGCGGTTATTGTCCATCATCTCAACAATCATCTGCTGAGTGACAGGCATGGCTTCCTGCATGTCTCTTATTATTACGTTACGCTCTGAGTGTATAGACTGTCCTCCTACACCGATGAACACATGCTTGATGCCGGCATGAAGCTGAGCACGCAGTTTCTGTACAACGTTGGTGATACACTGCACCGTCTTGTCGATGTTATATACCACACCCTTACGTATGCACTGCGTAGCATCCTCGCGCACCACAGCCAAGACAGCTATCGTTCCGTCAGGCTTATGCTGTCCTGCTATGCCTGTAATCTTTGTTGAGCCAAGTTCTATGGCTACGATAAAGTTTTTTAGTGCCATAATTATATTGTCTTTTTAGTTTCTTTTGCTTTCTTATCTTCGGTCTTCTTATCTTCTGACTTCTTGTCCTCGGTCTTGTTCTCTTCTTCCTTTACCTCTGCCGGCGACGGTGTAGGGGTTGCCTCCTCTATGTCTGTTTCAGCCTGGCGCCTGTGACACACTATCTGGTTAGAGAACTCCAGCGATATGTAGTCATATTTCTTCCACCCGGCATGACACAGTCCGTGCTTATAGAACAACTGGAGGCGGTTGAGCTGTCTGCCTACAAACTCCTCTATCAGTGCAGCACGCTGGCGCGGGTCATTATTGGCTGGCATTTGTCCGATGTTGATTATGTTGTCACCCACACGAGGCACAAGCTCTATGCTACGGTCGGGCAGCACATTTATCTGCTCTATCTGGTTACGCCACAGGTCATCAGCCATAATTATGCTGGCAAGGTGATAGATGTATCTCACGGCATAGCCACGGTCTATGTTACCCGTTGCCACTATCATGTCGCTGGTGTACTGTGAGTTGGGCATGATACCTGCATTGTCGTCAATGTAATAGTCATCACCCGAGTCTGCCTTGACCCTCACCACCGGTGTACGCTGAGTCACCGCCACATAAACGTCGCCAGCCTGGTTGATATGACACTGTGCAGTCTTTACAAACGGCATACTCACAAGATGACGCTCTATATCACGAGTGTTTATCTTACTCACTGACTTAAGCATAGGGTAAAGGTCATATTTCTCAAGCAGTTTCTTAACCTCCTCCTCGTCAAGGAATACGTTGTCATGCTCGTCCTCTATCCTTATCACCACCTTGTTGCACACCACGTCATGCTCCTTTGGCTTGTGCCATGATACAAGCACAAGCACCATATACACCGCCATCACCACGTCGGCTGATATCAACAGTGTTCTTTTCCAGTCTATGTTAAGGTCTATACGCAATTGAATAGTTATACCTTACAGTTATACCTTACTGCTTATTATCTTTGTTATCTCTGGCACATAGTTGTCCAGGTCACCGGCTCCGAGTATTATGAGCACATCAAAGTCACGGCTTCTTACCAAGTCAAGCACCTGCTCCTTGTGTATCATCTGTTTCTCCACGTTAGGTGCGAGGTTGTCATATATGAGCTTTGATGTCACGCCCTCTATAGGCTTCTCGCGTGCCGGGTAGATATCACAGAGTATCACCTCGTCAAGCTGTGAGAGAGCTTCAGCGAAATCCTTGTAGAAGTCGCGGGTGCGGGTGTAGAGGTGCGGCTGGAAGATTGCCGTAATCTTACGGTCGTGATACACCTCGCGCATACTCTTCGCACTCTCGTATATCTCCTTCGGGTGGTGTGCATAGTCAGAGAGCACCACATGGCGGCGGTTGCGCAGTGAGAAGTCGAAGCGGCGGTCCACGCCCTTGTATGTCTGCATACCGTAACGCAACTCATCAGGCGAGCAGCCGCTGAGCTGTGCCATTGCCATGGCACCTATGCCGTTGTCGATATTGATAGGCACCGGCTGTCCGAGACGTATGTTCTCCACATTGCCGAAAGGCGATATGAAGTCGAATGTTATCTCGCCCTTCTCTATACATATATTCTCTGCATGGAAGTCACCTTCATCTGTGCCGTAGGTATATACCCTCACGCCCTCCGGTACGTCAGGCTGCATCTCCAGTCCTGTGTGGATGATGAGTGTGCCCCCTGGCTGTATGAGAGTGGTGTAGTGACGGAAAGACTCCAGGTAAGCCTCCTTGGTACCGTAGATATCAAGGTGGTCTGGGTCTGTGGATGTTATAACCGTCATCCATGGTCTGAGCCAGTGGAAACTGCGGTCAAACTCATCAGCCTCTATCACCACATAGTCAGACTTGTCTGAGAGTATGTAGTTGGTGCCGTAGTTCTTTGATATACCTCCGAGGAAGGCGTTACAGTCCAACGATGACTGGTGCATGATATGTGCGCACATGGTAGATGTGGTGGTCTTGCCATGGGTACCAGCCACGCACAGTCCCTTATGCTCACGTGTCAGCATTCCGAGCACCTGCGCACGCTTCTGTATGTCAAATCCATGCTCTTTGAAATACACCAGTTCCTTGTGTGTCTCAGGTATAGCGGGAGTATATATCACTAAGGTGTCCTTAGGATTATTGCAGGCCACGGGTATCTGCTTCACATCCTCTGTGTAGTGAATAAGCATTCCCTCTTTTTCAAGATGTCTTGTAAGTGCTGACGGTGTCTTGTCATATCCAGCCACCACCAGTCCTTTTCTTATAAAGTAGCGGGCTATGGCACTCATGCCTATGCCGCCGGCTCCTATGAAATATACAGATCTCATTTATGAGTTTTGAGTTATGAATTATGAGTTATGAGTTTGTGTTATCTTGTACCAACTTCAACACCTCGTCGGCAATGATGTCAGCCGAGTCAGGCAGGGCGAGCTTGTTTACCTCCACCTCCAGCTTTGTTATGGTAGCGGGGTCAGACACCAGCTCTATCGCCTCGTTGACGAGTGTCTTGCGTGCTATGGCATCGGGAATAAAGAGTGCCGCGCCACGGTCTGACAATGCACGGGCATTCTTCGTCTGATGGTCCTCTGCCACATTAGGTGACGGCACAAGTACCGATGCCTTACCCAACAGGCACAGCTCACTGATAGATGATGCTCCTGCCCTGCTTATCACGATGTCGGCAGCCTTATAGGCCGTTGCCATATCTGATATGAACGCCTGCGGACGCACCAAGTGGGCATTCTTCTCACGAGCTATGCGCTCACACTCCTCTATGTAGTACTTTCCCGTCTGCCATATCACCTGCACCTTACGCTCCTCAAAGCTCTCTATGCCTTCGGCTATGGCATTGTTGATGGTACGTGCTCCGAGTGAGCCGCCGATGACGAGTATAGTAGGCAGTTCAGTATCCAGTCCCAGTGCTGTGCGTGCCTCAGCGCGTGTCATGTCATTGGCCAGGAGCGACTGACGCACCGGGTTGCCTGTCTTGATGATACGGTCAGCAGGGAAGAAGCGCTCCATACCGTCGTATGCCACACATATCTTCTTTGCACGCTTGGCGAGCGACTTGTTTGTCACGCCGGCGTATGAGTTCTGCTCTTGTATCAGGCACGGTATGCCCATGTCTGCCGCTGCATTAAGCGTAGGTGCAGAGGCATATCCGCCTACTCCTACTACTACCTGCGGACGGAACTCCTTTATGATTTTCTTCACCCTTTGCCTACTGCGTATGAAGTCTATCATCACACCAATGTTCTTCGGGCTCCACAACGGACGTATCAATCCGCGCACAGGCAGGCCCTTGATATCATATCCTGCCTCTGGCACGCGTGTCATCTCCATTCTGCCCTCTGCCCCGATGAAGAGTATCTCAGCATCAGGGTGCTTTGCCTTGACGGCATTTGCAATACTTATGGCGGGGAAGATATGTCCACCTGTTCCACCACCACTAATTATCATTTTCATGGCCATTAAGCGTTTATAGTTTTTTCTTCCATTGTTTGCGGCGGAGTACTCATACGTCGTTTTGCCGTGCGGCTGACGCTGAGTATCACTCCTATATATATACAGTTTATTATCGACGATGTACCGCCCTTGCTTATCAGCGGCAGCGGTTGTCCGGTTACCGGTGCCAGGCCCACAGCCACAGCCATGTTGAAGAGTGCCTGTACCACTATCATCAGTGCCAGTCCCATGGCAAGGAGCGCCGGGAAGGTATTCTCACACTTCTGCGCTATGATACCCGTGCGGAAAAGTAACAATATGTAGAGCGCCGCCACGAAGCCGGCTCCCAGCAGTCCCAGTTCCTCAAAGATGATGGCGAAGATGAAGTCAGAGAAGGCTAACGGCAGCAGGTCACGCTGTATAGAGTTACCCGGTCCCACACCTATCACTCTGCTTGACGCTATAGCTATACGCGCACGGCCTTCCTGTCCCTTGTTGTCCATATCAAACTTCTCAGGCGGAACATCTTTTGAATCAAAGAATGACTCTATACGGCCCTTCCATACATCAGCGCGGTGCCATATACCCTTGCGCTCCTCCTGCTCCTCCTGCTCTTTCTGCTCATCTGCCGTCTCCACATACTCCTTGGCATCGCTCTTCGCATTGTCTGCCAACTGCGTCTTGGACTTTCCCAAGAGCATTACCAGCATAACGAAGACTACCGCCATACCTACGATAGAGGCGAAGAGTCCGAGCAACCGCTTCACCGGCACCCTGCCGATAAACATCATGATAAACACGACGAGGAACATCAACGCAGCAGTGGAGAAGTTCTCAGGCAGCACCAGTCCTATGAGTGCCAGGCTCGTACCCATGATATACTTAAAGGCCTTTGGCGATACCCCTTCTGGTGTCTGCAACTGACTCAGAATACAGGCGGTAGTGAGCACCAGCGTACCCTTGGCTATCTCTGACGGTTGCAGCGGTATGAAACCTATCTTCAACCATCGGGCGGCATCGTTCTCCTTTGTGCCTACGAAGTAAACCAACACCAGCAGAACCACGGATAAGATGAACATGACGGGCGTCATAGCCTTAAAGTACCGACAGGGTATGTTGAGCACCACTATCATGAAGAGCAAGCCAACGAACAGCAGCGTCGTATGGTAAGTCACGGCAAACCAGTAGTTGCCTGACTTATAGCCAAGGCTGGCAGAAGCTGAATACACCTCCACCACGCTGACTATGCACAGCAGGAAGAAGATAATCCAGATAACGCCGTCTCCCTTGAATATGTTCTGCAATTGCTTTAGCTTCTCCATTATATAAGATTCACCCCGGAGACCCACCCCGACCCTCCCTGTGAGGGAAAAAGAGACCCACCCCGACCCTCCCTGTGAGGGAGGGAGCGCAAGCTGGAGGCTGGGGGCAAATTATTAATTATTAATTACTAATTTTGAATTATAAATTATGCATTATGAATTACAAACTGCGAACCCCCTCCTTGAACTGCTCGCCACGGTCCTCCATGTTCTTGAACAGGTCGAAGCTGGCGCAGCATGGTGAGAGAAGAACCACATCGCCCTTGCGTGCAAACCTATGGCAAGCCTCCACACAGTCTTTCATTGAGTGGGTATCTGCCACAGGCATGCCAAGGTCGTCAAAGGCGGCGTGCAGCTTGGCATTGTCTGCTCCGAGATATACCAACGCACTGCATTTCTCGCGCACGAGTTCCTTTATGTCGTTATAGTCATTGCCCTTGTCCTTTCCTCCCACTATGAGCACTGTAGGACGACTCATTGCCTCCAGAGCCACACGGCAGGCGTCAACGTTTGTGGCCTTGGAGTCGTTAATCCACAGCACACCGTCTTTCTCGTCAACCTTCTCAAGGCGATGCTCCACACCTGGGAAGTCCTTGAGGCACTGTACCAATATATTCTCCCTCTTCTCCTGCTCTGCCACCGACAGGTCCATCTTGCCCATTGCAGCACATACGGCAGCCTTTGCCGCCATCATGTTACGCTGGTTGTGCTTGCCTGGCAATGGGAAGTCGCTGTTTGGATCGATGTCACTGTCAGAGAACGGACACAGGGTAGGATTTCCCATCACTGCCACGTGTGATGACGGTGTAGGCTTCGGAGCATATCCGTCCATACGCTTCTGCAACTCGTTGTTTATATACTCATCATCGCTCCAGTACACAAAGGTGTCCTTAGGTGTCTGGTTCTGTATGATGCGCATCTTTGAGTCAACATAGTTCTGCATCTTGAACTCATAGCGGTCGAGGTGGTCGGGGGTGATATTCATCAACACAGCCACGTCGGCACGGAAGGAGTACATATTATCAAGCTGGAACGAGCTGATTTCAAGCACATACCAGTCATGGTCCTGTGTTGCCACCTGAAGGGCGTATGAGCGGCCTATGTTACCTGCCAGTCCTACATCCACACCCCATTTCTTCATTATATAATAGATGAGTGACGTAGTGGTAGTCTTACCGTTTGAACCGGTGATACATATCGTCTTGCCCTTGCTGTATCTTTTTGCAAACTCCAGTTCGGCAAGTATAGGCGTATTCTGATTAATCAGTGCCTGCACCATTGGAGCCGTATCAGGAATACCCGGGCTCTTCACCACCTCGTCGGCAGAGAGTATCTCTGCCTCTGTGTGCTGACCTTCCTCCCAGCGTATGCCTTCTTCATTAAGCCGTTTCTTATACTTCGGCTTAATCTGTCCCATATCTGATACGAATACCTCGTATCCCTGTTGCTTTGCCAGGATAGCGGTGCCTACACCGCTCTCTCCTGCTCCGAGAATTGCAAGTTTCATACTCTTTATAGAATTTTAGGAGTTAAGGAGTTAAGGAGATAAGGAGTTAAGACATTACGCTTTATCTGATGGCTTTGCTGCACCAACAGCATTTGTCTTTACTACTTAACTACATAACTACTGACTACTATCTCACTTTCAATGTTATGATTGCCAAGGCTGCCATGCCTATGGTGATAATCCAGAAGCGTGTGGTTATCTTTGACTCTAACCAGCAGCCCCTTGGCCTGTTTATTATTATCTTGATGTCATCAGCCAGCTGTCCCGGCTTGATACGGAAAGCATCGTGTATAGGTGCACGCTTGAAGAGGCGCAGCTTCCTGCCCTGCTTGTTACCGTGCTTTGCCACCTGCACCTGCAGCATCACTGAGATGCTCTCCATAAGGAATACGAAGCAGATGATAGGTATGAGCAGCTCCTTGTGTATTATAACGGCAGTTACCGCTATGATGCCACCGATGGCGAGCGAACCAGTGTCGCCCATGAATATCTGTGCCGGATAGGCGTTATACCACAGGAAGCCTATGAGACCTCCGATGAAGGCGCTGAGGAATATCACCAGCTCCTCAGACTGAGGTATATACATTATATTAAAGTATGAGGCGAAGCCTATATGGCTCGAGACGTATGCCAATATGCCCAACGCCACACACATAATGGCCGAGTTGCCCGCACACATACCGTCCATACCGTCGTTGAGGTTTGAACCATTGCTGACGGCCATCACCACAAACGTGGTAAGCAGCACGAAGAATATCCATCCGGCTGCAGAACGGTGCTCGCCCATCCATGAGAAGAACACATCAGTGTAGTTGAGGTTGTTGTTCTTCACAAACGGTATGGTGGTGGTGGTGGACTTGACAGGAGCACTCTTGTGCATCACTATCTCCTGTGTGGCGGTCTTCTGCACTGACACGTTCTCACGCATCACCGCATCAGGGCTGAGCCACAGCGTCAGTCCCACGATAAGTCCGAGCGCTGCCTGACCTATCAGCTTATATATAGGTCTAAGACCATCCTTTGTTATCTTCATCTTGATGTAGTCATCGGCAAAGCCTATCAGACCGAGCCACACCGTAGTGCCCATCATCAGCAGCATATAGATATTCCTCAATCTGCCAAAGAGCAGGCATGGCACTATCGTTGCCACTATGATGATGATACCACCCATGGTAGGCACACCTTTCTTCTCCACTCCATAAGGGTCAATGGAACGGTCGCGCTGTGCCTCTGTGCCACCGTGACGACGCATCCACTTTATGAAATACTCACCAAACCACACTGAGATGACCAGCGACAACACTAATGCCAGTATCGCGCGGAATGAGATGTAACTCCACATGCCGGAGCCCGGTATGTTCCACTGTTCGAGAAAACGGAAAAGATAGTATAACATTCGACTATTATCGTTTATTTTTGATTACTGTTTATGTATTAATGACTGTTTGCATCGTTTTGGCAAATCGTCATCGTTTTTGTTCTTTTTCTTTCTTTTTGTAAGTTTTATTATCGTTTTTACTTACGTTATTTGTTAACGGCTGTTAATTCATGCCTGCCTCTGTAAAAGCATAGCTTTCACGATGAGAAGTGATAGCTTTCACAGTGTAAAAGCATAGCTTTCAGGACGAGAAGTGATAGCTTTCATTTTGTCATTAGGCATCACCGAAGGCGGCACGCAGTTCCTCGCGGTCATCAAAGTGATGCTTCACGCCCTTTACCTCCTGGTAATCCTCATGGCCCTTGCCTGCCACAAGTATCACGTCGCCCTGCTCAGCCATCATGGTGGCGGTGCGTATAGCCTCACGTCGGTCAGTGATGGCCACCACCTTCTTACGCTGCTGAGGTGTCAGTCCGGCAAGCATATCGTTTATTATATCCTGCGGCTCCTCAAAGCGTGGGTTGTCACTGGTTATTATTACGCGGTCACTCTGCTTCACAGCCTCCTGCGCCATGAGAGGACGCTTGCCCTTGTCACGGTTGCCGCCTGCTCCGCATACTGTTATCACATGACCCTTGCCGTTAAGCACCTCATGGATGGCACTGAGCACATTCTCCAGTGCGTCAGGGGTATGGGCATAGTCAACGATACCTGTCACTCCGTTTCCAGAACGGATAGGCTCCAGACGTCCTGCCACACTCTTCAGCGTGCTCATCACCACAAGGATATCCTCCGGACTCTTACCGAGCATACGGGCTGCGCCATATACTGCCAGGAGGTTGCTGACATTGAACTTTCCTATGAACTGCACTCCTACCTCATGGCCGTCCATCTCAAGGTACATACCCTCAAAATGGCACTCTATGATATGAGCCATAAAGTCTGCCATGGAGCGAGTGGAGTATGTCTTCACCGCCGCCTTCGTATTCTGTACCATCACTGAGCCGTTCTTGTCGTCAGCGTTGGTTATGGCGAATGCCTGCTTTGGCAGGTCGTCAAAGAATTTCTTCTTGGCGTCGCGATAGTTCTCGAAGGTCTTATGGTAATCCAGGTGGTCACGCGTAAGGTTTGTGAAGATACCGCCGGCGAATGTCAGTCCGCCAATGCGCTTCTGTGCTATGGCGTGGCTTGAGCACTCCATGAAGGCATACTCACAGCCTGCCTCCACCATACGGGCGAGCAACTGGTTAAGCTCTATAGGGTCAGGGGTGGTGTGGCTTGCAGCTATCGGCTCACCCTCCACGTAGTTGCATACGGTGGAGAGCAGTCCGCACTTGTGTCCCATCTGACGGAACATATTATATAATAAGGTGGCGATGGTGGTCTTGCCGTTTGTTCCCGTCACGCCCACGAGCTTCAACTGCTTGGTGGGGTTACCATAGAATGTGGTCGCCACCGTACCTACACAGTCCTCGCAGTCTTTCACCTGCACGTATGTCACGCCTTCCGCAAGTGTGTCGGGCATCACCTCGCACAATACTGCGGCGGCTCCCTGCTCCACTGCCTTGGAGATAAACTGATGACCGTCAACCTGCGTACCGCGCATGGCTACAAACAAATGGCCGTCTGCCACCTTACGCGAATCAATGTTCACACCCTTGATGTCAACATCCGCACTACCTGCCACCTCAAGTGGCTTTATGCCTGATATCAGTTCTTCTAACCTCATATCTTTTATCTTTTATTATATTCTATAATCACTTGTCTATCTCTCTTCTCGCGCCCTTCATCCATCAAGACAGGTACAGCGTTATCTCCTCGCCTTTCTTTATGGTGGAACCCGCGGCCTTACTCTGCTGTATCACCTTGCCGCAGCCTTTTATACGCACCTTGGCTCCGCGGTTCTCTATAGCATATACGGCATCACGCGCACCCATGCCTCTCACGTCAGGCATCTGCCTCATGGAACGGCCTTTTGAGCGACGCAGCTTCACTCCCTTCCTGTCACGGTTCACCGTGCCCCAGATAGGAGTACCGTCACTGCGCTCTCCATTCCATCCGCCGTCCACGTCAAAGCCTAACCGGGTAAGCACATAATCGGCTGCCTGCAGGTTGCCAGACTTTGTGTCGGGCACACGCGTATATTCCATATCATGCGCTCCCTTGGCATTGTAATATATGTCTTTCGCCATTATGCCCTCGGCAATGTCGTGAAACACCTTGCCGCTCATCTGTCCGCCTGACGCCGGCAGACCGGCCTTCTGTATGCAGACTATGCATGAATAGCGGGGTTCGTCAGCAGGGAAATAGCCAGCGAATGAGAGGAGATAGTGTGTCACGCCGTTGGTGCTGTAGCCTCTCTCGCCTACCTTCTGTGCCGTACCCGTCTTACCGGCAACGGAGAACGACTTGGAGCCTGCCGGCTTACCCAAACCATAGTCCACCACCTCACGCAGCATGTTCTGCATCTGCTTCAGCGCACCGTGGTTGTTGACGATGCTCTGTCTCAGCACCTGCACGGGGTACTCCTCCACCGTCTCTCCACCTCTCATTATGCTCTTGATAAAACGAGGGCGTACCATCACGCCGTCATTTGCAATGGCATTATAGAACGTAAGCACCGATATAGGCGGCACGTTAGTCTCATATCCTATGCTCATCCATGGCAGTGCGGTGTCACTCCATCCCTTTGTCCAGTTACCATACTTGTCACGCTCAGGATAACGTATGCGCGGAGCACGGTATTCTATGAACTTCAGTTTCAGGTCCTCTCCTATTCCAACACGGTGCAGGCCTGCCACAAATTCCTCCGGACGGTTATGGTAAGCCTTGTCTATCAACACGCTGACACCTATGTTTGAACTCTTCTGTAATATCTGCGGCACAGAGAGCGGCTCTTTATATCCACCTGATGTCCAGTTATGGTCCTTCATCTCGGCACCATACATCTCACGCTTACCGCCGTTACAGTCCACCTGCATGGTGGTGTCTATCTTGCCGTCGTCCAATGCCACGAGGAAACTAGCCGTCTTAAACACCGAGCCTGGCTCGAGGAAGTCGGCAAGGGCATGGTTACGTTCCTCGCAATACTGTCCCGTCTCGCGGTTAAGGTCAAGGTTTACCATCGCCTTGATGTCACCCGTCTTCACCTCCATGACTATCGCCACGCCTGTATAGGCATGGTCCTTGCGCAGCTCTTTCTCCAAGGCGCGTTCTGCCAAGTCCTGGAAACCCACGTCTATGGTGGTAACGACATCGCAGCCGTCCACGGCTGCTGAGTCAACCACTGACACCCATTTGTTCAGTTCTTTCTTAGGATGCTGGAAACCCGGTCTGCCCCTGAGTACGGAGTCACATATCAGCTCCAGACCGGAGAAGGCCTCTCCGCTGCTCTTATATACATCGCCTACCACACATGATGCCAGCGAACCGTAAGGACGGTTACGCACCATGTGCTCTGTATAGGTAAAGCCACTCAAGCCTGAGCGCATACACAGGATAGGAAGCTGCTTCACACGAAGGAAAGTGTCATAGTCCACTCTCTTCTTCACTATAGGGTAAAAGCGCTGGTTGGTATCATAGCCCTTTTTCAGGTGAGCCTTGAACTCCTCTGCAGTCTTCTCAGGGAATATCTCATGCAGTCCCTGACAGAGGGAGTCAAGTTTTTCGCTGTCATTACCGTTCTTGTCCTGCCACAGATAGCGCATCCACGCACGCTTGGGGTTTAGGCGGTTACGCTTATTGTTTATAGTCTCTTTGAGTGCCACAAAGTCCATGTGGAGCTCATATTCAGGCAGGTTACATGCCAGACGCTGACCACCGGCGGCAAGGATGTTGCCTCGTATCGGCTGCACTATGACACTCTGAGGCATACGCAGTGAGTCCACCTTCATCCAATAGTCGCGCTCCACTGTCATGATATAGAATCCCTTTGACAGTATAGCTACGGCTACAAGCGTCAGCAATATACTAAATATAGTGTAACGCCATAGTGAATGTTCTGTAGCAAATTTACTCACTGTTTTTTGAGTTTTGAGTTTTGAGTTTTGAGTTATAGACCCACCCCAACCCTCCCTGTGAGGGAGGGAGCCTGAGTATGGGGGTATTAATTATTAATTTTATGCATTATTAATTATGAATTAATTCTCCTCTTCTATCTTTATTAGATAAGGAGGCTCGTCGGCTATGGTCAGCGTACTGTCGCCACACTCCGCCAATCTCTTCAGCACATTGCTCTCACGGCTCGCCTCTGTCAGTTTACTGGTACACACCGTTGCCTTGTATCGGGCATCGACTATCTTTGCCTCTGTGCGGTCTATCTCTACCAGCTTCTTCTGACACATATAGCGCAGACTGATATATATCAGTATAAACACTGAGATGAGCAACACCACTCCCATCTGTCGCTTTACGAAACGTGAGATGATGACTCCACCCAATGTCCTTGACAGGGAGAACGGCGAGGAGGTGTCTTGCTCTTCCTTGGCTTCACGCTCTATGACATCCTCCAAGGTCTTGTCGCCGAGCACTCCTCGTAACGGATTTAACGGCGTACCCTTTGGCTTTGGTTCTGCCTGCGGTTCCACATCCTCCGGTTGCGACTCCTGAACATCCGCTTCATCCAGCTGCTCCGCCTGCAACTGCACGTCACTGTCTGTAACGTCAGCCTCCCCGGCGGCATCCATACCGCCAGCGGTCTTTGCGCCGTCAAGCACCTCAAACTCCACTATGTTCTCTTCGCTACTCAATGTATGCTCCCTTTATATTTTCTCTGCCACACGCAGCTTTGCACTGCGTGAGCGTGGATTGCTCTGCTGCTCATCGGAAGAAGGCACCACTGGCTTGTTGTTTATTGCACGCAGAGGTGTCTCAGCCTTGCCGAAGAAGTCCACCTCGCGCTTTCCCTCTATATTGCCTGTCTTAATGATATTCTTCACCATACGGTCCTCAAGACTGTGATAGGTTATGACGCTAAGTCTGCCGCCGGGCTTCAGTATCTCTACTGCCGACATCAGCATCTCGCGAAGTGCCTCCATCTCATGGTTCACTTCTATGCGAAGTGCCTGAAACAGCTTCGCCATGTCTTTCTTCTCACGCTCACGCTTGAAGAACGGCTGCACCACAGCAAGGAAGTCCTGCGTGGTGTTTATCTGCGCCTTTGCCCTGTACCTTACCACTGCCGACGCTATCTGACGGGCGTTGCTCAGTTCTCCGTAGATATAGAAGATATCTGCCAAGGCCCGCTCTTCATAGTTATTCAGTACATCTGCCGCCGTCTGTCCGCCGCGCTTATTCATACGCATGTCAAGCGGTGCATCATAGCGGAAAGAGAACCCACGTGTCTCGTCATCAAAATGATGGCTTGACACTCCGAGGTCTGCCAACACTCCGTCCACACCGTCAACCTCATAGTAGCGCATCCAGTTCTTCAGATAACGGAAGTTGGAACGCACGAAGGTAAAACGTGATGACGGCTCTACATTCCTTTCTGCATCCTCATCCTGGTCAAAGGAATACAGATGACCGTCAGCATTGCTGCCACCTGCATTATGTGCAGCCTCCTCCAGCCTGCGCAGTATCTCACGACTGTGGCCGCCACCGCCGAATGTCACATCCACATATACCCCACCCTGCTTGATGTCCAAGCCGTCAACGCTCTCTTTGAGCAATACTGGTATGTGGTAAACTTCGTTCAAACTATGAATTATAATGAGACCCACCCCAGCCCTCCCTGTGAGGGAGCGTGAGTTGGAGGGAGTATTAATTATTATTATGCAATGAATTATAAATTATACATTCTGAATTATGAATTATGCATTCTGAATTATGCATTATGCATCAGTTTCTCCATCGACTCAGCAAAGTCCTCCTTTGTGTTGTCAAGCTCCTTCGCGCGCTCCTCAGCCCACACTTCTATAGTGTCTCCCACGCCTATGAAGCGTACCGACTGAGCCACGCCGAGCATATCTTGGAAACGCTGTGAGAGGATGAAGCGACCGTTAGAGTCAAGCGTAACCTCCTCCGCGTCTATCACAAACTGACGGAACACCTGCTGCTCATGCCTGTTCCAACGGTTCAGGCGGCTACGCATAATGTCCATCTGCTCATTCCATACCGTCTCCGGGTACAACACCAGACAGTCCTCATGCACATCCTTGCGCAACACCAGACGCTCCTCGCCTGCTGACTGCAGCACCTTACGAAACACCGAAGGCAAAAATACCCTGCCTTTAGCGTCTGTCTTAGCCTCTATGTTACCTAAAAAACGCATCCTTTTATGCCCTTTTTCTCATATTATAAGGAGAAGTTGGTGCAAAGTTACAAAAAATTCCCCACATTCCCCCACTTTACTCTCTTTTTTTCATACAAACGCCAAATTTATTATTATTTAACAATTCGTAACTTACTATTACACTAAAAGTCAGTACCTTTGCAGTGTTGAAAAAGTAGAAAAACAAATTAAGACAAAAAATGGCAAAAAAAGCTCTTTTGATGATTCTCGATGGATGGGGAATCGGCAAGCATGGCAAGGGTGATGTGATATGGAACACCCCAACGCCTTATCTTGATTACCTGCAGGCTGTAAGCAGCCACTCACAACTCAACGCTTCAGGTGAGGACGTTGGTCTGCCTGACGGACAGATGGGTAACTCTGAGGTAGGTCACCTCAACATCGGTGCGGGACGCATTGTGTACCAAGACCTCGTAAAAATCAACCGCGCCTGCGCCGACGGTTCTATAGCACAGAACCCACAGGTGAAGGAGGCTTACGAATATGCAAAGCAGACTGGCAAGAAACTGCATCTCATGGGACTGACATCTAACGGTGGTGTGCACTCTTCTCTTGACCATCTGTTCAAACTCATTGAGGTAGGTAAGGAGTATGGACTCAAGAATCAGGTGTTCGTACACTGCTTCATGGACGGACGTGATACAGACCCTAAGTCTGGTAAAGGCTTCATCGAGCAGGTTTCTGCCAAGTGCAGCGAGAACGATGCAGCAATAGCATCAATCATCGGACGCTTCTATGCTATGGACCGCGATAAGCGATGGAACCGCGTAAAAGAGGCTTATGACCTCATCACCGCCGGCACCGGCAAACAGGCTGCTGACATGGTACAGGCTATGCAGGAGTCATACGATGAGGGTGTGACCGATGAATTCGTGAAGGCTATCAGCAACTCTGCCGTGAACGGTAAAATTGAGGAAGGTGACGTGGTTATCTTCATAAACTTCCGAAATGACCGAGCAAAAGAGCTCACACAGGTACTCACACAGCAGGATATGCCGGAGGAAGGCATGAAGACCATAGCAGGACTGAAGTACTACTGCATGACTCCATACGATGCTTCTTTCAAGAACGTAGGCATTCTCTTCCCAAAAGAGAACGTAGGCAATACTCTGGGCGAATACCTCTCTTCTCTCGGAAAGAAGCAGCTACACACCGCTGAAACCGAGAAATATGCACACGTAACATTCTTCTTCAACGGTGGCCGTGAGGCTCCATTTGATGGTGAGGACCGTGTACTCGTAGCTTCTCCTAAGGTTGCTACATACGACCTGAAGCCTGAGATGTCTGCATACGAGGTAAAAGAGAAGTTGGTGGAGAACATCAAGAAAGATTTCTACGATTTCATCGTGGTAAACTTCGCAAATGGCGACATGGTAGGTCACACAGGCGTGTACAATGCTATAGCAAAAGCCGTAGTTGCTGTTGACAACTGCGTAAAGGACGTGATAGAGGCTGCAAAGGCTACAGGCTACGAGGCTATCATCATTGCCGACCACGGTAACGCTGACAACGCCATCAACCCTGACGGTACTCCAAACACAGCACACTCACTGAACCCTGTTCCTTGCATCTACGTTACAGATAACAACTCTGCAAAGATAAAGGACGGTCGCCTGGCTGACGTAGCTCCTACAATCCTTCACATCATGGGACTGGAGCAGCCTGCTGACATGACTGGTGAGAACCTCATCGAGGATTAATACCGACATAGACATATATATATTGTATAAAAACATATATATTGTATATAGACATACATATTGTATAATACACGAAAAAGCCGCGTCACAATTGTGACGCGGCTTTAATTAACTAACTAACTATTATTCTACTATATGTAACGCCTGCCTTATATGTTTCACAACATTATATACAGACAAAAAATAATATCATGGAAAAAAGATATTGCAAAGATAATGGATTTTTCGTAACATCCGGGCGAAAATTCTTTCAAAGAAGGTGCAAAAATACGTATTATAACCTAAAATTTCTTTCTTTAGTGTTTTTTATCGGTAAAATGAGCCTTTTTGTATATCTTCCCTATTAGCGACAAGCACAAATAAAGAACCGCGTCATAAAAAAATTATGACGCGGCATCAATTAACTAACTAACTATTGTATACTA
The DNA here is from genome assembly GCA_017541085.1 of Prevotella sp. Taxonomy (GTDB): domain Bacteria; phylum Bacteroidota; class Bacteroidia; order Bacteroidales; family Bacteroidaceae; genus Prevotella. The sequence goes on from JAFXZU010000003.1 coordinate 28,687, forward strand.
TATGAATTGTTTACCGAGGTTGTTTCACAACAACCTGCCTAAGCCCAAACACTTATTTCTGAATACAAAATTACATATTATATTTATATATATAAGGTGAATAATGTTGCATTTTAATGGAAATAAAGTCTTTTTTGCAAAAAAAACACTATCTTTGCAACAAAATAAATACTTCCTACTGAAAATGATACAAATAGAAGAAAGCTGGGCAGAGGCTCTCGCTCCTGAATTTGCGAAGGACTATTTCCACGTTCTCACTGAGTTTGTGAGAGCAGAGTATCGTCAACACGTCTGCTATCCTCCCGGCAAAGAGATTTTCAATGCTTTTAACCTCTGTCCGCTGCCTAATGTTAAGGTGGTGATACTCGGACAGGACCCCTACCATGGCGCAGGACAGGCAGAAGGACTCTGTTTCTCGGTGAAATCGGGGATTCCGTTACCGCCATCACTCATTAACATCTTCAAAGAGATAAAGGAAGATGTGGGCAGGGTACCAAGGATTCTTACCATTAACAATGAAGGTAAGATAACAGATAAAGACGATGAAATGGGCAGAAAGATGTATGACGGCTCACTTCGTCGCTGGGCAGAACAAGGCGTATTCCTGCTCAACGCTACGCTTACAGTACGCGAACACGAGGCAGGCTCACACCAACGACATGGATGGGAGACTTTCACCGATGCAGTGATACAGACGGTGTCTGAGCGCCAGGAACACTGCGTCTTCATCCTCTGGGGCGGCTACGCCCGTTCCAAGGCAAAGCTCATTGATAAGACCAAACACCTGGTACTTGAGAGCGTACACCCTTCTCCTCTATCAGCTAACCGCGGCGGATGGTTCGGCAACCATCACTTCTCACGCTGCAACCAATGGCTGCAGGAACACGGGCTGACACCGATAGAATGGTAATAGCGGTAACACCACAGAATTTCTGGGGATCACCTTATATAACAAACAAACAAAATCATTAAAATGCAATCACGAGATGCAGCCAGCATGGCCACATCCCGTGATTTATTTATTAACTGCTAAATTGTCTTTCGTGTATTCTTTACTTTACTTGAGCACCTACAGCGGTGAATATACCGTTAGCAGTCTCAATAAGGAGTTGATTACCTTTTATAATCTTTTTTATCTTAGGACTGTTTTTTGCAGTTTCATCGGCAATCACACCATTCACAGCAGTAACTATATCGCCAGCCTCAAGTTTCAGGCAATCATACATAAAACCTCCATTTGAGCCGTTACCAGTCATCTTCAACGTAATAGTATTACTGCCATTCTTCAGCGATGATGCTGGGAAAGTGCAAGTCTGCAAATGATGGAAACCACTGTTCACTGCACTACGATATATACCTGCATCGTTAATGCCAGGCTTCCATGTAGCCCTCGTTGTGCCATTAACGGCAACAGTGACGGTGGTGCCAGTGCCTGTGCATCCTGCCAATGACGCTGTCAGTGCGGCAGTGCCGGTATAGGTCTGGTCAAGGTTAAACTTTATCGTCCATGTGCCGTCCTTCTGGCACTGCGCGTAATACCAGTCTTTCTTAGGGTCACTCGTGCCTATGGTGTAGGTGAGGTTCTGTGGTATGAGATTCCACAATCCATAATTACGTAAGGTATCACAGTAGTGGAACTCATCAGAGCGACGGTTATTCTCACCTATCATCCATAGCAGATTGGTATACTTTGTGGGAGTCCATTCTATCGTGCCGAGCGACTGCTCTCCCTCTGTCACCATGATATCATTTACCTGAAGCATATCCGTCACGTCGCCTGCCTGTGCATACGCATAGAGGAAGTAGTTGCCCGGTCGCACGTTCTTAATAACAAAATCACCGTTTTCATCGGTAGTAGTCCAGAATTGATAACCATGTACCTGTCTCATAGGATCTACACCCTTCTCCTGAGCCAATATCACGCGTACCTTGTCATTACGCTGACCAGTAGTGACGCTGAGATGTCCGCTCACCGTGCCACGCTCCTTCGGGTAGAGGTCATTATCAAACCACTGATAAGGCCACTCAGCCTGCTCCGCAACAGCTCTGCGCTGCGCGTTAAGGATAGGTCCGGTGATGGAAGGGGAGTTATAATTCGTGTATATCAAGAATGGTCCATAGAGTTTCTTCTCACCGTCATTAAGCACCATTGCCTGTCCGCCGAAATGCTCACCCTGAAGCATCTGTATGGTGATAGGCGACTTGCTGGTAGCGTGTACCATAAGTTCCTGGCGCTCTGGTCCTCCGTTCAGCCATTCGTATGATACAGGTATATTCCAAAGACCGTAATAACCATTGCTTAACCCATGAACGGTATCGCGCTCCACGTAGTTTGCCCAGTTGTATTTGGTATAGATGGTGGTGCCGTCAGAGAGGTAATACGTGGCATCCTGCACGGTGTTCTCGGTCTTTTCTGCTTCAGCCATCTCTGAATTACTTGGTATCTTACCATTCATGCGGTAGTCCACGTAGCCGTTCAGCATGTCTGAAACAAGACGTGTGCACACACGAGCCTCCTTGATTGGCTCACTTGCCGAGGTAGAGGTGCCTGTGGCTATGACGTAAGTATATATGCCCGCCACATTCTTACGAACGATATATCCCTGCTGGAAGATAGTATTGCCCGAGGTGGCACTATATAGTACCTCACACATCTCCGGTGTATTCTTGATTATTTCCACCTTTGACGGCGAGAGACCTTGGTTACCGTTTGCGGTGGTGTAGTCAAAATACACACCGTTAGAGGCAAGCAACTCATGGCTCTTATTAAACTTTATGCTGCTAACGCGTCCGTTGCTGTCAATCTTAATCAACAGTTTACCATTGTCGAAGGTGGTGGTCATACCACTCACCGTTACACTGACATCAGTAAAGTCTGTTGCCTTGGCGGTAATGGCGACAAGCAGTAAGACAATTGCGAAAATCTTCTTCATAATATATATGTATTGTGTTAGTTTCTCGTAATAGTTGAAAAAACAAGGGGGCGCGCCCCTTATTTCCTTGACGCGCCCCCGTTATTACTTCCTTATAATCTTATCAAAATAGATATGCTCCTTGCTTACTTAACCTGTGCGCCAGCAACATTGAATGTGCCGTTAGCGCCCTCGATAAGCAGCTGACCGTCTTTCACAACCTTGCGAACAGCCTTAGCAGCGTTTGTCTTAGCCTCAACAGAAGCTACGCCGTCTGGCTCTTCCTCTGGTACATCCTCAGTAGCATAGATAGCAATCATGTCAACGCCATTTTGGTTACTGCCGTTTGACAGCCAAACCACAGGAGTATCTTCTGTGACAGTAAATGGACTAGACTCTACAATTGAGAGGTTATCAGATGTAGATGATATGATAATCTCTTCCTCACCTACCTTAAATGTCTGGTTAGAGCCACCGCCTTTTGTTTTGTCAAAGACACCTGCATAAATCTTGTAAGTACCAGCAGGAACAGTTGTGATTGTATAGTCGCTCGTGACATAAGCGGCCTTACCCTTAGAGGCACGAACAGCCTCATTGCCAGTAGTAAGAAGCTGAACCGGACACTCGAGATCTTCTGCGTTAACCAAGTCCTCCATCTCAGCGAGGTAAACAACACCACCTATGCCGGTAGATTTATATTGAAGAACGAAAGTTGAATCACTTATAACTGCAAAAGTTTTTTTCATTTCAGTTCCTACAGAACCATATACTACAAGGCTATCCTCAGCTGTCTTGAGCCAATGAGAATAATATACATCAACATTACCAGCCTCAACCTCTTCGTTATCCACATACTTCTTTATTACATTACCTTGAGGGTCATTAGCTTCTACAGAGTATTTAGGATTAACGTCCGTTTTCTCTATTATAGTGATTGCGAAAATACCTGTCTTATTCACTTTTACGGTCAAATCACCATCTTCTGTAACCACATATTCATAAGTACCTCTGCTTTTTGGTGCTGTAACTATATGCTTATCATCATCTGAAGCAGAAGTGCATGTCGCACCGGGAATTTCTAACGTTCCACCACTCACAACATACATAATATCAAAACTAATCTTATCTCCTGCCTTACAATCAGGAATAATCATAGTATTTGACTGAGCTAAATGCAATTTCTTGTTAGCAGCTTTCGTAGTTGCACTTCCCGGCACTATCAATTCACCTGCAGTAGTGAAATACAAGCCTTCTGTCATTGGGACAACAATTCCATCACAGAAAGTAAGTTCTTCGTCTTGAAGCTTTGTAGTACACTGATAACGTCCCTGACTAGAAGCCTTCCATACTGGATATGTACTACCTGGAACATTAGTCTCAGCTGTAATCAAAGAATCTATCATTTTCGTCTCGTCTGCTGACAGATTCTCATCAAACTTCCACGACAACTTACGCTCTCCACCGCGAGTGGTGAATGTTATTTGAATAGGATCCTTTCCATCACCAAGTTGCTCCTCCTCATTTACAAGTACCGAGGTAATGACAATGGTGTAAGTGGTTTTTGGTTGAACCTCCTCAAGGATTTCTGGCAACACAAGGTCTATAGGCTCAGATATAGTACCTTCCATACCATCAAAATCAGGCTCATCGCCTTGAGTTTCACCTGCAGCAAAGATATTACCTGCAATTACAATACTAGCATCTTCATCTACACCAGTAGCATTCGGGAAAGAAATTTGAATAGCCTTGTTAAGACTAACCTTGGCACCATCCTTTATGTTCCATTTCGGAGCACCAAGTTCAACTTGCGCCATAGCGGTGACTGCCGCAAAAAGAAGCGCAACTAAAGTAAGTAATTGTTTCTTCATACACGAAATTGTTTTTAGTTAATATTTGTATTGATTTAACGCTATTATCTATAGTAACCTGCTACAAGTTGCCCATTTCATCGGCAGCAACACATAACTGCTGATACCACTCCGCCCCGAAACGACGGATAAGAGGCTCACGCAGGAACTGATATACCTTTATACCCTCTCTTTTTCCCCGTTCCACCGCATCTCGACATACATCCCAGCGGTGATAGTTGAGTGCCGTTATACCACCTCTCAGTGTCTTTACCCTTATAGGATAGAGTGCACATGATATCGGTTTGCACCACTGTATCTTATTCTGCCGGTAGAGTTTCTCATAGGCACACAGGCAACAGTTTTTGACAATTCTGTCGGAGGAGGCGGAATTTCCGGAGGTTCCGAGGGTTCCAGACTTTCCGGATATTCCGGATATTCTGGATATCCCGGGATTTCCGGGGCTTTCTGAGTTTTCTGACGATAATGACAGTTTAATGTCATCATAGCATGTGAAAACACAGTCCTTGCCACCTACTATAGATGTCACAAGGTCGCCCTCCTGGTCTGTATATGCCACTCCCTGCTTGTCTATTACCGACTGAGCCTGAGCCGACAACAATGGCCACACTTGGTCAAGATTGTTTTCTATATGTTCGATTTCATCGATAGTAACGGGAGCTCCCGCATCACCTTCAATACAGCAACGGCCGTGACATTTCTCCAAATCGCAAGCAAAGTGCTCTGTCAACACATCGGAAGACACAAGTATATTGTCAATATCAAGAATCATGGCGATATTCAGACGGTGATACACCTACGTTGTCCTTAAAGTATTTTCCGAAGAACGACTGTGAGGAGAAATTCATCTCTTTGGCAATCTCGCGTATGCTCTTTGAAGTATGTTTAAGTTGGTTACGAATCTCCGCCGTCACGAACTTATCTATCCACTGGTTAGGCGAGCGGCGGCTGGTACTTGATATCACCTCACTGAGATACTTTGGTGTGATACCCATCTGCTCGGCATACCAGTACACCTGTCTGTGCTCACGGAAATTGCTTCTCACGCGCTGTATGAACTCCACGAAAAGACGCTCGGCACGTGACTGACGCTCATCCATCGCCACCGCCTTGATAGTACGGTCTATTGCCGGTGAGAGGTCATATATCAACGTAAGCAGCATAAGCCTTGCCACCTCCAACCTGTGTGGATGGTTCTCTTTCTGCACACGTCTGGCGATGGCATCGAAATAAACCTTCAGCTCATTAGTCTCCTCCTGCGTCAGGCTGAACACCGGATAGTTATGCGTAAGCAGGAAGAGGTCACTCATATTATGCACGTCACATAATATGTCTTGTAACAGAGAATAGGATATCAAAACTCCCATTCCATCGAAGTCATCGCTATAACGTAATCCGTTAATCACCGACTCATCGGTTATAACCATCACATTATCGTTAGTAGCGGCACGCTTACGGTCATTGACAGTCAGCGTCACCACACCACTTGTACATACTCCGATAAAAAGACATAACGACATACGCTTGGCATCCATCACGTTCTGCAGAGAACGCAATGTAGGCATCAAGGCTATATCATGGCCTATATGTGGCAGAGAGTATTTCTCAACAACGCTCTCAACCGTTACTGTCTCTATGTCGTGCATTGTATGCAAGTTATGAGTTGTTAAGAGACCCACCCCGGCCCTCCCTGTGAGGGAGGGAGCATGAGTTGGTGGATTAATTATTAATTATTAGTTTTTAATTGTCAACTATTACGCGTCGATATTAGCGTATGTAGCATTCTCCTCTATGAACTTACGACGTGGCTCCACGTCATCACCCATAAGCATTGAGAAAATCTCGTCAGCGTCAGCGGCATTCTGTATTGTCACCTGCTTGAGCAGACGTGTCTCAGGGTTCATGGTGGTATCCCACAGCTGCTCCGGGTTCATCTCACCCAGACCTTTGTATCGCTGTGTATGGAGCTTTGAGTCATCAGCGTCACCGTTACAGTAAGTGTCTATGAACTTCATACGGTCTTCCTCTGTGTAGCAGTACTCCTTATGATTCTTGTAAGTACACTGATACAACGGCGGAGTAGCAATATAGAGGTGTCCCTCCTGTATCACCTTCGGCATAAAGCGAAAGAACAATGTCATGATAAGCGTGTCGATGTGTGAGCCATCGACATCGGCATCGGTCATGATGATTATCTTGTCATAACGCAGCTTGTCGATATTAGCCTCCTTAGAGTCCTCGCCGTCCACGCCGAAGCGTACGCCGATGGCCTGCAGGATGATATTCACTGACTCTGCCTCAAACACCTTGTGCCACTGCACCTTCTCCACGTTAAGAATCTTACCTCTGAGCGGCAGTATAGCCTGGGTGTGACGGTCGCGTCCCTGTTTTGCTGAACCACCTGCAGAGTCACCCTCGACGAGGAATATCTCTGTCTTCTTCGGATCACGGCTTGAGCAGTCAGCCAGCTTGCCTGGCAGTCCGCCTCCCGTCATAGGATTCTTACGCTGCACACTCTCACGAGCCTTACGTGCTGCAATACGTGCAGCAGCGGCGAGTATCACCTTCTCGCATATCTGGTGTGCCTCCTTCGGATGCTCCTCCAGATAGTTTGCCATAGCCTCGCCCACAGCCTTCTGTACGGCGCCGTTCACCTCGCTGTTACCCAGCTTGGTCTTCGTCTGTCCCTCAAACTGAGGCTCTGCCACCTTTACTGAGATGATGGCTGTCAAGCCCTCGCGGAAGTCATCCTGAGCTATCTCCACCTTCGCCTTCTCTATCTGCTTGCGCAGCTGGTCATCCTCGTCAGAGTATTTCTTCAGCGAGCGTGCCAGTGCTATACGGAAGCCGGTGAGGTGTGTGCCACCCTCTATGGTGTTGATGTTATTGACATAAGAGTGTATATTCTCAGAGTAGTCATTGTTATAGAGCAGTGCTATCTCGATAGGCACTCCGTCTTTCTCTGTCTTGAGGCAGATAGGGTCGCCAATGATGCTTGTGCGATGACGGTCAACGTAACGCACGAACTCCTTCAGTCCTTCCTTGGCGTGGAACACCTCTGGCTGGCGGAGGTTTCCCTCCTCGTCAGGGCGCTTGTCGGTAAGCGTGATAGTGATGCCGGCATTAAGGAATGCGAGCTCACGCATACGACGTGCCACGATATCATACTTATACTCTGTCGTGGTGAAGATAGAGGCGTCAGGCCAGAACTGCTGACGCGTACCGCGCTTGTCGGTCTCGCCCACCACCTTCACAGGATAGAGGGGCTTACCCTTCTCATACTCCTGCTGATATATCTTTCCGTCACGGAATACCTGCGATATCATGTGTGTAGAGAGAGCGTTAACACAGCTCACACCCACACCGTGCAGGCCACCAGAGACCTTATAAGAGCCTTTATCAAACTTACCACCGGCATGGAGCACGGTCATCACGACCTCAAGTGCTGACTTCTTCAGCTTTGGATGCTCGTCAACAGGTATGCCTCGACCGTTATCCTCAACGGTTATAGAGTTATCCTCGTTTATCACCACCTGTATATCTGTACAATAGCCAGCCATTGCCTCGTCGATAGAGTTGTCCACAGTCTCGTTGACAAGATGGTGCAGACCTTTCTCTGATATGTCGCCAATATACATGGCCGGGCGTTTACGCACTGCCTCCAGACCCTCGAGCACCTGGATGCTACTGCCGTTGTAGTTTATCTCTTTCTTCTGGTTTTCTTCCATTTATTTTATGTTTATTATTTCCTTGCAAAGATACTGAAAATAATTCTATTACGCAAAAATATCTTCAACTTATTAAGTAACATTCACAAAAAAAAGGTTGCTACCCCTCACGGGCTGCAACCTTTTTAAAAAATTATTATGGAAACAATCTTGTGTTCAAGTATTGGATACAGCTACCTCAGGTAACTATAATCCTTGTAGGTTTCACAGAAAACCGACTGTTATTAGCCGAGCTTCTGGATGTGCTTAGACAGGCTTGACTTGATGTTAGCAGCCTTGTTCTTGTGAATAATGTTGCGCTTTGCGAGCTTGTCCAACATCTTCTGCACCTTTGGATAGAGAGCAACTGCCTCTTCCTTGTTCTCTGTAGCACGCAGTTTGCGTACAGCGTTACGCATAGTCTTAGCGTAGTACTTGTTGTGAAGTGTACGTGTCTTAGTCTGACGAATGCGCTTCACTGATGATTTGTGATTTGCCATTTTGTTTTTTTGTTTTTTGCGTCTCAGGCACACTGCCGAGACAAGTTAAAAAAATGATAGCCTATGGGTCTTATACCACTACAGTAGCCCTGAGCAAGAAGCATCCCTATGCTTCTCATCGCCACACTGTCACTCATCAGAGTTAGCGCAATCACTGCGCAATGGCGATTATCTCAAAATAGGTTTGTTTTGTAGCGTGCAGGGGAGTCGAACCCCTCTTGCAAGAATGAAAATCTTGAGTACTAACCGATATACGAGCACGCCGCCTGTTGACTTGTGAAATGCATCGCCGAGGCGAGCAGAGACAAGCGAATATCTCATGACATTTCACTAAGCGAGTGCAAAGGTACTGTTTTTTATTGTATTGTGCAAATTTTAAGCGAATTATTTTCTCCTTGCACTTTATTTTTGTATTTTTGCATACTGAAGATGAACAAAAAATCACGTGGCATAGTATTAAGGACGGTGAAGTATGGTGACAACCGTCTTATCGTTGACCTGCTGATGCGTGACGGCGGCAGGGTCACTGTGGCTGTAAAGGCAGGCAGCGGAGCCAAGAGCAGGCAGCGCCGTCAGTTGTTCCAGCCGCTGTCCATACTCAGTATGGAATATCGTTTTGCTCCCCACCAGCAGATAGCCACGGTGAGCGAGGTGGAGATAGCGGAGGTGTATGGTTCGCTGCCGTTTGACGGTATCAAGATGTCCATCGCCTTTTTCCTGGCGGAGTTTCTCTTGTCTGCCACCCGCGACCAGCATACGGACACTAATCTCTATGACTTCGTAGAGCGCAGTCTGCTGTGGCTTGATGCCTCTGAGCGCGGAGTGAGCAACTTCCACCTTATGTTCATGATGCACCTTACACGTTTCCTGGGCTTCATGCCCGATGAGAGCAGTTGGCACGAGGGCGCTCTGTTCGACATGCGCGAGGGACGCTTCTGTATGTCGGTGCCTCTGCACCGCGACTTCCTCAACGCCGACGAGGCGAGTAAGATGCTTACGCTGCTGCGTATGTCGGTACAGAACATACATCTGTTTCACATGACGCGTGCTGAGCGCAACCGTGTCACAGACCTTATCCTACAGTTCTACCATATACACCTGCCGGCCTTTCATGACCTGAAGTCACTTGCTATACTGAGGGAACTGTGATATAAGGAGTTAAGGAGTTAAGAAGTTAAGGAGTTAAGGAGTTAAGACATTACCGCTTGCCAGAATACAAGCAAACACATTTGTCTTGACTCCTTAACTCCTTAACTTCTTAACTCCTTAACTCCCCCTCATTTTATAGAACTGAGGAATGCCTTGGCAGAGCCGAAGCGCAGGTTGAGGTCAAGGCGCACGGGAATATGGCGTTTGTCATCGGTCACAAAGAAACGCACTATCTCCTTGTATTTCTTGTCATCAATCTCCTGATAAGACAGTATCAGACAAGGGTACTTCACCCCGTTATCTGCCTTGATGGTCTTCTTCCCCTTATACACCAGCCGCGCCTTGGTGAGCTTGGAGCCACCGGCTATGTAGATGTTCTCCGTGTGTCCCACCTTCCAGTTGGTAGCGTCATAGTTGCGCACACGCTGGAAACTGTTGAGCATATCAGACACGCAGTGGTTGTAGGTATGTTCCTGACGGTCGCGCGTGCCGTCAGAGTACAGGTGCTTCAGCGTGGTCTTGCACTTGCCGTTAGGATAGGTGTACCATACCTCATCAACGTAGTAGCGTTTGCCCTCACGCGCTCCCTTGCGATAATATATAGGAGCGAGCTCTGTGGAGAAATACGCCATGATGGTGTCACGCATCATAAAGTACTTGTCAACCCTTGACGAAGACTTAGTGACGAGGCTGGAGCGGTAGGCCTTCTTGCCATAGTACATAATGGGCTGTGTGACCATTGATGCCGTGCCGGCCTTTATCCACACAAACTGCCAGTTGAAGTAAAGGTTATAGTTTATTCCCTCATAGCCAGAGAAGGCTGTGTTCTTAGTGGTACACTGTGCGCTTGCTGTCGGTGCCGTCACAACAAGAAGGCAGAGCAGGACGCATGAATTGAAAAACATACGGGTTGAAGGTATCAGCCCCATAGTGAACAGTCTCTTCATAGTAAAAGTCTTTTTACGTTAATAAACGAACCATTCTGCACGTTACTTCTCAGGCATCGGTATTCCCTTCTCCTTTGCCCTGTCGGCGTTGCGGTGCTTTATGGTCTTCTGCTTGTCGGCCTTCGCTTTTACTAACGACGACGGCTTCTGCTTGAAGAGCGGAACGGAGCGCAGTGTCCATTGCTTGGTATAGTCCCATTTTGCCTTACACTCTATCTCCTCCTGGTAGTAGTACACTTCCTCGGGCTGTATATCATTGTAATAGTCACCCGCGTCCCATGTGCCGTTGCCGTTGCGGTCTATGAAGGCTCGCATAAAGTACTTTCCCGGAGTGACATAATAGAACTCTGCCGTACGGTTCTTTGTTACCGCCTTTCTCAGCGGCTTGTCAGAAGCGCTGAGCAGTTCTACCACGACATCACAGGTGTCAGTCTCTGTTATGTTGACGAAGAGAGAGGCATATTCGTTTAATTCACGTATGGTGATACCGGTCTTGTATGGTACGCTGGTGTTGCCATATATATCCTCGAAGGCGAGTGTGTCGACCTCAAAGGAGTAACGTGCGCCGGGTATCCATTCTGAGTACAGTTCCCAGTTACGCTGCGTAGGCAGGGTGTCAGTGGTATGTATCACATAAGGTGCACGGAACCACATAGAGTCTTGCTCTACGTAGAGGTGTATGGCGGCGGTGTCCATACGCGCCAGCGGATATGGGAAGGAGAATCTTATGGAACCGTCAGGGTCCATTGACTGTTTCACGTCATACTTAGGTGTCAGTCGCGGCAGGGGCATCACGGTGTCAACCTCTGGCACCATGCGTCGCTCCTCCTCTGACTCCATGCGCGCCAGCATCTTCTCACGCTCCTTCAGTCGTTTCTCCAGGTCCTTGCGCCATTCCTTGTTGGCCTCCTCCTGTTTCTTCAGTCGCTTTGCCAGCGGTGTCTTTGCCAGCACCTCAAGGGTGTCGGTGGCAAGCCTCAGCGTACCGGTGGTGTCGGTCTGCAGCGTCGTCATCTCCACGAGCAGTGTGTCTTGGTTAACGAGTGTAGTGTCACGCAGCCAGTAGGTCAGCGTGTCGCCCTGCGAGGCATACTGCTCCATCACATACCAGTTTGTCATGTCAACGCTCTCCGGGGCATTGAGCAGTCTCAGGCGTGGCTGTGTGGAGGCGGCGCCGTTGAAACGTGCCACGCTGTCTATGCTGACAGGTGCCGTGAAGAACAGCGAGAAGCGGTCGGCATCTGTGCGGTCGGCCTTCAGGAAGAAACGGTCCGTCTGCGTATGGCTGAACGCCCTCAGCACTATATCATCGGGTTTGTAGTGTATATAAGGTATGCGCTTTATGTCCTTTATATGTAGTTCGTCAGCCCACAGCGTGTCCTGGCGGTGGTCAAGGAATCCCGACGGCGTTATCTCCTGATGAGAGAATGCCATCATCTCGCCACGCTGTGAGAAACGGTAGTCACCGTCCATATCCTGCACTGCCCCCACGGTGTAGGTGCCGGGGGCTATGCCTCGTATCACGAAACGTCCACGTGAGTCTGTGCGTGACACACGTAGGAACGGCAGCGTGTCGGCTGCCAGGGAGTCTTTCTTGCTATACAGTCCCACCAGTATGCCCTTCACGGGCTCCAAGTCCTCCGCGTTGAGCACGTAGCCTGAGCACTCAAGGGTGTCGATGTGGTCACCGGTGGAGAAGCTGAAGGTATAGTTACCCATGGGGTTACCCTCGTTATTGTCCACTATGGCGTCAGAGAAGTCTATGGTATAGGTAGTGTTGGGCTTCAGCGAGTCCTTCAGCTGTATCATTATGCGCTTGCCCAGCGTCTTGATGTCGGGAGTCTCCATCTGTGGCGGAGACACCACCACCTTCTCCTGGGCATTCTCCATCTTTATATACTCATCGAAATATATGGTCACACGATTCTGTGTCACGTCAGTGCCACGGTCGGCTGGCGACGACGCTATCACCCTCGGCGGTGTCTCGTCATACCATCCACCGTCAGGGGCTCCCATGCGGGCGCAGGAAGAGAGGAGGAAGAGGAAAAAGACAACCCCTCCCCATAATACGACCCCTCCCCTTAATCCCCTCCCGAGGGAGGGGAAAAGATTACATATAGACTCTACAACCCCTCCCCTTAGTCCCCTCCCGGGGGAGGGGAAAAGATTACGTATAGACTCTATAACCCCACCCCTCAATCCCCTCCCGGGGGAGGGGAGAAGATTACGTATAGACTCTATAACCCCACCCCTCAATCCCCTCCCGGGGGAGGGGAGAAGATTACGTAAACTGTATCTCTGCTCTATGTTATTTATAAAAGACATATATCTCAATTAGTGAAACAACTGACGGTTTCAATGTTTATTAAATAGTATTGAAAATCCTACTTCCTTTGGCTATGCTTCTGTAAACTCCGTTTCTGCAATCCTACCTCTGCAATCCCACCTCTACAGGTTACGCTCCTTTTCCTTACATTAGCAAAAAGACAAGAAATGAACTTTGATTATTGAACAAGTCAATCACATTCTCCCTCCCCTCCCTCGGGAGGGGATTATGGGGAGGGGTCGTGGAGGGGTCGTGGTGGGGTTGTGGTGGGGTTGTGTTGTGTCTGGGTTCTACATCATCGCCAATATCTCATCTATGTGCTGACGAGAGTTTGACAGTCGCGGCACCTTATGCTGGCCTCCCAACTTACCCTTCTGCTTCAGCCAGTCATGGAAGAGTCCCTGGCGAGCCACCACGAGGTCAAGGCACACCATGTTGATATCCTTGAAGCGCTTGGCCTCATAGTCACTGTTAAGCTGCTGCAGGCGCTCGTCAAGAATCCGTGCAAACTCATTGATGTCGGCAGGTTCCTTGGCAAACTCTATCACCCACTGGTGGTGAGGCACCACGCCCTCGCTCCTGTGTACCGGGGCAGCGGTATATTCGCGCACCTCCGCACCGGTCTTCTCGCAAGCATAGTGCAGTCCCTGCTCGGCATTGTCAACGATGAGCTCCTCGCCGAAGGCATTGATAAAGCTCTTCGTCCTGCCGGTGATGATGAACTTATACGGTCTCTTGCTCGTAAAGCGCACCGTGTCGCCTATCATGTAACGCCACAATCCGCACGACGTACTGATAATCATGGCATAGTTCTTACCCAGCTCCACATCCTCAAGCGGCACCACCTTCGACGCGTCGGTTATCTGTCCGGCATCGTCGATGGCATCCATCGGAGCAAACTCATAGAACACGTCATAGTCAAGCATCAGCATCATGGAAGGGTCCAGCGGGTCATTCTGTATGCCGAAGAATCCCTCTGAGGCGTTATATGTCTCCATATAGTTCATGTCGCTCTTCGTTATGAGCTGCTCATACTGCTTGCGGTATGGTGTGAAGGCTATGCCTCCGTGGAAGAACACCTCAAGGTTTGGCCACACCTCCTGCAGGTGCTGCTTGCCGCTCAGCTCCATCACGCGCGTGAGCACCGACATCATCCATGACGGCACACCGCTGATGTTAGTGATGTTCTTGTCCAGACACTGTCGTGCTATCTGCTCACGCTTCACCTCGAAGTCGCTTATGAGCGCCGTCTTCTTATCGGGCACTCGCACCATATTTACTATAGGGTTGATATTCTCTATCAGTATGGCGGAGAGGTCGCCCACCAGCGAACCTGCCACATTGTAGTTTGGCGAGTGTGAGCCGCCCAGTATCAGCGCCCTGCCGTCAAACAACCTGCTCTTGGGGTTGTTCTGCAGGTAATAAGCCACCACGTCGGTACCACCGGCATAGTGTATGCGCTTCAGTCCGTCAGCCGACACAGGTATGAACTTCGACTTGTCGTTGGTGGTGCCCGACGACTTGGCGTACCATTTGACCTTACCCGGCCACAGCACGTCTTTCTCGCCATGTCGCATGAGGTCGATGTCACCTTTCAACTCCTCATAGGTATTTACGGGGATGTTCCTTCTGAAATCCTCATAGCTCTTTATAGCACCGAAGGAATGTTCACTGCCATACTTGGTGTCTGCGGCACGACTTGTAAGCCGTCCCATCACCTTATGCTGCAGTGCTTCAGGCTCTGTGAAGTGTTTCTCCAGTTCCCTCTGTCTCTTTACAAATCCCAGTCTTGCTATAGATGTTATGCCCATCTCGTCTATGTTCTTTTTTTCTTAATTCTTGCAAAATTAAGAAAATAAAATGTACCACACAAATTTGCGAGGTACATTTTCTGTTTTTTATAAGATATAAATATTAAGTAGAAGAACAGAAATGGTTTATATAATAATTTATGAAAATTCATGGAATATTCATGGAAATTCATGTCGAATATAAAACACGTTAACTGGTTCTTTTTTAACATGAATTTCCATGAATTGGCCATGAATTAACCATGAATTTTTTATCAATGTGAAAAATAAATTATATGTACAATTAATTTTGAACAGATACTTACGTAAATATTACGTTTTCGGAGCACTGCAAAAATACCCCGATGACGATTTTGTCCTATCGGGAGGCTTTTTTTAACCCCGATTTTAGGGCGGTTTTTTGAAAAAACTTACAGCTGCTTTGCTCTACGCGAATTATCAGCGTTTGTAACTTATTGATAATCAGCAGAGGGATTATGAATGCCCCCATAAAGTGGTAGCTTTTAGCCCGTAAAAGCTATCACTTTACAGTGTAAAAGCTGCCCTTTTATGATGAGAAAGCTATGCTTTCATAGCGTAAAAGCTATGCTTTCACATAAAAAAACACCAGAAAAGCCCTTTTTGGAGCCTTCCTGGTGGTCTTTACATATATCATTTCTTTCTATTTTGAGTTTTTTAGTGATACTTTTTTTGAACCCCAAATAACGAAAATGTCCTATTTTCTTTGTAACTTTGCATTCGCAATACAAACACAAACAGAAACTCAAAAAATCATGAAGAATCTTCTCAAGAAAGTAAAGTTGTGGCTGCAGTCACTGTCTTTCCGCACTGGCGTCATAGTGCTGCTATGCTGCATACCGTTTTACATCCTGTCGTTCGCCCAGATGCTGCTGCCTATCAGCGCCGCCGCTAAGGGTGTGCTGTGGACGGTGCTCTTCGGTCTTGCCAAGACATGCCAGTATGGCGGCATCACCATCCTCGGCGTTGACGGCTACAACCGTGTGAAGAACTACTTCAGGGGAAGGAAGAAGTAAACCTATTTTGTCTTAGCGAAGTATATGTCAACATAATCTGTTACTCCGTCGCATGGGTTATCCATCTGCTGCAGGCGCCAATACTTGCGTCCCTGCGTTGATGCGAACTCGAAGTATCCGTCGCGTATGCAGGGCTGTCCGCCGTTGATGTGGTATATCTTCGTTATAATGACGCCTGTGAAGCCAAAGCGCAGTGCGTCGATCATCTCTATATAGCCGTCGATGATAACATAGTCGTCATTCTCCTTGCTGCGCTGTGAGCCTATACAGTGCAGTCGGCCGTTCTCCTTCCTTACCTCCACGCTGCCGAAATAGTCCCACGATATCCACTGCAGCGACAACGGATGTCTTCCAAGAATCTTACTTTCAGGTGTAGCCACGGCAGCCTTTTTCTTAGTCTGCGCCATGACACCTGTGCTGAAGCCCAGTGTGAGCAGCAGCACCATGATTGCGGTTAGTCTTTTCATAATTCTTAATTGGTTTATTATTTAAGTGGGTTTCCCCTCCCCCTCCCCTTGTGAGGGTTGGGGTGGGGCCTTCGTCTTCTATTTCACTTCTTCCCAGCGGAACACAGCACCGTTGCGGCGCGCCGGGTCACTGCCGGTGTAGTCCATAGAGTACGGACTGCCCGTGGTAGGGCTCTTGCCTATATACTTGTGGGTGCGCATTGACATGAGCATGAACTCCTGGTTCAGGTAGTCCTGCCAGAGGAACACCTCTGCCTTTGACTCATCCGTGGTGAGACGTACGTCACCTGCCAGTCCCATGCCCGATACCCATACATAACGGCCGTCCTCACACTGCAACGCTACCTGTCCGTTGTCTTTGTCAACAAGGCGGAAGTGAGTCTGTGCGGAGTTGTCCTTCTGTGCGGTGTCATACATCAGTCCGTGTGATGTGGCATGCATAGGCTTGCCAGTGGCGAGGTTGATGATACGAAAGCTCTTACCGTATGGTATGTTCTGTGAGCGATCGGCACATGGCTCGTCAACGGTGAAGTTGTCAAACTCGGCATAGCCGCCGTTGTGTCCGTCCTTGTTGAATGCAAACAATGCGTGACGTGAGCCCTGGAAGGTGATGAGCTGATAGGTCAGTCGTAACGTCCTGCCCAGGCTGTGATAGGTTACTCCGTCGGTAGAGTATTCGTACTCTGCCTCATCCTTGTCATACTCACCACAAGAGCGCAGCCACAGCTTCTGCTTGGGCAGCGTGAGCGGCTGGTCAACGGTATCGTTCTTTGCCTGGTCAAACCAGCGCAGGGTCAGCTTACCATCTTGCTTCACCACTCCTATCCATGAGCATGGCACGTTGATGTTACCCAGTCCTGCCACGTCGCCGTCTTTCATTCCCTTGGTGTAAAGCTCTACGGTGGCGATGCTTGACGGACCGATGACACGCTGTGTAAGTGAGTTACGCGCCCACATCAGCTGGTTGGCTGGCATGGTGTTGAGACGCAGACGACCACCTTTGAGCGCCCACATATTGTCGTCGGGGTTATGGTTCCACTGCCATACCCTGCCCAACTGCTTGCCGTTGAAGTCTTCATTGCGGTTATATGGTGCGTGAGGCTTCTCTGTAGCTGATGCCTCAATGTTCGGCTTCATCCATGTACGCGGAGCACGACCGAGGTTGCCCTCCAGTCCGAGCATAGGCCATCCGTCGTGCCATGTCATTGGGGCGAGCGTCACCGTGCGACCCACAGAGTGGAAGTCCATCATGAGCAGTGCCCACCACTGTCCGCTCTGGTCCTGGACAATGCCCCCCTGGTGTATGTTGGTGCAAGCAGTGGCATCCTTATCGGGAGCAGGCTGTATGAAGCGTGTGCCGTCGGGCATGATGCGTCCGCGCACACCGGTCAGTCCGGCAGCGTGATAGCCGAAGGTCTCGTCGGCTGTTATGACACAGGTCTCGTATGGTCCCCAGATACTCTTTGAGCGTGAGCAGAGCGTGCGGCCGTTAGGCTTATAGTCGGTGGATATGAGGTAATACATACCGTCAATCTTATACATGTGGTGTCCCTCGCCCACAGCGCTGCCCTCAGGTATGATGATGCGGTCGGTGCTCTCTATAGGACCGCTCATGTCGGGTTTCAACTCAGTGCAGTGCACCTCGCCGTAGCCGTGGATGGCATATATCTTTCCGTCATCGTCAAACAGCACACTGAGGTCGTATATCTTTCCCTTGAGGTTATGGTGGGTCCATGGTCCATGTATGTCCTTGGAGGTATAGCACTGCAGTCCCTTGCCGTTGACATTAGAGAATACATAGAACTGTCCGTTGGCATAGCGTATGCACGGCGCCCATATACCCTGACCGTATATCTCCTTGCCGTTACGCAGGGCGAACTGGTCGTCAGTAAAGTCAAAACGGTCGAAGCAATAGGATATGTTCTCCCAGTTCACAAGGTCTTTAGAATGTAATATCACCAATCCAGGCACGGTGTGCATAGTGGTGCCTGCCAGATAGTAGTCATCGCCCACGCGCAGTATGTCAGGGTCAGAAAACTCATCATAGAACAAAGGGTTAGTAAATGTACCATTGCCGTTATCTGCCGTCCATGATGATGGTTGCGCCGAGGCTGTCACAGCAACGGTGAGCAATGCGGCTGACAACATTACTTTTCTTATTCTTCTCATAATATCTTAGTATTTATTCTTCTTACCTCCTACAAAGTTACAATTTTTTTCTTTATCTGAGTATTTTTTTTTATCTTTGTGACAAATTTTTCACATCACGACAATGAGATTTCTTCTTAATATTATAATCACTACACTTGTCAGTCTGTCTGCCAATGCACAGATGTTTGACCCTGTACACTTTACTTCCGAGCTGCGTATGCGCCAGCACAACGAGGGAGATATCATCTTCTCTGCCACCATCGACGGGGGATGGCATGTATATTCCAACAACATCCCTGAGGGCGGACCTACGCCTGCCTCTTTCCACAAGGTGACAATGAAGGGCATGGAGACTGCAGGCGCTCTGCGTACTGCCACCGCCCCGGTAAAGGTGTTTGACGAGATGTTCCAGATGGAGGTAAGGTACTTTGAGCATAAGGTTACATTCATACAGCCTGTACGCTTTACCGCTGCCGACTACTCTGTTGACTGCTACTTGGAATACGGAGCATGTAACGACGAGATGTGTCTGCCACCAACGGAGGTCAGACTTACAAAGAGCGGCAAGTATCCTTATGAGGAGGAGAAGACGAAAACCAAAGAAGAAGCAAAGAGTATAGGAACTATAGATAGTATAGATACTATAGTTACTATAGATACTATAGGCACTATAAGCACTATAGACACTATAAAAACTACTCCCCCTCCTCCGGCTACTCCCACCGCTCCGCTCAAGATATTCCTGCTCGGCATACTCGGCGGACTGCTTGCCGTGCTGATGCCCTGCATCTGGCCTGTCATACCGATGACGGTGTCATTCTTCATCAGACGCTCAGAGGGCGACAGTCACCGCGGACTGCGTGACGCCCTGCTCTACGGCGCGAGCATAATAGTGATATATGTCTCCGCCGGTTTCATCATCACACTGCTGTTTGGCTCTGACGCTCTGAATGCCCTCTCCACCAGCGCAGCGTTTAACATAGCGCTGTTCCTGTTGCTTACGGTCTTCGCCCTGTCACTCTTCGGAGTGTTTGACATCAGCCTGCCGTCATCATGGAGCACCGCTCTTGACAAGAAGGCTACTGACGCGGATAAGACCACATCTGCCACCTCGCACCATGCATCAGTCATCCCCATCTTCCTCATGGCTCTCACACTGGTGATAGTGTCATTCTCATGTACGGCACCTATCATAGGACTACTGCTGGTGCAGACCGCCACCAGCAGTTACTACATGGCACCGCTCATCGGTATGACAGGCTTTGCGCTGGCACTGGCTGCACCCTTCACCCTCTTTGCCCTCTTCCCTGCGTGGATGAGCCACATGCCGCGCTCCGGCGGATGGATGGACACGCTGAAGGTGGCGCTGGCTTTCATAGAACTGGCTTTCGCTCTTAAGTTCCTCATCACTGCCGACCAGGCATACGGCTGGAACCTGATAAGCCGTCAGCTCTTCTTCCTGCTGTGGATTATATTGTTTGCGATGCTCGGCGTGTATCTGCTATACAGATGTCTCAAGGAGTCAAAGATATTATGGAGGACGGTGTTCATAGTATGCGGCGTAGCTTCTCTGGAACTCACCGCATATATGATACCGGGACTGTGGGGCGCACCATGCACCCTCGTAAGTGCCTTCGCCCCGCCTATGGAGAGTATAAAGGCACAGTATAATGACTATGACGAGGCTATCGCCGCAGCACGCAGGGAGAAGAAACCTCTGCTGATAGACTTCACCGGCTACGGCTGTGTGAACTGCCGCAAGATGGAGGCGGCGGTGTGGACAGACCCTGAGGTGGCACGGGTGATGCGTAATGACTTCATTATCGTATCGCTATACGTGGACGACAAGAGCGCCCTGCCCTCACCTATCACCATGACCGACGCCAAAGGGAATAAAAAAACACTCCGCACCGTGGGTGCGAAGTGGAGTTATCTTCAGAGCAATCGCTTCAACAGCAATGCCCAGCCTTATTATATCATAGTGGATGCCGAGGGTAAGGCTATCTCCTCTCCTCGCGGATATGATGAGGATATAGAGGCTTATATCAACTGGCTTAACGCCGCCGCTACCCTCTACCGACAGCAGGAACAACCCTGACACTTGCCATTACATCCCTGACAGCAACTCTTTTTGCCGCCACCTGCACGCAAGTGTCTCATGGCAGCCAATGCCATGAGGATTACCACCGCGAGTAATATGTAGGATATCACATTCATCTAAAACAGGTTATATACGATGAAGGCTGCTGCGTATGCTATCAGACACTGGAATATCACCACAGTGACAGCATCACGTGCGCCCAACTCTCTCTTTATGCTGGCAATAGCAGCGGCACATGGTGTATAGAGCAGGCAGAACACCAGCAGCGACAATGCGGCTGCACCGCTGAGCACACTGTGTAGTGCATCTGTACCCGAACCTATGAGTACGCTGAGTGTACTAACCACACTCTCCTTTGCCAGGAA
Source organism: Prevotella sp. (assembly GCA_017541085.1). Lineage (GTDB taxonomy): Bacteria > Bacteroidota > Bacteroidia > Bacteroidales > Bacteroidaceae > Prevotella. The sequence goes on from JAFXZU010000003.1 coordinate 50,025, forward strand.
TCCTCCCACAAGCGATGTGGCTATGCGCCAGTCGCCGAAGCCTAACGGCGAGAACACCGGTGCCACAACAGAGGCGATGGAGCCGAGCATACTCTCTGCCTGGTCATCTACAAGCTGCATGTGCCATGAGAAACTCTGCAGGAACCATATCACCAACGTAGCAAGGAAGATGACGGTGAAGGCACGTGACAGGAAGTCGCACGTCTTCTCCCACAGGAGCATCAGCGTGGTACGCGCCGACGGCATACGATAGTTAGGAAGCTCCATGACGAAAGGCACTGCCTCTCCCTTGAACACGGTGCGCTTCAGCACCAGAGCCACTATTATGCCTATCACTATACCTAAGGCATACAATCCGCACATTACCCATGCAGCACTCTCAGGGAAGAACGCCGCACAGAAGAATGCATATATCGGCAGCTTAGCCGTACACGACATGAACGGTGTGAGCATCACCGTCAAGCGGCGGTCACGCTCTGAAGGCAGCGTACGCGTGGACATTACGGCAGGCACCGAACAACCAAAGCCCATCAAGAGCGGCACGATACTGCGACCTGACAGTCCGAGACGTCTCAGCGGACCGTCCATGACGAATGCTATGCGTGCCATGTAGCCTGTGTCCTCAAGCATACTGAGGAAGAAGAACAACACCACGATGATAGGCACAAACGTTGCCACCGTACCCACACCGGCATACACACCGTCAAGTATCAGCGACTGCACCACATCATTCACCTGCCACTGCTCCAACATACTGCGGGAATAGTCGGTAAACCACTCTATCACTTCCTCCAGCCACTCCTGGCCCGTTCCTCCTATAAGGTCAAACGTAAGGTAGAATATCACTGCCATGATGCAGACAAACGCCGGCAGGGCTGTCCATCTGCCCGTCAGTATGCGGTCTATTCTCTGTGAGCGCTTTGCCTCACGGCTCTGCTTAGGATGCTTCACCGTAGCCTCACACAGTCTCTCTATGAACGAGTATCTCATGTCAGCCATGGCAGCGGCACGGTCGAGTCCGCGCTCCTGCTCCATCTGCTGCAGTATGTGCTCTATCGTCTCTTTCTCATTCTGCGTCAGTTGCAGCGCCTCCTCTATGAGTTTGTCGCCCTCTGCTATCTTTGATGCGGCGAAACGCAACGGTATGCCTACACGCTCGGCATGGTCTTCTATCAGGTGCATTATGGCATGCAGGCACCTATGCACCGCACCGCCGTTATCCTCTGAGGAACAGAAGTCTTGTCTTGCTGGCGGCTCCTGATAACGTGCCACGTGGATAGCGTGGTCTATCAACTCTTCCACACCCTGGTTCTTTGTTGCCGAGATAGGCACCACAGGTATTCCGAGCAGACGCTCCATGCTGTTGACATCCACCGAACCGCCGTTTCCTTCCATCTCATCCATCATGTTAAGGGCAAGCACCATAGGTATGCCCAGCTCCATGAGCTGCATGGTGAGGTAGAGGTTACGCTCTATATTTGTGGAGTCCACCACATTGATTATGCCATAAGGCTTTATTCCTTTATTATCATCGCCGAGTATGAACCTGCGGCTCACTACCTCCTCACTGGTATATGGTGACAGACTGTATATGCCCGGCAGGTCTGTAATCTCTGTATTCTTATGTCCGCGTATCACACCGCTCTTACGGTCCACCGTGACACCTGGGAAGTTACCTACATGCTGGTTGGCACCAGTAAGCTGGTTAAACAATGTCGTCTTGCCGCAGTTCTGGTTACCGGCAAGCGCGAAGGTCAGCTTCGTACCCTCTGCCACAGGGTTCTCATGCTCTGCGTCATGATAACGTCCGCCCTCACCAAGACCCGGGTGAGACATATCCTCTCCCTCTCTTGTCACAGGACTGTAGGCAGGTTTGTCAACATCAGACTTCTCTACCTCTATCTCGCCAGCCTCCGCTTTCCTCAGCGTCAGCGTATAACCACGCAGCTCTATCTGCATAGGGTCGCCGGTAGGTGCGAACTTCTTCACATTTACCACCACACCGGGAACTATTCCCATATCAAGGAAATGCTGTCGCAAAGCACCGTCACCGCCTATGCCACGCACCACTGCGCCCTGACCTTTTTCTATATCATTAAGTGTCATCATATTATGTTTTTATCTTTTTCCGACGCAAAGTTATACATTAATTTTTGCAAATGTGTTGCAAACGGACTTTTTTTATCCACGCAAAAACAAAATACCTAAAAATGATGATAGGTGATGTTTTTATAACTTTTATAACACTATGCTACGGCAAAGAACCCTATAAAACAAAAGAAACGACACATTGCTGTGTCGTTCTTCTCTGCGCTCCCTCTTGGGCTTGAACCAAGGACCCCCTGATTAACAGTCAGATGCTCTAACCAACTGAGCTAAGGAAGCATTATTTAATCCTTTTGCTGGATTGCGTGTGCAAAATTACTACATTTTTTTTTATCCACCAAATTTTTGCGCGATTTTTTTTATTATTTACTAAAAAAAAGTCAAATAAAGGATTTTCAAAGATAAACAGATTGCTTTTCAAGCTTATTTATGTACTTTTGTATAAATATAGGACCCCGCCATACCCCTCCCCAAGGGGAGGGGAACGAAGACGAAAACGAAAACGAAGACGAGACAAAACGAAAACCAAGACGAAGACGAAAACCAAAACGAAGACGAAAACGAAAACCAAGACGAAGACGAAAACGAAAACCAAGACGGAGGGAGATAGAGAAAGATAGAGGGAGAAAAAGAAGATAGAAGATTTTACAGTAATACATAATAATGAGACACACAACACTTTTCACCCTATTACTACTCTCTATTCTGTCAACTGCGGTATCAGCTGACAATAAGAAAAAGAACGACGCTTTTGCCGTGGCACGTAACCTTGAAACGTTCTCTGCCATATACAAGCAACTCGACATGATGTATGTGGACACGCTCGACGCTGACGTTACCGTAGGGGCAGGCATACGTTCCATGCTGCGCTCTCTCGACCCTTACACTGAGTATTACGCTCCCGAGGAGATGAAAGACCTCAAGACTATGCTTACGGGTAAGTATGCCGGCATAGGAGCCCTGATAAAACAGAATATGAAACTGAACCGCGTCATCATTGACGAGCCATACGAGGGTATGCCGGCTGCGGAGGCGGGACTGCGCAAGGGCGACATAATACTGGCTGTCGATGACTCTTCCATGGTAGGCAAGACGGTGTCTTATGTGTCAAGCCACCTGCGCGGTGAGCCCGGTACCACCTTCCTGCTGAAGGTGCTCAGACCGTCGGCAGGCAACACCTCTGGCAAGGTAAAAGGCGAGAAGACCATTGACGGTATCACCGGACAGGTGATGAAGATAAAGATTACACGAAAGGCTATACAGATGCCTTCAGTGCCATATTACGGTATCATCTCTCCTGCCGAGGGACAGACAGAGGTGGTGGGCTACCTGCTGCTGACACAGTTTACCGAGGACTGCTCACGCGACGTGCGCCGCGCCATTGTGGAGATGCGCAGCGAGGGCATGACGAGTCTGCTGCTCGACCTGCGTAACAACGGCGGCGGTTCACTGGCAGAGGCTATCAAGATAGTCAATATGTTTGTGCCTAAGGATATGACGATAGTCACCACCAAGGGACGCATCAAGCGCTCTACAAACGAATACAAGACTACATCTGAGCCTATTGACACCGTGATGCCTGTAGTGGTGCTGGTTAACGGCAACACAGCATCGGCAAGCGAGATAACGAGCGGTTCGTTGCAAGACCTGGACCGCGCCGTGGTGATGGGCACACGCACCTTCGGCAAGGGACTGGTGCAGCAGACCGTGGAACTGCCTCATGATGCTTCGCTCAAACTTACGGTATCCAAGTATTACATACCCAGCGGCAGATGCATACAGGCAATAAACTACAAGCACACCGGAGGCGGATACAAGGAGCATATTCCTGACTCGCTGACACATGAGTTCAAGACCCGCGGTGGACGCACCGTGCGTGACGGCGGAGGCATAAAGCCCGACGTAGAGGTGAAGGCTGACTCTGTTCCTAACATAGCTGTGTATCTGTGCCAGGGCGGACTGGACTCTACTGAGGTGGCACTGGGATATGTGCTTGACTATGTAGCGAGTCATCCTACGATAGCTCCCGCCACGGAGTTCCATCTCTCTGACGCTGACTATGCCGACTTCAAGCAGCGCGTGCTGCAGTCGGGCTTCAAGTATGACCGTGAAACGAGCAAGGTGTATGACGAGCTTGTTGAGGTGGCACGCTTTGAGGGTTACTACAATGACGCCAAGGAGGAGTTTGAGGCCCTGAAGAAGAAGCTGAGCCACAACCTCTCACGCGAGCTTGACAACAACCGCGCCGTCATCAGCCACCTGCTGGAGCAGAGCATCATAACCACATACTACTACCAGCGGGGCAGCATAGCCTGCACCCTCGGCTATGACACTCAGGTGCAGGAAGCCATCAAACTGCTCAACGACAAGGAGAAATATAAAAAAATATTAGAATAGAAACTCTCACTAACTATAGGAACTATAAATACTATAGGCACTATAAGAACTATAGGCACTATAAATACCATAACCCACTAAACCTTAACGACCATGGCAAAAAGCAAAGGAAAGAAAGGCGGAAAGCGAATGACCAAAGTTCAGCTGGAGGCTCAGCTGGAGAGCTATTTCCGCTCAAGACCGGGAGAGACTGTCTCCTTCAAAAACATATTCAAGGACCTGCGCCTTAACACTCACCCACTGAAGATGCTCGCCATAGACACTCTGGAGGATATGGCATGGGACGATTTCCTGGTAAAGGTTACCGACTCTTCATATAAGCTCGCAGAGAACACACAGGTGATGGAGGGCGTATTCCAGGCTAAGACTAACGGCCGTAACTCCATAATGCCCGACGGCAGCGACAAGCCTATCTTCGTGGCTGAGCGCAACTCCATGTATGCCATGACAGGCGACCGTGTGCGCTTCTGTATGATGGCAAGACGCAAGAGCCACATACGCGAGGCACAGGTGACAGAGATTATATCAAGGAAGAAGGACCAGTTTGTGGGCCGCCTGCAGGTGGACGAGGACTACGCTACCCTCATACCTCAGGAGCCTATGCCTTGCAATATCTTCATACCAAAGGACAAGCTACTTGGCGGCAAGACCGACGAGCGCGCCGTGGTACGCGTGAAGAAGTGGCCCGACGCTGAGCATCGCACCATCGTTGCAGAGGTGATTGACGTGCTGGGCGAGCGCGGCGACAACGACGTGGAGATGCACACCATACTGGCTCAGTATGGACTGCCATACAAATACCCGAAGGAGGTGGAGGAAGCCGCCAACAAGATAAGCGACAAGATAACGCCTGAGGACATGGAGGGCAGGGAAGACTTCCGCGAGGTGTTTACCTGCACCATTGACCCACGCGACGCCAAGGACTTTGACGATGCCTTGTCTATCAGGATTAAGGGTGAAGGGCTGTACGAGGTAGGCGTTCACATAGCTGACGTTTCACACTATGTCACCGAGGGCTCCATCATCGACAAGGAGGCTGAGAAGCGCGCCACCAGCGTTTACCTCGTGGACCGCACCATACCTATGCTGCCTGAGAGACTGTGTAACTACATCTGCTCACTGAGGCCCGACGAGGAGAAACTGGCATACAGCGTCATCTTCACTCTCAACGAGGAGGCTGAGGTGAAGGACTACCACATAGTGCACACCATAATACGCTCTGACCGCCGCTATGCCTACGAGGAGGTACAGAAGGTTATTGACGAGGCTAAGCGCATGGCAGGCGACACTGCCGCCGACAGCATAGTGGACTTCGGCAAGCTGGCTAAGAAGGACAAGGACTCACTCATGCAGATGGACCCTAACGCCGAGAGACTGCTTGTACTTGACCGCCTGGCAAAGAAGCTGCGTGAGCGCAGGTTCAAGAACGGCTCGGTGAAGTTTGACCGCGAGGAGATGAAGTTTGAGATTGACGAGAAGGGCAAGCCCGTGAGGTGCTACTTCAAGCGCTCTCTCGACGCCAACAAACTGATAGAGGAGTTCATGCTGCTGGCTAACAAGACCGTGGCAGAGCACATAGGCAAGGTGCCTAAGGGCAAGAAGGCTAAGACGCTGCCTTACCGTGTGCATGACGACCCGGACCCAGTGAAGCTGGAGCAGCTGAGACAGTTCGTGGTTAAGTTCGGCCACAAGATGAAGTCAACAGGCACGAAGGGTGCCACGGCTCGCGCCATCAATGCCCTGATGGACGAGGTGACTGACAAGCCTGAGCAGAACGCCATACAGATGGTGGCGCTGAAGGCTATGATGAAGGCGAAGTACTCTACACATAACATAGGACACTTCGGACTGGCGTTTGACTACTACACTCACTTCACATCGCCTATACGCCGCTATCCCGACACCATGGTGCACCGTCTGCTTACACGCTACGCCGAGGGCGCACGCTCTGCTAACCAGGACCACTATGAGGAACTGTGTGAGCACTCCTCTGACATGGAGCAGGTGGCTGCCACCGCTGAGCGCGACTCCATAAAATACAAGATGGTGGAGTATATGAGTGAGTTCATAGGTCAGGAGTTTGACGCACACATCTCTGGCATCACCAGCTATGGCATATATGCCGAGATTGACGAGAACCACTGCGAGGGCATGATACTCATACGCGACCTTAAGGATGACTACTATGAGTTTGACGAGCGCAACTTCTGTCTCATAGGCCGCAGGCGTCACAACAAGTACCAGCTGGGCGATGCCATCAGGATAAAGGTGGCGAGGGCCAACCTCGACAAGAAGCAGCTGGACTTTGTCCCGGCTGAGTGAAATAAGATTACCTAGGAAAAACTAGGAAAAACTAGAAAAAACTAGGAAAACTAGAAAAACTAGGATAACCCAGAACACTTACCTCCATAAAACAGAAATGAAGAAAGCACTCTTATATTTCCTTGCATTCATGGCCGTGCAGCTCATAGTGGGCGGCATAGCATCGGTAGTGTTGAATAAGTGGTTCCCCACGGTCAGCAGCACCGACAGCACCGCACTGCTTATTACCGTCGGTGTCTCAAATGTGATACTCATAGCGTTGTTTCTGTTGCTGCGGTGGTACACCGTCAGTCGTACATACATACGCTCACGCCCATGGGTAACACTGACGTGGACAGCATTGCTCGCACTGGGCTCTGTCATTCCCTCTACATGGCTGGAGGAGCAACTGCCGAAGTCATGGCAGCTGAACATATTAGGCGAGGAGATGGCTAACATGCTACGCAGCACGGAGGGCTACTTCGTAATATGTATGCTGGCACCGCTGGCAGAGGAGATAATATTCAGGGGAGCCATCATTAGCGCCCTGATGAAATGGTTTGCCGGACGTAGCGGTAACGAGGCTACATGGGGCTCGCTGACCAAGGGCGAGTGGATAGCCGTAGGATGCTCTGCAGTGCTCTTCGCCGTAGGACACGTGAACCCTGCACAGATACCCCACGCACTCATCTTCGGCATACTCTTAGGCTGGCTCTTCGTAAAGACAGGCAGCATAGTGCCGGGACTGCTGGTACACTGGATTAACAACACCGTGGCATACGTCATGGTCAACGTCTTCCCTACCCTGCCTATTGATGCTCCGCTCAAAGATTATGTAGGCGGCAGCGACGCTGCAGTGGCAAGAGCCGTGATATGCTCGTTGATGATTTTCTTACCCGCTCTGTATCAGCTTATTAGGATACCCAGGGAGAAAGCATAGCTTTCACACCCTGAAAGCTATCATATTACAACGTAAAAGCTATGCTTTCACACCCTGAAAGCATAGCTTTTATTTTGCCGTTCGTCTTTTCCTCTCTCTACTGTTCCCTAAACCACGGATATTAGTTCTTTTTTCCTTCCATCTCTTCTATCAACCTTGCAGCGTGTGCCCAGTGCTTAACGATGTAGAGCACATAGCGTATGTCAACAGCTATGCAGCGTGCGAGGGTGGTGTCGAAGTATATGTCAGACGATAGCGAGTCCCATGTGCCGTCGAAGGCGAGACCTATGAGCCTGCCCTTGCCGTCGATGACAGGCGAACCGCTATTGCCGCCCGTGATGTCGTTATTGGTAAGGAAGCACAGTCCGAAAGGCTTCTCCGTACCTTCTGCCTGGTCAGCGCCCTGCATAAGCGTCCTTACCTCTGGCTCGAGGAAATACTCCGCATAAGGGTTTGGAGCAGTGAAGTCAGTGCAAGAGGCCAGCCACTCATCGTGCATGGCTGCCTTGTTGAGCAACGACTGCGGAGTGGTCATGTAACCCGAGTCATAGTCTGGCAGACGGTAGCCTCCCACCTGTCCGTAACTGAGACGCATGGTGAAGTTGGCATCGCTGTAGTGAGGCTGGTTCTCCTCATATCTCAGTTTGCAATAACAGAGCTTGCGCTCAAGCAGTGCTATGGAGTCTTTCATCTCATCAAGCTGCAGGCGTATGTCGCCCAGCGTCTCCATGAGCGAGTAACTGAACTCCACACCAGGGTCACGGCGCAGACGACGTGGCAGGTGCAGTGGTATGCGCTCTGAGGTCATCAGTATGGAGTGGTCCCACAGATATGTAACATAGGCCTTATAGTCGCCGCCGTAGAGGCTGTCAACAACCTTATAGAAAGAAGGCAGGAAACTGTCTGTGCCTATCTGCTCACGGTAGTTGGCCATCAGTGCCGCCAGCACCTCTATGTCAAGGTCGCGGTCGTAGGTATTGCTGTTGTCATCAAACTGCACATACTGTTTGCGCGGACGGTTCTCCTTGCCTTTCACCGGCATACCGTCGCAATAGCGGTAGGCACGTGTGGCAAGCTCATTGTTGGAGCGGCGCGTGAAGCTCTCCGTAAACAGTGTGTAGGCGCGCATTGCCGAGTGCTGACGGGCATAGAGGCTCTTTAGCTCAGACAATCCCGGTGTGACGTCAGCAGTGTCACCATGCTGCACATACCACTGGCTGAGCTTCTGCTCATACTCCTGTTTCTGGCGTATCAGTCCGATGCTGTCGATGCACTTGTTCATGCCGATGGCGTTCTTCCAGTAGTTGGATGACTGTGCATATTTGGAGTCATACTTTATACGCACCGCTGCAGAGCGGTCCATGTGTCGGCGCATAATCTGCTGCTTCACGCCGCGCACCTGGCTCATAGGCTCATTGACGCAGTCGCGCATCTGCTGTATGCCGTAGCTGGAGAGGTAACGCTCCGTAGAACCGGGGTAGCCCATTACCATGGCATAGTCGCCCTCTTTGTAGCCTTCTGTGCATACGGGCAGGTATGAGGGCGTATTGAGCGGCTTACCGTCGCTGTATATACGGAAGACGGAGAAGTCACACGTCTGGCGCGGCCACATCCAGTTGTCGAGCTCGCCGCCGAACTTTCCCAGCGACTTAGGCGGGGCCATGACCAGTCGGATGTCATCATAGCGGCGGAAGGTGGTGGCATAATATGCGTTGCCCTCATAGAAGGCGTTGATTTCCACATAGCATGAGGAGTCGCGCTGGCGTGCCGCCTTGGTCATCTGCTCCTCAAGGGAGTCTATTATCTCTGCACGTTCAAGGGCGTCAATGAGATAATCCATTGCACCGAGAGAGCGCAGCGTGTCGGTCACGTCCTGCTGTGAGAGCATAAACGCCACGAAGAGTCCCTCGCATGGCAGCTCGTCAGTAAGGGAGTCAGCCACGAAACCGTGGAGCAGGTAGTCGTGCTCTGTGGTAGAGTGTCGGCGCACCGCCTCAAAGCCACAGTGATGGTTGGTCATAAGCAGTCCGTTGGGCGACACCACCTCGCCGGTGCAGAAGCCGGAGAAATTGACCACGGCAGACGGCAGCGTGGTGGTCAGCGCCTCGTCGGAGAGCTGGCAGCCATAGAGCCTCATACGCTCACGGATGGCCTGAGGCAGGTTAAACAATGTCCACATACCCTCGTCGGCAGAGGCTGCCAATGAGAGCAGGAGAGAGACTATAGTCAGTATTTTTCTCATAATCAAAGTTTATATAGGAACTATAGGAACTATAGGTACTATAGATACTATAGGAACTATAATAACTATAATCCTTGTTCAGCCTGCAAAGGTACTCTTTTTTCATGAGAAAACAAAAGGAAAGCATCTCGTTTTCCTCTGATGCGCACAAAAAAAGGGGTTCGCTTGTCTTAACTCAAGCGAACCCCTTGTATTAAATGCTTATATAGTAATCTCTATATAGTAAAGATTTACTTAACCTGTGCACCGGCAACGGTGAACTTCTTACCGTCCTTGCTGATGATAATGCGACCGTTCTCAACAGCCTTAACAGTAGCAACTGCAGCCTTTGCATCGTCAGCCTCTGCAACGACTACGCCTGTAGCGCTGTCAGCAGTGATGAGGATATTGCCAATGTACTCGAATACATCGTTGTCAAATATCTTCTCAGTATCAAATGCTGAAGTCAGAGGAGTGTAAACGATGTTATCAGCGTTGTCACCATCGTTAATCTGACCCTGAATCTTGATGTAAACCTTCTCTGCATTGTTGCAAGCAGCAGGGAGAGTAGCCTGAACGTTGCTCCACTGGCCATTTGTCAGCTCAACAGCTGCATCAGCTATCTCTGTGTAGTTCACACCGTCCAGAGAGTAGTACAGCTTCTGAACCTTAGAGGCGTTGTTGTCAGTACCGATGTAGTAATCTATCTGGATGTTAGAGAGAGATGATGCAGGGAGCTCAATGACAGCGTAGTTACGGTTGTAGTCACGTACGTTACGTGGGGTACGCATAGAGATGATAGCCATCTGTCTGTCAGCCTCGTCCTCACCGAACTTAGCGGCACGTGTCTCAAACTTACCTGCCTTATAACCTACAGCCTCTGTAGCGCGCTTAGAGTAAGCCACGCCGAGTATCTCATAGTTGCCAGTAGCTGGGTTATATACCTGAGAGAGCTTAGTACCAGCTGCCTCAGCCTTGCCAGCCTCTACGTCCTCAGCTGTTGTGGTGTAGGTTGTAGCCACGCTGCCAAGACCTGTTGTGTCAGCTGCGAATGCCTTGATAGCCACCTCACCTGCGAAGTCACCATACTCAGCAAATACCGAATCCTTTGTAGAGTTAGAAGCAGGATTAGAAGAGAAGTCCCAAGCTGCAACAACGTTATCCATAGCAGTCTTGAAGTTTGCTGTGAGGTCAAGACCTTCAGCACCGAGAACGATAGTGCGAACCAAATCATTGTTGCCGTCGCTCCAACCTGTGAAGTGGTTGTAAGTGCGGTAGTAAGAGTTACGATCATTAAGAGTGATAGTAACCTCGTCACCCTTATAGTACTCAGCCTTCTCAGGTGCGATGGTGTATGAAGCAGACTTAGAACCGGCGATGGTTACATTTACGTCAACCTTTACAGGGAACTCGTCAACATACATCATAGGAGCACCAACGCAGTTAGGTATCTCAAAGATAGGAGTTATACCATCCGTATCATAAACGACAGAAGCACCTGCTGTGAAGAGACCTGCAGACTTACCCTTCTCTACTGTGTAAAGAGACTGGTCTGCATCATAGAACATGTCAAATGAGAATGGATAATCTTCTATATTCAGATCGGTGCACACGTCAAAATCTTCCATGCCCTTACGGAGTGGAGACTGGTAGTAAGTGCTGTAATAGTTGTTAGATGTTGTCAGTATACCAGCGGGTTCTGTTACTGCTACACCTCCTTCTTCGCTTGTGGTGTTGCAGACGAGAGTGACGGCACTGTCGGTAAGCTCTACAGGATCAGCTTCCAAACCTCCTACCTGCAAACCCCTCTCTTCACCGAGGAAGAGGTTATTGTAGAAGTTGAAAATAGAGTTAGGATTCACATTAGTGCCAGCATTGACAACAGTGAACTTGTTCTTTGCTCCAGCAGAGCTTTTCCAGCTTGAAAGCAGGAAAGTATTGTTATAGATATTGAAGGTAGAAGCTAAGTTCTCTGACTTTGCCGTTGAGTGGAAAGCAATGAGCTGCTTTGAGTAAGGCATATCATAGAAGATGTTGTTGTGCATCTCCAGATAGTCAGGAATAGCAACGAAATAGAATCGTGGCATAGAGTTGTTCTTCAGGACTGTCTCATAAGCACGGTTACCCTCAAAGATGAATTTTTTGATGTGGTGTGGGGTATAAGCACCATCTAATCCCTGATTCTCCTCACGGTAGATAGCACGGCAGTTGCTGATGTCACAGTTACGGAAGACCACTGAGTCCATACCATAAAAGTTATCTTTGTTCTTGTTTGATACTATGTAAGAGTCGGTATCCTTACGTGGACGGAGTTTCACGTTCTCAAACACAAGTGAAGGGAGACCTACAGAAGCGTCAATAGCATTGGCACCCATCTCAAGGCAAAGCTCTGGCAGATTGTTGATGTCTGTCTGGTTAGAACGGATAATCAAAGTACCTGCAGTAGGAACCTTAGGTGTGGTGCCAAGGTTAGCAGATGTTGTAGCATCGGCAACCTCACCCTCAACGCCCTCGCTGAGAGACTTACAAAGTACCACAATGTGTGTGTTACCAGCACCGATGACAGCATTGATAGCACTGTTGATGGCTGTCTTGTCACTTGCCTTCACATAGGTGGTTGTAACCGAACCCTGAGCAGAGGCAGAAACTGACATCATCAGAGCTGCTAAAGCAGAAAGAGTAAATTTCTTCATAATGATAAATGTTTTTAGTTGATATTTAGGATAATTGTTTATTTAGGTTTCAGAAGTTAAGAAGGTAAGGAGTATAAGGAGCTAAAAACATTTGTCTTTACTACTTTACTACTTATCTTCTTAACTACTTCAAGTTCTTAATTACTTCAGATTCCAGTTAATGAAATACTTACCCTGAAGGCTTGAGCGCACCTTTGACTGCAGCGCACCTGTGTACTTAGGTGCGATGATGTCAGCCATCTTGTCGGCAGCAGTGAGCTTGTTGCCGCGTCCGGCGTGGCTGTAGCGCTCTGCCATCTTACAGAGGTATGAGTAAGCCTTACCCTCGGCTACATACTCCTTGGCATACTCCTGTGCGAGGCACCAGTCGATATACTCGCGGCGCTCTTCCTCAGTCATATCCTCGGCTATGACGTTACCTGTCTGGTTGATCATGTCAAAGCTCTGTGTGTCGGCATTGTAGGTGAACATATTATAGAGTTCGCCGTTGGCTGTGCCTGCCAGACCAGAGTCACCGTAACCACCGTTGCCGCCAAACCATGAGCTGTAGTAAGGTGACCATGCGCTGCCGATGGTCTGTGCACGGTTGAGGACGAAGTTCCAACGATAGCTGGCAGAGAGTGAGTCAACAAAGAAATATGATGAGTCAATGTCGCGCTCAGGAGTAAAGCTCTGTCTCCACTCGCGTGTAGCTTCCTCTGAGAGTCCCTGCTGGCGTACTACCATAGAGGTCCACTCCTCGTCAGCTGTCTTGCCGCCTGTGCCCGGGCGCTGTGCAAACTGGTTGGTGATACCACCGTTGAGCAGTGCCTGCGCCATCTGCCAGTTGCCAAGATGGTTCTCTGCCTCGGCAAGGAGGAAGTGGAAGTCATGGCCACGGAAGGTGACGATGCTTGGCTGTATCTTCTCTATGTCGTCGCGCAGGTACTTGTATGTACGTGAGCTTGCCACATAGCTGTAATAGTACTTGGTGAGCACGGCAGGCTCGCCGCCGAGAGAGTTCATCACCATCTTCTGAGTCAGTGAGCGTATGTCCTGTGTGTCATACAAGTCGTTGACAGCATAGTCTGATGGTTTCAGGTAGAAGCCGTCGCCAGGGTATGTAGGACAGAAGTACTGCACCAGACGGTTCTTTACATCGTTCTCATAGTCATAGATGATAGCTCCTGCCACCTGATGGCGATGACCTATACCCTCTGAATAGAAGATGTTATAGTATGCGCCGGTAGCGTCACTCTGCAGAGGAATGTTGGTCTGGTACATATAACCCATAGAGCTGAGCTCGCTGTCGAAGCCCGGAATGCTGTAGGTCACGCCGTCAACAAGGATGTTGTTGAGGTCAGCCACCTCCTCAGCGGTGTGTATCTTATACATATACTGAAGCAGGTTGTTACGTATCCACAGCCAGTCCTGCTTAGCCTCCTCGTCTGTCTCGTAGTTACACTTCCATGACAGCAACTCCGCCTTAAGCAGTATGAACGGCGGTGTGAGATACTGCCACTTGCTGTAAGTAGCCTGGTCCTGGTTCTCTGAGTCAAACCACTGATACCAGTTCATGTTGAGGGTGGCAGGCACACTGACACCGTCAACGGTGATGCCGCTCTCAAGCAGTGCAAGGCACTTGGCTGAGAGAGCCTCCATATCACAGTGCTCAAAGACGCTGAGGTCATTGAGGCTTACCTGCTCGTCAAGGGCATCATCAAACCAGTATGCCTCACCATAGATGCGGCCGAGCTGGATGTATGCCCATACCTTAAAGCGTATGGCACTTGAGAGCAGAGGCTTGAAGAATGACTGGTCAGTGACGGAGAGTGCGCCAGGAGTGGCGTGCAGACGCTCCATCTTCTTTATATAGTCATTGCAGGCTATTATTACCCTGTAATAGCATGTAGGGTCGGCATACTCGTTCTGGTCGGTGTCGTCATACTTGTATATGCTCTGCAGGGCTGCAGGAGCATTAGGAGTAGTCTCCAGCACGTTCATGCGCGTGTCAGTGAGGAAGATGGCATGGTCACCTGCCTGCTGCACGGCATTGATAACACCAAGCATTCCCTTATATGTCTGGTTGCCCTCAGAGAAACTGTCGTCAGCATCCATGATACCCTTTGGAGATGGGTCGAAATAATCTGAGCAAGAAGTCAGGGCAAGGCCGGCAAACAAGAGACCAGCACAGACCCTTCCTGTGAGGGAGGGTGCCGTGTGCCTCATATTTGTTATTATTTTGTTTATTGCTTTCATATTCTTTTTTGCTTTTTATATAGGAACTATAGATACTATAGGAACTATAGCCACTATAAATACTATAATCTTAGAAGTTAAGGTCGAAACCAAGCTTGAAGGTGCGGCCGAGGGCGAGCTTGCCGTAGTCGAAGCCACGCATTGCCTCTGAATAGCCGTAAGCAAACTCAGGGTCGGTGCCGAGATACTTGGTGAGAGTGAAGAGGTTCTCGCCTGCTACCCACACTGTACCAGAGTTGATGAAGTGGAGGAACTTGCCAAAGTTATATGACAGTCTCAGCGAGCGCAGCTTGAAATAGCTGGCATCCTCTATCCAACGGTCTGAGAAGACACTGTTGCCGATGGCGTCACCATAGACAGCACGTGGGATGTTGGTCTGCTGACCTTCCACCTGCCAACGGTTGAGAACAGATGTTGACTGGTTGTAGAAGGTTGACATTGACTCCACTGTGCGACGTGTGTAGTTATATGCGTCGTTGCCTACAGAGTAAGCGAAGTTAGCGTCGAGAGTGAACTTCTTATAGCTGAGAGAGAGGTTTACGGCACCGAAGAAGTCTGGCAGGGCCTTGCCTATTGCCACCTTGTCCTGGTCATCGATGATACCGTCACCATTCTGGTCAACATACTTCATGTCGCCTGCCTGATAAGCTATGCCGGCGCTGTTGGTAAGACCTGCTGCCTGTGCCTCTGCCGTAGTGGCATAGACGCCGGCGGTCTGATAGCCATAGAACTGGTATGGTGTGTCACCTACCTTCATGAGTATCTGAGCGTCATCACTGCTGTAGTCGGTGAAAGAGAGTATGGCACTCTCCCTGCCGTCTATGTTAAGCAGTCTTGAGCTGTTGGTAGCGAGTGTTCCTCCTACAACAAGGTTCCAGTCCTTGGTGTGCAGAGGATTGACACGCAGTGAGAGTTCTACACCGGCGTTGTTAATCTTACCTGTGTTGGCAAAATACTCTGCTGAGCCATATACTCCTGAGATGTTATTGTTGAAGAGCAGGTTATATGACTGTGAGTAGTATGTGTTGAAACCGATTGACAAGCGGTTCTTGAGCAGACCGAGGTCAAGACCGAAGTCTATCTGACGTGTTGTCTCCCACTGCAGTTTCGGGTTAGGCATATTAGCGCGTTTCACACCACTGATACCCGGTGTGCCCACATAATAGTCCTTGCTGTAGTTAGAAGAGAAACGAGAGTTACCTGAGTAAGAGGCTCCCAGAGATACGTTGAAGCGGTTAACCCACTCTGGCAGTCTGCCGCTGTTGGCAATCATGAATGTAGCAGCTACAGATGGGAAGAAGCCCAAGCGTGAAGACTCTGCTCCGCTGGCACTGGTGCCGTCGAGGTTGAAGCCTGCGTTAAGGCGTACGAGTTTCTTCCATGTATAGTCAGCATAGAGTCCTGTGCCGAAATAGTTCCAGTGGTAGTTGCCACCGAAGGTGCGTATGCCATCTTGCAGGGAGTTGAGTGACTGGAAATAGTCGTTAGGAGTATTGTAACCGCTTGCTCCGTCAACCTCCAGCTTGTGGGTGAGCCAACGTGCAAAGGCGTTGATCTTCCACTCATGAACCTTGCTGAACGTACGCTTATAGTCAGCGCTTACCTGATAGGTATTAGTAAGCTGACGAGCTACTCCGCCTGCGGCATAGTTGTTACCCTTACCGTAATACTGTGGTACGATGGTGTGGTCCGTCTGTCCCGGTACGAACATATCCTCCTCTGTGTAGTTGTAGTAGAGGTTGAGGAGTCCGTGGAGTGTGAGATAGTCGTTAAGGCGGAAGTTAGCTCCGAGAGATGCATTGGCATCGTAAATCTTGTCCTTGCCGTTGACATTCTCAATGAGAGCGATAGGGTTAGACACGTTGTCGTATGCATACATCGGAGTAGTGTTCCAGCTGTTCCACTCGTTGTAAGTTGCTAAGTCGAGCAGTGTCTGACCGTCTGCCTGCTTCTTGTATGCAGATATCATTGGTGAATACCAACGAGCTGCCGTCATAGGATTGACGTAGTAGTTGGTGCCCTGGTTCTGCAGGTCAGAAGTGATGTATGACAGGCTCACATTAGCGAAGATGTCAATGTTACGTGTAACGAGCACATCAGCAGAGATGAGCGTATGGTAACGGTCGGAAGTGGTATTCTTCAGTGTTCCGTTGTTCTTGGTGTAACCGAAAGAGATGTTGTATTTCGCAATCTCATCACCTCCCTCAACACGCAGCTGGTTATCTGTCAGGAAACCACCGCGCTGTATCTGGTCCATCCAGTCGTTGTTCTCATTGAACAGGTATGGATAGGCATTGTTTGCACTGAAGAAAGGATAGTCTGCTGAGAAGGCTGACTGTCCGGGATAGAGTGTGAGTCCTACTCCCTGCATGTATGACTTATACTGTGCAGCATTCATCATAGGTATGTTCTTCTTGGCAGTGCTGACACCATACTGTCCGCTGAAGGAGATACGTGTGTCAAGGTTGTCGCTGTTGGCCTGCTGTGTCTCTATCATGATGACACCGTTAGAACCGAGCGAACCCCACTTTGCTGCCTCTGAACCCTTGAGGACTGTGATGGAGCGTATGTCCTTGGTGGCATAGCCGGCAAGCATGTCGCGGCTGTAACCCTCAATGATGCTTGACACCGTCTGGTTACCGAAGTAAGGCACACCGTTGATGACGAGCAGCGGATTGTTCTCTGCTACCAGAGAGTGGATGCCTCGCAAGCTCATATATGCGCCTTCGTTTGGCATACCGCCCTTCTCTGTAACCTGCAGACCGGCGATGTTGTTACCTACTGCAGCACCTACAGAGAGCTTGTCAAGGAAGTCTTTCTGCTCAAGGCTCTGAGTAGTGACAAACTTCTCATTGGCTGACTGCTCACCATCGAGTGTAGAGGTTACATAACCGCTGTACTGCTTCTCTGAACGTGGTACGAGAAGTATGGTGAAGTCACCCTGTTCTGCCTTTGCCTTGAGATAGTCAATGGAGAACTCCTTGTCATAGAAACCAGGAGCCTTGACAACGACAATGCCGTTACGATAGGCTTCTATCTCTTTCTCCACTGTGTAGTAACGGTTGTCTTTCTTGTTCCACACAGTGATTGGCTTTGTCTTAACAGTGTTCTCTATCTCAATGGAGAACTTGCCATCCTCGTCAGTAACGGCAGAAGCACCACCCTTTACGGTGATGATGGCTCCGCTGACAGGCTGACCATCCGTACCCTTGACGACAGACTGATAGGCAGTCTGGGCCGAGGCATTAAAGCCCCCTCCTACTCCTGCGAACGGGAGAGAAAGAAGTATGCATAGACTTGTTCTTGAAAGTATCTTATTCATAGTTCTGTTATTTTCTGTTGTTGGGGCTTATATTAATAGTTGTTCTTTGTTGGGCGCAGACACCAGTGGTACATCATAAGCTGCTGCACATTGTTCTTTGTACGAACAAGGTCAGGAATGTTATACTTATAGAGTGAAGCCTGGTCTGAGCTTGATATGCGTATCTCGAAATTACCTGCCTTAGCCAGATTGACTATACCGACAGTATATCCGTCTGTATCGTAGGCGATGGCCTTCTCATCAAACTGCTGCCAGTAGTCCACGTCAAAGCCTTCTGGATATGATATGCCTGCGTCGCCGTAGTGTGGCACCTCAGAGGCTGCTCCACGGTCAAAGTGGAAGTTTGAGCCTGTGGCATACATCACCATGTCCTTCTTCAATGTCACCCATGGATATTTGTTAGGGTTGTTTGGGTCATCACTCTTGGTACGGAACTCAATAGTGAGGCTGTATGTAAGTGAGTGCTTGAAGCCCATACGCAGGTAATACTCTCCTGCAGGGAGGTTCACCTCATATACATTGCCCTCGTTCTCGTCGAATGACAAACCGTCATATACCACGCTACATGTGTACTGGTCAGCCTCTGACGCAGATGTGCTTGGATAATACTTCATGGCTGCCGCAACGGCCTCCTTCGTAGGCTCGGCTGTCAGCACGTGATAGTAGATAGTTGGGTGCTCTACAAGGTCAAACTGTCCCTGGGCATCCTGTACGATATAAGGGTTCTGCCAGTTCTTCCATGTGAAGTGCTCAGCACGCTGACCCTCTGTCATGCTGTTCCACAGCTCGTAGAAACGTGACTTAACACGGTATATCACGATGTGGTTAGGTATCTTCAGGTTGGTGGTGTAATAAGCCACACCGTTTGACAACTCCTCTACTGAGACATTGTTGAGAGAGTTGATTGCCGGATTCCAATATGCAGGCTCAACAGACTTGTACTCTACAACGTCATTGACCTTGTCCTCTATCTTCTGACAGTCGCCTACACATGTTATCATCTCAGCTCCTTTTGACACCTGGCTGAGGTCAAGCCTCTTGTTTACGAAGCAAGCCTTGGCAATCCACTGCTTGAACTTCAGTGTGTCGGCAGAGGTAGGCTCGCGGTTGAGCCACAGCTTGATGTTGTCACAAGCGGTATTGATGGCGCGCTCTACCTGGGTGTTGTTTGGTATGAACATAGTAGAGTTATACTGCTCATCAAACATATCCCATGTCTTCACGCCCTTTTCCGTGTAGCGGTCAAGCAGGGTGTTACGCTTTACGAATACTGAGTCATATACGGTCTGGCCCTGTGCGTTAACACCGACGATGGTGCTGTTCTCACGGTCAAACCACTCCTCTTCGTATGTACGAACTATCTCCTTGAACATAGAATAGCGGTCGTCTGGCAGGTTCACCAACAGCTCATAGATAGAGCTGCGGATAGGGAACGTGCCGTCAACATAGTACACGTAACCGTTGTCGGTCTTAACCGCCTTGGTTATGTTATACTCGTCAAGTTTCAAGTTAGAGCCGTCCTTATTTACCCATAAAGACTTGCCCAGACGTGTGTTGATGCCGTAGCCGTCGGTAAGCATTGACGGAGCGATGGCAGCATCAGCTACAGTGTACTTGGCATACGCAGCTGCACTGTTAAGCTGTGTCTCGTCAAACACGTTGTTGTCTGTTACGATGAAAGTGTAACTGCCGTCTTCTGATGTGGCACTGAGTACGCCGTTGTTCTCATAGAGAGAGACTATCTCTGAGAGCTCTGGTGTGGAGCGAAGGTATGACACCACATCGCCTCCATATACCTCCATATCGGCCACAACATTTGCCTCACTGAAATGGTCGTCCCAGTCAGAGCATGAGGCGAGGAGTGCCAGCGAGCACATCAAGCCCGCAGTCTTCTTCATATTATCTATAAATAGTTTTTTCATAATCAGCAGATGTTTTTAGTCGATTGGTATGAACTCTACATAGTCAAGGTACTGGTGATATGAGCTCAGGTTCTTTGCCTGAGTGTCAAGCATAGTGATACGCAGAGAGTGTGTCTCTGTATTCGCAAACTCTATGTTCGCAAAGAGTGTCTGCTCAAGAGACTGGAACATAGTGGTACGAGAGTACTTCACACCCTTGTAGAGATACTGAGATGTGCTTCTTGCGTTTTCTTCGTCGTCCTCGTCTATCTTGAACTGTGTCAGGGTTCCTGAACTGTAGATATCCTTTTGTGTCATCGCGTCAGTAAGGTAATGCAGCACAATCTTGTACTTACCCTTTATGATACTTGGCGAGTTAAACCTTATATATCCGGCGTAACCGAGGTTCAGACACAGATAGTTGTTCATATAACATCCATACTGTGACTGATTCGGTGTAGCGGCACTCTTATACTTGTCCTTGTAGAAGCCTACTATACGATAGTTTGAGGCGCTGGCCTTTGAGGCCTGGTTCTTGTATGTGAATGATGTGATGTCACCGTATCTGCTGTCACGAGAGTCTGAGATATCGAGCTTCGTCTCTGATGCTGTCAGCGGAGAAGAGAATAGGTTACCAAGACTGTTGGCTGCTCCGTAAGCATTGACAAAGGCTATGATATCCTCCTGGTTGAGGAAGTCCCACTTGACATTGACAGGATCTGGATGATATACCGGCATCACGCCGCCCACCTTGTTGATATAACCGTTACGGGTCTCTATATCAGAACGTACAAGCGGCACTGTCTTATTGATTATCTTAGCATCAGCTATCATATCAGTAACGATGGCGTCGCCAGGGAGACGCACCTCATAGATGAGTGTCTCATTACCCGGGTCCATGAAGTCAAACAACTCACCTGTAGTGTACTCACGCTTAAGGAAGTGGTACTGCATATAGTGAGTCAGCACCTCATCATCACTCAGGCTACCCTCCTCTACGGAATGAGCGCGAAGGTATGACACAAGCGATGACACGCTGTTGATGCCCTCTGCCTGGAACACGTTGTCAGGCACAGCGAAACAGGTATAGCGGTACTTTGTGATGACACGCGCGCCGCCAACGGCATAAGTGGTGTCAACATACTTGTTAGCCACACTGTCATATTCGCAGGTCTCCATAGCCTCAGCGAAAATGCTGTAGTCAGGGTCTGCCTTCAGAGTCTCATATATGGTCTCTGCCAAAGGAGTGATGACGTCAGCCATCTCATAGAACACGCCGTTCTTACAAGTTGTGGCGTCGAAATTGCCGAGACGTGCATCATTGTTAATGAAGATGGAGTCCTCACAATACACCTCATCGGTGCGGTCTGCATCATCCACGTCTGTCTTCTGGTAGCCGTAGCTGAGATTGATATATGAGTCAAAGAGCGTCTGCGTCTTGATATAGTCCTTCTTTGTGGCGAAGTCATCAATCTCCTTCTGGGTTACCTTGATGTCGGCGATGATATGTGTCTGTACCACAGCCTTGGCATAGTTGATGTCAAGGTCAGTAACCTTGCTGACGCCTTTTTCTGCCAGGAACTTGTCTATAGCCTCATTGGTAGGACAGAATACCGTAGCCGAAGCATTGGCATTCTTCAGCGCATTATAGTAATTAGTATATTTTAGCAGTTGCAGCCACTCAGAGTAGTTGCCATGGCTGAGCCTCTCGCTTTCCATCACGTCAACGACGGTAAGGTCAGTGAGACTGTCAGACGGGGTAATGAACAGCTCGCCCTCATTAGGGTCAGAACATGATGAGAACCCTCCCGACA
Organism: Prevotella sp.; assembly: GCA_017541085.1. GTDB lineage: Bacteria > Bacteroidota > Bacteroidia > Bacteroidales > Bacteroidaceae > Prevotella. The sequence continues at coordinate 71,958 of JAFXZU010000003.1, forward strand.
ATGCCATCGCCGGAGCAACGAGGAGCAGCACCTTTATTATATTTGTTAGTTTTCTCATTTTCTTTCGTGTTTTTATTTCTTATATGAAAGGAAGAAATGTAAATGCTCAGTATTACTAAGAACCAGGAAAATCAATAATAAGGGTTCTGCACAAGTTTTCCGTTGACCCTCATCTCTGAGTCTGGCACCGGCAGGTACCATGCATTCTCGTTCATCAGCACTGACCTTATACGTGACGCTGTCGCCTTAGTGTTGTACTTCTGTACCAACTCTATAAGATAATCCTTGAAGTTTATCACTCCATTAGTATCTGTGTAGCGTCCTACGCGGAGGATGTCATACCACGCCTTACCCTCGCCTATGAACTCCATGAATCTCTCATAGAGTATATATTCAAGCATGTCGCGTAAGTCTGTACCCTCACCTACTACATAGGTATTGAGGTTTGTTCTCTTGCGTATGTCGTTAACCTCCTTGATGGCCTCTTCTTTGTCCTCTACACTCTGACCGCAGGTGCGCATCACGAGTGCCTCCGCCTTCATCAGCTTAACCTCAGACACGCGGTAGATTATGAAGTTGTTGTCATATACCTTACGCATCTGTGTGGTAGAGGCATTGTCGCCGAGGTATTTCCACACATATTTCTCTGTGCCCTGCTCATAGTAGCTACCGTAGTTGGTACGTACGTTAGCCCAGTCCTCATACACATGAGTAACCTCTCCTATCATTCTCTGATCCTGCTGGAAGTCAAATGAAGCCTGTGCAGACAGTCTGTAGTTGTTTGACGAACCAGGGTTGAAGAGGTCATAGAGACCGTTAGTCTGGGCAGCGTTGTTGCTCTGCTTGTCAGCGTTCCACTGTATCTCGTAGATTGACTCGTCAGAGTTGCCCGGACAGAACATGGCGAACCATGCTGCATGTGTGTTTGTAGTAATGAACTTAGGAGCCTTGCCCGTCTCGTCCTTCAGTATCTTGTCACAATACTTTATACACTCGTCAAAGTCATGGTTCCACAGGCATACATCAGCCATCAACGCATAGATAGACCATGATGTGGCCTTACCCTTTGTCTCCCATGTGGTGTCCCATACATCCTTGGCGGCGCCAAGCTCTATGGCGGTGTTAAGGTCGCTCTTAATCTGTGCTATGATAGCAGCCTCTGAAGATTTCTCCAGGAGCAACGGTGTCTCGTCTGACTCATATCCGCGCAGGGTGAGCGGAGCGTCACGCCAGTTACGCACGATATAGAAATATGCCAGCGCACGCAGGAAGTAAGCCTCACAGTAGTGTGAGTTAAGCTCCTGCTGTGTGTATGTGCGGTCAGAAGACTGTGCCTGCGCTGCATGCTCAAGCACGAGGTTTGCCTGGTTGATAACCTGATACATCACACCCCACTTGGCAACACCTGTGGTAGCCTTGACGGTGTATGTCTGCAATGCTGACGAACCTGAATACTGAATGACACCTGCACGGTGCTCACCCCATGGCAACAGGTAATCCTCCACTGATGAACGCAGATAGTAGTAACCTGCACTGAGTGAGGCGTCAACATCTGACTTTGATTTCCAGAACTCCTTTACCGGCAGATTATTCTCAGGGACTATGTCAAGATAGTCGCTGCAACCTGTCAGCAGAGCCGCCAGTGCGAAAAGCGGAAAGCAAAGAGAAAGTAAAGCCTTGCGGCATGCTCCCGCACCTTTCCTAATATATTTATTTATGGTAGTCATAATTATACTCTCTGTTATCAGTTATAGTTTAGAAGTTGACGGTTATACCCATAGAATAACGGCGGCTGCGCGGTGTCTGCGCATTGTCCTTGGCTATGTCGGTAATCTTTGATGGGTCTGACACCTCCGGGTCCATACCTGTATAGTTTGATATGGTGAAGAGGTCATATCCGGTCAGATATACATTGGCCGATGTGAGGCCTATGCTCTGACAGAACTTCTTCGGAAGGTTATAGCTCAGTGATATAGTCTTGAAGCGCAGGAACGAGCAGTCCTCCACGTAACGGTCAGAACCGAGCTGGTTCAGGCCGTAGCCCCAGAGGGCGCGTGGTATATCGGTCTGGTCGCCCTCGTTGCGCCAGCGGCGCAGCACGGCTGTTGACTGGTTGTTGGCATTATACATACCCTCTGCATCCATACGGGCTGCGTTGATGACCTTCTGGCCTAAACGGTAGTGCATGAACACTGTCAGCGCGAAGCGGTCGTACTTCAAAGTGAAGCCACCACCACCAGTCACTGTAGGGTTATAGTTACCAAGATATACAAGGTCGTTCTTGTCTATCACACCGTCGTGGTTGACATCATCGTAATGAGCATCACCAGGATAACAGGTGTAAGTGCCGTTCTTCATAACGATAGGAGTGCCCTGCAGGTCTGTCATGACATTACCCTCAGCATCCTTTGCGTATGTGTCTGTAGTATTCTGATATACTCCTAAGTACCTGAATCCGTAGAAAGAACCCACTGAAGTGCCTGAGAGCAGCTTGGTGGCATAATAGCCTGAGCCATTCTTCAGAGAGAATGAGTTGGTTCCGTCATCGAGGTTGTCTGGCAACTCAAGTATAGTGTTCTCGTTGTGTGAGATGTTGAAGTTAACTGAGAGGTCCCACTTCTTTATCTTGAAGACCTTGTAGTCAACGCGTGCCTCCCAACCCTCGTTACGCATCTTACCTGAGTTATACCATGCCATCTGTGCTGTAGAGTAACCTGTTGTTGACGGTATGGTGACCTTCTTCTGTAACAGGTCCTTGGTATTCTTGCGGTAGTAGTCGAAGGTGAATGTGAGTTTGCCGTCCCACAGGCTGATATCGGTACCTATGTTTATCTCCCTTGATGTCTCCCACTTCAGCTTGTTGAGCTGCATAGTGTTTGATGCAATGGCTGGAGACTCGATATAGTTACCCAGTGCGGAATAGTTACCCACGTATGGTGATGTGCCGGTAGGCGCGTTGCCTGACTGTCCCCATGAAGCACGTACCTTCCACTGTGTGAGGAAAGCCTCTTTCCATGTCTTCATGAACGGCTCGTCCTGTACCTGCCATGATACACCGATAGAAGGGAAGAAGCCCCAGCGGTTATCCTTACCGAGTGATGACTTGCCCTCATAGTTGAACGTACCGTTGATGGTATAGCGGTTCAGCAATGTGTAAGCTATGGAGCCACGTGCAGAGAGGCTGGTCACCTCACCCTTGCTTGACTCAATCTTGTAAAGTATACCTGTCTGTGATGATACGTCGGCAAGCTCGGCAGAACCTACACCGGCACGATAGAATGCCTTGTTTGAAGAGCGGCTCTGAGATGTGTACCATATACCAGTGGCAACGAGGTTATGTATCTCGTTCCATGTCTTACGGAACATGAGCTTGTTCTCTGTCTGCAGTGAGAAGCTGTTAGAGTAAGCCTCTGCAGCCTGGTCTATCTCAGTGTAGTTGGTGCCCTGTGTCTCAAGCAGACCATACTCCAAGCCTGTGGCAGCCTGTGGCAGCCATGACTCTTTCTTAGTGGTATTGAAACGCATTGACACATAGCCGTTATATGTCAGCACCTCTGGCAGGATGTACCAGCGTGCGCGGACAGTCATCTTCTGCTCCTTGATGCTTGAGTTGCTATAAGAGTCGTTTGCCATCACAACAGGGTTGAAGTTGTATTTGTTGTTTGAAATACGGCTTGTACCCTTATAGGCTCCCTGGAACTCGTCAGCGTTCTGACGTGTGAAGTAGTTGTCGGTCTGCACACCGTTGGCATACTGGTAAGGCGACTTGTTAGGCATCTTGATGAATGCTGCTGCACGTACGTCGTCAGTATAAGGTGCATCCTTCTGTGTATCAGTATATGAGTACTCTGCCTCCACGTGTAACTTCTCAGAGAAGTTGTAACCCACGTTGAGAGAGGTTGTGAGACGACCGAGACCTGTGCCCTTTGTCGTACCGCCCTCATTTGAATAACCGAGAGAGAAACGATAGTTAGCCTTATCGCCACCGCCTGACATAGAGAAAGAGTTGTCAGTGGTGAAGGCGTTCTTCTTCACGAGTGAGAGCCAGTCAGTGTTCTGGTTATACTCATCGAAATATGGGAAGCTCTCGTCATAGTTTATCTCTGGAGTGTCATAGAGGAGGTTAAGCAGGTCAGTGCTGCGTGCCAGTCCCTGTGCATTGGCAGAGTTCCATATAGCGTCCTGCACGTATGCCTTGTACTGGTTGCCGGTAAGCATAGGCATAGACTTAGGCTCTATCTTTATTGAGTTCTTCGTTGAGAAAGAGAAGCGCGTCTTAGAGCGTGAACCCTTCTTCTTTGTTATGAGCAGCACACCGTTGGCACCTGCCGTACCGTATATGGCTGTTGACGCTGCGTCCTTCAACACCTCTATTGACTCAATGTCGTTAGGGTTGAGGTTAAGCATCTGTGCGAAGTCCTCCTGTGATGCTGTGTTGAAGTCGAAAGAGTCGTCGATGTCTGTAGAGTAAGGCACACCGTCGATGACGATGAGCGGGTCAGAGTTAGAGTTCAGCGTAGCGGTACCACGTATGCGGATGCTTGACTTTGCACCCGGGTCACCGCCGGCCACGATGTCCACACCGCCGAGCTGTCCCTGCAGTGCTTCCTCCACTGATGTCACAGGCTGTGACTCCAGTATCTCGTCCATCTTAATCTTCTGAGTAGCGAAAGCCTGCTCACGTGCACTGATACCGAGGTCATTACGTGAACCGCGCGAACCGGTCACACGTACCTCCTGCAACTGTGTCTGGGCATTGTCAGCCTCCAGCTTCACGTTGATGGTCTTCTGTCCCTCATACTTAAACTTCTGCGTCTTCATACCGATGTATGAGAACTGCACCGAGAGGTTCTTCTTGTCGGCAGGCACCTGCAGTGTGTACATACCCGAGAAGTCGGTGACTGTACCTGCCACGATACGGTTCTGAGCGTTGACAAACGTCACGTTCACACCAATACAAGGTTCCTCGTCGTTGCCTATCATCTCGGTGACTGTACCCGTGATGACCTCCTGGGCCGCAGCGGGCAGCACCGCGAGAAATGCTATTAATAATATATATAGGTGTTTCTTCATCTTTTTATAGCGTTATTGTAAAACAAGGAATCTGCTTATTTACCGTTCTGCACCGGCAGCACTCCGTCAAGGAAGTGTACGCAGGCGTCTGCGAAGGTGAACGGCAGGAAGTCATACTTGCCGCTTACGTTTACTGCGGCAGTCTCGGCAGAACTCTCATAGTGTCTGCGCGCAACGCTGAGCTTAGAGCCGTTGTCATATATGTTAAGCTTTGTATCAACTATGCTCATCTCACCAGCAATCTCCATCGTCTTGTTGTCAAGTGTGCTCAGGCCACCGTCGGCAGTAGTGGTCTCACCCCATCCCAGATAAGGATAGTTAGAGATGACCGCCGTTGACATAGGAACGAAGTAAGAGCGCAGGTATGCCTGCAGTGTCTCCAACTGGCCAGCGTCCACTGTCACTCCGTCAAAGAATGCCTCGTCGCCCACACTCACGCCAGATGCTGTCACACCAGGTATCTTACCGTCGATGATAGCCTGCTCCAACACATTGGTAAGAGGCACGAACATAAGATATGTCTCAGTATTGTCCAACTCATCCATCTTACCCGTACGGCTGCTTATCAAGCCAGCCTTGCTGAGCAGGTTCACCCATGCATAGAAGTCTGTGTTAGGCATTCTGTTAGAGCTCCACATAAGGTCGATGAAGCTTGAGTAGCGAGACCTTGCGAAGTTACCAGGAAGCAAGAGGTTGTCATAGGCATACGCATGACCGTTAGACCATCCGTCATTGTCGCCACGATATGGTATGAAGTCAAACGATGCCCACACGTTGTTGGCGTCTGGCTCGTTGCCGTCATAGCGCAGCATATCATTATACCTTATAGAATTGGTTATCTTACCATCCTTCACATACCAATACAGCTTCATGTCGTCAGTGAGCGCACGTATCACCTTGGTGCCGCTGGTAGGCAGCACGCTGTTGCCGTCAACGCACTGTGCCGCATGAGCATATATCATGGCAGACTTCAGAGAGTTGCTCACACCGTTAGGCGACTCTGTATTGATAAGTGTCTGTGTAGCGTCATCCTCCTTAAGCTTCACCAGGTCATAACCCTCCTGGGCCTTCATCTGCTGGTTGCTTGGATAGAGCATGATGAATGACAGGTTCTGGGCAGACAGTGTACCGGTAAGACCAGATGACTTCAGCATGTTAAGGAAGTAAGAGTACTTCTTATACTGATAAGCCGGACCAGTCACTGAACTGTACTTAGGAGTAGGTATCAGCTCACCGCAGCCGTAAAGCAAACCGTTAGAGCATATCACACGGTCGCTGACAGCATCGGTATTCACAGCTATCGGCTCATTCTCCTTGTTTGTCACCCAACCGTTGTTCAGTTCCTCTGGGAACACGATAGTGGCAGCATCATTGTTAACCTTGCTGGCGAAAGAGTTCATCAGCAACTCCTTTATTGACTCCTGCAGGTCAGGGTCTTCCATTGAGGTGTATCCACCCAGTCCCCAGTAGTCTTTGAAGAAATCCTCAAAAGCCTTGTCTGAGAAGGCAAACACTGTATGTGCAGCTGAAGACAGGGTTGTCACCATGGTATAGTCAGCCACCGGCCACTCCAACGCGATGTTTGGCAGACCGGAGTTGCCCTTGTCATGCAAGTGATAATAGAGAGGTGTGCCGTCAGTAGAAGTAATCTCTTCGCTCACAGCGTAACGGCTGTAGTTATCATACATCTTCAGATAGCGGCTGTAGCTCTTTGACGGGTCAACGCCCTCGCCTGAGCGTGCCTTCAGCTCGTTGTAGATAGTATTGAGCGGTGTCATCACCTGGTTTACACGGTATATATAACCGTTGCTGGTAGGCACGGCATACTCATCCACACCGGCGTTGCAGACATTGAAACCTGCATCGTCTTTCCACATTCCGGGATAGAAGTAGTTATAGTTGCTCGCAGCGTTTATACCCTTTGTGCGGAACATCTGGTATGAATAGACAGGTGCGAAGCGGTCAAAGTGATATACGCGCACATCTGTCTCAATAGTGTCAGTACCGTCAATAACAGTACCGTGCTCCAAAGATATAGGGTCCTGACTGCGTGTACGGAACTTATAGTACATTCCCGCATATTCAAGTTTCTCCTCTTCAGTAGCTCCATCACCCTCGTTCGGACGGAAGTTGGTCAGCATATCCTTATCGAAGGAATAGTGGAAGATGTGGAAGCCTATGAGCTTCTTCAGCTCTGCAGCGTCTATGGAGCCGATGTCCGTCGTGCCATAGTTATTCTGCAGATAGGTTCTCATCTTGTCGTCTGTGGGAGCCATCACGGTTACGATGTTGCTCTCAAGGATAGGTCTGAAGCCAGCCTTCTCCGCAGCACTCAGGAATACGGAGTAGTTGCCGTCACCCTCAAGGGTCTCATAGACAGAGCCACGAAGCCATGAAGGCGTCTCGAAGTACTCGTCCATGTCCGAACATGACGCAGCCATTATAGCTGTCATTATCAGTCCCACGCTTAATCTCCCAGGCTTGCGTTTAAGCCACTGGAATGTTTTAAGTAGTTTTGACATGTTTTGGTTTTATTATTTTTGATTTTGGTTTTCCTTTTGTCTCTTTTGTTTCTTTTTGTCTTCTTGGTATTGTTATTTCTGTCGGATTTGTCTTGTGTTGTTTTTGTGTTCAGAAGTGCGTCATTTCAGTGGCGCAGATTAGATATTAACGGTTTTTCCCAATTTGAAATTTGGCAACAAAGTTAAATAAAAATTGATGAAAATTAAGTAATCTTTTTGTTAATTTCTGTTAACTTCATTTACATTGGTCTATTACCACCATGTTTTTGCGTTTTTTTGCACCTCTATGGTATTATTTTACTCCACCTCACATCATGAAATAAGCCCCGCCACATAGTGACGGGGCTTACTTGTTATCTTTTTCCTGTGAATTTAGAATGTTATGTTAAGACCGAGTACGAACTGCTTAGACAGGGGGAAACTGACGGCACCACCGCGTTCAGGGTCATAGCCGTCATCAAGTGCGTTGATAGTAATGAAGTTCTTGAAGGAGCAGTAAACCGTCGCATTTTCCATGCGGAGTGACTTCAGCCAGTTCTTCTCAAGGTTATATGAAAGGGTTATGTCCTTAATCTTGAAGTAATCAGCTTTCTCATACAGCAGAACAGATGAGTACGATCTCAGCGACGAAATCATCGCACAGGCAGGAGAAGGGTACTTCGTATCAGTATTGGAAGGTGTCCAATAGTTTACGTCAGCCCAGTTTTCATATCCACTGCTGCCACCAACGTAAGCGTTCTTCTCGTATGCCATGTAGCCACCGAGGCGTGCCATCATCTGGATGCTGAGAGTGAAGTTCTTGTATGAGAATGTATTTGTCATACCAAGGATAGCCTTAGGTGTACGGTCGTAAAACCTCCTGTCATACTCATCTATCCTACCGTCATCATTGCGGTCGATGATTTTCATCGTACCAGGAGTACCGTAAGAAGCCATACCAAAGCCTACTGGTGTTTCTCCGTTATGAGATGTCTTGAAGTCTTCTACATATCTATCCCATTCGCCAACACCCCAGCAGTTGCCCATTTCATAGTCATAGAATACACTCACAGACTGACCTGTAAAAGCTGCAGAACTGCCAGCGATAGCCTGTTCTATTTCGTCTGTCAACTTTACAATCTCATTTTTTGCAAATGTAGCAGAGGCATTAACGTCCCATCTGAAGTCCTTGGTTATTACAGGAACGGCATTGAGTGCTATTTCAAAGCCGTGGCCTTTTGTCTTTGCAGCGTTACTGTAGGTATGGAAAGACATAGTCATATAGCGAGCAACGTCATAGTATATCAAGTCATGTGACCTGCTTGTATAGTAGTCAATAGAACCACCAAGACGTCCGTTGAGCAACGTGAAGTCAAGGCCCAGGTCGAATGTTGATGTCTTTTCACATGAAAGATCGGGAACGATTAGAGACGCATATTGTGGAGATAATGTTACAAGAGACATCTGGGATCTTGTCACTGCCATAATAGAATTATTGCCAGAGCCAGAAACACCCCATGAGAGGCGCAGCTTTAAGTTGTTCAACCATGATTTTGACTTTTGCATGAACTTCTCCTCTGTGATACGCCAGCCTGCACTGAACGAAGGGAATGTACTCCATCTACACTTATTGCCAAAGATAGAATATCCATCTGTGCGCAATGTAGCCTGGAAGAGATACCTGCCGGCATAGGAATAGTTCAGCCTGCCAAAGAAAGAGGGCATACTATTCTTGATTTTTAAGTCGCTGACAGAAGTGTTCGCAAATGGCGAGAGGTCATAGTTGAAACTCAGGGGTAAAACTAAACTTGCATCTCTAATACTACTTTTATAAACGAAATGAGAATATTCATTGCCTATCAGTATGTTTAAGTCATGCATACCTCCGAAGTTGACATCATAGCTGGCTGTGTTCTGTATGTCATACTGTGTTGCAGATGTTTCATTCTCGCTTACGCTTGTGGTATGTGAACCTTGAATCCTTTCCATACTGTTGGCATCTTGGTATAGATAGTTGTTATAGTCTGTGTAGTCAAGGTTAAATGATGTCTTCCATATCAAGTTCTTTAGGAAATTGATTTGCACGTATGCCCCACCAACGAAGTGTTTTGTATCGATATTATGCTTATAGTTTCCGTTCTCATCCATAAGCGGACTTGCGTTGGAAAAAGTCATGACATCTGGCATTGGTATGATGTCACCTGTCTGACGGTCGTATGCATGCGTGAGTGATGTCAGGTTGATGGCAGACGCAAAGAGGTTGCTGTTACGCTTATCGTTGTCCTTGTAAGTGTATGAAAGGTTTGTGCCTATTTTGACGATATCATTAAACCTATGGTCAGCGTTGACGCGAGCGGTATAACGTTTGAGCTGGTCACCCTTTATGGTGCCACGGTCATCCATCAGCGAGAGGGCAGCATTGAAATTCGTCTTTTTATTTCCACCGCTTACGCTTACATTGTAATTCTGTGATACAGAGTTTTGCTGTAGCAGTCCAAGCCAGTCAGTAAATTCTCCATTCGCCACAATGTCATTCACTGGTGTACCGTCGGGTGACGAATAGTAGAAATCATAGTTGGATACGTTTGACTGTCCCCAG
>JAFXZU010000022.1:0-69586 GCA_017541085.1 Prevotella sp.
AAGGCTATCGGTCTCGTTATTCCAGAGCTCAACGGTAAGCTGATCGGTTCTGCACAGCGTGTTCCAACTCCAACAGGTTCTACAACTATCCTTGTAGCTGTTGTTAAGGGTAAGGACGTTACTGTTGAGGGTATCAACGCTGCCATGAAGGCTGCTGCTAACGAGTCATTCGGTTACAACGAGGATCAGATCGTTTCTTCTGACATCATCGGCATGAAGTTCGGTTCTCTCTTCGACGCTACTCAGACAATGGTTAGCAAGATCGACGACGACACATATCAGGTACAGGTTGTTTCTTGGTATGACAACGAGAACTCTTACACTTCTCAGATGGTTCGTACCATCAAGTACTTCTCTGAGATCTAAATCGAAGATTGCTTGATTGGTCTATACCAATAAAAGCCAACGGGGCGCATCAATACTGATGTGTCCCGTTTTTGTTTTCTAATTCTTGTCTCGCTAAACTTGTCAGGTTAGAAGTCTTTTCATAAATTATCCATATAATACTAAAAGCCGAAAAAGCCCAATCGCCAGAATGTCCTATCGACACGTTTTTGGGCTTGCTAAATCCAAAGGGGACCATTGCCATGACCTACCGACAGATTCTTTCCACCAAGAATGCCTTTATTTATTACATCTTTTGCCTGTCTCACAGCCTCTGGCAGTGATTTTCCTTCTGCCAGTCCTACAGCAATGGCACTTGACAACGTACAACCAGTGCCGTGGAGGTTGGTTGACGCTATACGATGCGTGGAGACTTCACACTCTGTGCCGTCTGTCATTACCAGACGATCTGTCATATCATCACCATCAGCATGACCACCCTTCAACAGCACATTATACAAGCCCTTGGCAGATGATGGAAGACTCAGTCTCTCAGCCTCTGGTATGTTGGGAGTGACAAGAGTACACAATGGAAACAATTGCTGTTGTATATACTCTACACAACCATCATCCATTAACTGCGTTCCACTGGTTGAGACCATCACCGGGTCGCACACTATAGGGCAACCGACTGTGCGCAGCATCTCAACGATAACCTCGGCACACTCTTTATTTGGTATCATACCTATCTTCACTGCCGCTACAGGCATATCGTCCAACACAGACACCAGCTGAGACCTCAACATCTCTGACGGCACCGGCATCACCTGCTGCACCCCCTTTGTATTTTGCGCTGTAATAGCAGTAATAACTGTGGCACAATAATGCCCCATGGCAGTGACCGTCTTCAAGTCCTGCTGTATGCCTGCACCGGCACTGCTGTCGCTTCCTGCTATCGTCAATATTACTTCCATGCGTCTCCCAATATCATTGCACCACCGAAACCTATTTGTTCTACTTCCTGCAACTTATCAAATGTCACGCCCCCAAGGGCATACACCTTTTCATCTATCGTACCATCTTTCACTGCTTCTGCCAACATTTCCTTAGAAAATGCAGACATATACCCCTTTTTCGATATTGAATCATAAATCGGTGACAGTGATACATAGTTCATTTTATGTTTCCACGACCTTACCTCTTCAAGTGAATGGCAGCTTCTGCTGATACTCCCCTCCCACCCTGCTGGTGCTTTGGGATTGCGTGAATTCAAGTGTACACCATATATGCCATATTTCTCTGCGAGTTCATAAAAATCATGCAATACAAGTTGTTTATGCACATCCTTTGGCAACATATCCAGCAGAATTTCCATCTCCTTCATTGATGCCTCTGGCTTCCTTACATGAACCAACCTACCTTCCTCGACGTAACGGCATATAGCTTCAGCTTCGCCGTCAAAGAAGGTAGGTTTCGTTATTATGACTGTTGTAAACTTGTTCACGATATTTTTGGAGTTATAAGGAGTTAAGGAGTTCTTTGCAAGCAAAGCGTCGCAAGCGCCGAGCGAAGACATTACGTCTACTGTCCAACAAGTCAAATACATAAGTCTTCACTACTTAACTCCTTAACTTCTTAACTACTTAGCTACTTAACTATAAGGAAGCTGGGCACTTGCGAAACTTAATTATTTTATTTCTTAAACAAATCGAAGCTGGCATCCCAGTCTTTCCATACAGGCTCGCGACCCAATTCCTTCAATCTGCGGTTAATCTCCTTTGCCGTGCGGTCGTCACTGACCGTAAACTGCTCCAAAGCCTGCGGATAGGTGTAATAGCCACCAGGGTTGACCTTAGACTGCGCCGACATCGTGGTGACACCGAGCGTACACATATTGTCACGAATGAACTGTGGCTCACGGGTAGAGTATGAAATGTCCACGTCATGATCAAATATACGCATGGCAAAGGTTACCTGTGCCAACTCTCGGTCTGTAACAAAACAGTTAGGCTGGAAACCCTCATTCTGCGCCGGACGCATACGAGGGAAGTTTACTGAGTATTTCGTCTTCCAGTAATGCTTTTGCAAATAACGCAGATGGTATGCCATCATAACGACATCAGTACGCCACTCCTTCTCAAGTCCGAGCAATGCACCCATGCCTATGGAGTGAACTCCTGCCTGTCCCATACGGTCAAAGCCATTGACGCGCCACTCAAAGTTGCTCTTCATGCCGGCAGGATGGTAAATCTTATAGTTCTCACGGTGGTAAGTCTCCTGGAAACAGATAACGCCGTTAAGTCCGTGCTTCGTAAGCTCATAGTAATCTTCTGCCTTCAGCGGCATTACCTCAATCTTGATATTAGAGAAATACTTCTTGGCTATATCTATTGCCTTGGCAAGATATGGCACACCGGCCTTGGCAGGGTTCTCTCCCGTTACAAGGAGAATATTCTCAAACGGGGCGAGTTTCTTTATTGCCTTATACTCATTCTCTATCTGCTCTGGTGTCAGGATGGTGCGCGCCATGGGGTTGCTGCGGTGAAATCCACAATACACGCATGAGTTAGAACAAGAGTTTGTTATGTATAGCGGTATAAACATTGACATTGTCCTGCCGAAACGCTCCTCGGTGTATTTCCTTGACAGTCTCGCCATCTGCTCCAGATAAGGCTCTGCAGCCGGCGATATCAACGCCATAAAGTCATCTACGTCACAGTGTGTCTTGCCAAGCGCACGGCGCACATCCATATCGGTCTTCTGAGCAATACGCTCTGTGGTCTCTTCCCAACTGATGTTTAATAGTTCGTCTGAAAACATTTTCCTATTCTTTATATTTCTACAGGCATAACTGTGCCTTTATTCTTCACTATATACCTCTCAATCTAACCGTATTGACATCAACTTCGCATCTTTCCACCCTTTAGCGTCAAGCAACCATTCTCTCAACATTGCCTGTTCTGTAAAATCTGCTGCACGAAGCATAGCGAGAGAAGCGATATTATCTGCAGACACTATGCTGTACACCTGATGTAAATGCAACACTTTACTGCAGTATGATAGAAGCTGACGTACAGCCTCTTCTGCATACCCTTTACCACGCTCCGCCTTGAGTATTGCCACTCCCATCTCAGCCCTAAGGTGTTGCGGAGCAAAATCAAACAGGTCTATCAGTCCCACAGCCTTGCCATCAACCCTGATGACAAAGCGTACCTGTTTGTCCGCATATATATCATAACGCTGATTTGCTATATAGTCACGCAACACATAGCGGCTGTAAGGCGCATTGGTATCACCCACCAGCCACATCTGCGGGTCGTTCTCTATCGTATAGAGCAAATCCAGGTCTTCCGGTTCAATGGCTGTCAGTGTCAGTTTTCTCTCCACGCGCAAATACCATAGCTATAAAAGTTATCACTCCAAGATAGAAGAAAGACACGCCGCTCGTCAAGACATACAGCACACAGCATATAAATGCCAGCATATCAAACACTGCTATACGAACGACACTGGCTTTCTCGTATTTCGCTACATCATCAAAACGTTCCCTGCGCACATACCACAAAGCAGCAGGTATCAACATTACTGTAAGCAACGTAACACCTGTCTGGGTATAGAACAGAGTCCTGTCTGTCATGTGTATGTTTGCGTCAAAACTGCTTACTACAATATATGCTATGACGAGATATGACAATACACATATCATAGCCATCATCCATATCTTGTTTACTTTATTACTCATAATACTATCACTATGCTTTTTCTCATTGCAAAGATACACATTTTTCAGGAAACGGACAAATTATGCAGAGAAAAGATACTACCTAACTCTAATATAGTATACACCGGAGTACGTTAAAGGACAAGGTCTCAAGACATATACCCCATAAAGCACATACCATAAACAGGGTATCTAAATACCACACCATGGCGATTGTACAGATGTCAGGAAAGCAGTAATTTTGCATTCAGAAACGAAAGACAAACATTCGTGAATGTCACGAGATTTGTATTCAAGAACAAACCATATAAAAGAAAGGAGCAAAAAGATGAAAAAGGAATTAAAGTTTGTATTCGCAGCCCTCACCCTGTTGACCGGGTTGACAGCCTGCAACTCTAACGATGACGGAGTAACAGAAGGTATAGAGATACCAGGAATAACCATAACCAACGATGCAGAATGCTGCTCTGCCGAGGAGGCTCTGCAGGTATATAAGTTCCTGCAAACGCTAAAAATAGTGCCAGAACTCTCCATCGAGGTTGACGGAAAGTACAATGTGTTTGCCTACACCAAGACCGGCGGACTGCACAACGGTTATAACGAATTGTATTTCGTAGCCACAAAGAAGTCTTCAGGCAACTATGTGAAAGATTTTGACATCACAGCCATAACACCTTTGATGAACATGGTAAAGATGGGCATGGAGCACTCTACACCTGTAGGTGGAAACGCTGTATCATTTGACGAGACAAGACTTGCCGTAAAGCGCACATGGATATCTGCCGTGATGAATACAAGCGAGAACGGTACTTGGTCGCTCAGTTATGTAGCACGTGTGCTCAATTCCGGCGCGCGACTCGACCGGGCAGAGATTGTCGTCAATGCGCTGCCTGACGGTCAGGCGTGGCTGAAATCCTTCAAGGTCGGTGATGCCACATATTATCTCACGCTTGTTGATCCTACATCATGGAAGACTGGCTCAAACGAGATACAGGCATACGTATCAAAGAAATCCAGTGTTATAACCACGCCTTATGCTTTGGCAACAGAAAAGTTCACAATAGAGATAGATCCACGTATGCCTGATATGGGCAACCACGGTTCTCCTAACAACATTGCCTTGACGCCGCAAGACGATGGTTCGTACAAGGGAAGCATAAATATCACTATGACTGGACTGTGGCGCATACACCTTACAGTAAGAAATGAACAAGGTGAAGTGGTAGCAGGAGGTGACGACCTCTCTGACGGATTGAGTTCTCTATTCTGGGACGTAACACTATAACAAGTCTAAAGACACTGTTAAATTTATCAAGCATTCATAACTTAAGCCCATTGTTTTCTGATATTTACGAATCAGAGCAATGGGCTTTATCTTGTTGTATATACAACTTGAATCCATATTTCGATTTTCATATTTGCCTTAAAATAACATCTTGTTATTTAACCCAAACATGGTATATGAATACCATGTTTGAGCTATTGCACTGATGGGTAAATATGAGTAATTTTGCACTTGTTAAGTAGAACGAAAGGAGAAAGGAATATGACATCATTATTACTATTATTACTGCCTATTGCACTGGCTGACACGACGACGACAGATTCGCAACAAAAGCTGGACGAGGTAGTGATAACATCTAACGCTAAAGGCGGACGTCGCAGCGCCAAAGGCCGGGCTGCGACAATAGACGAACATTTGAGCGAGTTGTCGTCTGTGAATCTAATCAGACGAGGTTCCTACGCCTGGGAGCCTGTAGTTAACAATATGCAGACGGAGCGTGTGTCCACCACCATCGACGGCATGAAGATTTTTTATGCTTGCACAGACAAGATGGACCCGGTGACATCATACGTTGAGTCTTCAAACCTGAAGAGCATTCTGCTCAACTCGGGATTGAACGGCAATCCACAGTCAACCGGAGGAATAGGCGGCTCATTGGACCTGAAGCTCAACAAGGCTGGTTTTCACGCCTCAGCCCCACTCTATTCCATTGGAGCCACGGCAGGCTATGAGACCAATGGCAACGTGCAGGCATATAGCGTAACAGGCAGTGCAAGCACACGAGCCTTCTACACTAACGGAGGCTTCAGCTATCGTCATGCAGGATGCTACAAGGAAGGTGGAGGTCGCACAGTGGATTTTTCTCAGTTTCAAAAAATAAACATCTTTGACAATTTCGGCATACGTCTGGCACGGTACGACGTGCTTGAGGGTACTGTAATCTATGACCGTGCCACCGACGTAGGCTACCCTGCACTAAACATGGATGTGAGTTTGGCTGAGGCTATCATAACATCTCTGGCGTATCGCCACACCTACACAGGCGAACACCTAAGAACCTGGGAGAACAAAGTGTATTACAATCACATTAAGCACGTGATGGATGATACTCACCGTCCTGATGTAGAGATACACATGGACATGCCGGGACGAAGCAAGACTGCCGGACTGTACTCTCTGCTTACCGGGCAATCTGAGCGACACCAATGGCAGGCTAACATTGACTTGTATTACAACAGGTTGTTTGCAGACATGACGATGTACCCCGGTGGTGCAGCTCCGATGTATATGGTGACATGGGCAGACGTAGGAACATTAAACACAGGAGTGGCCTTTGGTGACGAGGTAAGACTCAACGCCACTGGAGCACGAGTGAGACACAGCCTTAACGGCTCTGTGAAGTTGTCACAACAGTGGCAGAAAATTAACGACAAAGAGGGACTGAACGCGCTCTCCGTTTTCTTCCCCGGCATGAATGACAATTACCAACAGACCACCGGACGCATTGCCTTAAACTACGCAATCAACGCAAAGGACTACGAGGTGGTCATCGGTGCTGGTTGGGGAAGCAGAGCTCCAACGGTAACAGAAGCCTACGGATATTATCTCAACAACACATTTGACCAATATGACTATATAGGCAACCCACGACTGAAGAACGAAAG
This sequence comes from Prevotella sp., assembly GCA_017541085.1. Lineage (GTDB taxonomy): Bacteria > Bacteroidota > Bacteroidia > Bacteroidales > Bacteroidaceae > Prevotella. Next base: position 6,995 of record JAFXZU010000022.1, read on the forward strand.
TGCTACGGAACTGAGCGCAAAGCTCAGATGGATGCCCTCTGGCAGATTTAACCTGAGCTTTGATGCTAATGCCTTTCTCTTCAGCAACTATATAATAGGACAATTTGAACCACGCCTCAGCGCCATGACCGTGGCGGCAGAAGGTGTAAAGGTATATGGAAACCTCAGCAGTGCAAGCGTACTCAATGCCTCACTGACCTCACAGTGGCATCCACTGAGAGCATTAACGGCAGAGACAACACTAAGCATAGCCCGCGGCACTGACAACGTGGGGGATCCGCTGCCACTCATTGCCCCCTTCAGTTACTCTTTGCGATTGCTCTACACTAACAGTCTATTCCTTTTACGCGGAGTACTGAGGGGGCATGCGAGGCAGACCTACTACGGGGCTAAATATGGCGAGACACAAACGCCGGCATGGACCGTTGTGGACATAACGGCGGAGACCGATCTGAAATGGCTGACGGGCAAAAGCATCGACAGCACCCTCCGTCTGGGAGTGGAAAATCTGTTTGACCACAGATACACCACCTACTCCGACTGGTGCGGAATTCCACAGAAAGGGCGCAATATTTTTATCAGTTTAACGTTAGATTATTAATTATGAAACAAACTATAATATGGATATCGGCACTTGTCATCGGTGCCATACTCGGATTGGTCGGCATCAACTGGATTGATGAGACTGCCACATTCTTAGCAAATATTTACACCAGACTATTCCAACTCGTAGCAGTACCCACGATAGTCCTGGCAGTAACCACAACCCTTGCTACACTTTCATCAAAAGGTACAGGACGCATTTTTGCCCATACTCTTTCATATACCCTGCTCACAACAACAGCAGCAGCCATTGTGGGCGCACTGCTCTATGTGACCATAGCACCAGAAAACATTCCACAGTCACTGTTGACTGAAGCAGAGGGAAGCGTTGAGGCAAGTGCTGAAGTTGTCAAACAAGAAGGATACCTCGGACATATACTGTCTGTAATACCTAACAACATTGTGCGCCCTTTATTGGATGGCAATGTATTGTCATTACTTCTGTTGGCTTTCGCCATCGGTCTCGGACTGGCACGACTGCCTGAATCAGAGAACAAACAGGCTGTAATGCGACTACTGCTCGGACTGCAAGAGTTACTTTTCCAACTCATTCACGCTTTGATATGGGCGCTACCACTCGGCATTGCAGCTTTTGCAGCTCAGTTATCTGCTCAGCTGTCAGCTGGAATCATAGCCGATTCCTTAGGAAAATATGTATTGGTGGTACTGCTTGGTAACTCCTTGCAGTTCTTCATAGTGCTGCCGTTGTTCCTCGTGGCACGCGGACTAAACCCCTTAAAGGTATTGCGCGCCATGTCGCCAGCTGTACTGATGGCTCTGTTCACCAAAAGCTCAGCAGCCACACTTCCCATTACAATGCAGTCTGCTGAGCAACGTCTGGGGGTAACACCTGGCATAGCACGTTTTGTATTGCCTATATGCACCACCATAAACATGAACGGATGTGCAGCTTTCATTCTCGTAACATCACTTTTTGTGATGCAACAGGGAGGCACTCCTATCACATTACCCACCATACTGCTATGGATACTCATTTCCGTAATATCTGCAGTAGGCAATGCAGGCGTACCTATGGGATGCTACTTCCTCACACTCTCTCTGATGTCAGGAATAGGTGCACCTATAGCCGTACTTGGACTGATATTGCCAATATATACCATCATTGACATGATAGAGACTGCCGAAAACGTATGGTCTGACTCCTGCGTATGCGCCATCGTAGGCAGAAAACAGAAAGATTTACTATAAAAGCAACAAATACAGCAAGATTTTCCAAATAAGACAAAGGTCTTTGGAATGAACAACTAAAAACTCGTAACTTTGCAATACAAAAACAAAAAAGTTATGAGCAAGTATATATTAGCAGATAATCAGGAGTTAACCCGCCTGGCTTTAGAAACCCTTATAAAGCAGGCAAACGTCGATAACGAAGTATTCAAAACCACAGACAAGAGCGGTATCATCAGCTTGTTGCGCGAACATTCTGACGCAACAGTTGTATTGGATTACACGTTGCTTGACTTCAGCGGTGAAGAGCAGCTACTCATCATAGCAGAGCGCTTCACCGAGGCACGCTGGATTATAATAAGTGAAGAGTTGACACCGACATTTATGCGTCGCGTGATATTCTCTTCACATCGTTTCAGCATATTGTTCAAAGACAGTACACAGTGGGAAGTGGCAGAGACACTGCGCACTGCGGCTGAAGGAGGCAGATATGTTGCACAGCGTGTGATGGAGACTATTATCACTGATGAACAGACCAAGACTCAGGTACCAGACCTGCTCACTGCCACCGAGACAGAAATCGTGAAAGCCATAGCACAGGGAAAGACAACTAAGGAGATTGCAGCTGAACGTTTCCTGAGCATACACACCATTACCACACACCGCAAGAATATATTCAGAAAACTGGGTGTGAATACTGCACATGAAGTGGTGAAATATGCTTTGCGCGCCGGACTTGTGGACAGCGAGGAATTCTATATATAAACAGATGAGAATAGTAAAGTGTAGAGAGTAAAAGTATTTAGGAGTTAACAATCAAAGAAATGGAATAGACTACATGGACAAAAGAACAATCGCAATAAACACCCCCTACGAACGCCCTGACGCCTATGGAGCATTATCAGTACCCATATATAATAATGTAGCATTTGAGTTCGCAGACGCCGCAGAGATGGCAGACGCATTCTGTAACCGCATCAACGCCCCAGACTACTCACGCGTAGAGAATCCAACCGTAACAAATCTGGAGTTGCGCGTACGTAGCCTTACGAATGCCAACAGTGTGGCAGCCTTTAACTCTGGAATGGCAGCAATAAGTAATACACTCCTTGCAACGCTCAAGCAAGGAAGTGAAATCGTTACATCCAATCATTTGTTTGGTAACACTCTGACCCTCGTCAGTACTACACTGGCACGCTTCGGCGTAAAGGCACGCCTCACAGACCTCACCAACTTACGTGAGGTGGAGCAAGCCTTAAATGACAAGACTGCATGCGTATTCCTCGAGGCTGTGACAAATCCCCAACTGGAGATTGCCGACGTTGAGGCTATCAGCCGCCTGGCACATGCGAAGGGAATACCTGTAATTATTGATTCCACAGCTATTCCTTTCACTCACAACAGACTGCGAGAACTCGGTGTTGACATAGAAGTGCTGTCAAGCACAAAATACTTGTCTGGTGGCGGCACGTCTCTTGGAGGACTGGTTATAGACCATGGTACGTTTCCTGGGATTATGAAGCGCATAAAAACAGAGTTGCTTTTCAATTTCGGAGCTTACATGACACCACAAACAGCATATATGCAGACGCTGGGACTGGAGACTCTGCACGTACGCTACGAGCGCCAGTCTGCCAACGCATTGCATATAGCCAAGGAACTAAGGAACATAAAAGGCATAAAGCAGGTAAACTACATAGGACTACCTGACAATCCTTTCCACTCTTTAGCCACGAAGCAGTTTGGTGGTGAGGCTTACGGAGCTATGATCACTATTGACCTAGGTTCCAAACAAGAGTGTTTCGACACCTTAAACCGTCTGAAGCTAATACACAGAGCAACAAACCTTTTTGACAACCGCACATTGGCTATTCACCCAGCCTCAACAATCTTTGGTTTGTTCAGCGAAGATAAGCTGAAAGAAATAGACGTAAAACAAACAACCATACGTTTGTCCATAGGCTTGGAAGACCCAGTAGATATCATTAATGACATTAAACAAGCATTGGAATGACATACGACTTTGACAAGATAATAGACAGAACTGGCAGCGGCGACCTTAAGCACGGAGTATTGAAGAAGCGTTACGGACGCTCCGACTTACTACCGCTCTGGGTGGCTGACATGGACTTCGAAACGCCACCATTCATTACCGATGCCCTACGTCGCCGACTCGACCACTCTTTATTCGGCTATACCACTGTGCCAGACGACTACTGGCTTTCAATCATATCATGGATTGCAGTACATCACAACTGGCATGTAAAGCGCAAATGGTTAACGTATATACCTGGTATCGTTAAGGGTATTGGGATGGCAATAAACGTATTTGTTAAACCTGATGAAAAGGTTATAATACAAACTCCTGTTTATCATCCTTTCCGCCTTACACCTGAAGGGAACAACAGACAGGTGGTCTATAACCCTTTGCGTGAACTACCCGAAGGAGGTTACGAGATGGACTTTGACAACCTGCGTGATGTGGTTGACGATAAATGCAGACTGTTGATACTAAGCAATCCTCATAATCCGGCAGGTATCTGCTGGAGCAAGGAAACGCTTGCAAGATTGGCACACTTCTGTCATGAGCGAGGTATCATAGTGATATCCGATGAGATACATTGTGACATGGCTCTCTTTGGGAATATCCACACACCTTTTGCGACAGTGTCACCCGAAGCTGCAGATATCAGCATAACCTTTGGTGCACCATCAAAGACATTCAACATTGCCGGCATTGTTAGTTCATACGCTATTGTACCAAACGACAACCTGCGCACACGTTTCTTCTCATGGCTTGAGGCCAACGAACTAAACGAACCCACTCTGTTTGCACCAATAGCAACCATTGCAGCCTTCAGCGATGACGGCGAACAATGGCGCAAGCAAATGCTGAGTTATGTAGAACAAAACATATTATTTGTGGAAGAATACCTAAGGCAACATATCCCGCAAATAAAGGCACTACGCCCAGAGGCTTCTTTCCTCGTGTGGCTTGACTGCCGTGGTCTCAAGCTGAACCATAAAGAACTTATCAACCTGTTTGTCAACAAAGCACGCTTGGCACTCAACGACGGTTCCATGTTCTTCCCTCCTGAAAGTGAAGAAGCACACAATGGAGGTTTCATGCGTCTCAATGTAGGAACACCACGCCGCATACTTGAAGAAGCACTACAACGTTTGGCTGGCGCCATACAAGAATCATAAGACAAACATATAAAAAAGACACAAGCCATGTGCTATGTACAGAACATTTATTCTGTCTTTGCACATGGCTTGTATGCGTATTCCCTCAATCTCGTTATCGTAGGATGACTACCACACAACGGACAGTCTTCATTATGCTGGAAACTCAGTTTGTTCCACTGCATGGAAAGGGCATCAAACGTAAGTAATTGATTATACAACGGTTCTCCCACTCCAACTATACACTTCACTACCTCCGTAGCCTGTATCGTGCCAAGCATACCAGCTATGGTACCAAGTACACCAACCATGGCACATGTCTCTACATCCTCACGTGCTGGCGGCTCAGGAAACAGGCAGCGATAGCAGGCGGTGCCCGGACGGTGAGTCATTACCTGGCCGGCATAGCGATTAATGCCGCCAATACAGAAAGGCTTACCCAGCATCACGCAAGCATCATTAACAAGATACTTAGCAGAGAAATTGTCTGAGCCTTCCACTACAAAGTCATAGTCTCTTATTATGTCAAGCGCATTATCCTCATTCAAGAACAACTCATGTTTCTCCACTTTCACTTCCGGATTAACCCTGATGATGCTCTCTGCCGCGGAATCCACCTTTGAACGTCCCACATCGGGAGTGCCATGGATAATCTGTCTTTGCAGATTTGTAAGTGATACGGTATCACCGTCAACCAAGCCGAGCGTACCCACCCCTGCCGCAGCAAGATATAAGGCTATGGGCGAACCCAGTCCGCCCATGCCTACTATTAATACCCGTGCGTCAAGAAGTCGTTGCTGTCCCTCTAAACCAAAGCCGTCAAGAAGCAGATGACGACTGTAACGACGTGATTGTTCTCTATTCATAGTCTGCGCCTTACAGTTTTCTCAAGTCATGCGTCAGCTTTGCAGCACAGAAGTTCGGTCCACACATAGTACAGTACTCTCCATCTGTATGTCCTGCCTCTTCAAAGTATTGCAGTGAGCGTTCAGGGTCAAGACTGAGGTGGAACTGGTCACGCCATCTGAAGTCAAAGCGTGCCTTTGACAAGGCATTGTCACGAATCTGCGCACCAGGATGTCCCTTTGCCAAATCAGCCGCATGGGCAGCGATCTTATATGTCACCACTCCTACACGCACATCTTCCCTGTTAGGCAGAGCAAGGTGTTCCTTTGGTGTTACATAGCAGAGCATAGCTGTACCGAGCCACGCTATCTGAGCGCCACCAATAGCACTGGTGATATGGTCATAACCCGGAGCTATATCAGTAACTATCGGACCAAGGGTATAGAACGGAGCCTCATGGCAGTGGTCAAGCTGACGTTCCATATTCTCACGTATCTTATGCATCGGCACATGACCCGGTCCCTCTATAAATGCCTGTACATTCTTTTCCCATGCACGCGTAACAAGCTCACCCATGGTGTCAAGTTCAGCAAACTGTGCTGCGTCGTTGGCATCGGCTGTACATCCGGGACGGAGTCCGTCACCTAATGACAACGCCACATCATACTGCGCCACGATGTCGCATATCTCATCAAAATGTTCATAGAGGAACGACTCCTTATCGTGTATCAGGCACCATTTACTCATTATAGAACCGCCACGGCTTACTATACCGCAAAGACGAGAATCTGCAAGGTGCACATTCTGACGGCGTATGCCTGCATGTATGGTGAAGTAGTCAACACCCTGCTCACACTGCTCTATCAGAGTGTCCTTGTAAATCTCCCAGTTCAGGTCTTCCACCTTACCGTTAACCTTCTCCAATGCCTGATAGATAGGTACTGTGCCCACCGGAACCGGACAGTTTCTTACTATCCACTCACGAGTCTCATGGATGTTAGCACCTGTAGAAAGGTCCATCAAGGTGTCACCTCCCCATTTACATGACCATACAGCCTTATCCACCTCTTCTTCTATAGACGACGTCGTGGCAGAGTTGCCTATGTTGGTATTTATCTTCACAAGGAAGTTACGACCTATTATCATAGGCTCGCTCTCCGGGTGGTTTATATTAGCAGGCAGCACAGCACGACCACGTGCTATCTCATCGCGCACGAACTCTGGAGTTATATGAGTCTTGATACCCAGTTCCTCGCAGTTCATATTCTCACGAATTGCCACATACTCCATCTCTGGTGTTATAATACCAGCCTTGGCGTATGCCATCTGTGTTATTGCCTTACCCTTCTGAGCACGACGTGGCAGTTGTATATGCTCAAAGCGCAGCGAATCAAGCGAACGGTCAGCAAGGCGCTGCTTGCCGTAGTCGCTCGTCACCTCTTTCAGCTGTTCTGTATCATTACGGTCTATTATCCACTGTTCCCTCATGCGAGGCAAACCTTTTTTCAAGTCAACCTCAATGCCTGGGTCAGAGAACGGACCGCTGGTATCATATATATATACAGGTGCATTCTGCTCTGTATGTGGTACGCCATTCTTATCCTTAGTCACTGTAGGTGTAAGGTTTACTTTGGTCATACCCACCTTGATGTAGGGAAAGAGTTTTCCCTGCATGTATGCTTTTTCTCTTTTTGCGTATGCTTTGTTATCTTGTGGCATAGTTATGTCCAAGTTTTGAGTTTTGAGTTTTAGTTAAGGAATGCTGTTAACGGACTTGAAGCCTCGGCGCTGTCACTGATTGCTCCGAGACCAGCTTCATAGGCACGGCGGCCTGCCACCACAGCCTCTTTGAATGCCACTGCCATCTGCACTGGGTCACCAGCAACGGCAATAGCTGTATTCACCAAGCAGCAGTCTGCTCCCAACTCCATTGCCTCTGCAGCATGACTCGGTGCTCCGATACCAGCGTCAACAACCACCGGCACTGTTGACTGTTCTATTATTATCTGCAGGAAGTCCCTCATGCGCAATCCCTTGTTAGTACCTATTGGCGCAGCCAGCGGCATCACAGTAGCAGCACCGGCCTCTTCCAAATGCTTACAGAGCGTAGGGTCTGCCTGACAGTAAGGCAACACCACGAATCCCAGCTTCACCAACTGCTCCGTAGCCTTCAATGTCTCAACAGAGTCTGGCAACAGATAACGTGGGTCTGGATGTATCTCCAGTTTCAGCCAATTGGTGCCAAAGGCCTCACGCGCCATCTGAGCGGCGAAGACGGCTTCCTCTGCCGTACGCACACCACTGGTGTTTGGCAACAACTGTATATTGGGGTTTTGTGTAATGTGTGTCAGCAAGTCATCCTGCTTGTCTTCCAACTCCACTCGCTTCATAGCGACAGTTACCATCTCCGTTTCACTCGCTTTGATTGCGTCAGCCATCAAGGCATTGTTATTAAATTTTCCTGTTCCAAGAAACAGACGTGAATTAAACTCGCGTCCTGCTATAACAAGTTTTTTCATTATGCTGTTTATATTATTCTTATGTTTTTATTCCTTTTTCTCCACCGACGCTGCCTTGCTTACTATCTGCCGCATCTCCGCAACCGGATCCGCAGCCCTCAGTACTGTGCCACTCAGCGCCACCCCAGACATACCAATACGCATCAACTGTGGTATATCATTTATTGTTATGCCACCTATGGCAACCACCGGCAGGCCTATCCCTTCATCCTTCATCTTTCGGAGTATCTGCTCATACCCTTCCAGCCCTAACACGGGAGAGAGATTTTCCTTCGTCGTAGTAAAACGGAACGGTCCGCAGCCTATATAGTCGGCTCCTGCCTCATAATGGGCCTTAACGTCAGCAAATGTATTTGCCGTGCCGCCAATTATGAAACCTTCACCGAGCAAACTACGTGCCTCTTTTATCGGCATATCATTCTTACCGAGATGCACGCCGTCAGCTCCCAGTTCCTTTACCAGTTCCACATGGTCGTCAATAACAAAAGTGGCTCCACACTCCTTACACATACGCATAGCTTCCAGTGCCACCGAACGAACATCATCTATGGCAGCACCTTTCATACGTAGTTGTATCCATCGGCATCCTCCATCGAGAGCCATACGTATGGAATCAATATAAGAGTATTGCTCCGTGTAATGACTGATAAACTGTATCATCCGCCACACGCCGCTTTGATTATTAATACATTGACACCATCATGCAAGGCGGTATTTCCCCACTCTGCACGTTGTATCATTTGACCATCCAAAGCCATAGCCACGCCACGCTGTGGCAACGCCAATTCCGTTGCCAACACCTCCAGCGTCTGGGCATTCGTTTCTGTTTCCTTATTATTAATGTGTATCTTCATAATCTGTCCCTTCGTCAGCATTACCTGCATCAGGTATATATGGGTATAATCTCAGCCTCCTCTAATCTTAAAGCACCCCCGAATATACAATACACAAAGTTACACATAAAACATGAAATAAACAATTTTATTGCAATATTTCAATATTTTATTAAAAAAAATTTGTCAATTCAAAAAAAAGTATTACCTTTGCACTCGCAATTCAGCAATGAGTTCAGACATGGTGCCCGTAGTTCAGTTGGTTAGAGCGTCAGATTGTGGTTCTGAATGTCGTGGGTTCGAGTCCCACCGGGCACCCCTCCAAAGCAAATCCCTGCAAACATTACGTTTGCAGGGATTTCTTATTTTAGGCTGTCGTTACGCTATATATTCACTATTGACACTTTGCTCAAAATTCAGCCTTTTTGATTACACTTTGATTTTTGCAATCTCAATTTCCTTGCAATAATATTCAACAACGGGAATTTATATTCGTACACGCGATTCTACAGATAGTTGTAACTTATTGATAATCAGCAAAGGCTTTTTTGAAAACTATCAAATCACATTGTAAAAGCTATCGTTTTACATTATGAAAGCTATCAGATGACAAGACGAAAGCTATCACTTTACATCGTAAAAGCTATCGAATCACGACAAACACAGGTGTTAAAGGCAGAAAAAGTAGGTATAAAACGGTTTTCACATCAAACACTCTCATGTTTTCAGTCTCTCCATTTTTCTATTTCGCATCTTTAGGCAAGAGTTTTCAAAATGACACTTTGCAAACAAAACAAGCTGTTTTCTTTCAAAGTATCATCAAGTCATCCTATTTCCTCCCACCACCCTGCGACTGCCTAATAAAATAAAATTCCCCACAGACTGGTAATCTGTAGGGATAAATCAGCTACTTTGCAACATCTGTCACTGTTATTTCTTGAACATTAACCTCTCTAATTCATAGACTCGGGTGATTTCAAAATATATTGTCGGCTGCTGGTAATAGTCACTATTCTCAGCCAAGGTGATGATATCGCAACAAGTGGTTGCAGCCTGTCCCTTATATTCCCACAGGTCCAGATAATAACGCATAAAACTGTACTCATCGCTTACCTTGGTAACATAGAAAGGATGCTCCTGTGAGCCATCCCCTGTCATGGCTATCGTATTATATATTCTCATTGCCCTGTTGGCATATTGTTCTATATCCTCCGCCATAATGCCGCCATCATTAAGGGTTGAATCTTTTTTCATCGTATAAAGAGCAAATACCACAGTATTCAAGGCCTTCAAGTTAAGAGGGTTTATATCAAGTATCTTTTTCGACGTTGCAATACATTCAGATAGTTTCCCCTGCCTCTTCTGGTCATCCATATCAATAACCATCAACTCTTCTTTATCATTCGTAAGGAATGACTGTCCATAGAAAGCGAGTATTCTGTCTTGATATGTCAAGGTCGTATCAAGACTGACAGCAGACAGTCTTGCCACCAAGTCCTTTATACGCAGCGGATTATCTTCCACCTCTTTTCTTATTTTGTTCCAATCTACTGGTAACATTTCTCTTTCCTGAGCAAGCACATTTACAGACATCATAAGCAAACATACCAATACTCGGAAAGTTTTTACTGACAAAAACCACATAACTTATTTACAATATTAATAATTAGCATTTCAACTCTACGCCCCTCTCTCTGCCCAATCACCGCGGTCAAGGTTTCTGTATCCTATAGCTTCGGCGATGTGCATAGACTGCACTTTCTCAGAGCCGGCGAGGTCGGCAATAGTACGTGCCACCTTGAGGATGCGGCTGTAAGCACGTGCGGAAAGCTTTAACTTCTCCATAGCCATACGAAGCATGTCAAGGCTTTGAGCATCTGGCTCAGCAAACTCATGAATCATACGTTCCGTCATCATGGCATTACAATGGATGCCCTTATATTCCTTGAAACGTTCCTCCTGAATCTTACGGGCTGCGATAACACGCTCGCGTATAACAGATGATGGTTCGCCAGGCTGCATCCGCGAGAGTTGAGCGAACGGAACAGCCTGTATCTCACAGTGGATGTCGATACGGTCCAGCAACGGGCCGCTAATCTTTGACATATAACGTGATATCTGCCCCGGCGTACATACACATGTGTGAAGTCTGTCTCCATAATAACCGCAAGGACATGGGTTGGCACTGGCAACAAACATAAACGAACATGGATACTCTATGGTATATTTTGCCCTTGATATCGTTATCTTCCTGTCTTCCAAAGGCTGACGCAACACCTCCAGCGTTGTCTTGCTGAACTCTGGCAACTCATCACAGAAGAGCACGCCGTTGTGTGCCAATGAAATCTCGCCCGGTTGCGGATTAGCTCCTCCTCCACAAAGGGCGACCTGTGAAATAGTATGATGGGGTGACCTGAAAGGCCTTTGGTATATCAACGACTGCTCCGCACCCAATTTCCCTGCTATGGAATGTATCTGGGTGGTCTCAAGACTTTCAGACAAAGACAATGGTGGAAGGATGGAGGGCAGCCTCTTTGCCATCATACTCTTACCTGAGCCTGGAGGACCTATCATAATCATATTGTGACCTCCGGCTGCAGCTATCTCCATAGCCCTCTTTACACTTTCCTGTCCTTTTACGTCAGCAAAATCATAATCTGTCTTTGCCTGTTGCTCATAGAACACCTTGCGTGTATCAAAGACAACGGGGCTGGCATCTAACTTATCAGAAAGGAACATCACAACCTCAGAAAGGCTGTGCATACCATATACCTCCAAATTATTTACCACTGCCGCCTCTCTCTCATTCTCCTTGGGCACAATCAGTCCCTTATATTTCTCTTTACGCGCGAGTATAGCAATTGGGAGAGCTCCCTTGATAGGCTTCAAAGTGCCATCAAGTCCGAGCTCTCCCATAAGCATATATTCATGTAAATGGTTATCAGGCATTTCCTCATCAGCAGCCAATATGCCTACGGCAATCGGCAGGTCATAACCAGAGCCCTCTTTCCTGATGTTAGCAGGCGACAGGTTTATGGTTATAGCCTTGTCGGGAAACTTGTAACCACTGTAAGTAAATGCTGTACTTACTCTGCTTAAACTCTCACGAACAGCCTCGTCACCCAATCCGGACAAAACGACTTTTTGTCCACGTTCAACACTTGTCTCAATAATTACAGTGCTGACGTTCAGTCCGTTGACGGCCGCACAATAAGTTTTTACCAACATAAGCAAATATACAGCTATACCCTTTATTCCTATATTACATCTTAGCCATAGCCTGCTCAAGGTCGGCTATTATGTCCTCCACGTTCTCTATGCCGACAGACAGGCGTACAAGGTCTGGAGCCACTCCAGCCTCACGCAGTTGCTCATCTGAAAGCTGACGGTGTGTGTGGCTTGCAGGATGCAACACACATGTACGTGCATCAGCCACGTGTGTAACGATAGAGATGAAGTCGAGGTTATCCATAAAACGGATTGCCTCATCACGGCTGCCTTTCAGTCCGAAAGCTATAACGCCGCATGAGCCGTTTGGCATATATTTCTGACCAAGGGCATAGTATTTGTTTGATGGAAGTCCGCAGTAGTTCACCCATCCTACTTTCTCATTCTTCTCCAGCCACTCTGCTACCTTCTGGGCATTAGCACAATGCTGACGCATACGGAGTGCCAGTGTCTCAAGACCGAGGTTGAGAAGGAAAGAGTTCTGTGGTGCAGGTATAGAACCGAGGTCACGCATGAGCTGTGCCACGAGCTTTGTAGTATAAGCGAGCTTTCCGAATGCCTTGGTATATGTCAGTCCGTGGTATGACTCATCAGGAGTTGTGAGTCCAGGGAACTTGTCAGAATACTTGTCCCAATCGAAATTACCAGAATCAACAATAACACCACCTACCTGAGTGGCATGGCCATCCATGTACTTCGTAGTAGAGTGTGTAACGATATCACATCCCCACTCAAACGGACGACAGTTGACAGGTGTTGCGAAGGTGTTATCAACGATAAGAGGAACACCATGCTTGTGCGCCATCTTTGCGAAGCGCTCTATATCAAACACATTACCTCCAGGATTAGAGATTGTCTCACCGAAGAAGCACTTGGTATTCTCCTTGAAGCAAGCCTCTATCTTCTCGTCAGACCAATCCGGGTCAACGAAGGTGCACTCAATACCGAGCTTCTTCATTGTCACACCGAAGAGGTTATAGGTACCACCATAGATATTGTTTGAAGTAATGAAGTGGTCACCAGCCTGACAGATATTGAAAACAGCATAGAAGTTAGCTGCCTGACCTGATGATGTCAACATTGCACCGACACCACCCTCGAGGGCTGCAATCTTCTTTGCCACAGCATCATTTGTAGGGTTGGCAAGACGAGTATAGAAATAGCCTGAGTCCTTCAAGTCAAAGAGTCGTGCCATCTGTTCACTCGTATCATACTTGAACGTCGTAGACTGATATATTGGTAACTGTTGTGGTTCACCCTTTGAAGGTTTCCATCCTCCGTGAATACAAATTGTCTCAATATTCTTTTTCATTTTCTCTTTTAATTATTTTGATTGTCTAACTAACAGTAGTAACTTTTCCGTAGCGCCAGAGTGTGTCCTTACATACTCTCCTGCGGCGTCTGCCGCCTTTCTCAATTCATCAGGATTATTAATGAAATTATCCATGACCTCCTTGAAACTATTCTCACAGCATATCTCTATGCCGCCTCCGCAAGCCTTTAGTTCTTGCGCCTCCTTGAACTTATGATTGTTTGGACCAAATATTACCGGTATATTCCATACTGCTGCCTCCGGCAGATTATGGATGCTAACGCCGAAACCGCCGCCCACATACGCCACGTCACCATATTTATATATAGATGACAATAAGCCAAAGCAGTCTATGATAAGGACTTCGGCACTACGCAATGTCTGGTCATCAATATCCTTCAGTTCACTGTAACGCAACACCTTGCGACCTTCGAGCAACTGCATTATCTGCGTTATATGCTCTTCATCTATCACATGTGGAGCAATGACAACCTTCCAGTCTGGGTGCTTTCCCAAGTATGGTATAAAGATTTTCTCATCAGGTAACCAAGAACTGCCTGCCACAAACAACGGTTTATTATCCTTGAATGTCTCTACAGCAGCTATTGTCTTGCTCTTGCCGGCAATTTGCATTACACGGTCAAAACGTGTGTCACCTGTTATGTCCACATTGTCTATACCTACAGTATGCAGCAACCGCTTACTCTCCTCATTTTGCACATAGAAATGCGTGAAGCAGTTTAACACATGCCTGTACTGCCACCCATACCATTTGAAGAATATCTGGTTTGGTCTGAAGATGCTGCTTACGCTATATGCCGGGACATTGCGGTGGCGCAATATATGAAGGTAATTATACCAGAACTCATATTTGATAAAGAAAGCCACCGACGGACGTATGATACGCAAGAAACGTATAGCATTTGTCGGAGTATCAATAGGCAGATAACATATCAGGTCGGCTCCTTCATAGTTCTTTCTCACTTCATAGCCAGAGGGCGAGAAGAAAGTAAGCAGTATCTTCTTCTCCGGGTATATCCTGCGATACTCCTCCATGATAGGTCTGCCCTGTTCAAACTCGCCCAATGATGCTGCATGAAACCATGCATAATCTGCATCTTTGTCCACTCGTTCTTTCAGGTAAGAGAAAGCTGCCCGCTCACCCTTCCACATCTTTTTCACCTTATCAGAGAAGAAACTGGCGATGAAGATACCGAACTCATATATGTAAAAAACAAGATTATACATTAGCCAAGCACCTCTATTGCTTTCTTTATTCTCTTTATTGTCTCGTCTTTTCCAAGGAACGCAGATATATCAAACATTCCCGGTCCCTTGCCCTCTCCTACCAGACACAGTCTGAAAGCATTCATAACATCACCGAGCTTGTAACCCTTCTCTTCTATCCACTGTCTTACAACAGGCTCCTGGCCCTCTATTGAGAAATCGCTGATGCCTTCCAATACCGTTGCCAGCTCACCCATAACCTCGGCAGAGTTCTCTTTCCAACGTTTGTTGACGGTCTTCTCATCATACTGCGTCGGCGGGATGAAGAAGAAAGAACACAGCGGCCATAACTCGCTGACGAAATTAACCCTGTCTTTCATCATCTCCACAACCTTGGTTATCCTCTCAAGCGAGGTCTCTATACCATTGTTTGCAACAACAGGAGCAAACATACGTGCCACCTCGTCAGCTGACTTGCGGAGCAGGTACTCATGATTAAACCATATTCCCTTCTTATAGTCAAACTTGGCTCCTGCCTTTGAGCAATGAGAGATGTCAAAAGCCTTTACCAATTCGTCAAGAGAGAATATCTCCTGTTCTGTACCTGGATTCCAACCCAGCAAGGCGAGGAAGTTAACCAATGCCTCCGGGAAGTAACCGCTCTCACGGAATCCTGAGCTTACCTCTCCTGTCTTAGGGTCATGCCACTCCAATGGGAACACAGGGAAGCCAAGCCTGTCTCCGTCACGCTTAGAAAGTTTTCCCTTACCCTCTGGCTTCAGCAACAAAGGCAAGTGTGCAAACTGAGGCATTGTATCTTCCCATCCAAATGCACGATAAAGCAACACATGAAGCGGTGCACTTGGCAGCCACTCCTCACCACGTATAACATGGGTTATCTCCATCAGGTGGTCATCAACGATATTAGCCAAATGATAGGTTGGCAACTCATCAGCGCTCTTATACAACACCTTGTCATCAAGTATATCAGTCTTAATGCGCACCTCGCCACGTATCATATCGTTAACGAGGACTTCCTGACCGCCTTCTATCTTGAAACGAACGACATACTGCTTACCATCCTTGATTAACTCGTCAACCTCCTCTGGCGAAAGTGTCAGAGAGTTACGCATCAAACCACGCGTACGGGCATCATACTGGAAATTCTGTATCTCATTACGTTTTGCCTCCAGTTCCTCTGGCGTATCAAATGCAATGTATGCTTTTCCTGCATCAAGCAGTTGCTTTACATATGTCTTATATATATCACGGCGCTCACTTTGGCGATAAGGCCCTTTATCTCCACCGAACGAAACGCCTTCATCAAAAGTAATACCCAACCAACGGAAAGACTCTATAATATACTCTTCTGCTCCTGGTACAAAACGTGTAGAGTCTGTATCCTCTATCCTGAATATCATCTCACCTCCATGCTGTTTGGCAAAGAGATAGTTAAACAATGCTGTACGCACGCCTCCTATATGAAGCGCACCTGTAGGACTCGGTGCAAAACGCACCCTTACTTTCCTGTTACCCATTATTCTATTCCGTTATAATATATAAGTTCTTTATATGTTTTTATACTTCAAATAAATAAATTGCTACAAAGTTAACAAAAAAAAAGCATATTTCAGTAAATATTATTTCTTTTCTTTGAAAAAGAGATATTTTTTTGTATTTTTGCACCATTAATCAATACAATACAAGCCATGGCAATGGAAAATGTCAACACGGAACAAGCTTCCAGTGTTATCTCTTTCTTTAAGACTTCTCTGACTATTATATTATCTGTAACATTAATTGTGTTAGTCATGCCTAACACAGAGAAACCACGTCTTACCTATGAGTTAGGCAACCCGTGGACCAGTCCTCAATTGATTTCTCCCGGAGAGATTCTTATCAAGAAAGACCCGAAAATCCTGGAGCAAGAGCAGAACGAAGCTATAAAGAACGAATACATCCCATATTATTCTATAAGCCACAGTATTGCCGAGACACAGATAAATGCTTTCAGGAAGCAATATGAGAAAGGTATTCCTGGCATATCAGCATACTGCATACAGTCTTTGGCTGACATCATGTCACAGATGTATGAGCAAGGCATTATGGCTCAAGATGACTATACCTCGCTTATTGATAACGACACTCTAAGCCAGATACTGGTTATTGACAACAACATTGCCACAAAGAAATATGTAAAGGAATGCCTCTCGGTAAAAAAGGCATACGAAAACCTATTCAAAGACAAGAGAGTGGAAAAGGAGAAAGCTCTTTTGATGCAGTATAACCTTAACGAATTTATTGTGCCTAATGTCATATTTGACGCCGACAGAAGCGAACAGTCCAAACATGATATCCTGGCCACAATCCCGACAAACTCTGGAATAATCAAACCGGGACAGGAGATTATCAACCGCGGTGACATCATAACCGAGGAAAAAGGCAAGATGATTGACAGCTATAACGACTTCATAGATGTTCAATCATCCAACAGCACACTCAACATACTCAGGACAAATGGCATACAATGGCTGTATGTCATGACGCTCTTCCTGCTCATGATGTTGTACATGCAGTTCTTCAGGGCCGACTATCTAACCAAGAAGAGGTCGCTGAACATGCTTTTCTTCCTAATTACAGCCTTTGCCGTTCTAAATTCTGTCATTGTCCATTTTGACCCGCGTAACATATATATACTGCCTATATGTCTTGTTCCTATGTTCATACGAGTCTTCCTTGACTCGCGTACGGCCTTCATGGCACATATAATCACCGTCCTCATCTGCTCTGCCGTAGTTAGCGAGAAGTTTGACTACATATACGTACAGACCATAGCAGGCGTTGTAACTATATGTGGTTTGAGAACCATAGCCAAACGCTCCAAGATGTTTGTCAACGCCATATATATCACGATAGCATGCTTGCTGTCCTACACCCTCATCAAATTCCTGGGCAACAAGGATATCACCTTTGACACGCTGCGACATTCCTACATTACGATTTTCGTCAACGGCATACTGTTACTGCTGGCTTATCCGCTGATGTTCTTTGTAGAACGTCTGTTTGGCTTTATATCTCCGGTAACACTCATAGAACTCTCTGACACTAATCGCGGCATCTTGCGCGAACTGTCCGAGAGGGCTCCCGGCACATTCCAACATTCTATCATGGTCGGAAACCTTGCCGCTGCGATTGCATCCGAAATTGGAGCTAAAAGCCTTATGGTGCGTACCGGTGCCCTGTATCATGACATTGGCAAACTGAGGCGCCCAACTTTCTTCACAGAAAACCAGTCAGGACTGAATCCACACACCAGGCTCACGCCACAAGCAAGCGCCAAAGTAATCATTTCACATATCAGCGATGGCATTGAGAAAGCTAAAGAGAATGGCGTACCTGACGTGTTGCGTAATTTCATCCTTACGCACCACGGCAACGGTGTTACCAAGTATTTCTATAATGTGTATAAAAACGAACATCCCAATGAGGATATCGACGACACACCATTCCGCTATCCCGGACCTAATCCTTTCTCGAAGGAACAGGCTATACTGATGATGGCTGATGCCGTAGAGGCAGCTTCACGCTCTTTGTCACAGTATAACGAGGAGACCATCACAGAACTTGTCAACAAGATTATCGACTCACAAGTAGCCGATGGCTTTTTCAATGACTGTCCTATAACATTCAAAGACATAACCACAGCAAAACGCATATTGATAGAGAAACTTGGAGCTATATACCATCCACGAATACAATACCCAGAACTTACCACCAACAAAGAAACACCCGAGATACAATGACACCTTTCCATTTCTCTCTTCATCGCTGGTGGCAGAATATGGGCTTTGGCATACAGTCAAAGACGGACTTTAATTTCCTGAATGACATAATACGTGAAACTCATCCGTATTACATATACAACGTCCTGAAGACATCATACCCACAATACAGCAACAAGGAACACAAGCGCGCACAACTGCTATACAGGCTATGTTACAATCTCAGAAATGAAGAACTGTATCTCACTGGCCACTATTCTGATTTAGAGAAATACGCCATACGTGAAGCTCTTATATGCACGCCTACATTCCATCATATAATACCAGACATAAAACAGGACTGTGTTTACATAGTAAAAGATATCAACAAAGAAAACAAAACATATTGGGAAGAACTTATCCGGCAAAACACCGTAACCTTTGATATGGTCAACATCGGCATAGCCTTCACTTACAGCAACCGTTACCCAGAACACTATAAAATACTGAGCAGATGAAACTTACCACCATTTACACAAAGACAGGAGACCGCGGATTAACTTCCCTCGTCGGAGGCATACGCGTATCTAAAGACTCTGTAAGAATTGAGGCTTATGGTACCATAGACGAGCTTTCATCACATATCGGGCTCCTCAACTCTCTCATACAGAAGGAACGCTCTACACTCCCTTCTGAACACTCTGATGTCATTACTCAGATACAATCACGTAACGAACAGATACAGAATACTCTTTTTAACGTATCAACATATCTTGCAACAGACATCACACAGACTGCTGTGCCGTCCTCTGCAAAAATATCTCATGATGTAATAGATGTATTAGAGCACGACATTGATACTATAAACGCCTCACTGCCTACTCTTAACAGCTTTATTCTCCCCGGAGGAAACATACTTGCATCCCAATGCCATGTATGCCGCACGGTATGCAGACGCGCTGAAAGAAGAATAGTATCACTTGCATCATCTTTACCAGAAGATAACACAGAGAAATTCAATATGGATATAATACGATATGTTAACCGACTATCCGACTATCTGTTCGTTCTCTCAAGAAAATTAAATTTTCTTTACAATACAGAAGAAAAAATATGGAAAAACTCTTGCAAATAAGAAATTTTATTGTATCTTTGCACTGCAAATAAACAGAAAAAAACAATCATCTACAGTTAAACCTATTTCCGTTAAATTAATATCATATTATTTAACTATGTATTGGACACTAGAATTAGCATCAAAGTTAGAAGACGCCCCATGGCCAGCAACTAAAGAAGAACTGCTTGACTATGCCGTTCGCAGTGGCATCTCACTTGAGGTAATAGAAAATCTTGAGGAACTTGAAGACGAAGGAGATGTATATGACTCCATAGAAGATATATGGCCTGACTATCCCACAAAAGAAGATTTTCTTTTCGATGAAGAGGAGTATTAAATACTCCTGATAATCAAAAAGACAAACGTCCCAGAACAGAACTTTTAATCTGTACTGAGACGTTTGTCTTTTTACTATGTTTTTATCATTTTCACTTATATCTCTACTCTATAGCTCTTCATCTCTTTTCTACTGTAGAAACATGAAAAACATTATTCCACGGCTGTACCGTAGCAGTCTGTATATCTCCATTATTATACAACACCTCTATAACTTTCTGCACAGCACACAAGTTGCATCCATCACAGTGGTCAAAATGGTACTTTCCATATATATCCCCACATTTCACAGTTCCTTCTTGTTTTTTTAAAGCCTCAAAAACCTCCGCAGCCATCTTCTGGTGCAGTTTCTTGTCGCCACTGGCATACATACCAAGCGCCATGATTGCACCACTCAAAGCACCACAAGTACCCTCTGAAAAGGTGTGCCCTATGCCTCCAGAAAAGGAGTCTGACAATCCTCTAAGCTGCCGTTCACTATATACGGTGCCACCCAGCGTAGCACAGATGGCTGTGAGCGACAGAGATGCGCAACCGTAGTGCTGCCCGTATCGTGATACTAACTGGCGCTTAACCTCTGCCTTCAGCGAATCAAGTGATTGGTGTTGACTTGTTGCCTGAAACACCGACGGATTAGCATATCTTACAGAGTCTATATTTACAGCAAGCCTTACCGTGTCGGTTTTTACCTCTGCCAACAATGTCTGTGCCGGCAGAAACCCCGTAAGTGCTATCAATAAATTCCCTTTCATAATCTTCACCTCCTTTAATTTATTTACACTCTTGCTATTGCAGCATAATAATTAACGTTTCTATGAAAACCTTTGTCTTTCCGCAGCCCCTGCCCCTGTGCCTTTATACTTGCTCTTTGCCTGATTATAGGTATAACGCAAGGTCAGTTCGGCATAACGGCTGTCCTGTTTGTTCTGGTTCGTAAGGACAACCTTTTCTGAACGTAAAACCGCACGCTTTTGACTATAAAAGAGGTCATAACCCGCCAAGCGTATGGAAAGGCAATCATTGAGGAACGTCTTGGTAATGCTGGCATTTGCATGCAACGTGACATTGTCTTTTTCCACATTATTTTCGTTACCCTTACTTATAAGCATAAGTGTCATTTCAGCACTAAGTGACTTAGAGAACTTGAACGTGTTGGCAGACTGTAACAAACACAACGGCTTGTTCATACGCTGAACACCATCTGTGGTTTGCAGCGTCATCCACTGCTTATACATCATTACCATAAGCTGAGGATGCCACAAGCCTACGTTTGGAGCATAGCTTATAGAGACATTGACAGCCTTCAGACTGTGATAGTTGCTGCGCGACATTACAGATACGGCAGGATTATCTTGCAATGGCTCCATCCAGTAGAATATAGCATCACGGGTGTTACTGTATCTTACCTTCGCTGTCCACCTCTTCCATATAGCCTGTGCCTGCAGAGTATTTTCTATAGCAGGCTTCAGATAACAGTTGCCTTTCTGCAACGTAAACTGATTGATATAATACACCGCCTCGCTGAGGTCCCTGTAAGACGGCCTGCTGATGCTTACTCCATAACTCAGCGTGCCGCTGACCTGTCCCATTTTGGTTTGCAGTGATAAATGCGGAAAGAAATGGTTGTATGTGCGACTCTCATTATTCTGTAAGACACCATTATCGTAATAGTCGTCATGGTTGTGCTCATAACGCACCCCGGCACTGACGGAGCCGAAACTCAACGGATGTGTATACTCCACAAACGGTGCCACGGTATAATTTCGCTGAGTAGTGTTGCTCGACTTTATATACCCTTCAGGGTTTGTGTTCACCTGCTCACGTTTCGTATTGGTATATTCCGCTCCAAATGACAGGTTGCCGCCCATAAGTGGATGAGCAAGCACAAGCTTAGTTGCCCACAAGGTTGACTTGCTCTTGCTTCCGATAGTAAGTGTGCGGTCACTGTGCTCATCGTTCGTTTCTTGATAAAAGCCGTCGTTAGAACGGTTGTTATGCCACCAGCTGGCGTTGAAATCCATGCTCCACCCTGCTACCTTACCGCTATAGTAGGCACTGAGTTCCTGAGTAGGTTTGTCATAGTATTCAAAACGTCCTGTATTTTGCGTATTGTCATACAGCTGTCCGTCTTTCATGACAGCAGAGCTGAAGTTCACTCTCTCGTCCTTGTGTGGAAAATGCGTCCACGCATATCGAACCCCCAAAGAATTATCCGCATCAATTACATAGTTCAATCCTGCATTTGCCCGTATGGTATGTATGTCAAAAGTATTGTTTGTCTTCTCCTTCAACTGCCACAACGTACCAGCATCAGACATTTGGTTCAGCTCACTTTTATCATAGTTTGTCTCTTTCATGAAGCGGAACATTCCGAACACATCAACCCCTTTATGACGATAGTTCAGACTGAATTGCTCATCTATGCCAGTATTGCAAGACTGTCTCAACACAAGTTTTTCATCCACACTCAGCCCCTCACCCTGCCTGCGCACTGTTTTTATCTGCACCACTGCAACAACAGAGGCATCATACTTTGCTCCAGGATTGGTTATCAACGTAATGGCAGCTATGTCCTGCGACTTCAACTGACTCAGTTCCGCATTATCCTTTACCAACCTTCCGTCTATATAGAATACCGGCTCACCGTTTCCAAATAAGTTGTATTTGTCATTGTCAACCTTATACATACCAGGTATGTGACGTATCACATCATCTGCCGTGCCTGCCTGACTCAGGAATGTGCCACTCACGTTTATACGCACCCCCTCATGTGTAAGTTTGTATACGGGCACATTACCATTTACGACAATCTCACCAAGTTGTTGTTCTTTAAGTGCCCTCTCTATGCTTAGTTGCAGAGAGTCGACAGGCTCTTTGTCGATTGCAAAAGCAGAGATACTCACCATTGACAACATTATGGTACACTTTGTTACGATATTCCTCATTGAACGCACTAAATTTGATGAAAACACAAAGGGAGCCATATAGCACGAATGCCGTTATGGCTCCCATAAAAGAAAAACCTTTGATTAATAGATCTTATTACTTCTTTCCGTTTGGAAAGGGATTGAAACTACCGCGAACAATGCGGTGCTCAAATGTCTGCGTGTCCTTGAAGAGGTTGTACATTGGACAGATACCTTCAACGCGGTTGAGCCACTCCTTTATCTTCTCGTCGCTCTCTGGCGTGAGCGTGTGGAGGGTGTAGCGCACGTTCTGCAGTGCTATAGACTCCTTCTCGTGTCCCTTGCGACCTGCCACAGGATTCCATTCAGCCTGTACGGTGAGTGATACTGAGTCAACATCGAGGTCAAGTTCTGCAGCCTGTCCCAATGATATGTGAGTGATACAGGTACCGAGGATGCCAAGTACACCTTCTATTGATGTCATACCTACGTTTGTACCGCCGAGATACTCTGGGTTGTCGTGAAGGATGAGGTACTTGTCATTGACTGTAAGCTGACGCACGCCATTAGGGAATACCTTAACCCATGGACCACGTGGCTCGCGCTTTACAGTGCTGCGCTCACGGTTGCGACGCTGTGCTGCTGTGTCATTCTTCAGAGCCTCCCACTTTGCACGGCTTGCAAGTATTGCCTGGCGCTTGCCGTGGATATACTCGCGCAATCCCTCAAGAGTAGCGCCCTCTACCTTCTTCTCACGTGGAGACCATTTATGGTCAATGGTGAGCTGAGGTGTTACAGCCTGCTTTACGAGAGTAGCTACTACAGAGTTCTGCTCTGCAAGCTGTGCCAGTTTCTCCAGTTCTGCATCAGATGCTGGAGACTCGATATAGAGTGTGTAGAGGAAGTTACGTGGATAAGACACGCGACCTGTAGGCTCCTTATCTGGGCGACCATGTATCTCAATTGTCAGCGAGTCAATGTCGATACCGAGGAGTGCTGCCTGGTTGAGGTAGCTGTCGGCAAGGTCAGAGGCAAACACTGCCTGTGCCGTCGTTGGTGTATCAACACCTGAATCCTGTCCGCCATGGCTTTGTCCGCAATCACCGATATACTGGAAGTTGCGCACTCTGAGCTCACGAACACCAGAGCGGTTTTTTGCCACCACATTGGCGGTTATCGTTACAGGCTTGAGGTCCTTTGCACCGAGTGCATTCCATGCCTCAAGTGCAACCTTGCGCTTCTTCAGGTGGTCGCGCAGTGATGGAGCGTTCTGCTCAAGCTTATGCTTCGTGGCGTCAGAGCGGAACACGTCAAGTGGTCCCTGTGCCTGTGCCGCTGTACTAATTGACAGAGCGGCTATTGCTATTGCTACTATATTATTCTTCATATAATTCAGTCGTTATTTTAAATTGTTGTTTAGTCATTGGAGTCCTTCTTTCCTCACAGAGAGGGTTGGGGACTCATTACTTCTTCTTCACTCTTACAATCTTGTGCTCGAAGGTCTGTGTGTCCTTGAATACGTTATACATTGGGCAGACATTCTCTGTCTGGTCAATCCACTTGCGTATCACAGAGTAAGGCTCTGGCGTAGTTACATAGAGTGTTACACGCAGGTTCTGCGGTGCGATAGGCACGTTCTCAAAGCCTTTACGACCTGCACGTGGATCCCACTCGCCTTCTACCTGCACACGCAGTGAGTCGATGTCGAGGTCAAGCAGTGCTGCCTGTCCTTCTGAGATGTGCGTCAAGCAGGTGCCGAGCACGCCGAGTGCATTCTCACGTGATGTAAGACCGAGGTTCGTACCACCGAGGTATGCAGGATTATCGTGCACGATGTGGTACTTGTTTGATATCGTCAACTGGCGCACGCCGTTAGGAAACACCGTAGCCCACGGACCCGTTACCGGACCTTTGCGCTCTGTCTGCGGTCTGTTCTTTGCAGCTTCCTGTGCCGCGAGCTTAGCCTGACGCTTGCCGTGGATGTACTCACGCAGTCCAGCGAGTGTAGCGCCTTCCACCTTACGCTCTGGTGATGAGTGCTTGTAAACGATGTTAACCGGCACTGTGACAGCTTGCTTGATAAGACTTACCACCGATGAATTCTCCTCTGCCAACTGCGCCAGGCGCTCCAACTCTGCGTCAGATGCAGGTGAATCAATATATATGGTATAGAGGAAGTTGCGGTTGTACTTTACACGATTTGTTGGAACCTTATCTGGTTGACCATGAATCTCTATTGTCAGCGAGTCTATGTCGATGCCTGCCAATGCAGCCTGGTTGATGTAGCTGTCGGCAAGGTCAGATGCAAACACTGCCGCTGCCGTTGTCTGTGTCTCCACGCCTGCATCCTGTCCGCCGTCTCCATATCCACAGTCGCCTATATAATGGAACTCACGCACTCGTAGTTCGCGATAACCTGCACGGTTCTTTGCCACCACATTAGCGGTCAGCGTTACTGGTTGTAGTTCGCTTGCCGGTATGGCGTTCCATGCCTCGAGGGCAACCTTACGCGCCTTCAGATGGTCGCGCAGTGATGGTGCATTCTTCTCAAGCACTGCCTGTTTCTTAGCAGACTTGAATGTACCCAACACTCCCTGTGCATTAGCTACGCCCAGTGCAAG
Organism: Prevotella sp.; assembly: GCA_017541085.1. GTDB lineage: Bacteria > Bacteroidota > Bacteroidia > Bacteroidales > Bacteroidaceae > Prevotella. Next base: position 32,678 of record JAFXZU010000022.1, read on the forward strand.
AGCGAGTGCTGCTGTAAGGATAACGGATTTGCTTGTTCTTTTCATCCTGAATTTCTCCTTTCTTTTTTAGTTTTATTTATGTTTGTTTTTTATTTTGCTATATCAATGCGTGTCAGCCAAGGTTTTGGCGCACGTCTATGATTTCCGAGTGCTTCCTCGCATGAAGGAAATAGTGCGTGTCAATCATAGATTGGCGCACGTCTATGATTTCCGAGTGCAAAGTTACTATGTTTTCCCCTGCTCCACAATCCCACGTATGAGTGATTTCATACACCATATTTATGGTATGCGAAGCAGCCACATACTATTATATAGGCATTAAAAATCATTCACAAAATGGTTTGCGTATAAACAAGAAAAAGGCAAGAAATGACATATTGTTCATTTCTTGCCTTTTTCCTTTCTATGTTCTAATGTCAAATTATTTGAACTTCGCCGTTACGCGCTCTATGCGACCGGTAAGAGTCTGAGCACGCGTTACGAGGTTGTATATAGGACAGCCTTTCTCTGTATCCTCTACGAGTTGGCGTATCGTCGCCTCGTCACGCGGACTGCTTACAACCACACGCATCTTGATATTTGTAGGATATAGCGGAGTATTCTCAAATCCCTTACGGCCGGCACGTGGATCAAGTTCTGCGGTAAGCGATACCTTCAGGGTATCAAGTGGCACATGGTTACGCGCCGCCGTGCCCTCCGCCACATGAGAAAAGCAAGAACCGAGCAAACCGATATGTGCCTCAACTGCTGTAGCACCGAGGTCATTACCGCCGAATATCTGTGGATGGTCCTGTATTACACGGTGATGTCTTACCTGCACCACTGTCACACCTGCTGCTGGATTGATGAATGCTGATGGTCCGTCAGGACTCAGGTAGCTGTCGCTCTGCGCCGGGGTAAACTCATTCTTACGAGAGTAAGGATAGTCATAAGCATAGCCACCAAACTTGCTACGGTCAGGACGCTGTCCACTCTCACGCAGTTTCTTGTTTCCTTCGCCTTTCTTTATCTCCCACTCTATGAACTCCCGCAGTCCTGGCTGATATGTAGGTGGTATCTCCAGTTCCTCTGGCGTGCGAGTGTACTCAATGGTTGTCTCTACCTTGTTTGCCTGTAGTGAGAACTGATACAACGGTGAGTTTTTCTCAGCAAGCAGTCTAAGCTCCTCAAGTTGTGCATCTGAAGCAGGAGAATCTATATATATAGTGTAGTTAATACCCCAGTCTCCTATGCTGCGTCCTGTCTGTTTCACATTGACTGCGAGCGAGTCGATTGCGATACCCTTGATAGCTGCCTGCGTAGCATAGCTGTCTATTATGTCGCCCGCAATGGCAGCTATCACATGGTCAGGAGTGCCTATACCGAGGTCAAAGCCTCCATTGTTATAGCCACTGTCATTAAGAAACTGATGCTCACGTATGATTACATGGCGTGTTCCTGCGCGCTGCTCAGCCGTGGCAAATGCCTTGATGGTGATGGGCTGCAGTGCTGATGTCGGTATGGCGAGCCAGTTATTAACAGCTGCTTTTCTACGCTTCAGGAAATCACGGAAAGACGGTGCACTCTTTACTGCTTTATTATACCATGAAGCATCTGTTACAGCCTTATTTATACGCTGATCATTTTGTTGTGCTACAGCGACTGATACCGTCGCCGTAGCTATTATGGTTGATAGAATTATTCTCTTCATTTGTTAAGTCTTTGTTTTAAATTAATATTTCTCTTTAATCCTCACTCTCCCCCTTTCTTGCGAATATGTTTATTCTCTTCCCTTGTATGGGTTCTGCGTTATTGTAGAACCATCATATCCATAGTTTTGCCAGAGGTTCGGATTAATCTCTCGCTGTGCCTGTGGTATAGGGAAACGGTAATGACGGAAATCCACGTTTTGCTTATTAAACTCAGGATACTCTGTAGCAAGTCTTGAGTTCTTTATTGTCTTTACGAGAATCTTCCAGCGCTTGAGGTCAAGCAAATGCTTCTGCTCCAGCGTGAACTCCCAAGAGCGTTCTTGTATTATTGCGTCACGGAATCCCTCGTAATCCAATCCTGCCTCAAGATCATGAGCCTGCGCGTCACCACTGTTGATATCCTCACGGAAAGCACGACGACGTACTTTATTAAAGGCATCATAAGCCTCTTGGTTAGGTGCACCATCACGCTCGTTGATAGCCTCGGCAAGTACCAGATACACCTCAGCTAGACGAAGAACCTGACGGTTCATTGCACGGTCTGACGCACTTGTCTCCGGTGTGTCATGGTCTATGTACTTGTTGAAGCGTGAATATCCAGACTCCTTGATGCCATCACCGTCGTTATCAAAATAGAAGTGGAAGTAGCTGTTTGTAGATGGACGCCACAACGAATCGGCTATGGTCACATCCTTACGCTGATCACCCTCTATATATGAGTCACGCAAGGTATTGTCCGGACCTGGTGCTATATGTGGCAGTGACACGCTGAAGCCTGTAGAGAATGAGCAGTGGCACAAATGGTTGTTACCTGAAGCATCGCCGTTTCGTGTTGAAGAACCAAGATAGAACTGTATGGCGAAGATGCTCTCCTTACCGTTGCGGTTCTTGTTGTCCCAGTTCTTTACGAAATCCTCCTCCAGCTCATACTGACCTGACTCTATCACCTTCTTAGCATACTCTACCGATCTTGAGAAGTATTCATGACGCTGTGCATCGGTAAGGTCATCATCCACCTGTGCCCATGTAAGATAAACCTTTGCCAGTGCGGCATTAGCTGCACCACGTGTGGCACGACCTATATCTGTTGACGCCAGTTCACTACGCTCTGGCAGGCGGTTGGCAGCATCCTCCAAATCACTTACAATCTGCTGATATACTTTCGTCTCTGGCTCACGCACTGCATTCTTACCGCCACCTACAGTAGTAACAACTGGCACTGGTCCCCAGAACTGCACAGCATAGTTAAGGTAATACGCACGAAGGAACTTCGCCTCACCTATTACCTGGGAAGCTACCTGCGGGGAAACACCTGCTGGCACAGGGTCCAGACGGTCTATGACGTCATTGGCACGTGCAAGACAGGTATATACTGCCGACCATGCACTTACTATATATGAGTTTGTACCATCCCACTTCAACAGTCCAAGCATACCGCCTCCACCGTTAGGATTCTCACCAGATACAGTCGTCTCAGTGGTAAGGTCTGTCAGATACATATATGTGGTAGCAAGCTCTATGTCACGGGCATATACAGCGTTAACAAGCGACTTGGCGTCTGTATCATTCTGTGGCAAACTTGTCTCTGACAACTTACTCGGGTTACCCTGGTCAAGCGATTCACAGGATGTGGTGACAGTTGAGGCTAACAATAGTAACAATACCAGCACCACTGTATGTATGGTATAGAAAGCCACCAGGCTCTTCTTTAGTTTTATGTTGATATTATATTTGTTCATTGCTTTATTTCTCCTTTACTATATTGTTTTGATTAACATTTACAAGTCTCGTTTAGGGGAATGTCTTAATATGAGAACTTCACACCAAATGTAAACGAACGTGCTGTAGGATAATTACCGCTGTCGGTAGAGCCGGAATACTCTGGATCATAGCCCTCGTATGGAGTTATGGTAAACAGGTTCTGTGCTGAAGCATAGAGGTAAATTCCTAATTTCTGTCCATTACGCAGACGTGGCTGCAGGTTATATCCTATCTGGAGGTTCTTCAGGCGCAGATAGCTTGCACTCTCTATATAGCGGCTGTCAAGATAGAAGCTTGCAACGTTTGACACAAATGCACGTGGAACACTTGTGCTTGGGTTGTCCTCTGTCCAGCGGTTGAGCAATACAGCTGAGCCGTTATAACTAATATTAGGTGTCTCCAATGCCTGACGCAGACGGTTGTAGAGTTTGTTACCGTATGAACCCTGAAGATTGAGTGTGAGATCCCACTGCTTGTAGCGCAACTGGGTACCGAAACCGTAGGTAAACTTAGGCTGTGTAGAACCAAGCACTACGCGGTCATTCTCCTGATCTACCACACCGTCACCATTCTGGTCAACATACTTCACATCGCCATATTCCACTACACCCTTGACTGAGGTAGCTGGCACCTTTGAAAGGTCTTCTCCCTTCTGTACTATGCCGTCATACTGCCATCCATAGAATGTACCGAGAGATTCACCAACGCGTATGATAGTGTTACCCTCTATTATTTCTCTCTGTGAACCACCGAGGCTCGATACCTTGTTCTTGTTATGAGCTATATTGGCATTGGCTGTCCAGTTAAACCTCTTTGACTGATAAAGTGTGCCGTTTACACCAAACTCCACACCGTCGTTTGTTACATTTCCCACATTCTGAAGTTGCGAAGAAAAACCTGTAGTCTGCTGAACAGACAGGCTGAGCAGAAGGTCTGAGGTCTTCTTGTGGTAATAGTCAAAGACAAATCCCAAACGTCCCTTGAAGAGGTTGATATCAAGACCGAGGTCAAAAGATGTTGTGCTCTCCCACTTCAGGTCGTCATTGCCCAGAGATGAACGATAGTAGGCAAGGTTACGCACGCCGCCGAAGAAATAATGAGTGGCGGAATAATCAGATGAATAGGCGTAGTTGCCTATCTCCTGGTTACCAACAGTACCTATGCTTGCGCGGAACTTCAAGTCCTCAAGCCACTTTTTATTTTTAAGGAACTTCTCCTCGTTTACGTTCCAAGAGAAACCTACTGAAGGGAACCAGCCCCACTTGTGGTTCTTTGCAAATCGGCTGGAGCCGTCACCACGCAGGGTTGCAGTAAGATGATAGCGGTCAAGCAAAGAGTAGTTAACACGACCGAGCACTGAATATAGCACAGATGTTGAGAAAGCGGAGTTTGTCTCAACAAACGTTGAGCCAGACTGCAGACTGTGATAACCAAGGTTCTCGTTGGCATAATATGCGGTTGAAGCATCCAGTCCCTCACTCTTCTCCTGCTGGTAGGTGTAACCGCCCAGAGCCTCTATCTCATGTATGCCCCATCTCTTATTATATGTGAGCGTTGCCTCAAACTGGTCGCTCTCCCAACGCTTGGTACCTATGTCACCATAGCCCTGTGATACGAAGCCTACCTGTGTGGACTCTGCACCAAAAAGGTTCTGACGCGTATTGATAATATTTGCTGAGGCCTGGGTACGCAAACGCAGTCCCGGGATAATATCCCACTGTGCGAAACCTGACACAAGAACATTGTCAACCTTTGTTTCTGTATCAAGGTTATACAGATCGGCTATAGGGTTTACGGTCACATCATCACGTACAAAGTCACCTGACTCAAACGGGTTGGCATAGTTAAACGAACCATCAGCATTATATATAGATACTGCAGGCGAAGTACGTATTACCTTATCAATAATACCGCTGAAGTTGCCCGTTGAACCACGCATACCATAAGCGCCTGTGCGTGTGGACTTTGAGAAGTTTGACTTCAAACCTACTGTAACGTTTTTCAGAATGTCACGCTCATAGTTGAAACGTGCACCGAGACGTGTAAAACCAGAGTTGTGTATTATACCGTCCTGATCTGTATAGTTTGCAGAAAGCAGGAAACGGTCTTTGTCTGAACCACCGCTGATTGACAGTTGATGCTCATGTGTCACTGCTGTACGGAACAATGCATCCTGCCAGTCTGTGCCTGCGCCCCATGACTGCACAACATCTTCAGTCACACCCGTGGCTGCCTTCTGAGCGTCTGTAGCCAGATCCAGATAAAGCTCACCCCACTGTCTGGCATTGAGCAAATCAAGTTTTCTGCTTACAGATGAAACACCGAGCGAATAGCCATAGTTTACATTCACTTTGCCTTTCTTACCATTCTTGGTCGTCACGATAATAACACCATTTGAACCGCGGGAACCATATATGGCAGAAGCTGACACATCTTTCAGCACCTCAATAGACTCTATGTCTGAGGGGTTGATAGAAGCTAATGGATTAAAACTTCCACCGGCAAGGCTGTTACCTGTGCTGGTAGCGCTTGAGCTGTTATATATCAACACTCCATCTATTACATACAACGGTTCGTTGCCGGCAGTGATAGAGTTTCCACCACGAATACGTATATTGGTTGATGCGCCCGGCTGACCTGAAGACGATGCAACAGAGAGACCTGCAACGGTACCGCCCAGCGCCTTGTCAAACGATGTCACGTTTTTCAGCACGTCATCGGTGTTGATTGATGCCACTGCACCAGTGAGTTTTTTACGTTGCTGCGTACCATAACCTACCACAACGACCTCGTTGAGTGAGTTTCCACCAGAAGCAAGCGTTACCTCTATCGGTTCTTCCGCATCATATACTTCAACTTCCTGTGAGCGGTAACCTATATATTGTATGCTTAACGTCAACGGCAACTGCACTTTGGTCTGCAGTGTGAAATTACCCTCTATATCCGTAACCACACCCAATTCTTTTGAGTTCTTCGGCACAAGAGACGCACCAATCAGTCCTTCTCCGGTAATAGCATCTACCACACGACCTTTAATGGTGGTTATCTGCGCCAGCGATTGCAACGTCGCCGCCAACACTATTATTAATGTAAGTAGTTTTTTCTCCATAAATACAATTTCTTTCCTTCTTGTTTTTTGTTTTCTTAATATTAAAAACTACAGTCTATTCCTTAATCTACCACTGCTCACCTAATTCTAAAATAATACGCGCCTCAACAGCGCATTCGCCTCTGAATTGATTTTCTTGTCATTGTCGTCATCCGTTATTAATGTATTATGTGGCTTTCAGTCTATCCTTTTTTACGATGACTGCTTTATTCCGGATGCAAAGGTACTGCTATTCTTTCATTCTTGAAATCCCACTCTTATGGCATTTATACCCCATAAATATGGTATTACGGTGCAGGGGGAAATATCCGTGGATATTTCCCCCTGCACCTGTTTTATCACGTTTTTAATGTTTTAATACAACAGATGTTCTGAACATCTAATCTGCTACAGATTAATACAAAGATAGTTAATTATATTTATATTGCAAAAGAAATGATTCTTTTTTGTAGGTTACAAGATTTTCTTCCATTTTTTACAATAAAGGAGAAAAGTATGTTTTTTATTAGTTTTACCAGTTTAATTTATAAAACGAAAAATAGGACATTTTTGTGATTTGGCTCTCTGGATTTTGTCAACGAAAAAATGCAAACTAGAAAAGAAAAAGGCATAAAAAACGAAAATAGGGTGCGAAAAACTATGTTTTCGCACCCCATTTTTCGTAAAAGCTATCACTTTAGGATGTAAAAGCATAGCTTTTACAGTGTCATTCGATAGCTTTCACACCATGAAAGCATAGCTTTTATAGAGCAAAAACTACCGTTTTATTATGCATTTTTACAACCCATCACTGATTATCAGATAGTTACAACTCCCTGTAGATTTCTCTGTACGCGACCAGCAGGAAATTATTTTGAAATATCGCAAGGAAAACGGGGGTAAGACAGAGGTCAAAATAGGACAAAATCGTTTTTTTCGCTATATTAGCCTTTATAAAATTACTCTTTACCAATACAAGAAAAAAGCAGTCTGCAAGATAACTGCAAACTGCCTTTTTCTTGTGACTCCTGCAGGATTCAAACCTGCAACCTTTTGATCCGTAGTCAAATGCTCTATTCAGTTGAGCTAAGGAGCCAAGCCCTTTTAGAAATAAACTGTAATAAAGTAAAGTGACTCCTGCAGGATTCAAACCTGCAACCTTCTGATCCGTAGTCAGATGCTCTATTCAGTTGAGCTAAGGAGCCATTTCCTTAATTGCGAGTGCAAAGGTAATACTTTTTTTCGTAACTGCCAAATTTTTTATTGACTTTTTACCTAAAACACATAAATTCTCGCATAAAAGGACAAAAAAGAAAGAAGGGCTGTAATCACTTACTGCCCTTCTTATAGTGTTTGGAATAAGTTTTATATTATAAGTTTTAAGTCATTGGGGTGTTTGAATTCCCGTGGACTATAGTCTAAGTAAAAGACTCTTTATGCTTCTGCTGGTATCACAGACACCACGCTCTTATCAAACTTACCTTTGTGGAAGTTTACTGTACCGTCGATGAGAGCGTAGAGGGTGTCATCCTTACCCTGCGCAACACCTGCGCCTGGGAAGTGCTTGTTACCACGCTGGCGAACGATAATGTTGCCTGCAACAACCTTCTGACCACCGAAAATCTTAATACCAAGTCGCTGTGAAGCTGATTCACGTCCGTTCTTAGAACTACCTACACCTTTCTTATGTGCCATTTCTTAGTCCTCCTTTTGGTTTTAAGCTACTACTGATTTAATTTTCAACTCGGTGAACTGAGCACGGAAGCCGTTGCGCTTACGCTCATCCTTGCGACGCTTCATCTTGAAGACAATCACCTTGTCACCTTTTACGAGTGGAGTAACCACTTCACACACTACTTTTGCACCATCTACTGTAGGTGCACCTACTGTAACTGCTCCACCATTGTCTACGAGCAGCACCTTGTCAAACTCAACAGCCTGGCCTTCCTCAACACCATTCATGTGGTGTACATAGAGCTTCTTGCCCTCTTCTGCCTTGAACTGCTGACCCTGAATTTCTACAATTGCGTACATTTTTATATTGTAAAATTGGGTTTCTCCGCTGGGCGTCCAACACTATCTGCCGGCACTTAACCGAGCCCATAACGGAATAATCGGCTGCAAAGTTAATACTTTTTTTTCAGTCCTCAAAATAAGTGCGTCTTTTTCTCTTCTCTTTCGATAACTTTATGATTATTTAACATAAAAGGATGAATACAAGGCCACAAACCATGTATCCATCCTTTTATATTATAATACTGTCAAAGTAAATTACAAGCCAAGGCTTTTCTTTATCTCCACAATACGAGCATCAGCCTTTGCAGTGAATGCATTATAGTCGCCATCAAACTGTCCAGCAACAGGCACCTCGCAGTAGAACTTGATCTTTGGCTCTGTTCCTGACGGACGAACAGAAATCTTCATGCCGTCCTCAGTAAACCACTGCAGAACATTGCTTGTTGTAGGCATATTGATGTCAACGACCTTGCCATCAGCTGTTGTCTGCTTCAATGTCTTATAGTCCTTAACCGTAACAACCTTTGAGCCGGCTATCTCAGTTGGAGGTGTCTGACGGAAGTCTTCCATCATCTTCTTAATCTCATCAGCACCGGTCTTACCAGGCTTTGTCACGCTGACAGCTGCTTCCTTTTGGAAACCATACTCCTTATATATATCGAGCAACAAATCATAGAGTGTCTTGCCCTGATCTTTTGCCCACGCTGCAATCTCACAGATAAGGCAGATAGACGCCGGAGCATCCTTATCGCGCACCTTGTCGTACGGCAGGTATCCGAAGGACTCCTCACCACCGCCAATATACTTACGCTTACCCTCATTCTCACGTATGCGGTATGCTATCCACTTGAAGCCTGTATATTCATCGAAGCACTCCACGCCGTTAGCGCGTGCTATCTTTGCGATAAGCTCTGAGGTAACAATGGTCTTAACCATAAAGTCTGTAGGGTTAAGCTGGCCTAATGCCTTCTTGTTCTTGATAGTGTACCAATAGAACATACAAGCGGTTTGGTTACCGTTAAGTATCTGCCATTCGCCCTTATCATTACGACATACGATGGCAAGACGGTCAGCATCAGGGTCTGTAGCCACAACAAGGTCAGCATTAAGCTTCGTACCCAGCTTCATGCCAAGCGTCATAGCTTCTGCATTCTCCGGGTTTGGCGATACCACAGTAGGGAAGTTTCCATCTACAACCATCTGCTCTGGCACAACGTTGATATTCTGGAATCCCCATGAGCGCAGACACATTGGAACAATGTGACGACCTGTGCCATGCATGGCAGAATATACTATATTGAGGCCTTTCTGACGGAGAATTACATCCTGGTCCACCATACTTTCCTTTACAGCCACCATGTAGTCATAGTCCATCTCACCACCGATAATCTTTATAAGGTCAGGGTTACCTTCAAACTTAACGTCTTCAATCTTAACCTTGTTTACCTCTTCGATTATGCCAGTATCATGTGGAGCAAGCACCTGTGCGCCATCCTCCCAATATGCCTTATAGCCGTTGTACTCCTTCGGATTGTGCGATGCAGTGACATTCACACCTGCTTGAGCACCAAGCTGACGTATGGCGAAAGAAATCTCCGGTGTAGGACGCAGGCTCTCAAACAGATAAGCCTTGATACCGTTGGCAGAGAAGATGTCTGCCACTGTCTCTGCAAACATACGTCCGTTATTGCGGCAGTCATGGCCCACCACTACAGAACACTGCTTGCCAGGGAAAGCCTTCAATATATAATTGGCAAAGCCCTGTGTTGCCATACCGACAACATACTTATTCATACGATTAGTGCCGGCACCCATAATGCCACGCAAACCACCCGTACCAAACTCAAGTGACTGGTAGAAAGCATCAATAAGAGCTGTCTTATCCGGATTGTCAAGCATTGCCTGCACTTCCTTACGTGTATCTTCATCGAAAGATGATGACAGCCATTGCTTTGCCGTCTGTTCACACTGTGAAATTAACTGTGAATTATTCTCCATTGTTTATGTTAATTATTATATTGTCCTCTAATTGACATCGCCTGCAGCTATACTCCGCACAACAAATGCCATTTAACCATCCCCCTACTGGCTACAAAGGTATATATTTTTCCTGAATTATGGTAAAGTTTAGTCCCTTTTTTCAAAAAAAAACGTATTTACTTGCCTATAAAGAGAAAAATGTATATCTTTGCCGTAATAATGAAGACAGAGCTAATATTAATAGGTAAAACAAATAGCAAGCATTTCCAGGCAGGCATTGATGATTACTCAGAGCGCATCACTCACTACATGCCTTTCTCTATCATTACCCTACCCGACATAAAGAACAGCAAATCACTCACTGAAACTCTGATAAAAGAGAAAGAAGGAGAACAGATATTAAAGAACATACAACCCTCTGATTGCCTCGTCTTACTGGATGAGCATGGCAAAGAGCACAGATCCGTTGACTTCGCAAAATGGTTAGAAGGCAAGCAACTCACTTCCAGACGTCTTGTATTCTGCATTGGTGGCGCCTACGGTTTTTCTGACAGCGTGTACAAACGGGCTAACGAGATGGTGTCTTTATCAAAGATGACATTCTCACACCAGATGGTAAGGCTTATCTTTACAGAGCAACTGTATCGTGCCTGCACCATCATGAAAGGTGAGCCATATCATCATGAATGACTATTAACTTATTAACAACGCACAATTTATAATTCGTATTTGCAGTATGCTTAAAAGATTATTTTTTGCGATTTCTATTATTCTGCCGGCACTCTATACTACAGACGCAGCTGCCCAGACTGTGTCAACAGCCAAGCCTGGCGCACGCTGGTGGTGGCTCGGTTCTGCCGTTGACAAGGAGAACTTAAGATGGAGCATGGAGCAATATGCATCCCATGGCATTGGAGCATTAGAGATAACACCTCTATACGGTGTTCAAGGTAACGAGAAAAACAATATCGACTTCCTCTCTCCTAAATGGATGGAGATGTTGTCATACGTTATAAGCGAAGGAAAACGCCTCGGTATTGAGATTGACATGAACAATGGTACCGGATGGCCTTTCGGCGGTCCCACCACGACATTGTCTGAAGCCGCCTGCAAACTGGTAGTTGTTGACACCTTGGTTGACGCCAAGGCATTGAAGAATGGCGTCACGCTTCGTCTGCCAGCGAAAGAAAAGCAGAGTTCCACATTCAGCTTTGCCACTGCATATCCTCACAACATCAAAGGATATAAAGGAGACGGTGAAGATATCTCCGCCTGCGTAGGTAGCAACGGCTCCCTGACATGGAAGGCTCCCAAGAACGGTATGTGGCGCATCATCGCTGTTTACAACGGACGAACCAAGCAGCAAGTGAAACGCGCCGCACCTGGCGGAGCCGGATTAGTCATTGACCATTTTGACAAACTCGCCGTAAAGAATTATCTCAGCAAGTTTGACAAAGCGTTCAACGCCAACCACACCCCATGGCCACAAGTTTCATTCAACGACTCATACGAGGTGTACGGAGCAGACTGGACCCCTACCCTTCCACAGGAGTTTGAGAAAAGACGCGGGTACTCTCTGAAAAAGAATATAAACAAACTTGTGGACCGTGACACCGTCATGGTACATGATTACCGTGAGACTCTCTCCGACATGCTGCTTGAGAATTTCACCAACCAGTGGGTATGGTGGTCACACTCCCACGGCATGCAGGTAAAGAACCAGGCACATGGTTCACCTGCCAACTTGCTTGACCTTTACGCTGCAGTGGACATTCCAGAGATTGAAGGTTTCGGACTGAGTGAATTTGGCATCAAGGGACTGCGTACAGACCCAGGCATGACAAAGCTCAACGATTCTGACTACTCCATGTTCAAATATGCCCCAAGCGCTGCGCATGTAACAGGCAAGCGTCTGGTGTCAAGCGAAACTTTCACATGGCTTACAGAACACTTCCGCACATCCCTCTCTCAGATGAAGCCTGACCTTGACCTCATGTTCTGTGCTGGAGTGAACCACATGTACTACCATGGTACATGCTATTCTCCCAAGAACGATCCATGGCCGGGATGGAAATTCTATGCAAGTGTGGACATGTCACCCACAAGCACAATATGGCGTGACGCTATATACCTTAACGAATACATCGAGCGTTGCCAGAAACTCCTGCAGTCTGGCGAGCCTGACAACGACTTCTTGGTTTACTTCCCTATTCACAACCTTTGGCAGAAGAACCTGAAGACGCTGCTGATGAAATTTGAGATTCACAACCTCGGAAAACTTGCTCCAGAATTCAAGAAATCTATACTTGAACTTGACAGAATGGGATATGACTGCGACTATGTATCAGACCTGCAGGTGTTAGGATTGCGCTCATACATCAACAAGAACGGCAAGAGAGACATTATGACTGAGGCTGGCGTTACATACAGAGCACTTGTCATTCCCGAAGGCACCATCCTTCCCGACAATGTCAAGAACCGCATCGAGACACTCAAGGCACAAGGCATAACAGTCATCTACGGTAACGACGACGCTGCTTTCTCACAGGTAGCCAGTCCAGAGCAGCTGAAACGCCAGCATCACCTCAATTTGATACGCAGAAAATCGGGCAAAGGCTACTGCTATTTCATAGCTAACCTTACGCCAAACGATGTTGACGCATATTGCCAGGTATCAAAGAAGTTTAACAACGCACGTTGGTACGACCCTCTGACAAACAATTACTACGCTGCCGAAACGCCAAACGGAAAGATACGCGTGACACTACGCTCAGGAGAGTCAATGTTCTTGCAATTAGACTGTCACAAGGACAACTCCCAACAGCTCTTCATGCGTCCTACTGCCAAGGTACAAGAGACAGAGATTAATCTTGACAAGGGATGGAAACTGTCTTTCATCGAAGAGAGCCCGAAAGTAAATGCCACATTCAAGTTAAACAACCTGCAGACATGGGAGAAACTTAATAACGACTCCGCAAAGGTAACTATGGGCACCGGTGTGTATGAGACAACATTCAAGATAACCTCCAACATCGGACGCAACTATGCAATAGACCTCGGCGATGTAAGAGAAAGTGCACGAGTATATATAAATAATGAGTATATAGGATGTGCATGGAGCGTACCATACATACTCGGTTTCAACGGCAGCGTGCTCAAGAAAGGCATCAACACAATACGCATAGAGGTTACCAACCTCCCAGCTAACCGCATAGCCGACCTTGACAGGAAAGGTGTAAAATGGCGTAAGATGGAGGAGATAAACGTGGTGAACATAAAATACAAGAACACGAAGTATGACGACTGGGCACCAATGCCATCAGGCCTGAACTCCACCGTCAAGATATACGAGACTAAAATAAGTAATATAATACAATAAAACGTTATGGCAATAGTAAAACCATTTAAGGGCATACGCCCACCAAAAGATTTAGTAGAACAGGTAGAGTCACGTCCTTATGACGTACTTGACTCTGAGGAAGCACGCGCTGAAGCTGGCGACAACGAGAAGTCTCTCTACCACATCATCAAGCCTGAGATAAACTTCGAGCCTGGCACATCTGAGTACGACCCTAAGGTTTATGAGGAGGCTGCACGTCAGTTCCAGAAATTCCAGGATAATGGCTGGCTCGTACAGGATGACAAGGAGCAGTATTACATCTATGCACAGACATCTAAGCTGCCTGCAAACGGCGGCAAGGAGAAGACACAGTATGGTCTCGTCGTAGGTGCATACTCTGGCGACTACGAGAAGGGCATCATCAAAAAGCATGAGCTTACACGTCGCGACAAGGAAGAGGATCGCATGAAGCACGTCCGCGTCAACAACGCCAACATTGAGCCTGTATTCTTCGCTTATCCAGACAACAGCACTCTTGACAAACTCATCATGAAATATGCTGCCACACAGCCTGAATATGACTTCGTGGCACCTATCGACGGCTTCCGTCACCAGCTATGGGTGGTTAGCGATGACAACGACATCAAGACCATCACTGATGAATTTGCAAAGATGCCTGCCCTGTACATCGCCGACGGTCACCACCGTTCTGCAGCTGCAGCACTCGTAGGTACTGAGCGCGCTAAACAGAACCCTAACCACAAAGGCGACGAAGAATACAACTACTTCATGGCTGTATGCTTCCAGGCAAGCCAGCTGACAGTGCTCGACTACAACCGCGTAGTGAAAGACCTCAACGGTAACACTTCCGAGCAGTTCCTTGAGAAACTCGCAAAGAACTTCGTCGTAGAGAAGAAGGGTACCGAGGAGTATCGTCCACAGCACGCTCACCAATTCTCTCTCTACCTTGACGGCGAGTGGTACAGCCTTGACGCAAAGCCAGGCACATACGACGACAGCGACCCTATCGGCGTTCTTGACGTTGACATATCTTCACGTCTCATCCTGCAGGACATCCTCGAACTTGGCGACCTGCGTTCTTCACAGCGCATCGACTTCGTTGGCGGTCTGCGTGGACTCGGCGAACTGAAGCGTCGCGTTGACAGTGGTGAGATGCGTGCAGCACTTGCCCTCTACCCTGTCTCTATGAAGCAGATCATGGACATAGCTGATTCTGGCAACATCATGCCTCCTAAGGCAACATGGTTTGAGCCAAAACTCCGTTCTGGATTGGTAATCCACAAACTGGACTAAAATTAACATTCCATACTACACATCAAAAGCTATCACTTTACCATAATAAAGTGATAGCTTTTATTTTATCAAGAACAATGCCTACATGAAACCTTATTAACAACACACCCCCTTTTGCTGTCTTTTTACAATTAATTTCAAAAAAATATACCAAAACATTTGGTAGAATAAAAAAAAATAGCTACCTTTGCACTCGCATTAAGAAAACGGTGTCGGTTTGACAACAGGGAAGGTTGGGTGAGTGGCTGAAACCACCAGTTTGCTAAACTGACGTACGGGTTTACCGTACCGGGGGTTCGAATCCCCCACCTTCCGCACCTTTTCTTGCAAATGGTGGGTTCATCTAGTGGCCTAGGATACCGGCCTCTCACGCCGGGTACACGGGTTCGACTCCCGTACCCACTACTACAAAGATTATAGTTGCGAATTTATAATTCACAATTATAGCTTACATACGAAAAGAGACTAAGACTGAGAGAAAAGAAGAAAACATAATGGTGGGTTCATCTAGTGGCCTAGGATACCGGCCTCTCACGCCGGGTACACGGGTTCGACTCCCGTACCCACTACCACAAGAGAAGAAATGACATCTGAATTTATATTAGGTGTCATTTCTTTTTGTTATATGGATTTTTTTGAGTAACTTTGTAACTTAAAAACAATAGTCTTCCAAAGGCCGTTATATTTACAACCATACCAAATATCTGTATGCGAAAAAGATGTTACATAATATTTCTTTTAGCACTGTGGCTCTCACATGCCGCAGGTGCTATCAAATGGAATTCCGCATATCAGAATTACATCAACAAATACAAGGACATTGCCATAGAACAGATGCATACCTACGGCATTCCCGCATCCATAACATTGGCACAGGGACTCCTTGAAAGCGGCGCCGGGCTCAGCAGACTGGCAACCCAGGCAAACAACCATTTCGGCATAAAGTGCCATAACGGTTGGATAGGAAAGACTATATATGTTGACGATGACATAAAAAACGACTGTTTCAGGTCGTACTCAAGTGCAAGAGAGAGCTATGTGGACCATAGCAAGTTCCTGCAAGGTAACCGTTACAAGTCACTCTTCTCGCTGAAGACTACAGACTACAAGGGATGGGCTCGCGGACTGAAAGCATGTGGATATGCCACCAACCCACAATATGCCGACAAGCTGATAGAGATAATAGAGCTTTATCAGTTGCACCAATACGACACAAACACCCCTTACAGGAGCACAAGCAAGAAATCTTCTGGTAGCAATATAGACATTGCTGAGGCAGGCTCATGGATTGAGAGAATATTCAAGTCTGGCAAGACAAACAAGACCAAGAAGAAAACAAAGAAAGAGGACTTGCTGGGTAAAGTGGTGAAAAACCATCGCATCTACATGTATAATGACAACCTATACATCATAGCTCAGCAGGGCGAGACTTTCCGCTCTATTGCCCTTGATGTAAACATAAGTTACCGTTCTCTGGCAAAATACAACGAAAGGGACAAAAACACTGTTCTCGCCAATGGTGATATAGTGTACCTTAAGAAGAAAGCCACAAAAGCAGAGAAAAAGTACAAGGGCTTCCTGCACACTGTCATGGCAGGACAGAGTATGTATGACATCTCACAGATGTATGGCATCAGACTCAGCAGCCTGTACAAGATGAACAACCTGCCTAATGACTACATGCCTCGTGTGGGTGACAGGCTCAGAGTGTATTAATATAGACAAAAGACAACAAACTGAAATAAAAATAACAACCCAATATACCAAAATGGAATTAGCAAGTAAATACTCTCCAAAGGAGGTAGAATCAAAATGGTACCAGTATTGGACCGACAACAAACTGTTTGCAAGTAAGCCTGACGGCCGCGAGCCATACACCATAGTTATACCGCCACCAAACGTGACCGGCGTACTCCACATGGGACACATGCTTAACAACACCATCCAGGACATCCTTATACGTAAGGCCCGCCTTGACGGCAAGAATGCTTGTTGGGTGCCTGGCACTGACCATGCCTCTATAGCAACTGAGGCAAAGGTGGTTAACAAACTGGCACAGCAGGGTATCAAGAAGCGTGACCTCACTCGTGAGGAGTTCTTGAAACACGCATGGGCATGGACCGAGGAGCACGGCGGCATCATACTGAAGCAGTTGCGCAAGCTCGGTGCATCATGCGACTGGGACCGCACTGCATTCACCATGGACGAGAAACGCTCTGAGTCAGTGTTGAAGGTATTCGTGGACCTTTACAACAAGGGCTACATCTACCGTGGCCTGCGTATGGTAAACTGGGACCCAAAGGCTCAGACCGTGCTTTCTACCGAGGAGGTTATCTATCGTGAGGAGAAGTCAAAGCTCTATCACCTGAAATACTATGTGGCTGACGCCGACACCAACCCTGTAGTGCTTACTGGTGAAGAGGGAGAGGTGTTCCACAAGGACGAGAAGGGCTACTATGCCGTAGTTGCCACCACACGTCCTGAGACCATCATGGGCGATACCGCCATGTGTATCAACCCTAAGGACGTGAAGAACCAGTGGCTGAAGGGCCATAAGGTAATCGTACCTCTCGTAAACCGCGTAATACCTGTCATCGAGGACCGCTATGTTGACATAGAGTTCGGTACAGGCTGTCTGAAGGTTACTCCTGCCCATGACGTAAATGACTACGCACTGGGTAAGACTCACAACCTTGAGACAATAGACATCTTCAACCCTGACGGCACCATTTCTGAGGCTGCAGGCATGTACGTCGGTCAGGATCGCATGGTAGTGCGCAAGCAGATTGCCATCGACCTTGAGAACGCAGGTCTCATGGACCACATTGAGGACTATGACAACAAGGTGGGTTACTCAGAGCGCAACCAGGACACAGCAGTAGAGCCACGCCTCTGCAAGCAGTGGTTCCTCTCTATGCAGCACATGGCAGACATAGCACTGCCACCAGTGCTCAACGGCGAACTGAAGTTCTATCCTAACAAATATGTAACCACATACAAGAACTGGCTTGAGAACATACAAGACTGGTGTATCTCACGTCAGCTGTGGTGGGGACACCGCATACCAGCATACTTCCTACCAGAGACCACAGAGGGCGAGGAGCGCTTCGTCGTGGCACTCACAGAGGAGGAGGCTCTCAAGAAGGCTAAGGAGATAGACCCATCCATCACCGCCGATCAACTGAAGCGCGACGAGGATGCACTCGACACATGGTTCTCTTCATGGCTCTGGCCTATATCTCTGTTTGACGGTATCAACAACCCCGGCAACGAAGAGATAAACTATTACTACCCAACAAGCGACCTCGTTACTGGTCCTGACATCATATTCTTCTGGGTAGCACGTATGATTATGGCTGGTTGCGAGTATCAGAAGCAGATACCTTTCCGCAACGTATATTTCACAGGCATCGTACGCGACAAACTCGGTCGTAAGATGAGTAAGTCACTGGGCAACTCTCCTGACCCTCTTGAGCTGATAGAGAAGTATGGCGCTGACGGCGTGCGTATGGGTATGATGCTTGCGGCTCCTGCCGGCAACGACATTCTGTACGATGACGCATTGTGTGCACAGGGTATGAACTTCTGTAACAAGATGTGGAATGCCTTCCGCCTCGTAAAGGGCTGGGAGGTTGCCGACATAGAGCAGCCGGAACCAAACAAGAAGACCATAGCATGGATGAATGCAAAGGTAAAGGCTGTATATGCAGAAATCAACGACGACTATTCTAAGTATCGCCTCAATGAGGCTCTCATGGCAGCCTTCAAGCTGTTCACTGATGAGTTCTCAGGTTGGTACCTTGAGATGATAAAGCCTGCATACCAGGCTCCTATCGACAAGGCTACACTCGAGGCTACACTCAATATCTTCGACCAGCTTCTGCACATCATACACCCATTCATGCCGTTCATCACCGAGGAACTGTGGCAGCACATTGCTGACCGCAAGCCAAGTGAGTCATTGATGGTATCTGTGTTCAAGCTTGACACACCAACAGAGGACGAGCAGCGCATACTTGCCGACTATGAGGAGGCTAAGCAGGTTATCTCAGGTGTGCGTGGCGTTCGCCAGACCAAGAACATTGCTCCTCGCGAACCACTGACCCTCGAGGTCGTTGTCAGCGGAGCCAATGACAAGGTTGTTACGCAGTGTCCTGCCCTCGGTCCTATCATCAAGAAGATGGCAGGCCTCTCTGACATCAACTACGTGCAGCAGAAGGGTGACGGCTCAAGCACATTCATGATAGGTACACGCGAATACGCTGTGCCTTTGGGCGACCTCATCGACGTAGAGGCAGAGATAGCCAAGGCTGAGGCAGAACTGAAGCACTTGCAGGGCTTCATCAACGGTGTTCGCAAAAAGCTCTCTAATGAGCGTTTCGTTGCCAACGCACCTGAGGCTGTCGTGGCATTGGAGCGCAAGAAAGAGGCTGACTCTCTTGAAAAGATTGCCGTACTTGAGCAGACTATCAAGGAACTTAAGAATAAAGGGTAAAGAACGAGGGTAAAGGCAAGGTGTAATTGGTTAAAACAGTAAACCGTAAACCACAAACTGTAAACTGTAAACTGTAAACCATAAACCGCCCCACCCCTCAAACTTCAAACCATGGAACAGACTATATTATATAAGGAACGCTCATACGCAGCATGCATAAGCGAGGGATTCAAATTCCTCGCCCAGCATCTGCGTATGATTGTTAAGGTACTACTACCTTACTTCTTCATTGCAGCACTATTAGAGAGTATATCTACATATCTTTGCAATTACACGCAATTATATGTATTGACACACGGAGACCTGTCAGTAATGCCCTTGCTGACTGTCATCTTGATGTTAACAATAAGCTACGGTGCTATTATCTTTGCCATAGCAAGGATGTATCTCTTATTCCGCAGGAAATTCAATATAGAGACTTCTCCAAACTACACAGGAGACAAAGCAGGCAGACTGGCTGTATGGCGAGATACACTGAAGCGTACCTTAAAACTGTCCATCCACACCCTACCCTACACTATCTGGCCATATCTTATAAGCATCATCATATTCTTGGTCACACTGAGCATGTCAAAATGGGTTACATACATGATAGCCATGGGGGCAACCGAACAGACGATGCCTACCGTGCAAGCTAACGACTCTCTCAAATGGATTTGGATAGCTGTAGTATGCGGTATGTTCTTGTTCCTTGTAGCATTGATAGTATTTGCTACGCCACTGACATACACTTTTGACTGTCACATGATGAGAGCTATCGATACAGATAACGACAAGAATGATAAAAAGGCTCATTCCTTCCGCAAGGAGTATCGAGAGGGATTCAAGCACCTTGGAAAGATTCTCGGCGTCAACTGTCTATGTGGCGTGATATACCTGATTGCCATCGTTGTACTGATATTGCCTGACACGATAATGTCAACGGCATATCAGAACGCTATAGAATGCATGAACCAGTACGGCGACGAGGCTGAAATACCTTCATACACTTATTACATCACACTTACGGCATCAGCCGTGGCTTCGGCATTTGCATTAATACTGTCTGTGGCATTTCATGCATCACACGTATTCCTGTATGGAGACATAAAGACGAAAGCCGAACGAACAAACAGATAACCAATGCTCTACAGAAACACAAACTTCTGACACGCCAAGTTCTAAAACAGAAATAATTGAAAAACGATGAAAAGACTCCTATTCATAGACCGCGACGGCACACTTATCAAAGAACCTGCCGACGAACAGATAGACAGCTTTGAGAAACTGGAGTTCGTAGAGGGGGTATTCCGCAACCTCGGTTTTATACGCAAGAACCTCGATTTTGAGTTTGTCATGGTGAGCAACCAGGACGGATTGGGTACGGATTCATTCCCAGAGGACACCTTCTGGCCAGTCCATAACTTCATACTCCAGACCTTGAAGGGCGAAGGCATTGAGTTTGATAACATTCTCATTGACCGTCACTTCCCAGAAGATAACCACCCTTGCCGCAAGCCTGGCACTGGTATGCTGACAGAGTATATCAACAATCCTGAGTATGACCTTGCCAACTCCTACGTCATCGGCGACCGCGAGACAGATGCACAGCTTGCTGCCAACCTCGGTTGCAAGGCTCTCATACTCGGCAAGGACGACATCACATGGGAGAAGATTGCTGAGATTCTCTTCGCTGGCGAGCGCACCGCAGAGATAACACGTACCACCCACGAGACAGACATCACCGTACGCATAAACCTCGACGGCACAGGCAAGTGCGACATACAGACAGGACTGGGCTTCTTCGACCACATGCTCGAGCAGATAGGCCGCCACGGCATGATGGACCTCTACGTGCGTTGCAACGGCGACCTGCACGTTGACGAACACCACTCCATAGAGGATACAGGCATTGTTCTTGGCGAATGTTTGCTTAAGGCCCTTGGCGACAAGCGTGGCATAGAGCGCTACGGCTACACCCTGCCTATGGACGACAGTCTCTGTCAGGTGGCACTCGACTTCGGTGGCCGTCCATGGCTCGTATGGGATGCAGAGTTCCACCGCGAGAAAGTTGGCGAGATGCCTACAGAGATGTTCCTCCATTTCTTCAAGAGCGTCAGCGACGCCGCCAAGATGAACCTAAACATCAAGGCTGAAGGAGATAACGAACACCATAAGATAGAGGGTATCTTCAAGGCTTTCGCACGTTCTATACGCATGGCAGTAAAGCGCGACATCTACCACTACCAACTGCCTTCCACCAAGGGAGCACTGTGATTTTATTTATTTTCCTTTTCACCACTTATTGCAAGGATTTCACAGAACTAACAAGCAATGGATTGAACTGCTCTACTTTAGCAGACTTGGCTTGCCATAGAACGAGAAGGAAATAAAAGAATATATAATACATCTGTTTTTTTCAGAAACGACCGCTTAGCAATGCGACATTTGTCAAGCGGTCGTTTTTTTGTGGATATGCCTCACTGTAAGTTATTCCTTGTATCGCCTTCTAAATACTAAGAGTTGGCTTTGTTAATTTGTGGAATCAAACAAAAAAGCATTTATTTGCACACTATACTTCATCTTACACCTTATAACCTCACATCCTATTTCTTCACCACTTTCTGATTGCCTATGATATAGATGCCTTCAGGTAGGTCGTTGAGGGCTTCGCTGACTATCACGTTGTGGCGTATCTTTATGCCGTCGGAAGAATAGACATCGACGTGGGTGCCGTCGGCCTTCAGCCGTGCTATGCCCGTGGCCACACTTGTGACACGCAGTTTGCCGTCACTGAAGAATGTAGAGGAGTCAAACTCGTAAGTTATGCCGTCGGCCTCAGACTTAAC
Source organism: Prevotella sp. (assembly GCA_017541085.1). Classification (GTDB taxonomy): domain Bacteria; phylum Bacteroidota; class Bacteroidia; order Bacteroidales; family Bacteroidaceae; genus Prevotella. Next base: position 55,191 of record JAFXZU010000022.1, read on the forward strand.
GAAGAAATTACCTGTGTGTGCTCCCGTAGAGGAGAACACGGTTATCTCGTCGCCAACCTCCAGTTTGCGACCAGCAGGCACCTTCACCACGATGGTGTCGCCGTTGTGATTCACGCTGCCCGATACCGACAATATAGAGTTGCTGGTAGCAGTGAGTTGACAAAGCAGTCGTGCCCCCTTGTTCAACGTGAGGTCACTGCCAATGCCTTGCTCTCCGGTAGCAGTGAGTGTGCCGCCGTTAGCTACGGTCACTGCACCTGTGGTCATTACCGCTGCTGATGGTCCGCTGAGTGACAGCGTACCGCCATTGATAGTCATTGGTGCCGAGTGTCCGGCTGTGTGGAGCGACAGCATGCCGTTGCCGACTTTTACCATACGTGCGCACTGCAGCAGTCCGTAGAAATCACTGTTGTCGTTCAGATAACCCACCTCGTATGTGCTTGCCGAGCCGCCAAGTATGCCATCGGTGGCAGTCTTGGCACTTGACAGAGAACCAATCTTCGTAGTTGCAGTAACAGCATTGCCTGAACCGCCTTTATAGTGCCCAACGTTGGTAGCGGCATCGATGATGACACGAGCCTTACTCATGTCGGTGACATTAGACATCAGTCGGAACTGGCTGCCTGAGAGGGTGAGCTCGCCAGAGTAGTCTGCAAATGTGGCACCCACGTCGCAACGCACATACTTAGATACTATGGTGAGAGCACCGCTGCCCTTCACTGTGCCGTTGATCCTACCGCGCGACGAACCGATTATCTTGTTCGTGGTGCCAGCCTCAACCGTCACTGCATGGTTAAACTCTGGCACCGTAGAAGTACTGTTGATGTCAATCTGGTGTACCTCGCCACCAGCCAGCACCATTGGTGAGCCGCTCTTGCCGAATGTGCTGTTCCATGCGCCCTGAGCAATGATGCCCTGCTTTAATATGACACCAGCAAAGTTGTTAGCACCGCCGTATGTAAAGTTCAGCTGTCCAGCGCCATTCTTCACCAGATATCCCATACCGCTGACATTACCTTTGAGCGACAGTGAGCTGTTTGCCTGTGCTATGCTGATGGTAGCAGTATCGGTAAGAGTTATCTGTCGGTCAGTCCCCATGTTGTCTTTGCTCAATACCAGTTTACCACGGTTGAGCACGAGATTTCCCTGTGCAGCCTCTGCAGCACCGATGGCACTCTTCTGACCACCATCGTAGAAGTTTGGCACGGTGAGCGTACCGCCATTGACGATAGTGGCACCAGTGTAGTCGCTGTTCTTCATGTTGAGCGTCACATCAGCACCGTTATTCACAGTCACACTGCCTTCGCCAGAAATGCCACCCTCACCAGAGAGGGTGTATTTGCCAGAGTTGAACACGATGCCGTTGGTTACCATCATCTCTGGCACGTTGATAGTGGTCTGCGCAGCGGTATTGTCAAACACTGCCTGGTCGCCAGCCACGTAAGGTGTAGCCTCTGCGTTAAGTAAAAAGTTGTCTGCCTTGTAGTTCCATGTGTTGCTCTCTGCACCAGTCCACAACACGTTCTCTGCAGCATCGCGCGAACCGTTGATGCGCAGTATGAGCTGTTTGTCATCAACAGTAAGGAGGTCGTAGTTGATGCCCTCTAGTCCACGGCACTTTAGGCTTTCCACATTGCAAGTCAACGTACCCGTACACTCTGCCAACAGATAGTCGGCAGTGTTCTGGCTTAGCAGATTCACTGTGATGTAGTTGGTATTCTTGAAGGTAAGGCTGCCGTCAACAGCCAGTTTGCCGCACTTGCCATTGTCTGCCTCTATCTCCATATATACGTCGCCTGGCAACGTCACAGCCTTGTCAAATGCCATCACGCCAGTCAGTCCGGCAGGCATCAGTCGACAACCCTCATAGTTGAGTGCGCCCTCAAATGTCACAGTGTCCTTCAGTGTCATGTCGCCGCAGAGCGTACCCTTGGCGCGCAGTTCCACCGGACCAGCCACTGTTCCGTTTACACAGAGCGTGCCCTCGCTGACTATGGTCTGCCCTGTGTGTGCCAGTCCGTCATTAAATGTAGCCTTGCCCTGCATCGACTTCGTCAGCGTCATGTCGCCCGTGAAGGCACCGCTGAAGGTGTAGTCGTGGCCGAGAGGATTCATCAGGAACACTGCTGAGGGTTTCCTCCCGGTGCCAAGTGCTATGTCGGAGGCGTTGCTGCCTGAGAGGTCAAACATAAGGCTCTTACCGTCAGCGTAAGCAGCAGCTGTAGTCATATCGAAAGATGTGAAGCCATTGTCCACCGTACCGCCTTTCCATCTCAGGTCGGTGTCAAACACCGGTGGCAGTGGTGGCAGTGGCATGTCGCTTCCGAGGTAGAAGCCTGTGTTAGGATGCTGATAGTAGCCGCGTGTGGTGCAGTCGCCTCTGTAGTGCGGGTCCTGCTGCAGACAATAAATGCTGTAATCGGTAGGCATGGCAGTGGTATATCCCACAAGCCCCGTAGAACCGCTGTCGTTCTGCTTGGCAAGGATGACCTCCTCACGCCAGTCGCCCGTGATGTCGCCCATAAAGGCAGGACGGGTGCCGTTAGCAGCATGGGTAGCCCATGATGATTCCTGTGAGAACTCCACCAGTCGCGACTTGTTGAGCACCTGAGTAATCATCAGGTTAGTACCATAGTTGGAACCGCCAGGCGAACTGAGTTCTTCGCGCTGCAGATTGCCGTCCCACCATATGCCCTCAAACATCTGCTTGATGCCGCAACCCGAACGAGTGTAGTCGGTCTTCTCACCCTTGCAGTCATATATGTAGTCGTCGGTGAAACTATACAGTTCGTAGCCCTTGCGCGATGCGTCAATGTCCATGCAAGCACCACGTCCTACGTCATATACCGATGGCAGATACCACTCCTTGATGCGCTCGGCTGTGTTTGCATCGTAAATCAGTTGTCCGAGCAGTGCACTCTGCTGTATGGCATACACCTCCAGGCCTGGACGGTCGGGGTCAATGTCGCTGAGAATGTAGCGGTCACCGTGGCCTATGCCTGGACTACAGAACCAACCCTTTAGCGGATTCACCGAGTAGCCGCCCTGAATCATCTCGTCACAGCCGTCGCCGTTAACGTCAGCCACGCGCAGCTGGTGGAACTCGGCAGGCCACGGAGTTTTGTCATTGCGGCTCCATGTGGCAGAGTGGTGCCAGTTTGTAGGAATGCCAGAACTCCAATCGTAGTCCCATGTAAACACATAGTTATGGTGGGTTTTGTTTGTTTCGCGGTCAAGGCACTCCATTACCAGCGAGGGGTGAATGCCGTCAAGGTAACAGATGGCAAAGTGACCGTCCATGGCAGCGTAGCCGTCGCTCATGTAGTCGCTGCGGTTGTCGCGCGTATAACGGTCGGTACCGTCGCTCACCTCATCGTATTTCAATTCGTTGCAGGCAATCTCTTCACCCGTGGCACCGTCGATGACAGATACGTAGAACGGACGGTTGCGACTGGTCTGTGTGCGGTAGTCCACAATGCCGTCACCGTCCACGTCAGCCACATCACTGCCTTTGGCATACTTGCCCCATGTCTCGTTCTGCTTGTCCCAGAAGCGTGTACCGTCGCTCGACTTGATAATTACCTCGCAGCGACCGTCGCAGTTGATGTCCCAAGCCACCACCATGTCGTTCTGACCGCCACAGATGTTGACATTCGGTCCCATGTCTACAGTCCACATCAGTGTGCCGTCAAGCTTGTATGCCTGAATTTTGTGACTCACGTCGGCAGTGTTGTCACTTGCATTCTCGGCATCGTCGCTACTGGCAGCCCCGGCATACAGACGGTCAACTACTATGGCATCCACCTCTCCGTTGCCGTCAAGGTCCATCGGCCACACGAATTTGGTGCGGTAGTCATTGCTCGTAATTACAGTGTTGTCGAAGTCGAAGTTAAACCACACATTAGGATACGCCTGCGTTTTGTAGATGAAAGGCGCACTCATCTCCCCCTCTATGCCGTCGGGGGTAATAGCCGTCACAGCATACTCCGCATTGGCAACGAGCGACGTAGGGGTGTAGTTAGTCTTTGTCAGTGGCTTGGAGTTCAACTTTGTGTAGTTTGATGCTCCAGCACTACGCCTGTAAACATTGTAGGTGGTGCCTTCCGGCTCCTGCGCCAATTTGCGCCATGATATAAGCGAACCCTGTCCGCCGGCAGACGTTACACTGCTTCGGATGGTACTACCCGAACGGTTCACGGCCACCACGCTGCGACTCAAAGGTTGTACTAGTCGCTGTGCCTGCATAGTCGATGGCATCAACGCCAACAGCACGGCAATTGCACTAATGATTTTGTTCATAAAAGATATCGTTAGTTAATATTTTTGTTAGTATTTCCAATCGCAAAGTTAACATATTAATTTGAAATACACATAAAAGAATCGTACGAAAAATGGTAATAGCATTCACATTACCATGTAAGAGGCATCACATTAACCAACCTTTTGTCACTTTTTTCACTTTTTTCGTGACACTTTGATTTTTGCAACCTCGATTTCCTTGCGCCGAAACCCAGCAACGGACTAATAAAATTTCTGAACAATTCATGGTTAATTATATGGGAATTTGTGTTAAACAAGAAAGCATATAATTCCCGTAAATTATCCACGAATGAAACATTAATTTTTATTCTTGACAACGGATTGAAACTAATCAAACAGATTTCAGCAACGACCACAGATTACATTGATTGACAGGATTTTTTTCAAACAACGGATTAAGACGGATTGAACAGATATAAACCAAAAACAGTAAAGTTTTTTTCGACCACGGATTACACTGATTAAACGGATTTTAGCTCCGCACGACATTACCATTACACTGATTGTGAAAGGATTTCACAGATAGCTTACAACGGATTTAGACGGATTACACTAATTGCACTGATTATAATTCGCGAAATCCGTTTAATCTGTTAAATCAGTGGTCGAAAAAGAGGTCATGCAAATATACCCTGAAAGATTTTGAATAGATTTGAGAAATTTCTGTCACAAAGTGACACTCATTATCTGTAATTTAGTACTTACGAAAGTAGAGTAAATAAAAAAGAACTTAGCGATTTGCTAAGCTCTTTTTAGTAGTGGAGAGAGGGATTGGTACACAGCCAAATGACGCTTGCACAATGAATCGGAGCAAGAAGCTAGTCATTTTTCACTTCAGACACGAAGCAAGCCACAAGTCCATAGGTGATAGTCGGACGAATCCATATCTCCGTAAGCAGATAGTCTGTATATTCATCAACAGGGGTAAAGTATATGACATAATTATATAGTGCGGCTATGGCCACATCTACAAAAAATATCATCCATAAGTTGCGTTTGGAGTAAGACTTCCATTTTTTACGAGCATAGAAGAAGGTGAGCATGAGAAGAAGCAACACCGATAATGCAAGACATACAAGATGAAGCGGATAGTTTGCCAACGGTGGCGGGAAAAGGATGTCACGCAACAACACCGTGATGCCAACGCATACCGAACACCAGTAGTTAAACTTCTGCGTGTCTAATCTGTTGAAGATATACATCCATATCATCAACAAGCATGCAATATAAAACACATTAAGCACTAACTCTGGCCACGCCTCTCTTATTCCCAAATAGCCTACCCCATATAGCATGATGCCCACAGAGAGCACTCCTGCCAGAGCCGTAATCACGACATCAACAATCTTCGTTTTATTCTTGTACCTTATATTCATAGAAGCATTTTTAGTAAAAACATGTAACAATACAGTTAATTCTCTTGAATGCAAAGTTAATGATTTTATTTCATACATGCAAAAGTGGGTGAGACACCCCTCTCAAAACAAAAAAAGAGCTTAGCGATTTGCTAAGCTCCTTTTGGTAGCGGAGAGAGAGGGATTCGCGCTCGGCGACGTAAGGAGACGCTTGCGTAGGGAAACGGAGCAAGAACCCCCGACCGGTGGGTGAGACACCCCTCCTAAACGCAAAAAAAAAGAGCTTAGCGAAATTGCCAAGCTCCTTTTGGTAGCGGAGAGAGAGGGATTCGAACCCCCGGTGCCTCTCAGCACGGCGGTTTTCAAGACCGCTGTAATCGACCACTCTACCATCTCTCCTTGCGGATGAATCGTCTTCTATAGAGAAGTGATTTCTGAATTGCGAGTGCAAAGTTAGTGTTTTATTTTTAATTACACAAATTTTTTTCTGTTTTTTTTCAAAAAAAGTTTATATCATTGTATTTTTTTAGTAATTTTGCAGTATGATATATCCCAACAACTTTGAAAGAAAGATAGGTTTTGAGAATATTAGGAAGCTACTTTGCGGTAACTGCCTCAGTACTCTCGGCTCTGATGCCGTGGGTAAAATGGAGTTCATGTCTGATGCGAGGGAGGTAAATGACAGACTTGCCGAGGTGAGGGAGTACAGACGACTGTGCGAAGAAAACGACGACCTGTCACTACAATATATATTTGACGTCAGGCAATGTGTGGCACGGTTGAAGCTAAAAGGCACACACATGGATGAGGCAGAGCTGTATGACCTGATGCGCAACCTGCACACAGCAAACAATGTAAGGCAGTGTGTAGAGCCCTACCCTGCCCTATGGAAGATTGCCAAAGATGTAAAGACCTTCCCTGAGTTAACCGGGCTGATAGCCGGTGTCATAGACAAGTTCGGACACATGAAGGACAATGCCTCACCGACGCTGATGCACCTGCGCACAGAACTAAAGAAAGTGTCGGGCAGCATATCACGTACATTATATAGTATATTACAAAAGGCACAGGCTGAGGGCATAGTGGACAAGGACGTGGCGCCAACCATGCGCGACGGCAGACTCGTTATCCCCATTGCTCCGGCATTGAAGAAAAGGATACCGGGAATAATACATGACGAGTCGGCTACAGGACGCACTCTGTTTATCGAGCCTACCGTGACGGTAGAGGCTAACAACAAGGTGAGGGAGCTGGAGGCAGAGGAACGCCGTGAGGTAATACGCATACTTAAGGAACTGAGCGACAAGATACGCCCGTATGCAGACACACTGCTGGAAACAGTGGGATTTCTCGGTACCATAGACTTCATACAAGCCAAGGCACAGTTTGCATCCCAGTATGATGCCATAGAGCCAGAGGTGGACAGCAAGCCATGCATAGACTGGGTACACGCAGTACATCCGTTGCTGAAGGAGAGTCTTAACAGACAGCAGAAAGACATTGTGCCGCTTGACATAGAACTGGGTACAGACAAAGGCAAAGGTCGCATACTTATCATATCAGGTCCTAACGCCGGTGGAAAGTCAGTGTGCCTGAAGACCGTTGGACTGCTACAGTATATGGTGCAGTGCGGCGTGAGCATACCGTTGAAGGAAAACAGCCGCCTTGGCGTATTCGAGGACATCATGATAGACATAGGTGACGAACAGAGCATAGAGGACGACCTGTCAACATACTCCTCACACCTTATGAACATGAAGGTCATGATAAAGAAGGCAAGCGCACGCACCCTGCTCCTCATTGACGAGTTTGGCACAGGCACGGAACCACAGATAGGTGGTGCCATAGCCGAAGCCATCCTAAAGCAATTCTGGAAGAAGGGCGCATGGGGAGTCATCACCACCCACTACCAGAACCTGAAGCACTTTGCCGAAGGACATCCCGGAGTCATCAACGGCGCCATGCTGTATGACAGGAAAGAGATGATGGCACTGTTTCTGCTGCAGACAGGCCGTCCAGGCTCTTCCTTCGCTATCGAGATTGCACGCAAGACAGGCATACCAGAGGAGGTGATAGCCGATGCCTCAAACATCGTAGGACAAGACTACATACAGAGCGACAAGTACCTGCAGGACATAGTAAGAGACAAACGCTACTGGGAGCACAAGCGTCAGACTGTGCACCAGAGGGAGAAGGACATGGAGCGCACCATCTCACATTTCGAGAGCAGCGTGGAAGAGATTGAGGCGGAGCGCAAGGCCATACTGAAGCGTGCGAAGCAACAAGCCGAGGAGCTGATAAAGGAGGCCAACAGGCGCATAGAGAACACCATACGCGAGATAAGGGAGGCCGAAGCAGAGAAAGAGGCCACAAAAGCGCTGCGCAATGAGCTGAATGATTTCAAGGATGACATAAACGACATTGACACCAACGCGAAAGATGCTGCCATTGAGAAAAAGATGCGTCAGATAATGGAGCGCAGGGAGCGAAAAGCCAAACGTAAGGAAAACAGAGAAAAAGAGAAAGAGAAAGAGAAAACGGCACAAGCCTCTGGCGCTCTTGTCACGGCTGCCAGCACAGGAGAACAGGAGAAGCAGAAGAATACTGTCTTCCATATTAATGACTGCGTAAAGATAAAGGGGACAAACTCTACCGGTGTCATTGAAGACATCAAAGGAAAAGACGCAATGATAATAATGGGTGACATCCACACTCGTATTCCTTTGTCAAGGATAGAGCCGTCATCCCAAACCCACAACGACACCCCCGCACAGCCGTCAGCTGTAATAAACAGGATGACGCGTGAAGTGATAGACCAGCACAGAGCACAGTTCTACCCTGACATTGACGTACGAGGCATGAGGGGCGACGAGGCGCTTTTGAAGGTACAGCATTTCGTGGACGATGCCATATTGATGGGAGTGTCAAACATAAAAATACTACACGGCAAGGGCAACGGCATACTGCGCACACTGATAAGGCAGTATCTTGATGCCATACCTAACGTTATAAGCTATCGTGACGAGCACGTACAGTTTGGCGGTGCCGGCATTACAAAAGTAGAACTGGGATAGAGATATATGCTAAAACTAAAGAACCTGCCGCTTGTATGCTCTGCAGAGGAGCTGAACAAGATTCCCGACGGGAAAATACTTATCAATACCATTAATGCGTTCTCTTATAACAACGCGCAGCGTGACGAGGAATTCGCCCACGCCTTAAGATGCTGTGACTATCTTATACCTGACGGCATCAGCATTGTGTATGCGTGTCGTTTCCTGAATTCGCAATACAAGCCTGTGGAACGCATTGCTGGCTGGGACCTGTTCCAGCATGAGATGAAGCAGCTGAATGCCAAGGGAGGGAAGGTAATGTTCGTAGGGAGCAGCGACAAGGTGCTGAGCCAGATAAAGGAACGCATCGCCAGGGAACTGCCAAGACTTGAGGCAGTCACCCTGAGTCCGCCATATAAGGAGACATTCTCCGACGAGGACAACGCCGCCTTAATAAAGGCAATAAACGAAGCCGCCCCCGACTTATTGTGGATAGGGCTCACCGCGCCAAAGCAGGAGAAATGGATTACACGCCACTGGGACCAGCTTAACATCAATTGTCACTGCGGCACCATCGGGGCTGTGTTTGACTTCTATGCAGGCTCCAAGAAACGCGCACCCCTGTTCTGGCAGCGCCACGGCATAGAGTGGTTGCACAGACTGATAACCGAGCCACGAAGACTGTGGCGCAGATACCTGTTTGGCAACGTGATATTCCTGTTCCACATACTGGCAGAGAAACTCAGAGGATGAACGTAACACACATAAAACGAAGAAGGCTGACACATTACCTGTCAGCCTTTTATCTTCTCATATCTATCCAACGCATCACTCACCAGAGTCTTCACCCTCTCACTCTTCAGACGGGGAAGATAATCCCTCTTCAGCTCATGGTATATCTCTTTGGCATAGTCGTCTATACCCAACGCCACGTATGACAAGAATATAAGAGTGCGCAACTTCACCGTGGTATTCTGCGTCTCTGTCTCTGCCACGGAGTAAAGGTTGATGAAACTTCTCAATTCCCTGCTCATGTCCTCGTCTAAGTCCACGCCAGATAGTCTCATGTCCACAGCCTGATTAACCTTAGGCAGGAAGTTATCCATCTTGCGATATATATGCTTGTTCTCTGAAGAGAACCTGATAACCTGAATATATTCCGGTTCTATGTCCAATGTCTTTACAGACACAAGATGGGATATACTTACTACCACCTTGCCACCTACTTTTCCCTTATGTGTTTCAAGGACACCCTCTACCCCCTTAAAGGTACCACCGATAACACGCACATAGTCGCCTTTCTCTATGTCATGTGTGTCAAAGTCTGTTATAGGGGCACCGTTCTGGTACAGAGAGACGGTACGGATAAACATCTCCATCTCTGCATCGCCCACCGACAACGGTTTGCGTTCAAAGTTACCGTAGCTTTTGCCCTGTGCCACTCCCGGACGACTATACAGCAAGTGTATGCGGTTAATGTACCTTAGGGCTTCCTCTACCTCTGTACGCTTACCACGAATAAACACATAGTTGAACGTAAGCAGCTTGCCCGTCTGTCGTGTGGTTGTTGCAGTCCCTTTCTTCTTATCTGGCGACGACACAAGTACCGGAACGAATGTCTTGAAAGGGAGCTTCTCTACTTCCTCCCTTATCGACACCGTCATAAAGGCTGCCTGCGCAACATACCATTTCTCCTCGTTTATCATTTCTTCGCAGCGGGTATTCTGATTACAACAAATGAATATGAAGGCAGCGTCACCACAGTGCCATCATTTACTGTCATATCACATGTGGTGTCGGCAGTCCATTGACGCTCCTTATCAGGCGCACCGGCAGAGGACAATACTGAAACCTTTGCATTTCTCTGCTCACTGCCTATTCCCTCAAGAGTAACATTTGTCACACATGGCAGCATGCTCACCATCTTGATTATCATATCTCCCGTAGAACTGTCTGTCACTACCGACTTGTCTATGCGGTTTGGAATATCCTTACGTGCTGCTCCCTTCACATTATCCAGGTCAACGAACACGTCTGAATATATGTAAGTGTCACCACTGTTTTGTCCGAAGGCACGCTGTACGTAATAGTTTGCTGTTGGCTTCACCTCTGTGTTGTTAAAGTATATGAGGTCGGGGTTCCAACTGGTATGTCCTTCCTTTGCCAGCAGCGGAGCGTATGACGACATGACTACCACATCGGCGTTTCTCTCCACATTGGTCATATATGCAGCTTCCACGAGTGCATTGCTCACGTTGTTGCCTTTCGACGCCCACTCACCCAGATACACCTTCGTGCCGTTTCTGTCATACCTGTCATAGAAATCACGGTGATGGAAATACCATCCCGGTGTGTTGTAGTAGTGCTCGTCCACTATCTCCTTTTTCGTATTCTTAGCGTCATCCCATCCATATTCATAGTCTGAGCCTTCCCAGAACGGACCTACCGTTCCCACTATGGTTATCTCCGGATGCACCCTCTTCACTCCCTCTGTGAGGAAATTGTAACGTTCCAAGAACAAGTCGCTTATCAGGTCTTCGTTTCCTATTCCGAGATACTTCAAGTTAAAGGGTTTGGGGTGTCCCGCCTTAGCCCTCTGTCTTGCCAACGTTGATGTCTTCGGGTCGCCGTTAGCCCACTCTATCAGGTCTAACAGTTCCTGCAGATAACTCTCCATAGTCAGCGGCTTGCCGTTATATGTATATGGCGACGGCTTGCCGTTCAGGTCTTTCTCAAAAGGTATTCCTCCCTGCTGACCGTTGCCGCCACGTGATGAGTTCTGACACGGCACGCCGGCTGCCAACACCGGCAACGCAAGGGCACCTAAATCCTCACAGAACTGGAAATACTCATAGAAGCCAAGTCCTCTGGTCTGATGGTAGTTCCATATATTGAAGTCGGACTCACGCTCCCACAGCTCTCCTATTGACGACTGCCAGTGATATATATTGTCTATACCATTGCCATGAGTAGCACAACCGCCGGGGAAGCGCACGAAACGTGGTTTTATAGCCTCTATAGCCTCTGCCAGGTCACGCCTCAGGCCGTTCTTTCTGCCCTTGTATGTATCTTTCGGGAAGAGCGACACGAAATCCACCTCCACAACACCCTCTTCTAATGGCTCTATAACCAAAGAGGCGGTCTTTGCTGACTGTGCCGGGGTAAGCGTAGCACTCACCTGTTTCCATGTACCGGCACACTTCACCACCGTAGAGGCCAGTTCGCGCGTTCCGTCAACGAGGCTAACCTTTACCTTGCCCTTACCACGGGTAAACAATGACAGAAGATATTTGCCGCCACCCTGCAGTGCTATGCCGTCCCAACCGTCATTAACGAGCCTCGCCCCTACACGGGTAGTATTAAGCACTGCATAATGGGAATTATTCTTATGTATCGGGTTGTCTGTAGATATGGTCCAGTCAGTGCCGTCACCATCCAGACGCCACGCCGTCTTGGATGTCCACCCCTTTCTGTCGCCAGCGGTGTACTCAAAGTCACGGTTCTGTATCAGTTCGGCATATATTCCGCCGTCGGCAGCATAGCTGATATCCTCAAAAAATACTCCTACCAGGTTATTGCTTATCGCCTTTTTGTTGGCTTTGTCTATAGACAGCCTTGCATTCACCTCTTTTACTCCGGCAAGATACTTGCCCGTTTCTACAAAGTTCTCCTGTTCCCACTGCATGTTCAGCTCAGCCAGCTTTTTCCTGTCCATCAATGCCTGGAAGTCTGTCCACGGTACACGCACCACATTATTCTTTAACAATGACTTCTGCCTGTCCTTAAATACCGCAAAATCCTTTGGAGACAACGTAGTATAGTCCTGCGGTTTCCACAACAGAGCATCAGAAGACTCTGTAGCAGCGATATCATTGAGCAAAGTATCTGGAACGAATGTAGCTTTGTATCTTCCTCCTTCATAGGCTAATACCGGGTAAAACATCTTCTTTTGCTTACCCCATGAACCGTAGTCACTTGAAAAGAGAGTGTAGTCAAGATGTGTCCAGCGCACCCCGTCAGTGGAGTAAGCTATCTGGAAGTCCCTGACTCCCTCACGCACATCAGGACGTATATATACCGAGTCTGGATGATTTGCATACAATGTTGTCACAGCAACAGCACTTAGAATTAACAAGAGCGCTTTCTTCATATTCTTCATTTGTGTTATTTACACAACAAAGTTATAAAATTATCGCAATATGCGCAAATGAGAAGAAAAAAATTTGCCATATCAGCATAAATTCGTACCTTTGTAGAGATATTGCAACACCCTAATTATATGATAAAAGTTGAAATAACAGATAAAGAGTTGTCACAGGCCGCCTCAAATGGCATCAGTGATTTCCTTGACCTGATAATAGAGAAAACACGCACTGCTATCGGCGGTGAACTGTCTGCAGACAATATGCAGCAGATGTCTTCACAGCAAATCACGCTTATAGGCTACGCCACACTGCGCGACGAGCTGATGAATGGTGGATTCATACAACTTATCCATAACGGATATGGTGCGTTTTTCTTCCACAACCCCTTTGACGTCGCCATGAGGCAATGGGGTATCGATGACCTTTTCAGACTGATACGCAACGCCAAGAAGCTGTATGCCAAGTATCACAAGGATATAGAGCAGGATATGACAGATGACGAGTTTATGGCCCTGTATGAGAAATTGCCATATTTCGAGGACCTTGACGATGATTTCGTCTCTCATGAAGAAGAGTGGTCTGAAGACATAGCACATTACGTTGACGAACATCTCACAGACTTTATTACCATAATATGAACAAGGAACAGCAAGAACTAAGGAAGAAGAGTCCTGTGCAGATAAAGAACAAGAAAGCTGCCTTCGACTATCATTTCATCGACACATATACCGCAGGCATCGTCCTGACCGGCACCGAGATAAAGAGTATCCGCATGGGCAAGGCTTCGCTTGTGGATACCTTCTGCTACATTCATAACGGCGAGATATGGGTGAAGGGCATGAATATCTCACCATATTTCTACGGCTCATACAATAACCATGAGGCTAAGCGCGACCGCAAGCTGCTTCTCAACAAGCGTGAGATACACCATTTGTTTGAGGACACCAAGGCACCGGGCTTTACCATTGTCCCTACCCTCTTGTTCATTGACGACAAGGGCCGCGCCAAGGTTGACATTGCTCTCTGCCGAGGCAAGAAGGAGTACGACAAGCGCGAGACCTTGAAGGAGAAACAGGACCGCCGCGAAATGGACAGGGCGATGAAACGGTTTTAGGGTGTCAACAACTCCGAAAATCAACTGACGCTCTCTTCAACAACGACCACAGATTACAAGGATTGACAGGATTAAATTTTCAAACAACGGATTAAGACGGATTATACAGATTGCAACAACGACCACAGATTACGTGGATTGACAGGATTAAATTTTCAACAACGGATTAAGACGGATTATACAGATTGCAACAACGACCACAGATTACATGGATTGACAGGATTAAATTTTCAACAACGGATTAAAACGGATTATACAGATTGCAACAACGACCACTGATTACGTGGATTGACAGGATTAAATTTTCAACAACGGATTAAGACGGATTGAACAGATATAAACCAAAAACAGTAAAGTTTTTTTCGACCACGGATTACACTGATTAAACGGATTATAGCTCCGCACGACA
>JAFXZU010000023.1:0-90990 GCA_017541085.1 Prevotella sp.
AATAAAGAGTAAAAAATAAAGAATAAAGAATAAGGAGTAAAGAATAAGGAGTAAAGAATAAGGAGTAAAGAATAAGGAGTAAAGAATAAGGAGTAAAGAATAAGGAGTAAAGAATAAGGAGTAAAGGTCCTGTCCTTTACTCCTTATTACGTTTATAAGGTTTTCTTCTAATCCTGCAGTATTAGTTGGAACCGATATAGAGCAGGAGCATGGAGAGGAGAACGAGGAGAAGGTCGAAGGCTTTTGCCTTGAGGTTCTTCTCATGGAATATCAATGCTCCGCACAGGAAACTGACTATCACACTGCCACGGCGTACCATGCTCACTACGCTTATCATCGCGCCGTCAAGCCCCAAGGCATAGAAATATACGAAGTCTGCCATTGACAGGAAGATGCTGATAAGGGGAATAGACCAGTGCCAATGGAACGGGGTGGTCTTCTTGCGTGTAGGCCACCACAGCAGTATAAGCATAGCTGCCATCATGAAGAACTGGTAGATGTTATACCAACCCTGCACTGCCATCTTGTTCAGTCCCACGCCGCCGTTGGCTGGCGATGCCATGAGGTATTTGTCATACAGTCCTGATATGGCTCCGAGTACATTGGCAAGGAACACAAAGTATATCCACTTGTCCTTAAACCAGTTTATACCCTCCTTCTTACTCGTGTGCTTCAGCAGTTCTATACCTATAAGCGCCACAAGCACACCAAGCCACTGCCACAGGTTAAGGCGCTCAGCGAAGATTATCATGGCGCCAACGAGCACCATGACAGGACGTGTGGCGTTGATAGGTCCAACTATCGTCAGCGGCAGGTGCTTCAGTCCGAAGTATGCCAGGAGCCATGAGGCAAGCACTATGCACGACTTGATAAATATATACTTATGTCCTTCCCATCCGTATTCCTGACAGAAGAACATTGAGCCTTCGGCTATCTGCCCAGTATGTGACAGCCATATAAACGGCACGAAAATAAGACTTGAAAACAAAGTATTAAGGAGAAGCACCGGTATGACGGCGTTCTCCTTAAGTGATTGCTTCTTGAATACGTCATAAAATCCTAACAGCGAAGCTGAGAGGAATGCGAGTAATATCCAAATCATAATTAGTCGTTTGGGGAACTAGTCGTTTAGTCGTTTGGGGAACTAGTCGTTTAGTCGTTTGGGGAACTAGTCGTTTAGTCGTTTGGGACACCCTCCCTGACAGGGAGGGGCGGGGTGGGTCAATTAGTTGCGAAGCGCTTTGCCTGCTCTGCTATGAGTTCCTTATCGTCAAAGTAGTTTATCTGCATAGCCTGCTTTACCTCATTGAGTGTCTTTATGCCACGCTCACGAGCAACCTCAGTACCCTTGCGAAGTATCTCGTACACCTCAGGAATACGCTGCTCCCAATAGTGGCGGCGCTCACGGATTGGTTCAAAGCGAGAGTTGAGCACGTTATAGAGGAACTTCTTACATGTTCCGTCACCCAGTCCGCCACGGGTATAGTGTGCCTTCATCTCGTCAAGGTTCTTGTATTCAGGCAAGAACTCAGCAAAGTCCTTGTCTTCGCAGAAAGCATCAAGATATGTAAATACCGTATTGCCCTCAAGGTGTCCCGGATCTTCTATCTGCAAGTGCTGCGGGTCGGTAAACATAGAGTTAACTTTCTTCTTCAACTCCTTAGCAGTATCAGAAAGGTATATGCAGTTGCCCAATGACTTTGACATCTTTGCCTTACCGTCTGTGCCTGGCAGACGCATACAAGCCTGGTTATCGGGCAATAGTATCTGAGGTTCTATCAATACGTCGCCGCCATAGATGTGGTTAAAACGACGTACTATCTCGTTTGTCAGCTCAAGCATAGGTTTCTGGTCCTCACCTACCGGCACCGTAGTTGCCTTGAACAATGTGATGTCTGCAGCCTGTGAGATAGGATAACAGAAGAATCCAGTAGGAGTGCCACCCTCAAACTTACGCATCTCAAGCTCGGTCTTTACGGTCGGGTTACGCTGTAAGCGCTGCACGCTTACAAGGTTCATATAATAGAATGAGAGTTCGGTAAGCTCGGGAACGGCTGACTGTATGAATATATTGGTCTTCTCTGGATCAAGACCTACAGAGAGGTAATCCAACGCTACCTCTATAATATTCTGACGCACCTTCTCCGGGTTGGCAAAATTGTCTGTCAACGCCTGAGCATCGGCTATCATAACAAATATCTTATCAAATTCTCCTGAGTTCTGCAGTTCAACGCGTCGGCGCAACGAACCTACATAGTGTCCAATATGCAAACGTCCCGTTGGACGGTCACCCGTAAGTATTACCTTTTCCATTCTTACCTATTTTCTTAAATATGAGTACAAAGGTACACTTTTTTCTTGAAAATACCGCTCTAATTAATCAAAAAAATGACATCTTGTGACAAATTAGTCCTATTACACTTAATATTATCACCCGAAGCCTTAATACCATATCCTCCATTATCCCCCAGAAGGCCAAAGAAGAAGGCATCTGTGCGTAAAGTTTCACACAGATGCCTTTTTATACTTAGCGAATTATATCGCAAGAATTTCAACGTAAAGCAGGATAACTATTTATCCTCCGTCAGAATTTCCATACACGAGCCGAATAAGGTGCGACAGTCATGGTCACACTGTCATCACCTTTTATCTGGAATGTGGCGGTGTCACCCGTGAGCAAATCTACGGCCTTATACTTTTTCTCGGCTATGGAGAGGAAGTTCAGGGAATGTCCCGGTATCTTCACGTCTATATCCACCTCTTTGTCAGAGAAGTTGCAGACTATCAGCAGTGTATCCTTGTCTTTCTTACGCAAGAAAGCATACTGTCTGTTGTTGTCAAAACGCTCTGACCATGGGTTTACGTACATCAGGTCATAAAACGCACCATCTATGGCTTTCTCCTTTCGGGCAATACGTAACACTTTCTCGTGGACATCATAGATATACTTTTCCTCATCTGTCAGTTTCTGCTCAGCAGCCCTGCACAAAGTGTCGATACTCCAATAGTCAAAGATAGTGGTGCGCCCGTCTTGTCCACTGAAGCCTTCCTTGTCCATGCCTCGCTCCCCGTACTCCTCTCCGGCATATAGCATAAAGGGATTTGACTGCATCAATACCGAAGCAACAAGTCCGGGCAAGCCCTTACGGGCACTGCCTGCAAAGAAGTCTGATGCTACACGCTGCTCATCGTGGTTCTCCAGGAAGTAAAGCATGTGCCTGCCAATGTCGTCAACAGACTGCCACGCCCCTGTTATGAACGATGAACTGCCATGGTCACATATCACGTTACGCACCGTGTCATACATTCCCACCTTGTCATAAAGATAGTCAAAGCCAGCGTTTATATAATTGCGATATTCTACAGGATTATACACCTCGCCTATAAAGATGATATCAGGATTATGATATTTAACCTTGTCTGTAGCCCATGCCCAGAAAGCTGCCGGCACCATCTCAGCCATGTCACAACGGAAACCGTCAATGCCCTTGCTTGCCCAATAAAGCAGGATATCCGTCATCTTGTTCCATGTGTCTGGTATAGGGTCAAAGTATCCCTGCCCTGTGTAATAGTCCACACCGTAGTTCAGCTTCACCGTCTCATACCAGTCATTCACACCCGGATGAGGGTCAAAATGGTCATTACCAGTTGACTTTGCAGGATACTCATCATAGTCCTGCACATCAAACTGCGGTTCAAACTTACATCCCGGACAATAGTAGAAATTATTCTGTGGACTGAAGCCTTCTGACTGGTTGTCACCATCGCCAAGGTCTTTCACCCCTATGGGCTTAGCTATAGAATGATACTGACGCGCCACATGGTTTGGAACAAAGTCCATGATAACCTTCAACCCAGCACGATGCACACGGGCTATAAGCGCCTCAAACTCTTCCATACGCTTATTTACATTGACCGCCAGGTCGGGGTCAACATCATAATAGTCACAGATTGCATACGGAGAACCGGCCTTTCCCTTCACAACAGCAGCATTCTGGCGGGGTATGCCATATTTAGTGTAGTCCGTCTGCGTAGCATGACGTATCACACCGGTAAACCATATATGGGAAAATCCCATCTCACGTATATATTTCAACACAGACTGATTAAAGTCCTTGAACTTTCCTGAACCATTCTCCTCTATCGTCCCGTTTTCCTTACGATTAGAGTTACGGTTGCCATAGAGACGGGTAAAAACTTGGTAAATAAGAATCTTATTATTCATGGGTATTGTAAATTTAAGGTAATCAAAGTTACGTTTTTTATTTTATATATGCAAATAAAAATCACTCTAATTTAATTTACCGAACTTTTCTTTTTACCTTTATTCCGCAGGTACTACCTTGCGACTTATCAGTTTTCTCTTTCCATTTACCATCTTGTAACGGCTGATTATCTTTGTCCCCTGCTGATAATTCATGCCTTGCTTGTCCGACTCTTTCACAGCTTGCCTTTCCGACCGCTTAGCAGAATCTTTCCTCTCCGACACCTGTTGCTCGACATATCTTGTCTTGGCTGCTGCATGTGTCTCAAGGGTTGTGTCTATATCCACCTTTATTGCCGGATGACAGTTCGCGAATAATTTTTCTTTCTTGTCTGAATCATTCAATATTTCCAGCAAAGGAGAATCCGAACATATTCTTATCTTTTCCAACGAAGTGCAGTCGCTGAAACTGGTAGCCGAAACCTTTGCCAACGATGGAATGGTAATTTCCTTTATTCTTGTATTACGCCAGAAAGCGTAGTTGCCTATAGAGAACGTATTTACCGGAAGCACCACACTTTCCAGATTGTCGCATTTTGCGAACATCTGATATTCTATTATATCTTCTCTGGTTCTCTTGCTGAAATCATAATATCTTGAATTGGTGCTGACATAAGACACGGTATCTCGCACTATCTCTGCTTCTGCAAGGTTGAGCCTCGCAAGTACACCAAACCACGAAAACGTGTCGCACGGTTCCACACTCCCTGCCATCCTACGCAAGATTCTGATGTCATCACCGTTGATTTTCCCTTTTATGGTAAGGTCGGATATGTTGGCACACTCTTCCGCGCTCAGCACCGTTGCCAGTTTTCCGGCTTCATCGAGCGTTATGCTTCTCGTCAGTCCTGTACCCTCCCGCGGAGCAATATTGAGCAAGGCTGTGTCTATGAAAGAATACTTACTCGTTGATGTCCTCACTATAGGAAAGCGGTACCATCCATCATACGAACCGCCCCACCCCATATTGAGATGCAGGAAGTCGTCATAGGCTCCGTCGCAGACAAAGACGTGGTGACCGCCTGTAAGTATGACTGGTCTGCCATGCTCAAGTTCTTCACGTATCAACGTGACGATTGCCGTCTCATCCGTTTCATGCTTGTCAACAAGATACATCCTTGGCGAGTAACCGAAGTTTTCCACCAAGGCTCTCTTGAAATAAAATGAAGATGAAGACGTCTCATTATGGCCATAGTCCGCCTTAACTGCTTTTCCTATCATCTCCATGAGTTGGTTGATGCGTGTGTCTTTCTTGGTGTTTCTCTGAATATAGTTCGGAATATTCGTCCAATCTATAGACACACCATCCATGTTCACACTCTGCAGTCTGCCAGACTTGTCTCTATAGCTGAATGTGCCAGATGTCTTGTCCGGCCATTGATGATACTTCATCAGCTGTCCCAGTGCCACCGGCCCGCAGCCATATTTCACATCTTCATTCTGTCCGACACAGCTTCCGTCTAAAGCCAACTGTGTCCAACGAATAGTATAAAGCATAGGATTTATCCTCAGTGGCTGCACTTGGAATCTGTTTTCTTTGGGCAGTTCACCGCTGTAGATGTCACTTATCAACTTATCGTAATAGCTAAACAAGTGCATGAAGGTCTCCGTATCACGTGCCTTGGAGTGAGGTACGCCTATTGAGAATGCAAGCACCCTGTCGCTCAAGGAATCCGCATACTCCTCACGTGCCATGAGTATAAAGGCATTGGCAGCCATATCGTTAAAGAAGAACAACCGTTCGGTATATTCCTCCAGTATGAAGTTTATATTACTGACATTCACCCCACGTGCCTCGAGATAATCCGTTGCAAAATGTCTGGCAAATCCTATCTCGTTTGCCTTTGGCTTTGTAACGCTACCTTGCGCAAAGGACACCGTGATACTGGTAAGGATAGTTATATATAATAAGAAGTATCGCACTATTTGTTGTTTAAGTCATGATATAAATAACAATGGTTTGCATTAGTCTGAACGACTAAATGCAAACCATTGTCTATATGTTATATATCTACTGATATCATTATTTTACGCTGGTATAACTATCAGTTAATTCCGCTGATTGATATGCCTTCTACGCCCTTGGCAATCTTCAGTATCATACCCTGAAGAGCCTTGCCAGGTCCACACTCAACGAAGTCTGTGGCACCGTCAGCCATCATCTGCTTAACCTCGTAGGTCCACTTGACTGGAGCTGTGAGCTGTGCTATGAGGTTCTGCTTTATCTCGGCAGCATCAGTGTGTGCCTTTGCATCCACATTCTGATATACAGGTATGCGTGGGTTGCTGAACTCTGTTGCCTCAATGGCTGCCTGCAGTTCATCCTTTGCTGGCTGCATCAGTGGAGAGTGGAACGCACCGCCTACAGGCAGAACGAGAGCACGCTTAGCGCCTGCCTCCTTGAGCTTCTCACAAGCTGCATTGACAGCGTCAATGTTACCAGAGATAACGAGCTGACCCGGGCAGTTATAGTTAGCCGGCACCACAATGTTGCCTTCTGAAGATACCTCAGTACATACTTTCTCTATCACATCGTCTGACAATCCGATGATTGCAGCCATTGTTGACGGAGCTGCCTCGCAGGCCTTCTGCATAGCCATAGCACGCTTTGAGACGAGTTTCAGACCATCTTCAAATGACAATGCACCAGCTGCTACAAGAGCAGAGAACTCACCAAGTGAGTGGCCTGCAGTCATCTCAGCGTCAAACTCGTCGCCCAGACAAATTGCAGAAATCACAGAATGCAAGAATACTGCAGGCTGTGTAACCTTTGTCTGCTTCAACTCCTCTGCTGAACCCTCAAACATTATCTTTGTTATGTCAAAGCCGAGTATCTCGTTTGCTTTGTCAAACAACTCCTTTGCCTTGGCATTACTCTCATACAAATCCTTGCCCATACCAGTAAACTGGGCACCCTGACCTGGAAAAACAAAAGCTTTCATGATTCTTTGAATAGGATAAATAGATTAATAAATGAAAAAAGCCCCGGTCACCGTCACTTACGTGAGGTAATCGGGACCCTATATTGATAATTTTTATAAGCTTAATTACTCAGCAACCTCTGCTGCAGGAGCTTCTGCTACCGGAGCCTCAGCTGCGGCTTCCTCTGCTGGCTTCTCTGCTGCAACATTACCCTCTGCAAGTACAGTCACTGGGACCTCAACCTTAACTTCCTTATGGAATACGACAGTAGCTGCATACTCACCTACAGTCTTGATATCCTTCATAAGGATGCGCTTGCGGTCAACCTCAATGCCCTTCTTTGCAAGTTCCTCAGCTACAGTAGCAGCAGTAACAGAACCATAGAGAACGCCTGTTGCTGATACCTTAGCCTCAACCTCTACTGATACGCCCTCAAGCTTCTTAGCCTCTTCCTCTGCTGCTGCAAGTTGAGCTGCAAGCTTGTGAGCCTGCTGCTTCAGGTTCTCAGCCAGCACCTTCTTTGCAGATGCTGATGCAATGACAGCCTTACCTGTTGGAATGAGGTAGTTGCGACCGTAACCAGACTTTACATTAACTATATCATTCTTGTATCCAAGACCTATGATATCTTCTTTCAGTATAATTTCCATGTGTGTAATCCTCCTTTTTTGTTTACTTCATCAAATCGGTTACGTATGGAAGGAGCGCAATCTGACGAGCACGCTTTACTGCCTGAGCTACACGACGCTGATACTTCAGTGATGTACCGGTGATGCGACGTGGAAGAATCTTACCCTGCTCGTTGAGGAACTTCTTCAAGAACTCTGGATCCTTATAGTCTATATACTTAATACCGCTCTTTTTGAAGCGACAATACTTCTTCTTCTTAGTATCAATGGCTGGCGCATTGAGATAGCGAATTTCTGAATTGTTCTCTGCCATGGTTTAAGCCTCCTCTTTTTTAGCAAGCTTGTTACGACGCTTCTCAGCATAAGCTGAAGCATACTTGTCAAGCTTAACAGTCATGAAACGAATAACTCTCTCCTCACGGCGATAAGCTGTCTCGAGAGTAGCAATAACTTCTGGCTCAGCCTTGAACTCAACGAGGTTGTAAAAACCTGTTGACTTCTTGTCAATAGCATAAGCCATCTTCTTGAGTCCCCAAGCCTCCTCGTTCAGTATCTCTGCACCATTGTCGGTGAGAACCTTCTTGAACTTAGCGACCGTTTCCTTTGCCTGATCATCAGACAAAACGGGAGTCAAAATGAAAACGGTTTCGTAATGATTCATCTTTTTAATTTAATTAATGAATAATGTTTTAATAATGTTTTTTATATGATTCAATGCACTATTTGCACAAATCAAGTGCAAAGGTACTCATTTTTTTTGAATTGACAAAATATTTTTGCCTTTATTTGTTTTCTTCGCCCCAACATGTGTCCGTACCGGTATGACAGGTAGGACCGTGTGGATGTACCTTTACCAAGAGTGTGTCATTGTCACAATCAACCTTGATATCAACCAAATCAAGGAAATGGCCGCTTGTCTCTCCCTTTGTCCACAGGCACTGGCGACTGCGGCTCCAGAACGTAACCTTCTTTGTGGCAATGGTCTTATCAAAGGCCTCCTGATTCATATACCCCAGCATCAAGACGTTTTTAGTCACTGCGTCCTGGATAATGGCTGGCACCAGGCCACCACATTTCTCATAATCAATCTTCATAATCATTATCTGTTTATTTATTCTTATTCTTATATAATGTTACAGCCATAATGCCCACTACCACGTCATTCGACAGACAACGCAGTCTTATTGCCTTCAGCTTTTTCCTGCCATTGAGCGGCATTGACAGTATCTGTGCCGCGCCACCTTTCAGTTCCCTGCCATATACTTCCGTAGGTGGCACTCCCATCTCGTTGCCCAGATGTCGTGACACCTTTCCTGTAGAAAGGCTGACACGCAACGGCGCGTTTTGTGCACCACGGAAAGCCTTGCCGTCAACGTAATAATCCTGTTCTATCGGACAATAGTTATATGGCGGGCGCAAAGCCAGCGTGTCCGCAGTGTTGTCCGCATAGACAGCAACAATCATGGCATTGTCTATATCGAACTGCATGTGGTTAGTACTACCTGCCACCATGATATTCACACCATCGGCTTTCTTGCCCACAGGCACCTCCACCTCATCGGGGTAGTTATCCCATAATGAGGCAAAGAGAATATTCTTTCCTTTTGACGGCATACGCCAATTGACTCCTCCGAGCTCTATGTTATCATTGTCTATCATAGAACGCAGTCCACTGTCATCAATATCAACCATAAACTTAGGATGGCACCACTCTCCTATTCCTTGAACCGGCAATTCCAGCGATGTGCTGTTAGGACGTGGAGAAAGGTATTGGTTCCTGAATATGTCTGTGACACTTGCATTGTAAGGTACAACGACTGGCTGCATATCGGCACCAGTCTTCACCTCATTGAATTTCTCATAAGGATTGTAGATGTCACTCTTGACATCATCTACTGCAGACTCCGCAAGCTCAGGAACTGTCACCACGACCTCTCCGTCTGCCACGTCATAGTCAGTGTAGTCGCCTCCGTTGCCGTTTATCCTGACAACCAAGCGCAAAGGCCTGGTAAAGTTTTGGTTTATCTTGAAAACGCCCTTATTCCCACTCCTTATATATATATATGAGAGGTATGGAGTCTTAACCTCTACGCTGTCCCACTCTAACGGGAATCCTGGACGGATTACACACAGACCATCAAGTGCCTGCGGCACTATTCCAAACACGCCCTGCACTATGGCACGCGCCGATATGCCCACGTTATCGCCGAAATCCCTATAAGACTCGCCACGCGCTGCGTCATAATAGCTTATCTGTCCCAGATTACCAGGAGACTGTCCCAAATACATCTGGTCCATCAGGTTCGCCTTTACCAATTCCATTCCCTCGGCAGCCCTACCAGCCTCAAAGAATGCGAGCGCCGTGTGCATTATCTCTGCCGACGCCACATTATTTATAGACCAAGCATAAGGCATCCAGTTACTGGTGCTTACGACTGACAGGTCCTCTCCTCTATTGTCAGCACACTCCACCTTAATATGGGGGATGTTACTGTCCACATACTGTGTAGTCGAGAACATCTGCTGTGCAGTACCCACACCACAGTCCACCGGTGTATATACCGACCATAGCGCTGCATTGGGATGCACTCTCTTCAGCCCCATCACATCTTTATATTCTGCCCAATGATTACCCGTCCACAGATTTTCGTTCATAGCCTTCAGTATGGCATCAGCCTCTTCCTGATATGGCTGTGGGTCCTCACCTATTATACGGGCTATCTTTGCCGCCAGCAGATTTCCCCTGTAATTATACGCGGTGGAATGAGTCACCTCACCACCATTATAATACAAGGCATCACTTGCCCATATACAGCAGTAAGCATCATAGAGATGATTGTTGTCCTTATCAAAGTTTCTCTTCTCCCATGCAAGATGAGATGTTATCACTGGCCACATCCGGCGCATATACGCCGTATCGGCATCATACTGGAAATGCCATAGCAACTCATCTATATAATTAAGGTTCATATCGTAATGATGCATTTGGTCATTACGGTTCGGGTTACGGCAAATATAACCGTTAGAATACATCTGAGTACCCCATTTCTTTTCCGCCCTCGCGAGGTTCATTGCAGGATCTTGTGACGGAGAAGGTATCGTTGCAGGAACATCTGTCACCTGTGAGTTTGCATAAGCGTTGAAATGACTCACTGCTCTGTCATTCCACCCAAGGACGTCACCAAGATAGCCTGCACGCCAACCAGCCAACGGCATACGCCATCCTATAGCGCCATGCAACCATGTCTCACCATCCCAGACGCCATCAGCTGCAAGAGCCAATGTACTGCCGAGGGTGTTAAACACAGGGTCTGGTGTATGGAATACCACTCGCTCCGCCAAGGTCTCAAAATGTTTCTTTGACGCCGTATATTTTGCAAGTACATCCGCTGTCACCAACTGCAGAGAAAGAGTATGGCCCTTTTCTTTCTCAGCGTATGGCGTTGATACCACCATCGCTTCGCTTATGAATGTCAGGCTTTTCTCTACCAAACCTTCCTCTGTAGGTGACGGTTCAAAACACCCGGGTTTGTCTGCACCTATATCTCCATTTCTGCTAAGTTTCTTCGCTACCGTCCTGCATATCCTACTTCTCAACACGACTTCTTTAGCAGCAAAGTCTTTTGCAAGGAAATACCAATACACTCCTTCCGCATCATGCATGGCTACGCACTCAATGCGCAACTCCGCATTATCACCCCATCGCTTATCTCTCAAGACATAACTTCTACGGCCTTTACCGTAACGTGCCTCACAGTAAGCAACACTGTCAAGCTGTACACCGTCAATATAAAAACGGACATTACAATAGTTCTTCGCCTTAAACAATGCGAATATAGGTTTATCACTCGTCTCTACCCTGTAATCCGTATTCGAGCCATACAAAGCGCGGGTGTATCTGTTTTTTCCATTCACACACAGGAAGTCCCCGTCAACTGGCACATATTGCGTCTCACGCGCCCCACGATTCGTAGGTTCGTTAAAAGAATAAGACTCTATATAGTCTCCAATTTTCTTTGACTGTGCCGACAATATAGCGCCATGTGCCAACAACAGCAATAACAATATGGTTTTTCTCATCGAATTTTCTTATTATATTTCTATCAAGGAATAGCAGAGCATAGACAACAAGATAACACACATGACAGATATTGGCACCCATATTCTACCTGGGGACGAAACAGATGCAAACTTAAAACGCCTTATATGTATATACCGTAACACATATACTACCATGAATGCCCAGACAAATCCACCTAAGATGTCCCCTGGATAATGATATCCCAGATATACACGCGAATAGCATATCAACAACGACAACGCTGCCATAGAAAATGACAAGGCATAATTTCTCAGCCAGTGTGCCATGACAAACGTAAGCATCCACATATTGGCACTGTGTGCCGACGGGAAACCGCAGCCGTTGCCATGCCTACCATTAACGACATGTACCAACGGAGCTATTGGATTATCAGGATTACTCGGACGAAGCCTGCCTATCCAGGGACGTATAACCTGCGAGTTAAGCATATCCGTAAAGAGCATACCCACTCCGACCATCAGTAATACTCCCAAGACTCCACGCCATGAGTAATTATACCAAACAACATAAAGCAGACTTAAATAAAGCGGCACCCACACCATCTTCCCCGTCAGCAATGTCATTAACTGGTCAAGGAAGATGTTGTGAGCGCCGTTTATAGCGAAAAATATCTGTTCGTCCATTAGAATAAATATGTCTTTTCAAGCCAGTAGCATACGATGCCTGCCACATAGCCCACGAAGGCAATCCATGTGACATTCTTCATATACCAACCGAAGCTGATGTGCTCCAGTCCCATCACCACCACACCTGCGGCAGAGCCGATGATGAGCATTGAGCCGCCCACACCGGCACAGTATGCCAAGAGTTGCCAGAAGATGCCGTCCACGGCAAGGTTAACAGAAGTCGGGTCTATTGCATACATTTTCATTGCACCTGCCACGAGCGGAACATTGTCAACTATCGATGACAATATACCGATAGCGCCGGTTATGAGATAGTCGTTGCCCACCGCCTGGTCAAGCCACTTACCTACTGCCTCCAATACTCCTATCTCACTCAGCACGGCCACAGCCATCAGTATGCCGAGGAAGAACATTATGGTGGAGAGGTCTATGCGTGAGAGCATATTTGTAACACGCTTTGCCATTGGGTCATGCTCCTCCTTCTTGCGGTAGATAATCTCCGTCACACACCAGAGAATGCCAAGTACACCGAGTATGCCCATGAATGCTGGCAACTCCGTCACCGTGTGGAATACAGGCACACAGCACAGACCGCCCACACCGAGACAGAATATCATGATGCGCTCATTCTTTGTTATATGGCTTATCTCAGCCTCGCGCTTGTCCTCCACCTTAGGCAACTCACCCTTCAAGTGCATCTGCATGACTGCCGTAGGCACGATGAAAGCGATGAACGATGGTACTATAATCTCACTGATTACGCCGAGAGCGGTTATCATCTTGCCGTTCCACAGCATGATGGTTGTCACATCACCTATAGGTGAGAACGCGCCACCGGCATTGGCTGCTATGATTACACATACAGCATACCATATACGGTCCTGCTTGTCCTGCACCAACTTACGCAATATCATTATCATGACGATAGATGTGGTAAGATTATCAAGCACCGCCGAAAGTATTGCGGTCATAAAGGCAATCTTCCACAGCAAAGAGCGCTTAGTCTTTGATGCCAGCGCGCCGCGCACCCAGTTAAAGCCCCCGTGCTGGTCAACTATCTCGACAATAGTCATTGCACCCATAAGGAAAAACAGTGTCGTACCAGCCTCGCCAAGGTTTTTCTCAATAGACTCGTTAAGCTCAAAATCCGGCAAAGCAAACTCTTCATATCCAAGAGCTAACAGGGTCCAGCACACTACACACATCAAGACTGCAATGGCAGCCTTATTAATCTTTGTCACGCTCTCAAGAGCGATAAATGCATAGCCTATGACAAATGCACAGACAATAATTGTAATAAACGACATTTGTTATGTTTATATAGATTAAATGTAAGGTTTGTTATTAGTTTTTTTGTAATGTCTACTTTGCAAACTAAATGCGAAGATAATAAAAAATTCAATACAAAAGTAATTTTAATGACTTTTTTTTGAAAATAATTATAAAAAAGTCTCTTTTGAACATGTTTTAGGATAGATTTTCAAGATTTTTATTTACCTTTGTGTTCTGATTGGTATATTTGGGTAATAGCATATCCTAATACTATGAATCGTAAAAACGACCAACAATCAAATAACGATACTAACTATGAATAACAAATGTTTTTTTGCTGTGGACCTTGGTGCCACCAGCGGACGTACTATCATCGGTGCACTTAATGGCGGCAAAATCGAGCTTGAGGAGCTCACACGCTTTGATAACAACCTGATAGAAGTAAACGGACATTTCTATTGGGACATCTACGCTCTCTACTATGAGATTATAAAAGGTCTGAAGAAAGCAAAGCAACAGAATATACAAATCACAAGCATCGGCATTGACACTTGGGGTGTTGACTTCGTATGTGTAGCCGAGGATGGCAGTATCAGCCAGCCTATAGCATATCGCGACCCTCACACATTTGATGCAATGGAGGATTATCTTGACAATGTAATGTCACGCGAGGACGTATATGGAGTAACAGGAATACAGTTCCTTAACTTCAACTCCATCTTCCAACTTTATGCTATGAAGCGCGCCGGAAACAGCGCATTGAAGAACGCACAGAAGATTCTCTTCATTCCTGACGCTTTGAGCTATATGCTTACAGGCAACATGGTATGTGAGTACACCATAGCCTCAACAGCCCAGTTACTTGATCCACGAACAAAACAGCTTGACCCACGCCTGCTTGCTTCTCTGGGACTTAACCAAAGCAAGTTCGGACGTATGGTTAACCCTGGCGACCTTGTAGGCACATTAACCGATGCCATACAGAAGGAGACAGGCCTTGGAGCCATACCTGTTGTAGCTGTAGCTGGACATGATACTGGCTCTGCCGTTGCCGCTGTACCAGCCAAGGACGAGAAATTCGCATACTTGTCAAGCGGAACATGGTCACTCATGGGTATAGAGACGAAGGATGCTATAATAAATAAGGTGTCATACGACCGTAACTTCACTAACGAAGGTGGCATTGAGGGCACTACACGTTTCCTCAAAAACATCTGCGGCATGTGGCTCTATGAGCGTTGCCGCAAGGAGTGGACTGACGCACCTAAATCACACCCTGAACTTCAGGCTGAGGCTATGAAGCAGCCAGCCTTCCAAAGTCTGATTAATCCTGATGACGCAATGTTTGCCAACCCATCATCAATGGTTGAGGCAATACAGTCATACTGTGAGCAGACAGGCCAGCATGTTCCTCAAGGATATGCAGAGATATGCCGTTGCATCTTCGATTCTCTCGCTCTTCGTTACAGACAAGTATTCACTTATCTCACAGAGATGGCATCGTTCCCTATCGAGGTACTGCACATCATCGGTGGTGGTTCTCTCAATAACTATCTTAACCAGTTTACTGCTAATTCATGTGGAGTAGAGGTTCTTGCAGGACCACAGGAGGGTACTGCTTTAGGCAACATCATGGTTCAGGCAAAAGCTGCTGGTGAGGTAAAAGACCTTTGGGACATGCGCGGTGTGATAGCCAACAGCCTTGAACTTAAGAGGTTCACCCCTGCTGACAAGAGCGAATGGGATGCTGCCTTCAAGAAGTTTGAGGAGATTATTGCGAAGAAAGGATAATGTGACAGTTCACAGTTCATAATACACAAAAAATTTGTTAACAATAAATTCAATCAATAATTCTAAAAAACCAAAACAATGAAAACAGAACTTATTTCAAAGGCTTATGAAGTAGCAAAAGAGCGCTACGCTGAGATTGGTGTAGATACCGAGAAGGTACTCAAGCAGCTGCAGGACTTCCACCTGTCACTTCACTGCTGGCAGGCAGATGACGTAAAGGGATTCGAGGTACAGGCAGGCGCTATGTCTGGCGGTATTCAGTCAACAGGTGACTTCCCAGGTGCAGCACGTAATATTGACGAGCTTCGTCAGGACATCCTGAAGGCTAAGTCACTCATTCCTGGTAACCACCGTCTGAACCTTCACGAGATATATGGTGACTTCAAGGGCAAGGTCGTTGACCGCGACGAGGTTACTGTAGAATACTTCCAGTCTTGGATTGACTGGGCTAAGGAGAACAACACGAAGCTCGACTTCAACTCTTCTTCTTTCTCACATCCAAAGTCTGGCTCACTGTCACTTGCAAACCCTGACGAGAGCATCCGCAAGTTCTGGGTAGAGCACACAAAGCGTTGCCGTGACATCGCAAACGCAATGGGTGAGGCACAGAATGACCCATGTATCATGAACCTTTGGGTACACGACGGTTGCAAGGACGTATCTGTAAACCACGCTCTTTATCGTAACACTCTGAAGAAGTCTCTTGACGAGGTGTTCGAGAAGAAGCAGCCTATGATGAAGGATTGTATCGAGGGTAAGGTATTCGGTATCGGTCTCGAGTCATTCACCGTTGGTTCACATGACTTCTACACAGCATATGCTGCACAGAACGACAAGATTCTGACCATTGATACAGGTCACTATCACCCAACAGAGTCTCCAGCAGACAAGGTTTCTGCCGTTCTTCCATTTATCAAGGAGCTGATGCTTCACGTTTCACGTCCAGTACGTTGGGACTCAGACCACGTTACAATCATGGACGACCCAACACAGGAGCTGTTCTTCGAGATCGTACGTGCCGGCGCTCTTGACCGTGTACACTATGGCCTTGACTTCTTCGACGGTTCTATCAACCGTATCGGTGCTTACGTTATCGGTTCTCGTTCTGCACAGAAGTGCATGCTCCGCGCTCTGCTTGAGCCAAAAGAGTGCATCTCTAAGCTTGAGCTCGCAGGTGAGGGCTACAAGGTGCTCGCACTTATCGAGGAGCAGAAGGCTATGCCATGGCAGGCTGTATACGACGAGTTCTGCGTACGTAACAACGTGCCTGTAGGTCAGGAGTTCATCGCTGACATCGACAAGTATGTAGCTGACGTAACAAGCAAGAGATAATACCTCGCTACGCTCAGAATGAAAAGTGAATAGTGAAAAGTGAATAATACGGAATACAAATTGAAATATACATTCAAAGGTAATTCGTATTATTCACTATTCACTATTCGTTATTTATTTAAATAAGAAAAAAACAATGGAAATAATATTAGGTTTGCTAATAATAGCAATAGGCGCATTCTGTCAGTCAAGTTGCTATGTGCCAATCAATAAGATTAAGGATTGGTCTTGGGAGTCTTACTGGATTATACAAGGTGTATTCGCATGGCTCGTACTGCCTTTCCTCGGAGCGCTGTTAGCTGTTCCAGCAGGCGAGTCTCTGTTCGGACTGTTTGCTGGCGCACCGTCTTTTAACCTTTGGATGACAATATTCTTCGGCGTTCTGTGGGGCGTCGGTGGTTTGACTTTCGGCTTGTCAATGCGTTACCTCGGCGTAGCATTAGGTCAGTCTATCGCTCTCGGCACTTGCGCCGGCCTCGGCACAATCATGGGTCCGGTGTTGCTTCAGATATTTTTTCCCGATCCTTTCCCACTTGTAATTAATGGGGTTATACAAACTGCAGCTGATGGTTCTACAATCATGACAACTCACATAGAGCGACTTACTTATTCCGTTATCATCGGTGTTGTAGTAACGCTTTTAGGCATTGCCATCATCGGCATGGCAGGTAGCATGAAAGCGGCATCACTCACAGAGGAAGAGAAGAAGGCTGCAGTTAAGGACTTCAACTTCCCAAAGGGACTTGCCATAGCTCTGCTCGCTGGTTTCATGAGCGGTTGCTTCAACGTAGGTCTTGAGTTTGGTAAGGATATAAACTTCGGTGAACTCACAGACCCAATGTTCCGCACTCTGCCGGCTACATTCCTCGTAACCTTCGGCGGTTTCATCACCAATGCCATCTACTGTTTCTACCAGAACCAGAAGAACAATACATGGGATGACTACCTTCCAGTATTTTCTATTGCAAAGAGAAGCAGGGAAGATCAAGACGGATGGAAAATAACCGACTATCGTATTAGTTCATATTGGATAAGTAATATTTTCTTCTGCCTCTTGGCTGGTGGTCTTTGGTACAGCCAATTCTTCGGATTGTCGCTCGGAAAGGGCTTCCTCACGGAGTCACCAACGCTGACCACACTGGCATTCTGCATACTGATGGCACTCAACGTAGTATTCTCTAACGTATGGGGCATCATACTCAAAGAGTGGAAGGGATGCTCACAGAAGACTATCACCGTGCTTATCGTGGGTATCATAGTACTTGTCATAAGTTGCTTCCTGCCGCAGTTGATATAATTTTTAGACTACCGAAAAAACAAATACGTTGAACATTAGCGAAACTAAAATATTTAATCTAATATAAAAAGAAATGAAAAGTATTCTTGATGGCCGTGACGGCCTGAAAGCTGTTGTTGACCAGATTGCCGAGGTTACAGGTTACCTCTGGCAGAAAGGTTGGGCAGAGCGTAACGGCGGTAACATAACCGTTAATGTAACTGAGTTTATGGACGATGAGTGCAAGGCAATGCCTGCAATCGCTCCTGTAAAGCAGATTGGCATGGTACTTCCACAGCTGAAGGGTAAGTACTTCTACTGCAAGGGTACCGGTAAGCGTATGCGTGACCTCGCACGCTGGCCTATGCAGAACGGTTCTATCGTTCGTATCTGCGACGACTGTGCCAGCTATGAGATAATAGCCGACGAACCAGTTGCACCTACATCAGAGCTGCCAACACACCTCGCACTGCAGAACTATCTGCTTGAGACTGGCTCATGCTACAAGGCTACACTGCACACACACCCTATTGAGCTCGTTGCCATGAGCCATATAGAGCGTTTCCTTCGTGGCGATGAGATGACGCGCGTGTTGTGGTCTATGATTCCAGAGACTCTTGCTTTCGCTCCACTTGGTATCGGTATCGTACCTTACGGTCTGCCATCATCAGTGGAACTTGCCAAGGACACACTGGAGAAGATAAAGAAACACGATGTTGTTCTGTGGGAGAAACACGGCACAGTAGCTGTAGGTCAGGACATCATGGATGCCTTCGACCAGACAGATGTGCTCTGTAAGGCCGCAAACATATATATGTGCGCACGCAACATGGGCAGCGAGCCAGACGGCATGACACCTGAGGCTATGAAAGAGGTACAGGACGTATTCAACCTGCCTAAGACCCGTCCTTGCTAAACCAGCATAGGATAATTCGTGACACACGATACTTAGAAACCCACACGGATAATACAAGCATACACCTATTATAATATATGTATGTCTTGCATTATCCGTGTTTACCAATAAAAGAATATTACATGACAGACGAGAAAACCACACCTCTATACCACACCTCTGCCGATGCCTTTCACTGCGACTTTACAAAGAAGCTATGCATAGGTCATCTCGGCAACGACCTGCTCAACGCCTCTGACATGCACTCCACTGAGCGCGGCTTTGGTATGACATACCTTTGGACTCAGAACAAGACATGGGTACTCTCCCGACTTGCGATTGAGCTTGAAAGTATTCCGAAGGAGCATGATAAATTCTATATTGAGACATGGGTGGAGAATGCCATGAAGTTCTTCACCAAACGTAACTGGGCCATCGTGTCTGAGGACAACAAAACCGTCTATGGCTATGCCAAGAGTATATGGGCTATGATAGACACCAACACACGTGAGCCGCAGGACATTCTTGCCATCCATGATGGCAAGATAAAAGACTACATATACCCGGAGAAACAATGCCCCATAAAGGATGTATCGAGAGTCAAGACACCAGAGATGACAGAATACACCACGTTCAAGGTGCTCTACGGCGACCTTGACGTCAACTGTCACCTCAACTCAATGCGATACATAGACCATGTAATGGACACACTGGCACCCGAATATTTCCGCAATCACCAGATGAGCCGCATAGAGATAGCCTATGTAGCAGAGGGACATTGGGGCGACACAGTCCGCATATACCACACCGCCGAGGACAAGACAGAAGCAGACGGAGAAATGCACTACTTCCGTCTGGCACGCCATAATGACGGCGAAGAAGAGACAGAACTGGCACGAGTAATGCTTCTTTTCAAGAAAGAATAGAGAAATATTTGCTTGTTTCAAAATAAATTACTAACTTTGCAACCTAGTACAGATAAAAAAATTTGAACATAAACATTAAATAAAAACAAACTATGGCAAAAATGAATTTTGGTGGCGTTATCGAAGAGGTAATGACACGTGAGGAATTCCCACTTGAGAAAGCCCGTGAAATTTTGAAAGACGAGACCATAGCCGTTATTGGTTATGGCGTACAGGGACCTGGTCAGGCTTGCAACCTGCGCGACAATGGTTTCAACGTTATCGTAGGTCAGCGTCAAGGTAAGACCTTTGAGAAGGCTATCAACGACGGTTGGGTTCCAGGTGAGACTCTGTTCTCTATCGAGGAGGCTGCCGACAAGGGTACCATCATTATGTGTCTGCTCTCTGACGCAGCTGTAATGTCTGTATGGCCTACCCTGCAGAAGTACCTCACACCAGGTAAGGCTCTTTACTTCTCACACGGATTTGCTATCACATGGTCTGACCGCACAGGTTGCGTTCCATCAAAGGACATTGATGTCATCATGGTAGCTCCTAAGGGTTCTGGTACATCACTCCGTACTATGTTCCTCGAGGGTCGCGGTCTGAACTCTTCTTACGCAGTATATAACGATGCTACAGGTAAGGCTCTTGACCGTACACTGGCTCTTGGTATCGGTATCGGTTCTGGTTACCTCTTCGAGACCACATTCCAGCGCGAGGCTACATCTGACCTCACTGGTGAGCGTGGCTCTCTGATGGGTGCAATCCAGGGTCTGTTGCTTGCTCAGTATGAGGTTCTCCGTGAGAACGGCCACACTCCTTCTGAGGCATTCAACGAGACAGTTGAGGAGCTCACACAGTCACTCATGCCTCTCTTCGCTGAGAAGGGTATGGACTGGATGTACGCTAACTGCTCTACCACAGCACAGCGCGGTGCGCTTGACTGGTATCCACGTTTCCATGATGCTATCAAGCCTGTAGTACAGCAGCTCTATGAGTCTGTAAAGACTGGTAACGAGGCACAGATTTCTATCGACGCAAACTCTAAGCCTGACTACCGTGTAGGTCTTGAGAAGGAACTCGCAGCTCTCCACGACTCTGAGATGTGGCGTACA
The DNA here is from genome assembly GCA_017541085.1 of Prevotella sp. GTDB lineage: Bacteria > Bacteroidota > Bacteroidia > Bacteroidales > Bacteroidaceae > Prevotella. Next base: position 21,133 of record JAFXZU010000023.1, read on the forward strand.
GCTGAGACCGTTCGTCAGCTGCGTCCTGAGAACAACTAATTCACTTATTCGTGATATAACAAAAGAGGTTGTGTCTTTTTATAAGATACAACCTCTTTTTTTCAATATCAAAACCATAGCTCCAAACCCTCAACATAATGAGAAGCTATCACTTTACAATGTAAAGTGATAGCTTTCATTTTATCATTTGGTGTATATTACTTTTTAGACGGCAAAGTTTCAAGCCAGCGGGTCAGTTCGCCAAGCATCTGGTCATGATACTTGAATGTGCTCTTGAAGCCGAAACCATGTCCACCGGAAGGGTAGCACATCAGTGCGCACCTATTACCGGCTTTTATCATTGCTGTATAATATGACACACCGTTTGTGAGTGCAGGCACGGCATTGTCATCGCTGGCAAGCAGGATTATTGCCGGAGGAGTACCTGGCTTTACTGCCGTTGCCGAGTTCCACTCCCACTGCAATGCCTTGTCATTACGCTTGTCACCGAGGAAACCCACACAAGAGCCTTTATGAGTCTCATACTCATTCATTGATATGACAGGGTAAAAGAGTATGGTGAAGTTTGGTCTTACTGCCTCATCCGCATGTGTAGAGACAGCAGAAGCCAGATGTCCTCCTGCACTGGAACCCATGATACCCACATCATTAGGATTTACATGCCAGTCCTTGGCGTTATCCCTTACCATACGAATAGCGCTGTAAGCGTCAGAGAGCGGAATGTTACGGTCACCGTTCGGCATACGATACTTCAACACAACGAGGGCTATACCCTGAGCATTGAAATACTCCGCCCAGTTATGTCCCTCATGTTCCATAGCCAGATGGGTATAGCCACCACCAGGACAGCACACCACCGCCCTGCCTGTAGCCGCCTTAGCATTTGGAAGATAGACGGTTAGCTCTGACAAAGTGTCTGTAGTGTTCTTTAACACGAGTTTTTTGTCCGTACTTTGCGCCATAACGCTGCATGAAAATAACAAGAATGGAAGCGCCGCAACGCTACACATCTTAGAGAGAAATCCTTTTATCATTTATGTTTAAGTTTTAGTTCTGCTTTCTTTTTACCATTATATTACAACCACACCCTCCTGCTTCATACCGTCCATCTTGATGGTGCATGCCTGTGGCAGTTCCACACAACGTATGAATCGCGTCTCGTGCACGGCAGGCAGAGAATCAAGGTACTGGCGGTTTAATATCTCCAGCTCCGCCTGCTGATATTCGCGATTTTCGTCTATAGGGTTGGTTTCTTTGTCATGATACACATCGATAGTGAAATAACCGACGCCGAGTGATGTCAGGTTCTGGAAGAAGTGTGTACCCTGTGACGGGTCCACGTATGCACTTGGCAGTATCTCTTCCACTATCAGTTTCGCCCCGGAGATGTTAGGCCACTTCACCGGTACACCGAGCCATGAATCACTGCTGCCCCACCTGCCCGGGCCTATCAAGATATACCCCTCGCCTTTGGCAAGGAACTTATCGTTAAGTGAGTCTATCTCATCAGACACAAGGTCATTGTTAGATGCAGAGTAATTGTCATCAAGTTTGATATACACCACATGTTTCACACCCTCAATGATACCGTGTCCCAACGAGTTGTGCGAGCGCAGCAACAGAGTCTCGTCAGGTATTGCGAGCAAGTCCTCGTCAAGCACCTGCTTGCTGTCCACTATCGGGCGTATCTGCAACAAGTAGAACTCTCCCGTCTTATCGGGATGGATGTTACAAGCCATCTCTATCTCCACCGGACGTCGCATCTCTTCCTCACCAAGGCGCAACGTCATCTGCATCAGTTCTGGCAAGGGCCACACCTCCTGCTCAAGCACGCCATTAAAAGATATAACCTTACGTCCGCCCTCATAGAGCCCCGGTCTTATTACTTGATCATAGGGATCAAAGGTGGAAGCTATATATTGTAAAGAGCCATCCTCATCTGCCTCTTTCACCATTCGTTTCTCTATATTGAAACCATCATTCACGCTCACCTCTTTTCCTGTAGGCAGACCTATGGAATAGAACTGTGTCTGCGTCTGTCTGAGAGCTATCTCCATCTCTGACATCTGCATCACCTGCTTAGGATGATAAGGCGACACTCGTAGCGTCTGACCACCGTCAACGATATACTTACCCAGTCCAAGGGCCAGTGCAGCAATGCCTTCCTCTGGCTTTTCCTCGCCTATAGGGTAATAATTCAGCGAACGCAGCACACCACTTATATTAGGATAGTAATGTGTGCCGTATTGCTGTCCCACCACCTCTTGTATCACCACAGCCATCTTCTCCTGGTCTATGACATTCTGCGTGGCTGTCATATAAGCCTTTGAGTCATGGTAATACACAGAGGCATAAACAGACTTTATCGCAGTTCCGAGATTACGGAGCATCAGCTCACGGTCCTCGGTATATGGTATCATATATGTGCTGTATATACCAGCGAATGGCTGATAGTGACTGTCCTCAAGCAGCGATGACGAGCGTATGGCCAGCGGCTTGTGCGTAGCATCAATGATAGTATTGAAATCCTCAAGCAGCGACGTTGGCAGCTTGGCGGCAACAAAAGCATGCAGTATTTCCTCATCTGAAGCGTCACTGAGAGCTATCTCCCACAACTGGTTGGAGTCCATGAACTGGTCAAAGAGGTCGGTACACAGCACCACCGTCTTTGGTATATAAACACGTGCGCCGGGGAACTGCTGCAACTCGGTATGCTTCTTCACTATATTGTCAAGGAATGCCAGGCCTCTACCCTTTCCTCCCAACGAGCCGTCACCAATACGCGCGAAGTGTGAGTAAGAGTCAAAGCGGTCTTTGTTGAACACGGCTACCACGCCGAGGTTCTTCATGTGGCGGTAAGCCACTATGGCATCAAATATAACCTGACGGTGCATGTCAACGTCTGGATATTTATGCCATGTTATATCACGCAGGAACGAACTTACAGAGAATATGCAGCGCGCAGCAAGCCAACGTGATATATGGTTACGACTGACATGATAGCGCATAGTATCATGAGGCAACTCAAATACAAGATGCTGCAGGTCTCTCAGATTATGTGCCACGGCGACCACCTCACCCGAATCAGGATTACGGAAAAGGAAATCTCCGAAACCGAAATGTTCCTCAAGGATATGCTTCAGGTCCACATTGAACTTCTTTGAGTTCTTGTCAAGCACACGCACTCCTATGGTGTCAATCACTATGTCTGTCTCAGAAGTCTCAAGTATAAGCGGTAAGAACTCATCCTGCTCTCGTACATTCTTCAGCAAAGTCAGCCCCGCCTTCGGGTCTGTCTCCCCGTTATGCGGATAGCGGCAGTCAGAGATAATACCAAGCATATTATCCTTATACTGTTGGTAAAGTTGCCATGCCTCTTCATAACTACGAGCGAGCAACACCTTCGGTCTGCCACGCATACGCAGCATCTCCGCCTGAGAGTTAAGCGCCTCGGTAGCGAAGTTCAGGCTCTGCGTAAGGATATATTTATACAGGTTGGGCAGGATGGAAGAATAAAACCTGATATTGTCCTCCACTAACAACACACACTTCACGTCAGCCTCTCGCGTGTCATTATCCACATTCATCTTGTCCTCTATCAGTTTAATGATAGAGAGTATAAGTTCTGTATTGCCCAGCCAACAGAAGATATAGTCGAAGATACTCAGGTCAAGGTCTTGCATACGTCGGCTTATACCGTGTGAGAACGGCGTCAGTACCACGCATGGTATGTCTGGCGACATTGACTTCACTGCACGTGCTACGTCAAAAGCGTCATTGTCGGCATTACCCGGCATACATATAACGAGGTCATACTGTGTGCCGCTGAGCGTGGCGGCAGCCTCGTCTATTGTTGACACCTGCTTGAACACCGGCGGATAGCGCAATCCCAGTTGCATATACTCAGAGAATATCTTCTCATCCACACGCCCGTCATCCTCAAGCATGAACGCGTCGTATGGATTTGCCACTATCAGCACGTTGAAAATGCGTCGTTGCATAAGGTTTAGAAACGACACATCACGCAGGTTAAGTTCATTCACCATCTTTGCCATACCACAAAGGTAATGTTTTTTTCCTATATACACAAATCTATCTTTCCGTAAGACACAAAAAATCCCCACCCTCAACGGGGCAGGGACTGTTATGTCTTTTTCTCTTTACAAAGCCACAGATTAGAGGCGGAACTTGTAACCTACAGTAGCGAGTAATACGCTGTTGTGGTTTGTAGCACCATCCAACACCTTGGTAACACCTATGTTGTAACGTGCATCTATCACGATATGGTTGTCAAACTCATAAGAAACACCTACAGGGATAGAGAAGTCAAACGTTTTGCAGTTATCCTTGATGTCTATGTCCTGCGTTGTCTCAGTATTTCCAGTTTTCACTGTATACTTATACTTAGCATTTGTCATGAATGCGAACTGCACACCAGCCTTTACGGCAAGGCCTTTGAAAATGTAATAGTTTGCTACGATAGGAACGTTAATGTAACCCAGATCTATCTTCAAATCCTTTATCTCTGTTCCTGGAACCTTGTAATCATCCCACTGCTTACCCTGCATAATATAGCCTACGCCTGCTGCTACGCTGAAGCGGTCATTTATCTGATACTCTGCCTCTGCACCGATGGTAGCACCTACGTTGATCTGACTCTCTGATTTGACGGCAACATCATTCATAAACCCATCGAAATCATCCAAACCTGTAACAGATGTTATAGTTACACCGGCCTTTGGCTGAATGCTCCATGTTCCTGGCTTTACTTTTGACTGTGCATTAACAGATAAAGCAGCTACTGTCATTGCTGCAACTAAAAATAACTTTTTCATTATAATTTCCTTTCGTTAAGATAATTTTATTTTATTTTACAAAGACAAAAGTACAACTATTTTTCAAACTACAAAAATTATTTCCTGTTTTTTACAAATAAAATTACCGACAAGACAAAAATAATGCGACAAATACGCAGGGAAGCCCTGATATTTGTCGCATCATTTACTATTTTATTGTAAACTATCTCATGTAAGATTCTATCTCAGCCTATCCGCAGAGCGTACCAAATCATCGTCATGCTTTATGCCTTTGTACGCAAGCCAATAGAGCACTATGCTCACTATCGGGAGACACACGCCAAACTGTGGGGTGACACCACCCTGCTTCTCAACGAAAGCAACTAAAGCACACACCACACACCACAGCAACAGCAACAACTGTCCCAAGCGGCATCCACGCATCTGACGACGGCGGTTCTTATAGTCAAAGATAGTAAGAAAAGACAACATTGCCACTGCAATAGAGATAACAGCAAGCGCAGTCATCCAGCCAAAGGTATATTCCCCGCTATTGGGATTATATATAAAAGCTGAATACACTTCACGCGGCATCCCCTGCATACCAGTAGCAGTAGCAGACATCACTACAGGGTCATTAAGCAAGAGTACCGGCAACACCTGCATTCCCACGAGCAGCGTGGTTATCAGCAACAGATATATTGTTTGTTTACGCTGCCACATAATTAATAGTCGTCCTCCTCGTCTTTACGTCTGTCTTTGGCTGGGTCATGCCAATATATGTCATGGTCAAGGAACTCCTCTGTGGCTATGAGCGTTGGCTTTGGCAGCTTCTCATAATATCTGCTTATCTCAATCTGCTCACGATTCTCAAACACCTCTTCCAGACTCTCATTGTAGTTAGCGAACTCAGCCAGTTTCTTGCTCAATTCCTGCTTTATCTCGCTAGATATCTGGTTAGCACGTTTTCCTATGATTGCAACGCTCTCATAGATATTGTCTGTTCCATCACACAGCTCCATTATGTTACGTGTTACAGTGTTTGTAGGTGCTTTTGATTTCTTGTAATCCATTTTCTGTCTTTATTATTTGTAATGCTTATTTCCTATTGCTATATAATAATGTAGAGACCCGCAATCAGTCGAATGTCAGTTTTCCTGCACTAAACTTCTTGCACTTGTCTATATATTTCTCTGCCAGGGCTATGTCCTTCGAGTCAGGATACTCATTCATAAACCCATAGCATTCATCCTCTGCATCCTGGAATCGCTCTGCCTGCTTCTCTTTCACGCTGTGAACAGCCAACTCATACTTGCTCTGCATGATAAGTGATGCAAACTGTTCCCTGAGAGTGGTGTAAGGGTAATCCTTCAAGGCATTCTGCGAGGTAACGATACAAGCCTCATAGTTGTTACCACCACTGCCTATGCAGTTACCGAAGTAGGTACCGAGATTAAAATACAATTTCGCATTAAGATATTCTTTCTCTACCAACTTATCTTGCAACTCATACATACGGTTTGTTGCCGTAGTCTTTCTCTCGCTGTATGGGAATATGTCTATATAGTCTTGATAGGCTTTAATGGCAGCCACTGTCGGAGTCTGGTCCAGACGTGGTTCCGGCACGTTACGGTACAGGCTCTCTGCTATGTAGTAACATGCATCCTCTGCATACATTCCCTTAGGGTAAGAAGTAAAATATTTCTTGAACACCTCCGCAGCGGAGTCATAGTCCTTCATCATATACGCCGACATGGCATAGAGGAAAAGACACTCCTCACCGTTGTCCGTTCCTTTCATCATCGTCACCATCTCACCAAAGAGAAGATTGGCACGACTGTACTTTCCCTTTGCATACTGTTCCTTTGCATACTCATAGCGATAGCTGTAGTCTGTAGAGCGGTACACATAATTAAATTCCGACACGCAACTGGTAAGTAGCATGACGGTACAGAATATTATAAAAAGGACATTTTTCTTCATTCAGAGTGCAAAGTTACTCATTATTATCGAAATAGGCAAATTCAATTCCATATTTTTCAGTAAATTTTCCTTAATTATAACATTTATTATAAAGAAATTGTGTACTTTTGCACTATGAACTCTTTCCAACTCACATCGAAGTATAAGCCTACGGGCGACCAACCTGAAGCCATACGCCAACTGGTGGATGGTCTGAGACGTGGCGATGACGCACAGGTATTGCTTGGTGTCACCGGCTCAGGCAAGACGTTTACCATGGCAAACGTAATCCAACAGATTGGCAAGCCTACGCTCATACTCTCACACAACAAGACCTTGGCGGCACAATTGTATGAGGAGATGAAAGGGTTCTTCCCACATAATGCCGTGGAGTATTATGTGTCTTACTATGACTACTATCAACCAGAGTCATACCTACCGGCATCCGACACCTATATCGAGAAAGACCTTGCCATCAACGAGGAGATAGACCGCCTTCGCTTGTCGGCTGTCTCGGCACTGCTCTCCGGGCGTCAGGATGTCATAGTAGTCAGTTCCGTGTCATGTATATACGGCATGGGCGGTCCCTCTGCCATGCAGGGCAGCATCATCAGTATACGTCGCGGAGAAAGGATTGAGCGTAATGACTTCCTGCGCAAGCTTGTCGATGCGCTGTATGTACGCAACGACCTTGAAATGAGCCGTGGAGAGTTCCGTGTAAAGGGCGACACCGTAGATATCTGGATGGCTTACTCCGAGCGTGTGCTCAGGGTCACCTTCTGGGATGACGAGATAGACGACATTGAGGAGGTTGACAGCACATCATACCATGCGCTGGAACACTTTGACGAATACCAGATATTCCCTGCCAACCTTTTCGTTACCACAAAAGACCAGCAGGTCACGGCGGTTCGGCAGATACAAGACGACCTCGTGGCCCAGGTGGACTATTTCAAGAACATAGGCGACGAACTCAAGGCGCAGCGCATAAAAGAGCGCGTGGAGTATGACCTTGAGATGATAAAAGAACTAGGCCACTGCTCAGGCATAGAGAACTACTCACGCTACTTTGACGGCCGTCAGCCAGGCGAGCGCCCTTATTGTCTGTTTGACTTCTTCCCGAAAGACTTCCTGATGCTTATAGACGAGAGCCACGTATCCGTGCCACAGATAAGGGCAATGTACGGCGGCGACCGTTCACGCAAGCAGAACCTCGTGGAATATGGCTTCCGTCTGCCGGCAGCCTTCGACAACCGTCCGCTACGCTTTGAGGAATTTGAGGAGCTGCGCCCTCAGACTATCTATGTGTCTGCCACCCCGGCGGAATATGAACTTGAACAAGCCGGAGGCGTGGTGGTAGAACAGGTAATACGCCCTACAGGACTGCTTGACCCTGTCATAGAGGTGCGCCCGACAGAGAACCAGATAGACGACCTCATGGAGGAGATAAACCAGTGCGCCGAGAAACACGAGCGTGTGCTTGTCACCACACTGACAAAGCGCATGGCAGAGGAACTGACGGAGTACCTGCTGAACCACGGAGTAAAGACAAACTACATACATTCCGACGTCAGCACCCTTGACCGCGTACAGATTCTCAACGACCTGCGCGCCGGCGTCTATGACGTCTTGGTAGGTATCAACCTGCTGCGTGAGGGACTTGACCTGCCAGAGGTATCACTCGTAGCCATACTCGATGCCGACAAGGAGGGATTCCTGCGCTCACACCGCAGCCTCACACAGACTGCAGGCCGTGCGGCCCGCAACGTGAACGGTAAGGTGATAATGTATGCCGACAACATCACCGAGAGCATGAGGCAGACGATAGAGGAGACTGAGCGCCGCCGTTCAAAGCAGATAGCATATAACGAGGCGAACAACATAACGCCGCGACAGATAGAAAAGAACATTCCAACACGCCCTGCCTGCGAGGAGGAGACTAAGAGCAGCAAACCTGTGGCATACATTGAGCCGGAGGATAATTACAGCGCAATGGCGGCAGAGCCTGTAATACAGCACATGACAAAGCAACAGATAGAGGCTGCCATAGCCACCGCCACTACACGTATGAAAGAGGCTGCCAAGAGCCTTGACTTCATGCTCGCCGCACAATACAGGGACGAGATTGTGGCTTTACAAAAACAACTGGAGCAGTGACACTGCAGCCCACCACCACAATGCCGACACTACCATGCCTATGCCTTTCCGCAAGCCTTGCGGAAAATTGACTGATTGAGTATTTCTTATTACCTTTGCCATCAAAACATAATATCACATGTCACAGGAAGTAAACACTAATAAGGATTTCCCCGGTATCATACCATATTTTGAGCGCCCGATAAAGGACCGTTCCAAAGGTATCATAAAAGTAATCGGCGTAGGTGGCGGCGGTTGCAATGCCGTATCGGGCATATACCATGAAGGTATAGACAACGTTACTTTCGCCGTGTGCAACACCGACAGCGCCGTGCTCAACAAGTCTGAGGTGCCAGTAAAACTGCAGTTGGGCACCGAGGGACTGGGTGTAGGAGGCGACCCGTCAAGAGGCAAGGCAGAGGCAGAGAAGAGTGCAGAAGACATCAAGCGGTTGCTTGACGATGGTACGAAGATGGTTTTTGTGACCGCAGCCATGGGAGGAGGCACCGGCACAGGTTCAAGTCCCGTAGTGGCAAGCATAGCCCGCAGCATGGGCATCCTTACCGTAGGCGTAGTAACCATACCATTCTATTTTGAAAAGAAGAAAAAGGTTATCAAGGCGTTGAAAGGCGTTGAGGAGATGCGTAAGAACGTAGACGCCCTGCTCATCGTGAACAACGAGCGCCTGAGCGACATATATGCAGACTCTGAACTCACCCTGAAGGAAGCCTTCAGATGTGCCAACAACATACTGAAGGACGCAGTGAAGGGTATATCAGAACTGATAACACTGCCAAGCGACGAGGAGATACACTCCGACTTCTGTGACGTAGAGACGACAATAAGGAACGGAGGCAGCGCCATCATGGCCATGGGACGCGCCAGCGGCGACCACCGTGTGGAGCGAGCCATAACCGACGCACTGCAAAACCCACTGGTACACGGCAACGACATCGAACACGCCAAGCGAATACTCTTCAACATATACACCAGCGACGACAGTCCGCTGAAGATTAAGGAACTGCTCGACATTGATGATTTCTTCGCACAACTGAACCCCGACATTGAGGTTATATGGGGTACTGCCACAGACAACAGTCTCGGCGAGGATGCCAAGGTTACCATCCTCGCATCAGACGTGGAGAGTCATCCGGAAAGGAACCAGACTGACGAGACGGAGCACGATGAAGAATATTACGAGGAACTGATAAAACAACTTTACAGGCCGATACCGAGCAAAGAGCCCATAAAGCAGGACCCACCATTTGATATTGAGGTGCCAAAAGAACCAGAGGCGGCTGACACTGACGATGAAGACGCCGAGGCAACTGACACAGAGACTGCAGAAGAGCATACCGGCGACAATACTAACGACAAGGAACCGGCAGCGCAATCACCTGCATCAAAAAACCTACACACCATTCTGGACAAGTGGAAGACTTGGCTGGGCAACATCGTAGCAGAGGAGTAATGAGCAGATATGACACCTATACACAGGAAATGCTGTCACAAGAGCTGGGAGAACTCGTCGGATATATAAAATCGACGGGACAGACCCGTCTCTTGTATGATGCCTTGGGCGGTGCCTCTACGCTGGAACTTCTCAAGATGGAGGCGGCAAGGCGTAACCTGAGCCGCCTGCTCATAACGCGCAACTACCGTTTCATTCTGCCTGACTACAACGACATGGAGATAGACCTGCAACCCGTGCACAAAGCCGTGTACCTGTTATTCCTGGCACACCCCGAGGGCATTGAGTTCAAGCGGCTGCATGACATGCGCGACGAGTTGCTGAGCTATTACTACGCTACGGCACGCAGCATGGACAAGGCAAAGATAGAGGAGAGCGTGACACACCTCGTCAATCCGCTTGACAACGCCATCAACGAGAAATGCTCACGCATAAAGAACGCTTTCTTCAGCCAACTGGATGACTACACTGCCATGAACTATATCATAAGCAGCCACACCCAGAAGCATTTCGCCGGCTCTTCACGCATTTGGTTCGAGAGGCTAAAGGTCATCACCCTGCCCAGAGAACTGGTCACATGGGAGGGTACACCATTATTCACGCTAAAAGACAAAGACTGACAATCCCAACGACAATGAGCAACCCATATTTCTCATTCAAGCAATTCAACATAAAGCAAGACCGTTGCGCCATGAAGGTGGGTACCGACGGCGTACTGCTCGGTGCATGGGCAGAGGGTGGCAGGCACATCCTTGACATAGGCACCGGCACCGGACTCGTAGCCCTCATGATGGCACAGCGCTATGCCGATGCCGAAGTGACTGGGATTGAAATTGACGATGAGGCGGCGGCCCAAGCAAAGGAGAACGCTGCGGCTTCGCCTTTCTCTGACAGGGTAAGGATTGAGGCTGTGAGCCTGCAGACATTCACTTGCGACACTCCGTTTGACGCGATAACGTGCAACCCTCCGTATTACGACAACAGTCTCAACTGTCCCGACGAAAGCCGTAATACAGCACGTCACACAACATCACTCAGCTACGCCGAACTCATAACCCACAGCAAGCGGCTGCTTACTGATGACGGCACCCTGAACCTCGTGTTGCCTACCGACTGTCTAAAGAGCATCGAACTGGAGTGTGCATACGCCTCAATGTTCATCAAGGACCGTCTGCTAATAAGCACCACAGAGCGCAAACAGCCCAAGCGTGTGCTACTGACAATAAAGAAAGCCTTACCACCCCACCCTACCTGCCAGACTGCCGTATTAACACAAGACGGACAACGAAGTGAGTGGTACAAAGAACTAACCGCCGACTTCTATCTGGACTAATATCACAAAAGAAGTGTATGATGTTTACAAAATGTCAGCGTTCCTATAGTTTTGCTGACATTTTGTTATTTTAACTCCTTCAACGAAGAGATACAAAACAGGTGTCACAGTACCCCAAAATGCGCTGCGACACCTGTTTTTTTTTGCTGTTTTTGTAGTTTTATATGTCATTCGATAGCTTCCACAGTGTAAAAGCATAGCTTTCTCATCGTCATTCGATAGCTTTCACAAGGTAAAACGATAGCTTTTACAGGGTAAAGTGATAGCTTTCACCGCACAAAGAGAATACACTAGCATTACCACCTATCAGCAACCGTCTGACAATCAACGCTTTTTACAAAGACTCAAAAAACGCACTTTTTTACACAAAAACAAGGCACGATGACAGAAATCACAAAATACGAAGACAACAAGAAATCATTATGACAGGAAAATAACGGATTTCATGACAAAATGACAAAATGACAAATATACATTCAATTACAAAAGAGAATATACAATACAAACATTACACATTAATTATAAAAAAAAGAATGACTCTCAGACTGAAATTCAATCAAAAAGGCAAGAAAATGTAAACTTTTTCCGTGAAAATTTGTTTATATCACAGAATATTTGTAAATTTGTCCCGGTTACATTAGTTATCAACCTAAACATACAAAGATTATATTAGTGCAGAGATAAAACCAACAAACTTAACTACAACAACAAACTTACTATTAACTTACAAAAAACTATTAACACTTATGAAAACAGCAAAACCAATGTTGTCACCCGTTGAAGCGGTGAAGATTTGTCTTACACAGAAGTATTGCACCTTCAAAGGTCGCGCACGTCGCTCAGAGTTCTGGTGGTTCAACCTATGCTACAGCATCCTGATTAGTATCCCTTCTATTGCATTACAGATGCTGTTTAGTTGGAAATTAGCGCAGAGGTCTGCACTTGAGAGCCAAATTTATGACGCAGTGTTTGACAACGACAAGATGGCTGCATTGCAGGCTCAGGCAGAGGCTGTAGATGCAACATTCGAGACATGGATGCCTATCCTGTGCATTATCTTATTTGTTGTATGGCTGCTCACACTGCTTCCAGCATGGGGCGTAGCAGTACGTCGTCTGCACGACATTGGCAAGAGCGGATGGTCTCTCCTTATCGCCATCATTCCAATCATCGGTTCTATAATCCTGTTGATATGGGAGGTAAAAGACAGTGACCAGAACGCCAACCAGTATGGTGAGTCTCCAAAATACGAAGAAGTCAATGTATAATACATACATAACCATGTGCCGGTATGCCGCTTGCGGTGTACCGGCATTTTTCATGATAGTAACGCTTTTGTCTGCATGCCACTCCAAGCGAAGCCAAGAAAAGGAAAAGATTGTATTCCAATCTCCCGCACCGCTTGCACACGTAGAGATAATAGACAGTGACGGCACAAGAAAAAAAACATGCATTAGGCTGGCACCAGAGGAGACAGACACCTTAGAACCAGTAACACCAGGAAAATAGAAAAAAACTATTACAGCGACACAAAAAAAAAATCGCTTAAAAATTTGGAAGTTACAATTATTATTTGTAACTTTGCACGCAGTATGAAGTTATTCAGCACATATTGGTGGTGGCGCACTCAGGATTCCAAAAAGTCGTGAGGCGTTGACCTATTATATATAGTAAGATAAAAGAACTATAATAAAGAAGAGGTCTGTTGCACATCGCGACAGACCTCTTTTGCGTTAAGACAATAACAACAATACAATACTCACAAAAAAATGAAAGCTCTATTATCAAAAATGCTGGAGGGCGAGACCCTCACCCGACAGGAGATGTATGACATCCTTATCGGCATAACACAGGAGAAATATCCACAGGAGCAGATTGCTGCCCTGCTTACCGGACTGCAGATGCGTGGTATAACAGTGGACGAACTGCTCGGTTTCCGCGACGGTATATTGGCAACGGGTGTGCCTGCCATACTCGATGCGGAGAAGTACATAGACATAGTAGGCACCGGCGGCGACCAGAAGAATACGTTTAACATATCTACCTGTTCATGCCTCGTGGTAGCTGGCGCTGGATACAAGGTAGCCAAGCACGGCAACTATGCCGCTACATCTGTCAGTGGAGCATCAAACGTAATAGAGGAGCACGGAGTGAAGTTTACCAATGACCTCGCACAACTCAACAAGAGCATCAACGAGAGCAACTTCACCTACCTGCACGCACCGCTGTTTGCACGCGCCATGAAGTTCGTGGCACCGATACGTAAGAACATCTCGTTCCCTACCATATTCAACCTGCTCGGTCCTATAGTCAACCCGTCACAGCCTAAGTGCCAGCTGCTGGGCGTTGCAACGCTTGACCAGATGCGACTTTACAATGCCGTATATCACAAGCTCGGACTGAACTTCGGCGTGGAGAACTCCATAGACGGCTATGACGAGATTTCACTGACAGGCAACTTCAAGATTACGACAAACAACTACGAACGCATCTTCTCACCAGCCGACATAGGTCTGCCAGTGGCTAAGGCGCATGAGCTCTACGGCGGCGAGACCAAGGAAGAAGCCGTGAAGATATTCGACAACGTACTTGCCAACGAGGCTACAGAGGCTCAGAAGAATGTGGTGATAGCCAATGCTGCCTTTGCCATCCAGGTATTAGAGGACGGAAAGAAAGATATCAAGGAGTGCTGCGCCATGGCTAAGGAATCTATTGAGAGCGGCAAGGCACTGGCATGTTTCAAGAAATACGTAGAGATAAATAGTTAATTATGGCAGACATACTTGAACAGATAGTAGCGCACAAGCGCATGGAACTTGAGGAGTTTAAGCAACGCAAGTCTTACTCCCAGATAGAGAAAGAGGTAATGCCCCTGCTTGACACTCCATGCCCGTCTATGCGCAAGGTTCTGACAGAGAGCAGCAACGGGATAATAGCTGAGTTTAAGCGTAAGTCTCCGTCAAAAGGATGGATAAAGGAGGACGGCAAGGCCGACATCATACCACTGTCATATCAGGAGAACGGTGCGGCAGCACTGTCTATACTTACAGACGAGTATTTCTTCGGTGGGTGTGATGAGTTCATCATGAAGGCAAGACAGTCTGGTGTTACCATACCTATATTATATAAGAACTTCGTGATAGACGAGTATCAGTTGCTGCAAGCCCGTCTGTGCGGAGCAAGTGCAGCACTGCTGATAGCCGCCTGCATGACAAAGGAGCGTTGCAAGTCGCTCATTGGCATGGCACATGACCTCGGACTGGAGGTGTTGCTTGAGATGCACAGCGAACCAGAGTTGGAGTATGCCGAACTGGGTAACGATATGTGTGGCATCAACAACCGTAACCTCGGCACCTTCGTCACTGACGTAAAGAACAGTTTCCGACTGGCAGAGCAGCTGCCACAGGATGCCTGCAAGGTAAGCGAAAGCGGCATAGGCAATCCGCAGACCATCAACGAACTGCGACAGGCAGGCTTCCGTGGCTTCCTCATCGGTGAGAGTTTCATGAAGACGGAGAACCCAGGCGAGGCGCTGAGGCAATTCATAATGCCCCACCCCTAACCCTCCCGAGGGAGTGGAACAGTTAGGGAAGCACCTTCTGATTATATCCCACGAACATAACAACAGACATAACTACATACAAACACTGCCCCATATATCTTCCCTCCCCACGGGGAGGGACTAAGGGAGGGGGGGGTAGAATTTTGAATTATGAATTATGAATTAATCAAGGTTTGCGGCATGCGCGAGCCGGAGAACATACAACAGGTGACGGAACTCGGCATTGACTTGATGGGCTTCATATTCTGGCCTAAGAGTCCACGTTACGTTAAGAGTGTAACGGTAAAGGCCGGCATAGTGCCTAACCTGCCAAACAGCAAGGTGACGAGGAATGCCAAGAAGGTAAAGCGTGTGGGGGTGTTTGTTGACGAGGTGCCACAGACTGTTATCACACATGCATACAACTACCGGTTGGACTATATACAGTTACACGGCAATGAGTCTCCTATATATATAGAGAACCTGAAGCGCACGCTGATTCCCGACATTCTGCCCGATGTCAAGATTATAAAGGCACTGAGCATAAGGGAGGCTGACGACGTAAAACGATGGCGTGAGTATGAGAATGTGGCAGACCTGCTACTGTTTGACACAAAATGCAAATGCGTGGGGGGCAGCGGCGAACAGTTTGACTGGTCTGTACTCGATAAATACGATGGCAACATTCCCTTCCTGCTCTCAGGCGGCATAGGTCCTGAGGATGTCGACAGACTGAAGCAATTCAATCATCCTATGTGCATAGGCATAGACCTAAACTCAAGGTTTGAGGATGAGCCGGGAGTAAAGAATGTGGAGAAGCTGAAGAGATTTATTGAATGCATAATTCATAATTCATAATGCATAATGCATAATTCAAAATTAATAATTAATAATGAAATAATTCATCGCTCACAACTCACAACTCATAACTCATAACTCATAACTCATAACTCACAACTCATAACTCATAACTCATAACTTACGAAAGTACAATGAACAAGATAAACAAACTATTTACAGATAACAAGGACAGAAAACTTCTGTCACTATACTTTTGCGCAGGCAGCGCCAAACTGGATAACACAGGCGAGGTTATCAAGACATTAGAGAGACGTGGTATCGACATGATAGAGGTGGGTGTACCATTCTCTGACCCTATGGCTGACGGCCCTGTGATACAGGAGGCGGCAACAAAGGCACTGAAGAACGGCATGACATTAAGGCTGCTCTTCTCACAACTGAAAGCCATTAAGGATGAGGTAAACATACCTCTCATACTGATGGGTTATCTCAACGTGTTCATGCAATATGGTTTCGAGGAATTCTTCAAGATGTGCGTGGAATGCGGCGTAAGCGGTGCCATAATACCAGACTTGCCTTTCGCTGACTATCAGGAGCTGAAACCTTTGGCAGACAAGTATGACATACGTATCATCATGCTCATAACACCTGAGACGAGCGACGAGCGCATACGCTTCATCGACGATAACACTGACGGCTTTATATATATGGTGTCATCAGCCTCAACAACAGGTGCGCAGAAGTCTTTCGACGAGCAGAAGCAGGAATACTTCCAACGCATCAACAGCATGAACCTGCGCAATCCTCGCATGATTGGTTTCGGCATAAGCAACAAGCAAACACTGGAGACCTCACAGCAGAATGCCGCCGGTGCCATCATAGGCTCAAAGTTCGTGCAACTGCTTGAAGAGGCTGGTGGCGATGCAGACAAAGCGATAGACAAACTGTATGAGGCTTTGGAGAAATAAAAAAGAATATGATGTGTTAAGACAACTGTAGTTAAGTAGTTATGTAGATAAGTAGTTAAGACATTACTATTTGCATGTTTGATAGTCTTACACATATGTCTTAACTCCTTAACTTCTAAACTCCCTAACTTCTAAATCACAAAACTAAATAATATGAAATATTCAGCAAACGAACAGGGATTCTACGGCAACTATGGCGGTGCCTATATCCCAGAGATATTATACAAGACAGTGGAAGACCTGAAGAAGGCTTACCTGCCAATCATTGAGAGCGAGGAATTCAAGAAGGAGTATCACGCACTGCTGCGCGACTATGTAGGACGCCCTTCTCCTCTGTACCTTGCCAAACGTATGAGTGAGAAGTATGGCTGTCAGCTGTACCTCAAGCGTGAGGACCTTAACCATACCGGCGCTCACAAGATAAACAATGCCTTGGGACAGATTCTCATAGCAAAGAAGATGGGCAAGACACGCATCATAGCCGAGACGGGCGCCGGACAGCATGGAGTGGCTACAGCAACGGCATGTGCACTGATGAATATGCCTTGCACTGTGTATATGGGTGCACTCGACGTACAGCGTCAGCACGTCAACGTGGAGCGCATGAAGATGCTCGGTGCTACGGTTCATCCTGTGGAGAGTGGCAACAAGACTCTGAAAGACGGTACCAACGAGGCTATACGCGACTGGTGCTGCCATCCTGCCGACACATTCTATATCATAGGTTCTACGGTGGGTCCACACCCTTACCCTGACATGGTGGCAAGACTGCAGAGCGTGATATCTGAGGAGATAAAATGGCAGTTACAGGAGAAGATAGGTCGTGATTATCCAGACTATCTCATGGCATGCGTAGGAGGTGGTTCTAATGCCGCCGGCACTATATACCATTACCTTGATGACGAGCGCGTGAAGATAATACTCGGTGAGGCTGGCGGTCTTGGTGTTGACACTGACAAAACCGCAGCATCAATGCAGGTGGGCACCACCGGCATACTGCATGGCTCCAAGATAAAGCTGATGCAGACAGAGGACGGACAGATAATCGAGCCTTACTCTATATCTGCCGGACTTGACTACCCCGGCACCGGTCCTATGCACTGCAACCTCTATGAGACTGGTCGTGCACAGGTTCTACCGGCAAACGATGACGAAGCGCTGAAAGCCGCCTTCGAACTGACACGCATGGAGGGTATCATCCCAGCTTTGGAGTCTGCCCACGCACTGGCTCTGCTGCCTAAGGTGGCTCCACAGTTCAAGAAGGACGATGTAGTGGTGCTTACCGTATCAGGTCGCGGCGACAAGGACCTTGACACGTATCTGGCAAATGTATAAAAAACAAAACAAACACAAAATACAATTATGAATTACAGATATCATACCGCAAGCAAAAAGATTCTGGGAGACCTCAATACACCAGTGTCAACATATATGAAACTACGTGACGACTACCCTATGTCGGCACTCATGGAATGTTCTGACTATCACGGCGGAGAAAACTCTAAGTCGTTCATTGGCGTGCACCCCATTGCCAGCGTCTCTATTGAGCACGGCAAGGGTATATGCAAGTTCCCTGACGGTACCCAGACTGAACACGAGATAACAAAAGAATACGGTTCTGCGCAACTTATCAACGACTTCCTGTCTGTCTTTGAGGTAAGCGGCGACAATGCTGCATACTGCGGACTCTTCGGCTATACATCTTTCAATGCTGTACGCTATTTTGAGAACATCAACGTGAAAGATGAAACTCAGGAGAAGAATGACGCTCCCGACCTGCTATACATATTATATAAGGACGTAGTGGTATTTGACCACTTCTGCAACGAGATGGTTCTCATCGAACTGCTTGCTGACGGAGAGCAGGACGACCTTGACGTACTGGAGCGCGACATCAACAACCGCAAGATTCGTACATACGATTTCCATCCCGTTGGCGATTACACTTCTACGCTTACCGATGAGGAGCACAAAGCAAACATTCGCCGTGGTATCCAGCACTGCCTCAGGGGCGATGTATTCCAGATTGTACTCTCACGTCGCTTCAAACAGGAGTATGAGGGTGATGACTTCAAGCTCTACCGTGCACTGCGCAGCATTAATCCTTCACCATATCTGTTCTACTTCGACTTCGGCGGCTTCCGCATCTTCGGTTCAAGTCCTGAGACTCACTGCCGCATAGAGAAGAAAGGTGACCGCTACACTGCCTACATAGACCCTATCGCCGGCACCACAAAACGTACAGGCGACACCGAGCAGGACAAGAAGAACGCTGAATACCTGCAGAACGACCCTAAGGAGAATGCTGAACACGTGATGCTCGTTGACCTTGCACGTAACGACCTCTCACGCAACTGCCACAACGTACACGTGGATTTCTACAAGGATATGCAGTTCTACTCTCATGTCATACACCTCGTAAGTCGTGTGAGCGGTGAACTCAACGAAGGTGCTGACCCTATAAAGGCGTTCATCGACACCTTCCCTGCCGGCACACTCAGCGGTGCACCCAAGGTGCGTGCCATGCAGCTTATCTCAGAGTATGAGCCACATAACCGCGGTGCATACGGTGGTTGCATAGGTTTTATAGGCTTTGACCGCAGCCTTAACCAAGCCATAACCATACGCACATTCGTTAGCCGTAACAACGAACTGTGGTTTCAGGCCGGCGGCGGCATCGTGGCTAAGAGCAACGAAGACTATGAGTTGCAGGAAGTAAACAACAAACTCGGTGCTCTCAGAAAGGCAATACTGATGGCAGAGGGGATGTAACCCCCTCCCCTAACCCCTCCCCGAGGGGAGGGGATAAATACGGAACTGCTGTATATAACAAAAATACAAATATAATATTAACAAAACCATATATCCCCCCTCCCCTCGGGGAGGGACAAAGGGAGGGGGTTGTTTTACAATCATGAAAATCGTTATTATTGATAACTACGACTCATTTACTTATAACTTGAGTCACCTTATAAAGGAACTCGGTGCCGACGTCACCGTTTACCGCAATGATCAGTTTGAGCTTCCTATGCTTGAGAAGTTTGACAAGATTGTGCTGTCACCAGGACCAGGCATACCAAGCGAAGCCGGACTGCTTCTTGACGTAATAAAGACATACGCCGGCAAGAAGCCTATCCTCGGCGTATGCCTCGGACACCAGGCTATAGGCGAAGCGTTTGGCGCAAAGCTTGAGAACCTATCCGACGTATTCCATGGCGTCGCTACCGAAGGTACACAATTTGGCACCGACCCTATCTTCGCCACACTGCCGCAGCGCATCATCATGGGACGCTACCACTCATGGGTAGTGAGCAAAGACGACCTCCCTGCTTGCCTTGAGGTTACCGCCGAGAGCGACGAAGGCCAGATAATGGCAATGCGTCACCGTGACTATGACATACACGGCATACAGTTCCATCCTGAGAGTGTGCTAACAACCGAAGGCAGAACCATGTTAAAGAACTGGCTGGAACTATAATACTATATGCCATTATCTATATGACAGCAAAGGACATCATAATATATATACCTCTGTCAGCAGCGCAACAACTTAAGGACTTTGCCTTATACTGGGATGAGAGGCGCAGTATAGACGACAACTATACTCACGGTAATACCGACAAACCCTATGCGACTTCTTATCTGGGATTAGTGCAATCATTCCTCAAGAAAAGCCGTGATAACGGCACGCCTTACATAAAGACTCGTGCGTATGGAGACATATCGCTACTCACTTCCCCCAGCCATATAGAGAATGTAAGGATGTCAAGAAGCATCACAAAGGATATGTTCTTTAATGAGCATGAACGCTTGATGTCTGAATGCAAGAATGAAAAGACCACAATAATATCTCCTTTCCGCTCTTGGAGCGAAAAGGAGATATTAAAAGCATGTAGATTAAACGAATTACCACATATTATAATCTACGGCGGTGCCATGCAACAATTGTGGCATCCATCAAATGAAGACTATGCTACACACCACCAAATGATGCCCGATTGGTATATGGCATCTGAATTATATAACCAACTTCATTCCGTGGATTTTCACGACAAGGAGCAATGCGACAAAGGCCAAACATTATTCCTTGCCCTATGGCCCGACAAACCTGACACAATGCCAGTAGGAAAAGCGGAATGTGAGATAATGAATGAAGTAAGCAAACACATCTCACAGTCTATCAATGCTTCACTCGCTTACCGCAAGCCGTAACTACTTATAACGTTCTCCCCACAGTTTGAGCATCTGCTGATATTGTTTCTCCTCCATAGGCGTATGCTGAGCATGCCACAGTCTGTTATCAGTTAATGCATCTGGCATATACTGCTGCGTTGCGAAGTTTCCCGGATAGTCATGCGGATATTTATAGCCATCACTATACCCCAATTCTTTCATTAAAGAAGTAGGTGCATTACGCAGATGCAACGGCACCGGCAGATTGCCTGTCTGTTTTACCAACTGCAACGCACTATTAATTCCATTATATGCAGAATTGCTTTTAGGCGAAGTGGCGAGATACACACAAGCCTCAGCAAGGGCAATGCGAGCCTCCGGCCATCCTATCTTCATCACTGTATCAAAAGCAGCATTGGCAAGCAACAGAGCATTAGGATTGGCAAGTCCTATATCCTCAGACGCACTGATAACCAATCTGCGCGCGATGAACTGCGGATCTTCCCCTCCCTCTATCATACGTGCCATCCAATAGAGTGCCGCATCAGGATCACTACCACGTATACTCTTTATGAATGCCGATATAATATCATAGTGCATCTCTCCCTGCTTATCATACGCCAAAGGATTCTGTTGCAGTCTTCTCTCCACAAGAGCATCATTTATCACAATCGTCTTAGATGACTCAGCCTCAACCACCAATTGCAGTATATTAAGCAACTTGCGTGCGTCGCCACCACTGAAGCGCATCAAGGCGGCAGTCTCCTCCAACTTAATATCCAACTGTTTCAGTTCCACATCCGTAGTTACGGCACGCTGCAACAGTTTCTCCAAGTCCTTCTTCTCTAACGACTTCAGTATATAAAGCTGGCATCGTGACAGCAATGGTCTGATGACTTCAAACGAAGGATTCTCTGTAGTAGCGCCTATCAAGGTTACAATGCCCCGCTCCACCGCACCCAGCAGGGAGTCTTGCTGCGACTTTGAGAAGCGGTGTATCTCGTCAATAAACAAGATGGGCGAAGCCGCTTGAAAGAAACGGTTGCCCTTGGCTTTCTCTATTACCTCACGCACCTCTTTCACTCCACTTGTCACAGCCGACAATGTATAGAAAGGAGTGTCCAGTTTATTGGCTATAATCTGCGCCAACGTTGTCTTTCCCACACCGGGAGGTCCCCACAGTATGAAAGAAGAGATATGCCCAGACTCAATCATGTTTCTCAGCACAGCCCCCTCACCCACGAGGTGTTCCTGACCTATGTATTCGTCAAGAGTCTTTGGACGCAGACGTTCCGCTAATGGTTCCATTGTTATATTATTCTAATTCTAATTTCAGAGTCTCCTTCATTACGGCAAACTCCTTGTTTGTCTCTACCAGTTTTTGCATAAACTCATAAGGTGTCAACCTACGTACCACCTCACTCTGCTCTGCCAGTCTGAGCGTAATCGTCAGAGCACCATTATGCAGATATTTAGCCATAGTTACCTGCACACGCTGTAATATAACCGCCACGTCATTATACAGCACTTTGTTTTCCACCACGGCCTCTACCTTCGGGAACTCCGTGATATGCAAATGCACATTCTGCATACGCATAGCCAAAGCGCAGAACCGCCTGTCAAGCTTCATGCGGTTACACATTGAGAGCCATTCACGCCTCAAATCATCATCGGTAAAGCTTTTTGACTCATTAGCAGCATCACCCAGGCTTGCCTCCACCTCCATTACCTTGTCCTTTTTCGGATCATGCATAATGTTTGAGAACGACACACCTATCCTGCTCAACTTCACACGCGGCTGTGGCGTCTGCGAAGATTGTGATGTCTGCTTAACAGCCACAGCCTCCTGACTTGGCATCTGTTTCTTCTCTCCTTCCTCTTTCAAACTCAGTGAGACCTCACCAGTCTGAGCCACCTGCACTGCTACCTTTGACTGGGTCTGACGAATCAATTTCTTAAACAGGGATTTCAAACGCTTACAGGGGCCACGCCCCACTCCGGCCTCATCGCCATCATCCTGCGTTATCTGCGCTACTTGTATAAGTGTCAACTCACACAACAGTCGCTTGTTACTTGACTGTCTATAGTTGATGTCACATTGATTGAGTATCTTCAATGTACTATACAAGAACTTAGGCGTACACCTCTTTGCCTGCTCAGCATACTTCTGCCTCTGCTGCTCACTCGCCTCTATCAGTTGTGTGGTCTGCTCATCAACAGCCATAAGCACATTACGCACATGCGCAGCCAGGCCTGTTATCATATGTCCGGCATCAAATCCCTTCGACAATATGTCATTCATCACCAGCATCACATCGCTGACCTTATTCTCCAGCGACAAGTCTATAATGCGGAAATAGTTATCCGTATCAAGCACGTTAAGGTCCTCAAGCACCTTCTGATAAGTGATATTTCCCTGACAGAATGATGCCGCCTGGTCAAATATAGACAGAGCATCGCGCATACCTCCGTCTGCTTTCTCTGCTATCAGGTTAAGAGCCTCTTCCTCATACTTTATACCTTCCTTCTCTGCTACGTTCTTCAGATGTCCTATGATGCTCTGCACTGTCATTCTCTCAAAGTCATATATCTGACAACGCGATATGATGGTAGGCAATATCTTGTGTTTCTCTGTCGTAGCGAGAATGAATATCACATGTGCCGGCGGCTCCTCCAATGTCTTCAGGAAAGCATTAAACGCTGATGTAGACAGCATGTGCACCTCATCAATGATAAACACTTTGTACTTTCCTGTCTGTGGCGGAATGCGTGTCTGCTCCATCAGTGCCTTGATATGCTCCACACCGTTGTTTGAGGCAGCATCAAGCTCAAAGATATTCAGTGAGCGTCCCTCGTTAAATGCCACGCAACTCTCACACTCTCCGCAAGCATCACCTGTAGCCGTAGGGTTTTGACAATTTATCACCTTTGCGAATATGCGCGCGCAGGTGGTCTTGCCCACGCCACGCGGACCACAGAAGAGATAGGCATGAGCCAGTTTCGCTGATGACACAGCATTCTTCAGCGTTGTGGTAAGCGCAGACTGTCCTACCACACTGTCGAATGTCATCGGCCTATACTTTCGTGCTGAAACTATATATTCCATTCTTGTTTATTTTTATATTCTTTTTCTTTCCATTATATATTAATGTGACAGTATCACATGCTTCTTTACTACGTTTCTTTATAGTAAACTCTGTCACTACGCCACTCTGCCACTTCATGCTTATCTCAAAGCCACCCCTGACACACAAGCCGCTGACCTCACCGTCAGCCCACTCTTCCGGTAATGCAGGCAACAGGCTGACCACTGTCTTACCACGATGGTACTCAGACTGCACAAGCATCTCCGCCACACCAGCAGTGCCGCCGAAGTTACCATCTATCTGGAACGGAGAGTGCGCGTCAAGCAGGTTAGGGAACGTACCTCCTCCACGCCTTGCGTCCTTGCCTGTATAGTTCATTGGCGACACATACTTCAGCAACCTGTTATATATATGATAAGCTCCCTTTGCATCACGCAAGCGTGCATAGAGATTAACGCGCCATCCGGTGCTCCACCCTGTAGTGTTATCTCCCTTTATCTCCAAAGTCCTTGCCGCTGCTTTCTCTGTTCCCATAGGGGTGTGTCCCGGGAAGATATGGAACAGATGTGTCTGGTGACGGTGCTGCGGGTCCTCATCATCCCAATCATGATACCACTCCAGCAATCCCCCCGTCTTGCTCACCTTATATGGCAACAGCCTTGGCAGGGTCCTGTCTATCTCTTTCACGAACTCTGTCTCTCCGCCCAATACTATCGCCGCCTCGCGCGCATCTTGCAGACACTCGCGAATAAAAGCCATGTCAGCCGCTCCGCCATAGAACGCCGCACCCTTGAAACCGTCATTTGTAACATATCTATTCTCCGGCGACGTACACGGCATAGTCATCAACCAACCGTCTTTCTCCACCAACCAGCCAAGACAGAACTCCGCTGCTCCCTTCAATGCAGGGAAGGCACGGCGCAGGAAAGCCTTGTCAAGGGTAAACATATAGTGCTCCCATATATGGGTTGCGAGCCATGCTCCACCCATGTTCCACGTGGCCCACGAGGTGTTACCCACACCAAGTCCCACAGGATTGGTCATAGCCCATATATCAGAGTTATGCCCCATGCACCATCCTCTCTCCACGCCATAGTAGTGACGCGCGGTCTCTGCACCGCTCATGGCAAGCTTGTCTATAAACTCCAGCAAGGACTGGTGCATCTCCGTAAGGTTACATGTCTCAGAGTGCCAGTAGTTCTCCTCCAGGTTTATGTTAGTGGTATAGTTACAGCTCCATGGTGGAGTAATGTGCTCATTCCACAATCCCTGCAGATTTGCCGGCACCCCTTTCGTGCGCGAGCAACTGATAAGCAGGTATCTGCCATACTGGAAATAGAGGGCCTCCAGTTCCGGATTTTTCTCTTTCAAGTCATAATAGCGAAGCAACTGACTGTCGGTTGTCAGACCGCGCACGCTGTCTGCCGTATGTCCCAGAGAGAGGCTCACCCTGTTGAAGAACTGTTGGTAATCCGCACATTGCGTCTCACGTATATTCTCGTAAGCCTTTTCCCTGACAGCACAAGCACGCCTGCACGCCACCGCCTTATAGTCCACACCGTCAGTGGCAGGGTTATTCTGCATACCGTTAAAGCTTGTCACATTAACTATATACAGGGTAACCGATTTACACCCCACGGCCTTTACCTGTCCGGCATCGCTGACCACAAGCCGTCCGCCGTCACATCTTGCCGTCAATATAGTCTGGAAACGCATACCGCGCTCAGGGTCATACAGTGTATGCACATCAACGCCGTTATAATATCCCGGTTCATCATGATAAGCCGCATAGCCCTGTGACGACAAGGTAGCAATAGAGGAAGACACCGCCTCCGCTGATGTCCGATGCGGCAGTTGGGAGTCAAGGGAGAACAGCGCCGTGATGCCCTCCGGGTCAGCAGTGCTGACGCGCACTACTATCACTGAGTCCGGGGCTGACGCTATATACTCCGTACTGCGCTTATACCCATTTACCATGTATGACGTACGGCATATTGCCGTACTGATATCCAGGCTACGCTGATAGCCGTTATACTTAGAGTTCACGGGGTCAAGGTATGTTATATGCAGGTCGCCCAGCGGCATATATGTCTCACTGTGCGGTCCCTCCACTGCACGATACACACGGTCTGCATCCTTGTAGTTCTCCTGCTGCAGCAGTTCACGGGTACGCTGCAGAGCCTCGGCACACTTCTCTGCCGCAGGGTGCTTACGTGCCGACGACATATTGCCCTCACCCGTCCACAACGTGATGTCATTCAATGACAAGCGGTCCTGACGCATGCCACCATACACCATAGCACCCTGAGTACCATTACCTATAGGCAAGGCCTCCTCAAAATACTCCGCCGGCCGGTCATAATGCAACGTCAAGGAATTATACTCATATCCTTTTGCCAGTGAGCACACAGCCACACAGCAATATACAGTCAGGAAAAACAATAACTTTCTAATCATTCCACAGTAGATAATTTATCACACTGCAAATTTACAAAAAGTAACGTAAATTGCCAAAGTTTTTATTAATAAAGTCTTGGCGTTCTTCTTTCTTTTTAATAACTTTGCACTCTGAAAAAAACATAATAATACAATGTATAATACTCTTCTGAAAATAAGCCGGTGGCTCTCCACCTACACTTCCTGGTTCATAATCGCCATAGCGATTGTCACATATCTCGTGCCAAGCCTCTTCACATGGGTACACGGCACCACCTCGTCATGCATCCTCGGCTTTATCATGCTCACCATGGGACTGACGCTCACCATGCAGGACATGCGTGTGCTGGCTGCACGTCCTTGGGACATTCTCATTGGCACCTGCGCCCAGTTCTCGCTCATGCCCCTCATAGCATGGACACTGACTGTCGGTGTGGGCTATATAGGCATCACAGTGCCGAAACCTGTCATCGTGGGCATCATACTCGTGGGCTGCTGCCCTGGCGGCGTGTCAAGTAACATCATGTCATTCCTCTGCCGCGGCGACGTGGCCTTCTCCGTGGGTATGACCACCGCCTCCACCCTGCTGGCGCCGATAATGACGCCATTGCTGGTATTGTGGCTGGCAGGCGAACAGGTAGAGGTTGATGCCCTCGGCATGTTCCTCAACATTCTCATCGTCACTCTTCTGCCTGTCACACTGGGCTTCCTCGCCAACCTCTTCTGGGGCAAGGATGAGTCTTTCAAAAAGGCGCAGGCAGTGATGCCTGCCTTCAGTGTGCTCGGTCTGGCTTGCATCGTTGGCGGAGTAATCGCCGGTGTGCATGACAAGCTGCTGTCTGAGGGCATTGGATTCTTCCTTACGGTCTTCGCCGTAGTGCTGTGCCACAACTCCCTGGGCTATCTCACCGGCTACTGCGTAGGCAAGATGTTCCGTTTCTCCAAGGCCAAGAACCGCACCATATCCATAGAGGTAGGTATGCAGAACGCTGGTCTTGCAACGGTTCTTGCATCCAACTTCTTCGCCATCACCTGTCCGCTGGCCGTCATTCCTGCAGCAGTAAGCTGTGCATGGCACTCCATATCGGGTACCATCCTTGCTTCATGGTTCCGCAGTCGCGATGAAAAGTAAAAGAGTTTGCTTACACTTTAATTTTCCAACCCCATAGACACCTAAAAAAGTGCCGTCAGAAACTCTATTTTGAGTTCTCTGGCGGCACTTCTCATTTTGACACTTTGCGAACTAAAACACGCTCAATTCTATCAGATTGTCAGAATCAAATAGGTTCGCAATCCTCAATAATTGGTATTAACTCTATCAGTTTCTTTCCGTCAATCTCAAATTTCTCAAGAACATCATTACCATCTTTGAAACGGCGGATTTCCGTGGAAAACGTCTTGTCACATTGCGCTGCATAATCCTCTTCAGAAAGGAAATAATACTCTACACCATTGTAACTGAAACGTAAATCATATCTCTGGACTGCAAAATCGTAGTAGAAAGTTTCTTCTGAATTATTGCTGTATCCATGATACAGCCCCCCGTTTCTGTCGTAGTTTGGCGGATATTTCGAGTTAAACGGGTACCCAGCCAAATTTTCTTTTATATAATCGTATGCCATATTTACCTTAAAGTTTCATTTAACAGTTGTTCTTAGCTCTTATTCCTAATATAAATCATATTCACCAATTCTCTCTCCGAAAATAATGATGACTGATAAGTGCTCATATTTTAGTCGATTTCTGCTATGAAAGAGCGTTCTAATACCTCGCCTATAGATTTTCCTCCTATTTTAAGAGTGTTCCACAGGTCTGTATCATCATCAAATTCATACAGCACTTCACCTTCATGATGATTCTCCCATTCTATCTGCCTACCTATGTATTTCCCGTCCCATTCCTTAAGTTTGGGAATACGCCAAAACTTATGCGGCTCAGATTCCATAAACAGTTCATAGAAGTTTCCATCGTCCACATAGTAGAACATGATAGAAAAGAAATTCTGCACGAAATAATTAAATATCTCTTTTGGATCCTCTGACATTGCATCACGGATACAATCTTCACTCCAGCCCAGGTCGCAGGTTGTGATAACCGGATAATATTCCATCCAGTTATCTATAATTATTTTTCCTTCTTTGTCCATTTTTCTAACTTTACATGAATCGACCTATAGTTCATTTTATGTTAGCTTAGCGCTACAAGAAACATTGAATCTTGTTTCATCAATAGAACACTAAACGCACTCCGAGCACCTTCTATATTCTGTCAAGCACGGTAGTTATCAGTGTCTCCATGGAGTTTTTGTAATTGGTGTTCATCTCCTTGTTGTAACGGTTGGCTATAACCATACAACAGGTCATGGCTCTGTGTCCCAGCATGGATGCCATTCCTGCAACCGCCGACGACTCCATCTCATAGTTACATATCGCCATACCGTCATACCTGAAGCTCTCCACCTTCTGGTTCTGTTCCTCATCCTGCGTGCGCAGCCTTACCTGTCGTCCTTGCGGACCATAGAAGCCGCCGCAAGCCACCGTTATACCGCGCACCATGTCGTCAGCAGCTATCTGGCGCACCAGTCCCTCATCAGCACATGCTACATAAGGAGCGCCTTTCTTTTCATACCAATGCATGTGGTTCACGAAGGCCTTCTCTAACTCCAGGTCACACACCTTGTCACGGTCTGCATAATAGTTTAGCAGGCCGTCAAAACCGATGCTGCGTACTGACGCGACGAAAGTGCCTATGGGGGTAAAAGGCTGCAAGCCGCCACAGGTGCCAACACGCACAAGTGTCAGCTGTCGGTGCTCATCACGCACCTCACGCCTGTCGAGGTCAATGTTTGCCAGGGCGTCAAGCTCTGTCATCACGATGTCTATGTTATCACACCCTATACCTGTTGACACACATGATATGCGCTTGCCTTTGTATATACCGGTGATGGTATGAAACTCCCTTGACTGCACCTCCGTCTCTCTCTTTTCAAAGAATTTTGCCACGGTAGTCACTCTGTCTTGGTCTCCGACAAGAATTATGCGGTCAGCCAACTGTTCCGGACGCAGATGCAGGTGAAACACACTGCCGTCACTGTTAATAGGTAATTCTGAAGCTGGTATCATATTATTAGTTTTTTTAGGTTCTATATGCAAATGTAATAATTTTATTTTTCTCCCCCAAGTTTTTTCCGTTCTTTTATTTCCGGCTACAATTCCCGAGTACATTATACACCCCCTAAAACTTACCTGTTCTGACTATGCCATTTTTGCACTTTTCAGAAAACTCACGTCTAAGCGCCGATAACGCTGTCGATGGGCGCAAGTGCCACAGAGGGGGTACACCGGCGCAAAGGGTACTTAAAACGAGAAATACAGAAAATGGCTTTATTCTGAAATTTCAAAAAAGGCTCTTTTTCCTCGTTTTTATATACTCCACACTGTAAAAGCATAGCTTTCACAACATGAAAGCATAGCTTTTACATGGTAAAACGGCAACTTTCACCAGGTAAAAGCTATGCTTTTTCATTGTTTTTCACCGTCTTTTAGCTCGAAAAAACACCTTTTTGATTATTTTTTAAGAAAACTTTACATTTCACGGTATATGTCAGTTTGGCAGTACGCATGGTCATTCACGACTTCTTCAATGCGTATATATTACCACAATAACCTAAAATATCACTCCCGTTTTACAAGTCACTTAAAATGCACATCCATGCCCTCTTATTGCACAATCACCCATGGTCTGCGCAATTTTAACTTTTATTAATTCTATATATCCGATTAATTTATTAATTTTGCCTTCTGTTGACTAAACTAAGCATATTAATAGAAAACAAAAACTAACAAATCAATTTTATAAAAGACACAATTTATGAGTTTGAAGATTGTAGTGCTTGCAAAGCAAGTGCCTGACACTCACAACGTGGGTCCTGACGCCATGACGGCTGAGGGCACCATTAACCGTTCGGCTCTGCCTGCGGTGTTTAATCCTGAAGACCTCAACGCCTTGGAGCAGGCGCTGATACTGAAAGACAAGTTCCCGGGCTCCACCATCTCTGTAGTTACCATGGGACTGCCTAAGTCTGCCGAGGTAATACGCGAGGCGCTCTATCGTGGCGCAGATGAGGGATACGTAGTTACTGACCGTCCGCTGGGTGGAGCCGATACGCTGGCTACATCATACACCCTGGCACAGGCTATCAAGAAGATAGGAGACTTTGACATCATACTCGGTGGCCGCCAGGCTATCGATGGTGACACCGCGCAGGTGGGTCCGCAGATTGCCGAGAAACTGGGACTGACACAGGTTACATACGCTGAGGAGATTATATCTCTTGACGAGAAGGCAAGGAAGATTGTCATCAAGCGCCACATAGACGGCGGTGTGGAGACCGTAGAGGCTCCGCTGCCATTGGTGGTGACGGTGAACGGCAGTGCCGCTCCTTGTCGTCCACGCAACGCTAAGCGCGTGATGAAATACAAGAATGCCACAGTGGTTGCAGAGCGCGCACCTGAACAGGCTGAGTGCTACAATGCACTGATAGCCAAGAAGCCTTACCTGAACATCACACAGTGGGGTGCCGCCAACATTGACTGCGACCTTAAGCAGATAGGCAAGGCGGGTTCTCCTACCAACGTGAAGGCAGTGAAGAACATCGTGTTCAAGGCTAAGGAGTCACGCACAATGACCGGCTCTGACGAGGATATCAATAACCTCATGGTAGAACTTATTAACGAGAAGATTATAGGTTAAGACCCCACCCCTTACCCTCCCAAGGGAGGGAGTCTCCCCTTGGGGAGATTGAGAGGGGGTCGATAATTATATTAGAATAATGAATAACGTATTTGTATATTGCGAAATAGAGGGCACACAGGTAAAGGATGTAGCCCTTGAACTCCTTACAAAAGGCCGCAAGTTAGCTAACACCCTCGGCGTACAGCTGGAGTGTATCATTGCCGGCTCAGGCCTTGACGGTGTAGAGAAGCAGGTTATTAAATATGGTGTTGACAAAGTACACATATTTGACGCAGAGGGATTGTTCCCTTACACTTCAAACCCACATACCGCTCTGGTGGTAAACCTCTTCAAGGAGGAGAAACCTCAGATTTGCCTCATGGGCGCTACCGTGATAGGTCGCGACCTCGGTCCACGCGTGTCTTCTGCTCTCTTCAGCGGACTGACGGCCGACTGTACCGAACTGGAAATCGATGACTTCGACATGAAGGTGAAGAACGAGGCCGGCGAACTTGTAACGAAGCATTATGACAACCAGCTGATGCAGATCCGCCCTGCCTTCGGCGGCAACATCGTGGCTACCATCGTGAACCCTGAGCACCGCCCACAGATGGCTACAGTGCGTGAGGGCGTGATGAAGAAAGAGGTGCTTGACGAGAACTACAAGGCTGAGGTGGTACGTCACGACGTGGCTAAGTATGTGCCACAGACTGAATATGTAGTGAAGGTGCTTGACCGCCACGTGGAGCAGGCTAAGCACAACCTCAAGGGCGCTCCTATTGTCGTTGCAGGCGGCTACGGCGTAGGCAGCAAGGAAGGTTTTGACAAGCTCTTTGAACTTGCCAAGGAACTGCATGCGGAGGTAGGCGCAAGCCGTGCCGCAGTTGATGCCGGCTGGATAGACCACGACCGTCAGATTGGTCAGACGGGTGTGACAGTGCGTCCGAAGGTGTATATCGCCTGCGGTATCTCCGGACAGATTCAGCACATTGCAGGTATGCAGGATGCCGGCATCATCATATCAGTGAACAGCGACCCTGATGCTCCTATCAACACCATTGCCGACTATGTCATCAACGGCACCGTTGAAGAGGTAATACCTAAGATGATTAAGTATTATAAGAGTAATAACAAATAAGACCCCTACCCCTGCCCCTCCCCGAGGGGAGGGATAGATATGTAAAACTATAAAAACAATCCCACAATCATATCCCCACCTCTCCCCACGGGGAGAGATGCCCGCAGGGCAAAGAGGGGGTCGTGGATTTATAATCATGGCTAATTTCTATACAGATAATCCTGAGATAAAATATTTTCTCAGTCATCCACTGCTCAAGAGAATAGTGGAGCTGCGTGAGCGTAACTATGCCGACGCAGATAAGTATGACTACGCACCAGCTAACTTTGAGGATGCCATCGACAGCTATGAGCGCGTGATGGAACTCGCTGGCGATGTGTGCGCCAATATCATTGCACCTAACGCTGAGAGCGTTGACGCAGAGGGACCTCGCTGTGAGAACGGTCGTATGATTTACGCATCAAAGACCTACGAGAACCTCGACGCTACGGTAAAGGCCGGACTTAACGGCGTTACCATGCCACGCAGGTACGGCGGTCTCAACTTCCCTATGGCTATATACTCTGCCATCAACGAGATGATTGCCGCTGCCGACACTGGCTTTGAGAACATCTGGTCACTGCAAGACTGTATCGAGACACTCTATGAGTTTGGCGATGAGGACCAGCGCAAGCGCTTCGTGCCACGCGTATGCAACGGCGAGACCATGTCTATGGACCTTACTGAGCCTGACGCCGGTTCTGACCTGCAGTCGGTTATGCTCAAGGCTACCTTCGATGAGGCCAACAACTGCTGGCGACTGAACGGCTGTAAGCGTTTCATCACCAACGGTGACTCTGACATACACCTCGTACTGGCACGCTCTGAGGAGGGTACACATGACGGTCGCGGACTGTCTATGTTCATCTACGACAAGCGCGACGGCGGCGTTGACGTGCGCCGTATTGAGAACAAGCTCGGTATTCACGGTTCTCCTACCTGTGAGCTGGTATATAAGAACGCAAAGGCTGAACTGTGTGGTTCTCGCAAACTCGGACTCATCAAGTACGTCATGGGACTGATGAACGGTGCCCGTCTCGGCATCGCCGGACAGTCAACAGGTACTTCACAGATGGCATACAACGAGGCTCTGGCATACGCCAAGGACCGTAAGCAGTTCGGCAAGGCTATCATCAACTTCCCTGCAGTATATGACATGCTTGCAATCATGAAGGCACGTCTTGACGCTGGTCGTACACTCTACTACACCACTGCACGCTACGTTGACGTATATAAGACCCTTGAGGACATTGAGCGCGAGCGCAAGGAACAGGGTGAGAAGCTGACTGCAGAGGAGCGCGCAGAGTGCAAGACTTACTCTAAGCTTGCCGATGCCTTCACTCCTATCGCAAAGGGTATGACATCTGAGTATGCCAACCTTAACGCATACGACGGCATACAGATTCATGGTGGTTCAGGCTTCATGCTGGAGTATGCCTGCCAGCGTCTGTATCGTGACGCTCGTATCCTTACCATCTACGAGGGTACCACTCAGCTGCAGACTGTTGCCGCTGGTCGTTACATCACAAACGGCTTCTACGGTCAGGTCATCGCTGATATGCTCGAGAGCGGTCAGGCACCTAAGGAGGCTGGCAGTGCCGACTGGTGTGCTGCAGAGTTCCAGCCATTGAAGGAGCGTGTGGCAAAGATGGCAGAGAAGTACAACGAGGCTGTGGCTTACGTCAACGAGAAGAAGGACGACGAGTTCAAGGACTTCGCCATCCGTCACCTCTACGAGATGGCAGGCGACTGTATCATGGCTCTCCTGCTCATCGGCGACGCCTCAAAGGCTCCTGAGCTCTTTGCCAAGTCAGCACGTGTCTATACACGCTACGTTGCAGCAGAGGTGGAGAAGCACTATGACTTCGTAATGTCTGCAACCGCCGAGGACCTTGCTGACTATCGCAAGTAATTTCGGAAGGAAGTAGAAAAGATTAAGATATAAGGTTTATTACAATAAAATCCTTAATCCACAACACAAATGAGTCCCATGTATCATTATGACACATGGGACTCATTGTTTTTAGTCTTGTCTAAAAAAAAAACGATTACAACACAAACAACCATACAACTATCCTATTTTTCTTTTAATTCTCTTCATCGGTGTAAATTTAATACCTTATATTTTGTCTGTTTCTTATAATAAAAGGTATTAAAGGGTTAATCATTATTTGTCATTTTACAACTTTTGGCTTAATCACCTTTACCGATACGACGCCACGTATAAGCTTAATTGCCTTCTTAATGTCTGAAACCATAGCATACACACAGACAACCATAGAGAATCCCATCTCTATGGTTGTCTGCTTTATAAAAGGCACTGGCCAGATAAATAAAAGTCAGGAGTTTCTCATCTTTCTCCACATAAGGCGCTCCGTAGGGCCCATCTTCTCCGTGGCATAGCTGAGCGTGACGCTGTGCATCTCACGCACATGCTCCTCAAGGAAGTCGCGCAGCATATCCATGCTTATGCGCTTGCCCAGTTCTCGGAGCATCCACCCAACCGCCTTGTGCATCAGGTCATGTGGATGATGCAGATGTTTCCTTGCATAGCGCAGGCACCACTCATAGTCGCCCATCTGCATGGTCTTCCATGTGCACACCATACTGATGCGCTGCCGCCACAGATTGGTGCTGTCGGCAAGTTCGTCAAGCAACCGTTGCTTATAGTCATGACCGCCAAGCCCTGATGGCAACATAAGCCAGTGACCGAGAATCTTCGGCGCCGACATATCAACAAGGTCCCAGTTGTTAGCCTGGTCAGCATATTGCAGGTACATCTGCACAATCTCGTCGCGTCGTCTCATAGCCTCAGCATCATCAGCAAGCCGCCTTGTGGCAAGTCGTTCAAACTTTGCCACGAGTATCAACAGGCCACACAGCCTTACCTCATGCCATTTGCTCTTGAGCAACACGGGCACCTCACTCAGCTCAATGTCCTTAGCCACTGCCTTCACCACCTCACGCGTCTGCGGCACCTTCAGTCCGATGAACATATCGCCATCGCCGTATTCTCCCGGTGCGGTCTTAAAGAAACGCATCAGTATCTTGCGCTGCTCTTCATCATGCAGCGACTCCATATATGATATAATCTCTGTGCTTCGCAACTCTAATAAATATTTACATTAAACATATAAACACATTCCATATACAAAGATAATAGAAAAAATCGTAAGTAGCAAAACACCACCTCATATTTTCACAACGACATAATACCTATAAGGTGGGTTCTAAAAATTCCCACAAGTTAAATTAGTCAATTATACGAATATTATTATGTCATATTTTTGTTTTCTTTCGGTGCAAACTGTTAGCTTCTGCGGTCACATAGCCCGCTATGCTCCCTTATCAGCTGACATTTTGCCCTCGAAACAAATTCAAAAATCTGGCAGTGGGAATTTTTAGAACCCACCATAAAAGAGAAGCGACCGTCCGGCACAAGTGGCAGACGGTCGCTCTATTATATTCAGTCAATTTATATTACCTGACAAGGAACTTCTTCTTGTTCTTTATGTAAATACCTGCTGGCAGTTTTCCGCCATTTGCAGATACCTTCCTGCCGTCAAGAGTATATATAGCGTCAGCATCAAAGGCAGGCTGTACCACCTCAACATTAGTTACAGCAGTAGCCTCCATTTCCTCTTCTTCCTCAAACGCTATGACAGACACCGCCTTCGCATTGCTTGAGCTGCCTGGTGTGAACACCAGCTTCTTAATAGACTGTCCGCCGTTAGCGAAGTAAGCATAGTAGGTGGTGCCGGCAGTCAGCGAAGCACTGATAGACTTCTCCGTATAGCCGTTGGTATAGCCGTATGCCAGTACGCCGTTGCTGCCTACAGAGAGCGATGTGCCAGTTGTGACCTTCGTACCGATAGCCGTGATACGGTCAGTAGCAGTGCTGTTGTTTGATACATAATACACCGTCAGCGTACCATTCTCACTTGGTGTGTACTTGATATGGCGGTTCGTTGATGAACTTGTGCCGTTCATGTGGAAGCCAGCCGTCGCAGAGATGTAGTCACTTGTGTAAGAAGAGTTGCTGTTGCCCACCAGTGTCAGGCCGTTGTATGACGTGGTGTAGTTGCTGCCCGAAGCCGTAACGGTTGACGTAAACTCGCTGAAGTCCCACTCTATGCTTGAAGCCTTGCGGGTTATGGTGATGCCGGTTATGTATGGTTTTGACGCACCACGCATGATGTATATTGTCTTGACACCGTTATAAGCAGAGGTGAAAGTGAACTTATTGCTGCTTATGTTGTCGCTGCTGCTGTTAGTGTAAGCCGTAGCAACGTAACCACCATTGTCGCCAGTGGTTGTCAGCACGTCACCCTCCTGCAGGGCAGAACTCAAAGTAATCTTTATATAAGAGCCGCCAGAGTTGCGAGTGGTTACGCCACTTGCAGATACCATGTTGGCTGCTGATGACGCATGGCCATTGTGTACCAATGCCGAACCGCCAGAGATGGTAGCGTATGAAGACAGGTTGAGATCGCCGCCTGCTGCCACGCTTACATTAGAGGTTGCCTTGTTCTTCAGAGAGAAGATGGTCGTGGTGCAGGTAGATGATGAAGAAGATGCTGCATCAAGAGGATAGTACTCTGTGAATGTAGCTGAGGCATCTGCACGCTCCGCCTTTGTTATGTCCTGCACCAAGTAGTTGGCATACACCTCAAGGTCGGTATAGTAACCGCGAGAGTCGAGGGTATATGTAGCAGAGTTGTCCTTTGAGTTTGACAGGCCGTGCGCTGTCTCCCAAGCGTCAGGTATTCCGTCATTGTCAGAGTCTGTCTGCTTTGTTCCGCTAAGTGTAGGCCAACCACCCACGTCACCCTGAGTGTCAATGAGTCCGTATGTAGAACCGTTGCTGCCTGTATAGGTGTATGTACCGTTCTTTGTCTCGTTGGCAATGCGGGTATCAATAGCATCTCTCTTATAGCTTGCGCCGGCATACTGCACAGTCTTTGTGAAAGCATTGTCAGCAGAGTGCAGTGAGATGGTGTTATATGAACCGAAGTCATTGGCTGATGACTTGTAGCGGCTGTTTGACAAGCAGTTTGTTACAAACGACGTGAAGCTGTAGCCTGAATCGAAGGTGATGTTGCTGCAGCTTGTAGATGATGTGGTAAGGCTTACGGTAGTGCCGTTTACCTTGTTGCCGTTGATGTAGAACTTACCCGGCACTACGCCATACTGGTCGCTGCTGTTACAGTTGCTGCACTTTGTTGTAGGATTGAGCAATCTGTTCTGCGTCTTTGCCACGTTGATGGTGCGTGGTCCCGGCTTGTAGTAGTTGTTTATCATGTTGAACTTCTTAGGCTGAAGTCCTTTCTTGTTCTCACCACCATAGGTAGAGTTGCCGCCCCAGTTATATACTACATTATTAATATAGTCAACTATGCCTGCATGCTCTGCCAGGTAACCGTGGTCAAAGCGCGGATTACGAGAGTTGTGGTGCGCCAACAGGTTGTGGTGGAAAGCGGCCTTGTCGCCACCCCAGATGCCGCCATAGCCGTGGCTGCCCTTGTCGTGCACGGAGTTGGTAAGCGACTCAGACAGTATGCACCACTGCATGGTGAAGTTCTCGTTGCCGTAGAAAGAGCCGCACTCATCCACGCACCATGACACAGAACAGTGGTCAATGATGATGTTTTTCTTGTAACTGCCCGTCTTGTGACTTGCCGACATAGCGTCGTTCTCATTGCCGGCAGTGTCACCCATGCGGCAGCGAATGAAACGCACAATAACGTTGTTGGCATTGATGTGCAGGGTGTAGTTTCTCAGGCAGATGCCTGTGCCCGGGGCTGTCTGTCCCAGAATGGTGCAGTTGTCCTTCTCAATCTTAAGGTCAGACTGCAGTGCTATTGTTCCTGCCACGTCAAAGACAATGATGCGCGCGCCGTCAGTCTTGATGGCAGCACGCAGCGAACCAGTACCGGAGTCATTGAGGTTTGTGACGTGAATTACCTTACCGCCGCGTCCACCGGTGGTGTAGCGACCGAAACCCTCTGCACCAGGAAAGGCCGGAGCAGAATAAAACTGTGCCTGCATGCCACATGTGCACACAAGCAACGCCAAGAGCATCATTGCCCTTAGTGGTTTTTTCAATAAAGATTTGCTAATAACCATTGTATTAAGTTAGTTTAGTAAATAAAGATTTGATACGCACAAAGTTATGAATTGTTTTTGTTTTACAAAAACAAAAATATCATCTATACACCTAAAAATGAACATTTTGCGCAAATTTACACCCTGTAAGAAACAATATTCCACCTCCAGTCTCAACCGCAATATATTTTTAAGGTAGATTCTATTTTTTTCACCGTAATATTAAACTTTATAATCGGGTTGACGTTTTGTAATCTTTTTGATTTCTTTCGGTGCATACTGCCAATTAAAAGCCAGCCCCACCGTTAAACGACGAGGCTGGCTTTGGAAAATTTTGTCTATAGTATGTAAACGTGTAGGCTGATAATCACCGCCTACGCTTTCCCCCTTCATTGAAGTTGGGGTTATATGACTTCTGTTTCTTCTTGGGCTGGTTCCCCTGATGTCTGTTTTCTTTCCTTCCCCTGGTATCGTGAGCCTCATTCCGAGCTCCTCTACCCTTGTTGTCACGGGACTTACGCGATGGTGGAGCAGACTGTCCCCCTTCATCCTTATACCAGAAGAAATACTGACGCTGAGCCAGTTTCTCCTTCTGTGTCTTAGCAGAGAACACCGGCTCAAGGGTATAAGGGTCGTAACCAGTGTACCACGTCTCTGTGGCTACGGTCATAGGCGTAGGCGTAAAGTCCTGCACCTGCTCCAGCTTATATCCCATGCGCTTGGTGAGGTCGGCAAGCTGTGCCATATCACGCTCGGTACATCCGGGATGCGAAGAAATAAAATAAGGTATGAGCTGTTGGCGCAGTCCCTCCTCCTTGTTTATCTGGTCGAATATACGCTTGAACTCATAGAACAGTTTGAACGACGGTTTGCGCATAAGATAGAGCACGCTGTCGGACGTATGCTCTGGAGCTACCTTCAACCTACCACTGACGTGCTTGGTTATCAGTTCACGGGTATATTGCCGCGCCGCCTCGTTACATTTCTCGTCTTTACTCTTATGCAGCAACAAGTCATAACGCACACCACTGCCTATAAAGCTCTTCTTTACCTCTGGCAGCGCATCCACCGCATGGTATATGTCGAGCAATGCAGAATGGTCATTCACAAGGTTTGGACATACCTGTGGATGGAGGCAAGAGGGTTTCTTACACACCTCGCAGGCCTTGGGATTACGTCCGTGCATGCCGTACATATTGGCTGACGGACCGCCAAGGTCTGACAGATAGCCTTTGAAGTCGGGCAGTTTAACAACCTCCTTCACCTCTTTCATTATGCTCTCCTTGGAACGGCAGGCTATGAACTTGCCCTGATGAGCGGAGATAGTACAGAAGGCACAACCGCCGAAACATCCTCTGTGCAGGTTGACGGAGAACTTTATCATATCATACGCAGGTATGCGCTTACCCTTATACTTAGGATGGGGCACACGTTGGTATGGCAAGTCAAAGGACGCGTCTATCTCCTCCGTTGTCATCGGAGGATAAGGAGGATTAACGACAGCATATATCCCGTCAACGCCCTGTATCAGACGTTGCGCATGCATCTTGTTTGACTCCTCCTCAATATGGCGGAAGTTCTCTGCCTCGGCACGTTTGTTACGCAGACACTCCTCATGAGAGTGAAGGATGATATCGTCATCCCTGAAACCTCCGGGTATTTCCTCTTTCTTTGCAAGAAAGACTATCTGCGGAATATTATGCAACTCATGCAGGGACTTACCCTCGGCAAGACCGTTGGCTATCTCTATAGTGACCTTCTCACCCATACCATAGGTTATCATGTCGGCACCAGAGTCACACAGTATGCACTTACGCAGAGAGTCACTCCAATAGTCATAATGAGTCAGTCGGCGCAGAGAAGCCTCTATACCTCCGAGTATCACCGGTACATCGGGAAACAGTTGCTTCAGTATCTTGGTATATACAATGGAGGGGTACTCCGGACGGCAGTCATGGCGTCCGTCAGGAGAATAAGCATCTTCTGAGCGCAGTCGCTTATTAGCGGTGTACTTGTTGACCATGGAGTCCATGGCACCCGGCGAAATGCCGAAGAACAGGCGCGGGCGCCCCAGCTTCTTAAAGTCACGGAAGTCGCCGTGCCAGTCAGGCTGCGGCACAATAGCTATCCTGTAGCCCGCCGCCTCAAGGGTACGACCTATCACAGCAGCGCCAAACGATGGATGGTCCACATAGGCGTCACCTGAGAACAGTATTATGTCAAGCTCATCCCACCCCCGAAGTTCGCACTCTTTCTTCGTGGTAGGCAGGAAATCTGTCAGCATCTGTTATTCTTCTTCTTTTTCAGGGTTCTCTTCCAACCAATGGGCGTAAAGCTCAATAAGGTTAGCCAGTCCGACTGACTTCATATTAGGATGTGCCAACACATCCTTGTAAAACGTTACCAACTTGGCGTCTGCCGCACTTGTAGAGTCTATCAGACCTCCCACGAATGACTTCAGGGTGGTCAGCACAGAGTCATCCACTATGCCGTTACTGCCAACAAGGTTCTTGAACAAGGAGTATTGCTTTATCACCTCGAGGTTTTCCTCAGTGATAGTCATCGTACGCGTGCCTGAGGCATTGGAAACTATATTAAAGGTGTTCATAGTATATATAAATTTACTGATGGTTTAACAAATACGATATTATACCACGCATGGTATATGCCCGCTGTGAAGCGCTTGATATGCACTCGAACGGGAATCCCATGACGAATGACGACATGTGTCCACGATATGCCACCGCCGCTGTCTGTCCGTCACTATACTGCATACACACAAATGCTCCATGCATAGGATGCAGGACGTCACTGCGTGTAGTGGCATAATGGTCTGGATTAAGGGTGTTGTTAAGTACAATGGTTTGCTGCAGACCGTTGACATAGTCATTGGCTGTATTAGTGGTTCCTACATGTGAGGCATGAAGAACTTGCTCCATGAACAGCTGCTCACCAGTGGACTTCATATCCGAGCCGACATACGAGCCGCTAACCAACAGGGCATGGTGACCGCTGATGCTGTTGACTGCACCAAAGGCGTATGATGACAGTCGTTGTTGCATGGCAACCGGTATTGTCTTATACTGACGCAGGCTGTAGCCGTCATTACGCTCGTTACCCAATATAAGGTCAACCACATCATAGCGTGAGAGATCTATCATACTTGTCTCTACCACGCTCCTCGTGCAGCTCACGATATTGTACCTATATGCCGAGGCTATGGCCTCCGCATGTTCGCCTACATAATTGAAGCTGTTACCTGCAACGAACTTGCCCTCCATCTCGCTTGTTGACGCACCGAAGTTCTGAGAATTGATGTCATAGTCACTCTGCCTGCCACACCAGCCGGCTGTCATGCCGTATGACACACCCGGGTCAAGGCTGATGTCAAAGCCTTTCAGCGAGTCTGTATTGATTATCTCAGGAGCGGCCAATCGTTGGAAGCCGTTTACTATAAGGATATTCTCAGCCTTTGGTCCGTGCCATACCACTGCCAGTTCCTCTGTAGGGAAACTC
This sequence comes from Prevotella sp., assembly GCA_017541085.1. Taxonomy (GTDB): domain Bacteria; phylum Bacteroidota; class Bacteroidia; order Bacteroidales; family Bacteroidaceae; genus Prevotella. Next base: position 63,308 of record JAFXZU010000023.1, read on the forward strand.
TCACCGCCCTCATTTACAGCGCTTACGCGGAAGCGATACACTATATCAGGCATCAGGCGCATACTGTAGTTACTCTGACTTACGTTGACTCCATTGTCATAACCCGTTACTCCCACTGACATATAGATGTTATATGATACGGCTCTGGCAGTATTCTCATACTCATCCAACTGCTGGTTCCACGCGAGTGTGGCATTACCCAGTGTGTCTAACGATATACGGAAGTCCTTAGGCGTCAACGGAGACACCACGACTCTTCCACCGTGTGCCTCTGACTCAAAGCGCAGCATCGTCTTATATATAGAGCGCGCCAAAGTGAACTTAAAGTCCGGGTCATGAGCCAAGCGCATATCGGGGAAACTCTGATGTGACAATGTCTCAAAGATAGCCGACGGCACTGCAGGCAAACGCGTCTCTGAATAATTCTTATCATACAAATCACGCCAGCGCCACTCACCATAGCGTGCAGACAGGTCCTCCTTTGACTGCTCCAACAACATCTTCGCAAAGTTCTTTGAATGATGACGTGACGCGCCTGCAGCCAGTTTCTCTTCGTTAAAATCAGTGGTGCAGACCGCCAGGGAACCGAATATAGACTTAAAGTCCTTGTTATATCCAGCATCGGAGTGTACCGCCAGCGTCATATCTATAGGAACGTGCTTCCCCTCCTGACCGGGAACAAACGGTGAACCACCTGACAGCCAGTTAGACATCAACGAACGCACATTTATGTCATCCTTATAGTCATCTTCTCCCTTATACAGCGAATAGACATCATAAGGCACTCCTGCCCACTGTGCATAATAACGTGCACCCTCAAGGCAACGCGGCACACCGCTGACACCTTCACCACGCACTATATTGCCCATGCCACCGCCGAAACGTACAGCGTCGGTGGTAACCACACATTTGTCTTGCGAATAAGAAGACAGTTCTACATAGTTATATTCCGGACGGTTATTGTCAAAATCAAACGTGCCCAGATACACCCATGTGCCACCGCCCATACGCTGGTTCACTATAACCTCCGTACATATACCCTGGTGCCACACCTTGTAATGTGCTTTATCTGTGCTTGCGTCCACCGTAGCGTATGACACATATACAGCATACTTGCCACTCTTCTTCAGCGCAGGAGTGTATATAGCCTTGGCACTCACATCGCTGCGTGAGCACTGCACCTGTCTGACCGTACCTTGATCAAACGGATTGTAATTGTCACTGATATTGCCTGATGGTATAGAGAAGCCGTTGACCGCCATAGGCGTAGTCCAAAGCTCAAAGGCGCCCGTTTCCCTATAACCAGTCTCCGGACTGTCATTATCCACTATAACCTCTTCTGTCTGCCAGTCACGCTCACGGGGTGTGAACACTACAGCGCCTGCATTCTCAAGCATCGGTATAAGGTAAGGCACCACAATGGTCTGCGTAAACAAATCCTCTGTTGTGGAGAACAGACGTGGTCTCTGCCACTTCCATATACTCTGAGCCATATCATAATACTTTCCATGACTCGCCCATACCGTAATATGCTTATTCTTCAAAGCGGCCGTCACCTTATGGGGCTTTGACACATTGCTCACCCACGGCTGACCGTCATAATACACATCGCCCCACCAACCATGATGACGTCTGTGAGGTTTCTTCTTTTCTTCCACCGTCACCTCATGTGTCAGGATGTTTTCTATCAACGTTCCCTTGGTATATATACGTACACCGTAGTCCTTATACTCCGGTGGCAGTGCCTTGTGAACATCTTTTGTTACCTTGCGATATATCTTCTTTATAGTCTTACTGGTAAATGTTTGGTCCGCAAACGAGTCATCCATATATACAAGAATGACCTTTGCATTGTCATCAACGCGCAAATCCGTCAGGTGCTGTTCGTATGAATCAGCAAAGCATGATGTCGTAAGACACCATGCCACACATAATATTAACAGTTTTATTATCTTCATTTTACGACTCAGATATCTCATCTATCGTGTTATACGGCAAACTGCTCTGGGTGTTTGCCTTTGAAATTCTTGAAATACTCCTTTATCTCTGCCATCTCTCTGTCTATGTCACCCGTTGGCACAACCACTTTCGTGCACTGTATCAGCTTCCTCTCATAGTCCACGCCATATAGCAATATAGGCAACCCTGCCTTCAGTGCAATGTAGTAAAAGCCCTTCTTCCACTCCGGGTTACTCTTACGCGTACCCTCAGGAGTGACACACAACCTGAACACCTCAGACTGTTGTGCAGTCTCAGCCAGGGCGTCAGTCATGCTACCTTTCTTCTGCCTGTTGACAGGTATTCCCCCCAACCGACGGAAGAGCGCACCCAACGGGAAGAAGAACCACTCCTTCTTCATCAGGAAATTTATCTTCACACCATCCGCATGAGAATATAACTGTCCTAACACAAAGTCCCAGTTACTAGTATGAGGAGCTAAACATATAATGTATTTCTTTGGGTGACTGACAGATACTTCCTTTGTCCATCCACATACTTTGTACAGGAGCCACCCACACAGTGTCCTCAACATTTACGAATAGATATTATTAATTTGGTCCACAATGTCATTTACCTCATTATTAAAACCGTCAATCAAGACGCCGTAATACTTCTTGGCAGTCATCCCCGGCTCCGGATGCGATACACGCATCACATAGTCAGAATGGATACTTATTATTGACCTCAACAGACTGTCCACATTGTCCTTGTCTGAATTCTTGTTATACACCGATGCAGCAACACACTCAGCAAAGAGTTCGCTGCAAATATAGTTAATGCCTCTTTTCAAATCTCTCTTGTTAGCCATAATCGTTCGATTTTAATTATTCCAAAGGTAAAGTTTTTTTCTCTAACTTACAAACATTTGTTTTCTTTTTTACACTTTTTAAAACAATTATAAAGTCTTTCTTATATAGTGTCAAGATTTTTTATTAACTTTGCACATAAACGAAATAGTGTTATAAAAATAAAATGGCAAAAGAACTCAAAGAACTTACAAAACGTGCTGACAACTATAGTCAGTGGTATAATGACCTCGTTGTAAAAGCCGACTTGGCAGAGCAGTCTGCAGTACGCGGATGCATGGTTATCAAGCCTTACGGCTACGCTATATGGGAGAAAATGCAGCAGCAACTTGACAAGATGTTTAAGGAGACGGGCGCACAGAACGCTTACTTCCCTCTGCTTATTCCAAAGTCTTTTCTCTCACGCGAGGCAGAACACGTTGAGGGATTTGCCAAAGAGTGTGCTGTCGTTACACATTACCGTCTTAAGACAAACGATGCCGGTGACGGCGTAGTTGTTGACCCTGCAGCAAAACTGGAGGAGGAGCTCATCGTTCGTCCTACATCTGAGACTATCATCTGGAACACATATAAGAACTGGATTCACTCATGGCGTGACCTGCCACTGATGTGCAACCAGTGGTGTAATGTAATGCGTTGGGAGATGCGCACACGTCCGTTCCTCCGCACATCAGAGTTCCTGTGGCAGGAGGGACACACCGCTCATGCCACACGCGAGGAGGCTGAGCAGGAGGCACAGAAGATGCTGAAGGTTTATGCTAAGTTTGCTGAGGAGTGGATGGCAGTTCCTGTAATGCAGGGCGTCAAGAGTGAGACAGAGCGTTTCGCCGGAGCACTCGACACTTACACCATCGAGGCTATGATGCAGGACGGAAAGGCTCTGCAGTCTGGTACCTCACACTTCCTCGGTCAGAACTTTGCTAAGGCTTTTGACGTTACCTACCTTACAAAGGAGAATAAGCCAGAGTATGTATGGGCTACATCATGGGGCGTCTCTACTCGTCTTATCGGTGCACTCATCATGACACACTCTGATGACAACGGTCTTGTATTGCCTCCACGCCTTGCTCCGCTGCAGGTGGTTATCATACCAATAGGCAAAGGTGAGCAGCAGGAGCAGATAGCAGAGAAGTTCCAGCCTGTCATTGACGCATTGCGCGCCAAAGGCATCAGCGTAAAATATGATGATGCAGACAACAAGCGTCCAGGCTTCAAGTTCGCTGACTATGAGCTTAAGGGTGTACCAGTGCGCGTAGTAATGGGTGGCCGCGACCTTGAGAACGGCACCGTGGAGATAATGCGTCGCGACACATTGGAGAAAGAGACTGTCAGCTTTGACGGTCTGACAGAGCGCATAGAGAACCTTCTTGAGGACATACAGCAGAACATCTTCAAGAAAGCCCTTGCCTTCCGTGACGCTCACATCTACGAGTGTGACAACTATGAGGAGTTCAAGGAGAAGGTAAAAGACGGCGGTTTCTTCCTCTGCCACTGGGACGGCACAGCCGAGACCGAGGCTAAGATAAAAGAAGATACACAGGCCACCATACGTTGCGTACCATTTGCCTTCGAGCAGACACCAGGCGTTGACATGGTGACAGGCAAGCCTTCTAAGTGCCGCGTACTCATAGCTCGCAGCTATTAATCAACGTACGCAGTTACTAATTACCATATATGATTCATCATTATTCATCATGAGCACATCAAGTCACAGCCATCACCATAGTGAAAAAAACACGACAGCCTTCCGTACGAAGATGCGGAAACGCAGACGCAACAAACGATTACTTACATCTATACTGTGGTGGTCTCTTGTCATCATTGCTGCAACTATGTTTCTTGCAATGATTGCCTCATATATGATAGGGAACTAAACATAACTGTTTACATAAACCAATTTTACTAACTCTAAAAAACAAAGAACTATGAAAAAGTACATTGCAGAAGCAATCGGCACATTCGTGCTTACGTTCCTCGGTTGTGGTGCAGCCGTATCACTTGGATGCGCAGAAGACAACACTGCAGCCGTTGTAGGCACAGCAATTGCCTTTGGTCTGGCTGTAGTAGCTATGGCCTACACTATCGGTGGCATCTCTGGTTGCCACATCAATCCAGCCATTACCCTTGGCGTTCTTGTCTCTGGTCGCATGAGTGTTAAGGATGCATGTGGTTACTGGTGCGGACAACTCATCGGTGGTATTGTCGCAGGTGCTGTCCTGGCTGCCATCTATTGCTGCACAAGTGGCTTAGGTGCTAATGGCATCGGCGCCGGATGCAACGGCAGTGTTACTACCGCTCTCATTGTAGAGATAATACTGACATGTCTTTTTGTCCTCGTAGTCCTGGGTACCACAGACTCTAAGGTTGGTGCAGGCAACTTTGCCGGACTTGCTATCGGTCTGTCACTGATACTCATCCACCTCGTAGGCATTCACTTCACTGGCACCAGCGTCAACCCAGCACGCTCTATCGGTCCTGCTATCTTTGCCGGTGGCGAGGCTCTCAGCAATGTATGGGTATTCATCGTCGGTCCTTTGGTAGGCGGTGTTCTGGCAGCATGCATCTGGAAGGCTGTCGGTCCTTGCTGCTGCTGCTGCAAGAAAGACGAGGAGTAATAAAGAAATAAGACAAAGATAAGAAGTAAACCTCGGTTTACACATTCATGACATAAGATACTGGTTACGACGTCTCATCGTTGTAACCAGTATTTTTTTAGGCGTATAGTTTATAACACACACTCCATGGCATAGACAATGACACAGCAGAGCACAGCCACAGGAAACAGTCCCATGCCAAACCACGCTGCAACAATGCCTGCAAGCAATGCAACCACACCAGCCAACGGGTTTTCTGTCGCCTCTACTATTGCAGGGAATGTCATTACAGCAAGCGTCACATACGGCACATAATAAAGGAAGCTGCGTACAAAGCGATTCTTGATACGTCCCTTTATCAGCACCATCGGCAGCACACGTATAAAGTTGGTGGTGACTATAGCCAACAGCATATATATAATAATGTTACCCCTCATCATCATCAAATTTTACAGGACGCAGCCATGCTACGACAGCCGATATCACTATTGTCAATAATATTATACGCATGCCCTGACTCACCTCACTCACTACAGGCAACACTGCACACAGTGCACTGCATACACAACTTGCTATAAGCGCACCCATCACATTACGGTCACGTCTTGCCGGCGGTACTATGATAGCGAGGAACATTCCATACAATGACACTCCAAGGGCCGACACTATGTTATGTGGCAACACGCCACCTGCCACAATACCTGCGGCACACCCCGACGCCCAGAACAAAGTAGATATAAGCGCAGCAGAATATGTATATACCGGCGGTGTATGTCCCTCATGGGCGATAGATATGCCAAACACCTCATCTGTGATGCAGCATGCCATCAGTAAGCGCTTTAGCAGTGACGTGCCCGGTGCAATCTTCTGAGACAATGCGGCACTCATCAACAGATAACGCAAGTTAGTGACAAGACTCATTGCCACCACCTCCACATATCCGGCGCTCAGTGCCACAAGCGTATATACACCATACTCTCCTGCTGAAGCACGCGTAAAGAAACTTGTTATAAATCCCTGTACAGCCGTCAGTCCTCCTCTCTTGGCTATTATGCCGAGAGAGAAAGCCACAGCGAAATATCCCAATGCTATGGGTATGCCGTCACGCAGACCACGCATCACCTCGCTGCCATAATTATCATGCTGTATCAATTCTCCTTTCTTCACAACCTATATATCAAAAAATGTCAAACCACAAACGGTAAACAGTAAACCTTAAACAGTAAACAGTAAACTAAAAACCTACTCCTTCCTCCATTTATTCTTTTTCGAAGCTCTGTGGGCGGCAGCAGAACTTGTCTCAGGTGCCTTGAAGTTCTCCACATCATAGCTTTTCTGCTTCACTGACGATACAATCTTTTTCCCTGAATGCAGTGCGTCACGGTATGATGCATAACGCTCCATTATCATATCTACATAAGCAGCAGTCTCCGAACCTCTCATATATCCGTTCCTAACCACTGCATCACGATAGTAACGTGAGTCTGCCAACAACAGCACATATCGTCTTACATCATTCCACCTCTGTGCAGAACCGCCATACTTCCCTGCCAGAGCCATAGCATCACGTATATGGTGATATCCTCCGTTATATGCTGCCAGTGCGAACTTCTGTCTCTCCACAGGGTTTGCCACATCACGGAACAGTCCCTGCAACTCACGCATATAACGTGCCGCAGCAGCTATATTAGGCTCCGGCTCATACATCTGTCCACGCGGCAAAGCCAGATGGTCTGCCGTGGCAGGCATAATCTGCATCAGACCACATGCGCCAGCCCATGAATGTGCCTTCGGGTCGAAGCATGACTCCTGATAACACTGCGCCGCCATCATCACCCAGTCCATGCCAGCCACTGCCGCATACTTACGGAAGAATATGTCATAACTTGATATCTGTCCTTTCGTGGCTGACAACATAACAGGATATATCCTGCGTGTCACTGTCGGCATCGACAGCAATACCTGCTCCTCCTTCTTTACCTCAGCCATCATCCCCGACTTATACCATGCCGTTATCGCCGCCGTAAGGTCCCTACTGTCCTTACGTGTCAGCCATCCGGCGGCACATGACACGAAGTCCGCGCACTTGGCACCCGTCATAGGATATGCGATAATATCTCCTTCCCCGTCACTCAGGCGCTTGAGCATCTCTGTAGTATCCCTGCACACGTCAACTCTCAACTTGACATGCAGATGCTCAGCCAGTTTCTCACACAACAAGTAATGCGCACCCATACTCTTACCATGATAGTCATAGTAAGTCTCAGGTCCTGACAGTGTGAGCATTATCATCTCCCCACCCTGTTGTATATCCTCAAGTGAATAGTGAGCGTCAGCAGACGATGCCGTGTCTGCATCATCTTTCTCTGTCCCCTCCATCTCCACCGTAGCACCCCACGGCGTCTCTATGGATGTCTGTCGCTCCTTACATCCATATATAATAATGAGGGAAATAACTACAAAGAAATATTTACTTACCCTCCAAAGCATTAAATTCCTTTCCCTTATTGAGGTTCAGATAAGCATCATACAATATAGGATACCAACGCTGACGGTCCTCAGGCTTTTCCTTGCGATACTTCTCCATATACGGCAACAAGAGCCTGTAATACTTCTGTGCCTCCTTCATACGGTGACGATAGGGCACTCCCGTCTTCTTCAGCGTCTGCTGAGCCTTCACATTATATATATATCCTATATTATAATTCAGTATAGGCAGAGTGTCGTTTCTCTGCTGCAACAAGGAGGCATACCTCAACGCATCATCATACTTCTCCATTGACATCAGCACAGTATGCTTTGCCAACAGGAACAACCCGTTGAGAGAGTCCTTCTTCAGCGCCTCGTCCACATACTTCTCCGAGCGCACATAGTCTCCCTTCTCCGTATGGTAGTCTATCAGGCGTGGAAAGAAATACTCTGACAACGGATACAGCTTGAAGCCCTCCGTTACATATTTCACATATAAAGCGGAGTCGCCCTTTTCCAGTGACAGTTCTGACAACAACATCAGGGCATTCTCTCTCTTCACCGTGTCAGCCAGCGCCTCAGTGGAATATTTCAAAGCCTTGTCAAGGTCGGGTATCTCCTTGGCCGACACCACTGACAGATAAGCCACCTTCCTGTCGTCCACCGAGTCATTCTTCTGGTCAGCAAACATCTTCCAGTTTCGTGACTCCAGATACACGTCGAAGCACTGCCATGCCTCTGCCCACTCCTTGTGTTTCAGGAAGTATATGCCTCCCTTCTTAATGTTCTCCCTGTACGGTGCGAGAAACGCGCCGTGCTTCTTTCTATATGATGGTTCTGAGACTCCTTTCTCGTTAGGCTTCGCATCCAGACTGTCAAACTTCTCCATCGTGAGAAACATTCTGCGCCCGGTCCTTACATACCAGGCAGTGTCCACCTTTTGTTTCAGATACATTTTCTCATTCCCAGCCTCATACTGTTTCCTTATCAGGTCTATCAGCAGGAGGTATAAGTCTTTCCTCTCCCTGTACTCATCCTGAGACAGATATTTAGCTATCGTCTGCTCACTCTTCTCCAGCGCACTCAGCTTTCTCTGTGCGTTATTGTCGTTCTTCTCCATGTCCACGGCATTCTTTATCGCATCCTTTGCCGATGCGATATCCGCCTTCAACTGCTTTATCTGTTTCTTGTCAGCTCCGTAGGCACCGACAATGACAGAAGCAATAAGGATAAACAGAACTACAATCTTACGCATATCACCTATTTTTATTCAAACGTTGAGAACAGGGCATCAGCCCGGTTCCCAACGTTTTTCTATTAAGTCACAATAATACTTTCGTTACAAATACTTACTCACCGAGCAGCTTAGATATCTCGTCAGCCTTATCCTTCTGACCTAATCTGGTATAAAGGCTGCGCAACTGTATTGGCCAGTTATACACCTTCTCGTGGTTAGGATCAAGCTCTCTTACCTTCTCATAAGCAGCTACTGCACCATCCAGAGCAGCCTTGAAGTTAACGAGGTTATCTCCCAGCACTCTGCCATTCTTGTCTGCGTGGTTGATCTCTATCTCCGCTGCCTTGTTGGTGTAGCATACTGCAAGAGCCTCCCAGCCAGATACGAACTCTGGGTCAACCTCTACTACCTTCTTGTAGTCCTCGATAGCCTCATCAAATTTCTTCTCCTCGCTGAACATTGTGCCACGTACCAGGTAAGCCACCTTAGTGTTCTTGTTTTCAGCGATAGCCTTGCTTATCATAGAGTTCACCTCATCCTTCTCACCTATGTAATAGTTGAGGAGGCAGATTTGCTGGAAGTACTTGTCAGCATTGAGCTCCTTCAGCGCGTTGATATAGTTTACGGTGTCCTGCTTGCTGTTCAGGTCACGACCAATGCAGCTGAGATAAATCTGCTCTGCATTATCTGACACACGGTCATCAGGCAGGGCAGCCTTGGCATACTTAGCGGCGCTCTGAAAGTCCTGCTTCTGGTAATAGCTTACGCAAGCGAAGAAAGAAGACAAAGCCACATAAGGGTCCTCACCCTTCACTACACCCTCAAGGCTCTTTGGGTTGGCGCTGTTTATGTAGGTAAGGCTGTAAAGGAGCTTGTCGTCAAGGTCTGACGTCTGGTTAGCGGCATTGACAAGCTGAGGTCTGTAGTTCATCATCTCAATGTTCGCTTCCTTGGCGTTCTTGGCATTGAACTTATCACACATAGCAGCCATCTCCACAGCGTTGGCTATAGCCTTGTAGTCCACCTCTGCAGTCTTGTTCTCCTCCAGGGCCTGAGCGCTCTTCTGTGCTGCAGGCAGAGCGAGCTTATAGAGCTCAGCATAAGCCTGTCCCTTCTGCTCCTCTGTCAGAGTACCCATCTGCTGCTGCAGTATCTCCTTACCGGCAACGAAGTCCTTTGTTGCCTTTATCTCCTTTGCAATTTTAGGATTGCCTTGTGCAAATGATGCGGTTACTGCTACAGCAGCCAGCATCGTCATAAAAATCTTTTTCATAATTGTTTATTCACAGTTGTTAGTTTAATCATTATTTTGACGTATCAACGACCAAAACGTTGAATGCGCTTACTCCACATTATTATTTGTCTCGTCAGCCTCGTCCTGTTCCTCCACGTCCTCATGCGGCACTACGCATACGCTGGCTATCTCCTCGCCGCGCTTCTTCAGCTCTATGAGTTTCACGCCCTGCGTGTTGCGTCCCTTCTCGCCACCCGTGTCGGTGATGGCAAAGCGTATAGCTATGCCGCTCTTGTTTATAATCATAAGGTCCTCGTCGCCCTTCACACACTTCACAGCCACCACCTTGCCGGTCTTGTCTGTCACGTTCAGTGTGTTGACGCCCTTCGAACCGCGCTTGCTCAGTCTGTAGCCGCCGTCTTCCACCTTCATATAGGTGGTGCCGTCCTCGCGCTTGGTCTCTGTCAGCACGCCTATCTTAGAGCGCTTGCCGAAGCCCTTCTCTGATACTACCATGAGTGACTGCTCTGGGTCGTAAGCCACAACCATCTCTATCACAGCATCGTCATCGCCCTGCAGCGTCATGCCGCGCACACCGGTAGCCAGACGGCTCATCACTCTCACGTCGGTCTCGTTGAAGCGCACTGCCTTACCGTTACGGCTGGCAAGTATCAGCTCGTTATGTCCGTTAGTGAGCATTACGTTAACCACGTCGTCATCCTCCCTGATGTTGATGGCACGTACGCCGAGTGAGCGAGGACGTGAGAACTCCTTCAGGCAGGTACGCTTCACCACGCCGTTCTTGGTGGCGAACACCACGAAGTGGCTGTTGAGGAACTCCTCATCCACGAACTTATGGCTCTGTATGCCGAGGAAAGCGTTCACGCCGTCATCTGGCTCCAGCTGCAACATATTCTGTATGGCACGTCCCTTTGAGTCACGTGCTCCCTCTGGTATCTCGAAACAGCGCTGCCAGTACACACGTCCCTTGCGGGTAAAGAAGAGTATCATGTCATGTGCATCAGCCGCATACATATACTCTGTGAAGTCCTGCTCGCGTGTCCTGCTGCCGCGTGTACCCGTACCGCCACGGCTCTGTGCGCGGAAGTCGGTCTGCAGCGTACGCTTAATATATCCCAGGTGGCTCATGGTGATAACCACAGGGTCGTTGGCATAGAACTGCTCAGGGTTAAACTCTGCATTAGAGAGCTTTATCTGTGTGCGGCGCTCGTCGCCGTATTTCGCCTTCACCTCCTGCAGCTCGTCCTTCATCACCTTCTTACACAGCTCAGGGTCCTCAAGTATCTGCTGCAAGTATGCAATGAATTTCTCCAACTCCACATACTCGTTACGCAGCTCTTCCACACGCAGGCCTGTCAACTGTCCGAGGCGCATATCCACGATGGCACTTGACTGCAGCTCGTCAATATTGAAGCGCTCCTCCAAACTGCGTTTTGCGTCGGTCGGAGTCTTTGATGCCTTTATAATCTGCACCACCTCGTCAATATTGTCCACGGCAATTATCAAGCCCTCAAGTATATGGGCGCGAGCCTCAGCCTTGCGCTTCTCAAACTTGGTGCGGCGTATTGTCACGTCATGACGGTGCTCCACGAAGTACTTTATGCAGTCCTTCAGTGTCAGCAGACGTGGACGTCCCTTCACCAGCGCAATGCAGTTAACAGAGAACGAACTCTGCAGCGCCGTCATCTTGAACAGTTTGTTCAGTATCACGTTGGCATTAGCGTCACGCTTCACGTCAACCACGATACGCATACCCTGACGGCCCGTCTCGTCGTTCACGTTGGATATACCCTCCAGCTTACCCTCCTTCACGAGGTCGGCGATGTTCTCTATCAACTGCGCCTTGTTCACGCCGTAAGGTATCTCTGTCACCACAATCTTGTCATGCGCCTCGCCTGACTCTATCTCAGCCTTCGCACGTATCACGATACGTCCGCGACCGGTCTCGTAGGCATCCTTTACGCCCTGTATACCATATATATATGCACCTGTAGGGAAGTCTGGCGCCTTCACATACTGCATCAGGCCGTCAGTATCTATCTCTGGGTTATCTATGTATGCACAGCAGCCGTCTATCACCTCTCCCAGGTTGTGGGTAGGTATGTTTGTAGCCATACCCACGGCAATACCGTTACCACCGTTAACCAGCAGGTTAGGTATCTTGGTAGGCATCACTGTAGGCTCCTGCAGCGAGTCGTCAAAGTTGTTCATCATGTCAACCGTCTCTTTCTCCAGGTCGTCCATGATGTGCTCACCCATCTTGCTCAGTCGGCACTCGGTGTAACGCATGGCTGCAGCAGAGTCGCCGTCAACCGAACCGAAGTTACCCTGACCGTCCACGAGCGTATAGCGCATATTCCAATCCTGCGCCAGGCGCACCAGGGCGCCATATACTGAAGAGTCGCCGTGTGGGTGATATTTACCCAGTACCTCACCTACTACACGCGCACACTTCTTGTACGGCTGGTTGCTGGTATTGTTAATGCCGAGCATACCATAGAGTATGCGGCGGTGTACCGGCTTGAAGCCGTCACGCACATCTGGCAGTGCGCGGGCCACGATTACGGACATTGAGTAGTCAATGTAGCTTGACTTCATCTCATCCTCGATGTTTATCTTTCTGATGCGGTCGTAATCGTACGTCTGTGTCTCATCCATTTATTTTATACGTTTTTTAACTTCTTTCTTCTTTTTACACTTATTCTGCTCATCCCTACCCTTTTTTACGAAAATGCCCGAGAAGGGGCCAAAAACGCCCTCTGTCGCATTTTGCGCATAATATTACATTTACAAAATTAATAAAAAAAACGCTAATGAAAAAAAGTAAAGTCTTAAAAAAACATATTTTTTATTTATTTTTTGTACCTTTGCAGTCATCTAATCAATATTCTGCTATAATGAGACATTTTTTGACAATAGCATTACTTGCTTTATCTTCTTTCCTATGCACCGCACACGCTGGCTCGTTCGAGGCAGGGAAAGGTACGTTTCTGCTTAACGGCAAGCCATTTACGGTAAAGGCTGCCGAGTTGCATTACGCCCGCATTCCTCGTCCCTACTGGGAGCATCGCATCAAGATGTGCAAGGCGCTGGGCATGAACACCATCTGTATATACATCTTCTGGAACAAGCACGAGCAGCGCGAGGGCGTGTTCAACTGGAGTGACGACTGTGACATTGCGGCTTTCTGCCGTCTGTGCCAGAAGAACGGCATGTACGTCATAGTGCGTCCCGGACCTTATGTATGTGCTGAGTGGGAGATGGGCGGACTGCCTTGGTGGCTGCTCAAGAAGCGTGACATATCGCTGCGCGACTGCGACCCTTACTTCCTTGAGTGCGTGAAGCGCTTCGAGACCGAGGTGGGCAAGCAGCTGGCTCCGCTTACCATAGAGAACGGCGGTCCTATCATCATGATGCAGGTGGAGAACGAGTACGGCTCCTACGCCGAGAACAAGCCTTACGTCAGTGAGGTGCGCGACATACTGCGCTCCGTAGGCTTCGACAAGACGGTGCTCTTCCAGTGCGACTGGTCAAGCAATTTCGAGATGAATGCCCTGCCTGACCTTCTCTGGACCATGAACTTCGGCACCAGCGCCAAGGTGCTCGACCAGTTCAAGCGCGTGAAGCAACTGCGCCCTGACCAGCCGCTGATGTGCTCCGAGTACTGGAGCGGATGGTTTGACGGATGGGGCACGTCTCACCAGACTCGTCCTTATGACGCCATGGTCAATGGCATCAAGACTATGCTCGACAACAATATCTCTTTCTCTCTGTATATGGCTCACGGCGGTACGTCATTCGCACAGTGGGCGGGTGCCAACAACAAGGGCTTCGCCCCTGACTGCACCAGCTACGACTATGACGCTCCTATCAACGAGCAGGGTGCCGCCACTGAGAAGTATTACAAGCTGCGCGAGCTGCTGCAGGGCTATTCTGACACCAAACTGCCCGACGTGCCCAAGCCGATGCCAATAATACAGATTCCAGAGGTGAGGTTTGACCACATGATGCCTCTGCTGAGGGCTGGCAATATGCCCGAGCCTGTGTCTTCACACGACGTGATGCCGATGGAGCAGTATGACCTGGGCTACGGCAGCATACTCTACTCTACCACCATGCCTGCGGTAAAGGCGGGCACCTTGTTGCAGATTAACGATATGTGCGACTATGCCATCGTATATGTGAACGACAAGAAGGTTGGCGAGCTCTATCGTGGCAACGGTTATGAGACGACGCTGCGCCTCCCTGAGGATGTGGCCGAAGGCAGTTCTCTCGACATTTTCATCGAGGCAATGGGACGCATCAACTATTCTAAGCTCATCAATGACCCTAAGGGCATAACACGCAGCGTGGAACTGCTTACCTCTAACGGCAAGGACGAGGTGACTTACAACCTCAAGGACTGGAAGGTCTATCGCTTCCCTATATATGACGACGCTGCCTCTATCGACAGTCTCGCCGACAACATGAGCGCCATACCGGGCACCGGTTCTGCCGGCACCCCTGCATACTACAAGGCTTCGTTCACGCTGAAGAAGACGGGCGACACCTATCTCGACATGAGCTCATGGGGCAAGGGCCTTGTATGGGTTAACGGCCACTGTCTGGGACGCTTCTGGAACGTAGGACCACAACAGACGCTCTTCCTGCCTGGCTGCTGGCTCAAGAAAGGCAAGAACAGGGTTGTGGTTCTCGACATCACTGGGCCTGCCAAGGCTTCGCTGCGCGGACTGGCTGAGCCTGTCGTTGACCAGCTGCACCGTGAGTTCCTGCCTAAGGATGCTGTCAAGGGCAAGGCGCTGAAGGAGGCGCTCGCCGGTAGGGCAGGCGCTCCTAAGACCAAGGCTGCCGCTGATGGCGGACAGGGTAACGATGCCGCACCTGGTGCCAAGTAACCGGTAATCAAGACTGACATTTTGTTACAAAAAAGGCTTTCATGCTTACACTTTGGTTTTCCCAACCGCCATTTCCTTGCGATATTTGAAAATCAAATATCCGTGGCTGATTTTACGCGATTTTTCAGCTTTTATATAACTGTTTGAATATCAGCGTACGACAAAAACAGGGATTCGTCATAGCCTTGTAAAAGCTATCAAATCACGGTGTAAAAGCTATCACTTTACAGTGTGAAAGCTATCGAATGACGAGGTGAAAGCTATCGAATGACAGTGTAAAAGCTATCGAATGACACTTCAGGGTGTGTTTTTGGATGATTTTCCACCACACAAACCATACAGAAAACGGAGATGCCGCTCTATTTCGGCATCTCCGTTTGTCTTTTCCCAACTTTACACTTTGTAACCCAAAA
This sequence comes from Prevotella sp., assembly GCA_017541085.1. GTDB lineage: Bacteria > Bacteroidota > Bacteroidia > Bacteroidales > Bacteroidaceae > Prevotella. Next base: position 78,978 of record JAFXZU010000023.1, read on the forward strand.
CACTGCTTTCCCTGACAAAATGTCCTGACATTGCAACGTCAGTGATAAAATATAAATAAGTATTTTTTGTAATGTCGCAAAAACTTTGTAACTTTGCTGAATAAGAAACATAAATAAGCATAATTATGAAAGACAAAAAAGATGCTCTGACGTTCATAAAAGATATGATTAAACATAAACAGGAGTGGAAACAAGAGATAGAGACTGAGTTCTTACAAAAAGGAAAGAAAGTAAACGTCACACTCCTATGATAAGGTTGTCTCTTGAGCGAATCAACGCAAAATCTCCGTACGAAATCAAAGAAGCTCATGGAGGCTATGAATTTTGTACGGCCAATGGTGTCCTATACAGACTGAGATTTTTGGAAGAGAATCCAATTGGAGGATGTGAGACTTACCAATTTGCTATTTCAAAGGTTGATGACACACACTCTGCCTATGACTCGAACATTAGCGCTGTGACATTCATCATCCTTGATGAATTCTTTACAGAGAATGAAAGTGTCTTACTATACTATTGTGATTCCTCTGATCACAGGGAGGCAGGGCGCAACAGGTTATTCATACGTTGGTTTGAGAAAGCTGCCAATCCTAATCGTTTTACGATATGTACAACAAATACTGTTGTTGAAGGACAAGGCATCTACGTGGCTATTATCGTTGAAAACCGGAATCCGCATTTAGACGATATCACAAAGGAATTTAACGAAACAGCTTCTGCTCTGAAGAAACCTGAATAATCAACAGAAAACAAGCAAATATAAATTAAACAAGTAACAATACTACAATGAAATTCAAAAGAATATTACTGAAGCTCTCTGGTGAGAGCCTGCAAGGCAAGCAAGGACATGGTATTGACACCGAGAGACTGAACGACTACGCACGACAGATAAAGGAGATAGCCGACATGGGCGTGGAGATTGGCATCGTTATTGGCGGTGGCAACATCTTCCGCGGACTCTCTGGCGCCGGCAAGGGCTTCGACCGCGTGAAGGGCGACCAGATGGGTATGTGCGCTACGGTTATCAATTCACTGGCGCTGTCATCAGCACTCGACGCTGCCGGTCAGAAGAACCGCGTGCTCACTGCCATACGCATGGAGCCTATCGGCGAGTTCTATACCAAGTGGAAGGCCATCGATGCCATGAAGCAGGGTGAGGTGGTCATCATGTCGGCTGGTACGGGCAACCCTTATTTCACCACCGATACAGGTTCTTCGCTGCGCGGCATAGAGATTGAGGCCGACGTAATGCTCAAGGGCACACGCGTGGACGGCATCTACACCGCCGACCCGGAGAAAGACCCTACGGCAACAAAGTTCCACGACATTACATATCAGGACGTGATAGCCAAGGGTCTGAAGGTGATGGACATCACAGCCACTGCCATGTGTATGCAGAACAACCTGCCTATCTATGTGTTTAACATGGACGTGGTGGGCAACCTGAAGAAGGTACTCGAGGGCGAGGAAATCGGAACTCTGGTACATAACTGAACACTATAAACCATAATTATCTACCTTAAACAACTATGAAAACAGTAGAGATAAGATGTAAGAACACCGGGCATACAGAGAAATGCGAGGTCGGCAGCACGCTCAACGACTTTTTCTTCACGCTCGGCCTTGACCTGCCTTTGCCTCCTGTGGCGGCGAGAGTCAATAACGAACTGAAGAGCATGAACTACCGTGTGTTCACCAACAAGACGGTGGAGTTTATTGACATCACGCACCCTCTGGGACTGAAGATATACACTCGCACATTGTTTTTCATTCTCTGCAAGGCCGTACACGACCTCTTCCCTGAAGGAAAGGTGAGGATTGAGTTCCCTGTAAGCAACGGCTACTACTGTCTGCTCAAGATAGGACGTGACGTTACGCCCGACGATGTGCATGACCTGAGGGCACAGATGGATTCCATCATTGCGGCTGCCATACCTATCAAGCGTCACCACAGACCTGCCGAGGAAGTAATAGAGTTGTTCAGGAAAGAGGGCGACGAGTCTAAGGTGGAACTGCTGGAGACTCAGGGACGTATGTACTCGTCTTATTGTTCCATAGATGACTACAACGACTCGTTCTACGGTCCTGTGCTCTGCAATACGCAGGAGATAAAGACCTACGGACTGGAGATGTATTATGACGGACTGCTGCTGCGCATTCCTCAGCGTAATGCTCCCGACAAGCTCGGACAATTCATCCGCCAGGATAAGATGTTCGACCTCTTTGAGGAGTATCACCAGTGGCAGGACACTATGCGCATAAGCACAGTGGGCAGACTTAACAAGGCTATCATGCTTGGCCACAGCACCAAGATGATTATGGTTTTTGAGGCTCTGCAGGAGAAGAAGTTATCTCGCATTGCCGACGATATAGCCAACCACCACGGGGTGAAGGTCATACTGATAGCTGGACCGTCAAGCAGTGGTAAGACCACAACGTGCAAACGCTTGTCCATACAGCTGGTGACTAACGGCATTCGTCCTATCGGCATTTCCCTTGACGACTACTTCGTTGACCGTGAGAATACCCCACGCGACGAGAACGGCGACTATGACTATGAGTCACTGTATGCTCTCAACCTCGAGTTGTTTAACCAGCAGCTCAACGCCCTTATTAACGGCGAGGAGGTGGAACTGCCTAAATATGACTTCATGACGGGCAAGAGCGGCATGAGCGGCAAAAAGCTGCAGCTGCATGACAATGAGGTGCTGGTAATCGAGGGCATACACGCCCTTAACCCCGAACTGACGGCACAGATACCACAACACCAGATTTACCGCATCTATGCCTCAGCACTCACCACCATCACCATGGATGACCATAACTACATTCCTACCACCGACAACCGACTGCTGCGACGCATCATACGCGACTACAAGTACCGCAACAACACCGCACAGCAGACTCTGAAGCGGTGGTCATCGGTAAGGGCTGGCGAGGACAAATGGATTTTCCCGTTCCAGGAGAAGGCTGACATGATGTTCAACACCGCCATGCTCTTTGAGCTGTCGGTCATCAAGACTCAGGCTGTCCCTCTGCTGGAGCAGGTACCCGAGAACTGCGAAGAATATACTGAGGCGCACCGTCTGCTCCACTTCCTGCGATACATCAAACCAATCCAGGAGAGCCAGATACCGCCTACCAGCCTGCTGCGCGAGTTCCTTGGCGGCAGTATGTTTGAATATTGACACTCCTTATTCTTAAAGTCAGAATAGCCAAGCGTCATTAATTACTTTCAAGAAAGAACAAACTGGTATATAACATTAAGCGCCCCGCTCTAATCAGAGCGGGGCGCTTAACTCATGCAGCTTTCTCTTTTCTCTTTTTCATCCTTTCCCGTCCTCCCTAGTCTTCTCTAGTCCTCTCTAGTTCTGTTTGTCGCTGTATTACAGCGACCCCTTCTCCCTTTCCCTAAGCATACAGCCTCTGCTGGAACTCCCTGAAGGTATTACGCGCTGCCGGCACTCCGCCCATGGCTTGTATGCCCTCATTCACTGAACCAAACTTCAGCGTCAGCTGCATAGGCAGTTTGTCAGCGCCGAGCTCCTCCACTCCCGACTTTATATACGCCACGGTAAGATACTCCACAAACTGCCGCTGCACGTCTGTCAATCCCTGTGTATAGTCCTTCAGGCGCTCTGCCCTCTCCCTGCGCTCTATCGGGTCGGTGGCGTATGCCACATACTCCAGCACGTCAAGCAGGTCACACTCCTCGGCATCCATTATCTTCCTTATGTCCTTCAGTATATCCCTGCCATATCCTGCCTCCTCCATCTTGCTGAGCAGTGCCTCGCGCTTATCGGGGTCTGCCCACTGTCTGTGCAGGTCCTCACTCGACGTGAAGAAGCTCGGTATGTTACCAAACATCTCTTTTATGAACTCCTGCGCACTTACGGGCTTGCCATCGCTGCCCCAGAACATCACGTTGTTCACAAACTTTATCTTGCGGGCCCTGCCGTCAGACAATACTATCTCCAATGACTCACGCGCCATGCCGCTACCATCATTCCCCACATCAGGATAGGTACCATTATCATTATTTTCATTAGTATCGTCATTGGCGCCATCCCCCTCCCTCCCAGGGAGGGTCGGGGTGGGTCCCTTGCTCGGTTTCACCGGTTCTCCGTCCCAGTCTGGCTGACTGTATTTCTCGTAAGCCTTCACAAAGTCCCATATAGTGAAGTAATACTTCCCCTCATATATTCTCGTGCCCCTGCCCACTATCTGCTTAAACTCTATCATGGAGTTCACCGGGCGCATCAGCACTATATGCCTTACGTTCAGTGCGTCAACGCCTGTTGACAGTTTCTCTGACGTGGTGAGCACCGTAGGAATGGTCTTCTCGTTGTTCTTAAACTCCTCAAGCCATGCCTCGCCCTGCTCGCCGTCGTTGGCTGTCACGCGCACACAATAGTTTTTCTTCCTCCTGTATCTGTTTATCATGTCGCGCACCTCGGCGGCATGTGCCTGTGTGGCACAGAACACCAGCGTCTTCTCTGTCTCGCCTATGCCGCTCATAAACTCTTTTACGCGTGCCTCATCTCTCTGTCTTATTACTATGTTACCTCTGTAGAAGTCGCTCTCCTTATACACCTTGCCACTCTCCACTTCGCCTCTCACCACCGTGTCGTCGGGCGAATAGATGTACTCATCTATGTTGCTCTGCATGTTGATGTGGCGGAAGGGTGTGAGGAATCCGTCTTCTATTCCCTGCTTCAGTGAGTATTCGTAGGCATGGTATGTGAAGTAGCCATACGTGTTTACGTTCTGCTCCACTCGCGGCGTGGCGGTAAGGCCCAGCTGCACTGCCGGCTTGAAGTATTCCAGTATGCCGCGCCAGTTGCTCTCGTCCCTGGCACCGCCCCGGTGGCACTCGTCTATTATGATAAGGTCAAAGAAGTCCTGCGGGTATTGTCCGAAGTATGGCGAGTCATCTGGTCCGCACATGAAGGTCTGGAAGATGGTGAAGAATATGCTGCCGTTGGTGGGCACGGCGCCGTTCTTGCTTACCGTGCCGGGCTTTATCCTCACCATGGCATCGCTCTTGAAGCCGCCGAAGTCTATCATAGCTTGGTTGGCAAGCACGTTCCTGTCTGCCAGAAAGAGTATTCTCGGCCTTGTGCCTGTCTTGGCCATGTTCCATCTTGTCTCAAACAGATTCCATGCTATCTGGAAGGCTATGAATGTCTTGCCCGTACCCGTGGCGAGTGTCAGCAATATACGTTTCTCGCCTTTTGCTATGCCCTCCAGTACTCGCCTCACTGCCGTCTCCTGATAATATCGTGGCATCTTCACCCCGTTGTCATAATACGGCAGGGTGTTAAACTTGTCGCGCCATTCCTCTGCCTCTCCATACGTGCGCTGCCACAGTTCCTCAGGTGACGGAAACTGCGTGACGAACCTTTCTTCCATGCTCTCCCGGTCCATCTCGTATATCTCGTTACCGTTGGTGGCGTATGTAAAGCGTATGCAGAGCATATCGGCATACTCCTTCGCCTGTGCCACGCCTTCGCCGTAGCTCAGCTCGTCGCTCTTTGCCTCAACAATGGCGAGCTTCACACCTTTGTATATCAGCACATAGTCAGCCCTCTTCGGCTTACCCTTCCTCGTCTGGCTTATCTTGCCTTTGGTAAAGGTGTATTCCGTAGTGATACGTGAGCCTTCCGTCACGCCCCACCCTGCCGCCTTCAGCTTAGGGTCTATCTTATGTAAGCGAGTATCCGATTCGTTCATAGCCTTACTGTTTTATTTCCTTCGTTTGGTTGTTTGGCGCAATTCCGTCAGTCCCCCCTCCCCTTGGGAGGGACGGGGTGGGGTCAAAACACCTCTCTTAACAGTGCCTGTTTCATTGCGTCGCACTCTGCCATTACCGCCTTTTGCTTCTCCTCCACCGCCTTTAACTTCTCCGAAAGAGTATCAAGATGAGTGACTATCGCTTGTTGCTCGGAGAGAGGGGCATATGGAATAACAACATTTTTTATTTTTATCTGTGAGATATTTGGTTGAGCTCCGCCTTGCGCTTGTGCTGCCAATTCTTCTTGGATATTAGAGAACCAATAATACACATATTCTGGTACAAAATCCTTATGGGGCAAAATACCACACACAGCCTGATTTGATGTTGCTTCAAACTTCAATATACCGACTTGTGCTGCTGTTGCTCCATACATAGCAACAAGGACCGTATTCTCTGGATAGTATTTAGCAGATGAATTATTCATACCTTCCTCCGTTATGAACATTTCACACTCTGTAATATATTTGCAACACACCTCACCACTTCTTATCCATGGTATATCTCCACCCTCATAATATTCTTTATGCGTTTTTATAGGCGTCCCCCCTGCATACGTATTAAATATCTCACCTACTTTCTTTTCTTCCCATCCCTCTTTTGGTGTCATTGCTTTTGAGAGTTCTTTTTGGAACAGTGCTTTGGCATCGCTTAATTGATTTTCTGCATTAGCCTTTACCGCATCAATCTTCGCAAATGCAGAGTCAAGACGAGACACTATCGCTTGCTGCTCAGAGAGAGAGGGAACAGTAATCTCTAATTGAAGTAATTTACTTGCTGCAATTACAGGCTGTGCTGCTCCTTCTGCATATGAACCAAGTTCCATTGATTCAAGTTTACGACATAACCATAGAGGATTAACATTACCATCTTCAATGGTAACAACCAAAGCATGCTCTGTTGCATAAAAGGGTTCCTTGCAATAGTGTACATTACCACATTGGGCACCAACCCTGCCTATTATCGGATTTCCTCCTACTTGGTTTGGAGACGAAACAAAACCACGAAGTCCATTACCACCAAAGCATGGAGTACTATGTTCTACATCCTTATCAGCGATTAAACAAGCCTTAATGCTTTTACCAGAATTTATTTTGCAGATATCCTTCAGTCTCATTTCTGTATTTTTTGTTTTAGCTCTTCAAGACTACTTTGAATATACTTTAATTGATTTTCGTAATCGCAGTAAAACTTGTAATCCATTTTTGACTTGTATGCTGGAAAACGTTTCAGACTTTCCTCACGCATAGGACCGAAGAAAGACATTGATCCATTATAAGCTTCATCCAAATATTCTTTCTCTGCTTTTCCTTGCTTTACTTTCAGTTTTGCTTTGTCCAATTCTACGGCAAGATGTTTTATAGATGCATCTATTTGCAAAGCACATAAATCCTTAATTGCGCCTATCTGTTTTGCAGCATCCTTTGAGGTCTGCCATGATGAATATATTGCAATGCCTATAGAGACCACTGAAAGAATTATCGGTGCTATATTTGTAATACAAGAACACTCCATCATATCATCCCCTTTATTTCGTCCAACAGTTGTTTGGTGTCTGTGTTGAGCGCAACGAGGTTGCTGAATATCTCGCTTGGTGTGCGCTCGTCTTTCTCCTCTACCTTGTTGGGGTTCTTTACACTGAGGTCGTAGTCCTCACCGAGGGCGGCGGCATCAATGCTCCATGAGTTCTCACTCTCTGCCTTTGTCTTTTGCAGGGAGAGGAAGTCCTCAAGGTCTGCCTCGGTGATGGGCTTGGTCTTGGTGAAGTGTTTGCCAAGCTGGTAATACCATATCTTCTGCGTGGGCTCGCCCTTGGTGAAGAACAGCACCACTGTCTTTACGCCGGCACCGGTGAACACTCCGCTGGGCAGGTCGAGTATAGTGTGGAGGTTACACTCCTCAAGCAGTTTCTGTCGCAGTGCCTTGGCATCGCCGTTGCTAAGGAAGGTGTTCTTTATTACTATGCCTGCCCTGCCGCCGGCTTTCATCATGCGGATGAAGTGCTGCAGGAACATATACGCTGTCTCTGGTGTGCGTATGGGAAAGTTCTGCTGCACCTCCTCGCGTTCCTTAGCCCCAAACGGGGGATTGGCAAGCACTACGTTCTTTTGTTCCGACGGCGTGATGTTGGAAAGATTCTCTGTCAGTGTGTTGGTGCGTATGATGTTTGGCGACTGCACACCGTGGAGTATCATGTTCATCATGGCAATGATATATGCCAGTCCCTTCAGTTCCTTGCCATAGTAGGTGGCGGTCTGCAAGGTCTCCTCGTCGGCAGAGTTTGTCACGTTGGCATGCATGTAGCTGTATGCCTCGCAGAGGAAGCCGGCCGAGCCACAGGCGCCGTCATATACGGTCTCGCCTATCTGTGGATTGACGCTCTTGACGATGGTGCGGATGAGCGGACGCGGTGTGTAATACTCGCCGCCGTTTCTGCCTGCATTGCCCATCTGGCGCAGGCGGTCCTCATATATCTGCGTCATCTCATGGCGGTTATCAGAGGTTTGGAACTGCAGTTCATCCACGCGCTCTATCACGTCGCGCAGGTTATAGCCGCTGCTTATCTTGTTGATGATGTTAGTGTATATCACTCCCACCTTATATTCTATGGTGTCGTGCTCATAACGCTCAGTAAATCCTTGCAGGAAGGGGAACAAGCGCTGGTTTACGAAGTCTATGAGGTCGTCGCCCACCAAGGCAGCCTTGCGGTCGTAGTTACCTGCGGCATCGAGGGGCATAGCCCACCGGTTCCACTGGTATTCGCCGCTGATGATGCGCTCGTAGGTCTTGCCTGACAGTTCTGCCTCCTGTTCGCGCGTATTCTCAAGGTCGTCAAAGTATTTCAGGAACAGCACCCAACTGCTCTGCTCCACATAATCCATTGCCGTGCTGCACCCCTCGTCGTGGCGCAACGTATCGTCAATGGCCTTAAAGGTTGTCTCGAAAGCCATAACTTATATAGATGTATAAGGGGCACGAACACTTATCGGGAAAACGGGTACTCCCATACAAACCATACAGACACGAAAAAGCGTGGGCCGCTTATCCGTGTCTGGGGTTGTAGGAAAGACCCGCCAAAATAGATAAGTGACTTGCCCACGCCCATATAAGCGCAGGCATTAGTCATTTATCGTTATTTTGGCATTGTGTATAAAACTTCCTACATTTCAGACACGCCGAATAACTGCTAATGCGCCGTTATTAATATTAACCAATAAAGTCACACCGACGGTTTCCGCCGAAACCTGCAGCCTCATCATGCACCACGCCATGCATAGCGCCCTCTGAACCGCTTGTCAGTGATTGAATACAAATTTACAAAAAATAATCAATACTCCAAAAATAATTTAACATGATTTGCACCTTATTATATATATAGCACCGTCTGCACTACGTAATAACAAGCAAAGAGGCAGCATAACAAAAAAAGGCAAGCACCTAATAACTAAGTGCTTGCCTTTGCTCCAAGTGATCCCGCGGGGATTCGAACCCCGGACCCACAGCTTAGAAGGCTGTTGCTCTATCCAGCTGAGCTACGAGACCATCACGGGGGAGTGTCAACATCATACGAAAGTGAAATCTGCATGAAGATTGAGACATATTTCCGATTTGAGACACAAAGTTACAAAAAAAAATCCATTGACACAAAAAAATCGAACAATTATTTGCAAGTATAAAAAAAAAGGTGTAATTTTACCGCCGACTAACTAACTAACAAGTCTTTTACCTTAAAAAGATTTGATACCAGCAAACACCTGACACACAAGAGTATGCCTGTACGCAGGCTGTTTTTTGCGTGTGCAGAAAAAACAATGATGTGTAGAGCATATCTTTATCCAAAACTAATCTAACTAATATTCTAATTTTTAACAAAATGTTCCTAAGCAAGAAAGAAGCCTTTAGTAGGCTGAGAGGTATGGCCGTTGTTGCTGTAGCCTCTCTGTTGACGGTTTCGCCGGCTAATGCCCAGCGCAAGACAGATGCTCTTGACCGTGGTTTGGTGGCTGTAACCCAAAGTTCTGGCGTGTTCCTCAGCTGGCGCGTACAGGCTGACGAGTACTACGACGTGAAGTACAACATCTATCGTAACGGTGCGCTCGTGGCACAGAACCTCGCAGTGTCTAACTACACTGACACTGGCGGCAATGCGTCAAGCACATACACCGTGGCAGCAGTAAAGAACGGTATCGTAGGCTCACAGTGCTCTTCAGTAACACCTTGGGCTAAGCAGTACTTGGAGATTCCTGTATCTAACGTGCAGGCACGCAACGGCGTGACAGTATGGAAGCAGAGAGACCCAAGCTCGGCTATGGCTAACTACACCATCAACGACATTTCTCTCGGCGACGTGGACGGCGACGGAAAGGTGGATTTCATTGTAAAGCGTAAGAACCAGACGGACCAGGACAACCTGTTCCCAACAAATAACTATCAGATGTTCTGCCAGATAGAGTGCTACGCATCTTCTATCAACTATGGTCGCCTGTGGTGGATTGACTGCGGTCCTAACATCTGCTACGGTCCTGACGAGCAGTGGGACGCTGTAGCGTTTGACTGGAACGAGGACGGCGCATGCGAGGTTCTCTACCGCGGTGGTGCCAACACCGTGATACACCACGCTGACGGCTCTACCGAGACTATCGGCAACACCTCTGAGAATATCCGCTCTGGCATAACACACACCGCCAACATGACATTCTCTAATTCCGGCGAGGAGTGGCTTATGTATATAAACGGTAAGACAGGTTACACTTATGACGTGATATCTTACCCTCTGCCACGCGGCAACGCCTCTGACTGGGGTGACAGCTACGGACACCGCTCAAGCAAGTACTTCATGGGTGCTCCATACCTTGACGGCGTTAATCCTTATATCTTCCTCGGTCGCGGTATCTACACAAAGATTGATGCATGCACATACCGTGTGAATAAGTCAACAAACAAATTGTATAAGGTAGGCAATACCTGGCACAGCTTTACCAACTCCGGCTGGTACGGACAGGGCAACCACAACTTCTCTATTGGTGACGTTGACGAGGACGGCAGCGACGAGATTATCTACGGCTCTATGGTGCTGGACTTCCACACTGGTGACAACTCTATTCACGGATGTTCTTCTACATCACTGGGACACGGCGACGCATCACACACTGGTGACCTCGACCCATTCCGCCCATGGCTGGAGACTTTTGCCTGCAACGAGGAGAAGCCATGTAATAACTTCCGCAACGCCGCTACATGTGAGATATATGCTCGCACTGTAGGCAGCGGTGATGACGGTCGATGCATGGCTGGTAACTTTAGCAACGAATATCCTGGTTCTATCGGCGCATCAACAGGTTCTGGCATTATACCACTGAGCTACAGACAGCCGAATCCTACATCACCAACATACATCAGCGGTATGTCTAATAACTGGAATGCCCAGACTCCTTACCCAATGGCACTAAACTGGCGCATATACTGGGACGGTGACCTGCTGTCAGAGACTATCAACGGTCCCGGCTCAAACGAGAGCTACCTGTATGTTGACAAGCTCGGTTCAAGAATATATGACACCGGTCATGGCAACTATGAAACTGCCTGCATCAACGGTACTAAGAAGAACCCATGTGCTACAGGTGATATTCTCGGCGACTGGCGTGAGGAGATAGTAATGCGCTCTGCTGATAACAGATATATACGCGTTTACACTACAGTAACTCCTACTACACACCGTATGCCTTCTCTGTGGTATGACCACCAGTATCGTCAGGCTATGGTATGGCAGACTGAGGGTTACAACCAGCCACCTCACCCAAGCTTCTTCGTAGGTGAGTTGGAGGGACTCACACAGGCTCCTCCTCCATTGTCATGGACTAACCGCTATGGCATCGGTAACGGCGGCACCATCAGCACCTCATACAACAGCAAGGACGTGCTAGTATGGCCTGACGGCAACGGCTCTGAGTATTCTGTTGCTATCGCCAGTGGCGCTAAGCCTTCTACAGTTTACCTCAACTCTCGCACCACTATCGAGGGTGGCGACCGCGTAAACTACACAGAGACTAAGCACACCTGGGACCGCATACGTCTGACTGGCAATGCTCTCTCTGGCAGCACCAACGTATGTAAGCAGGGTTCTTCTGCTGCACACCTGCCTTATGTGACACACACTCACACTGGTAAGACCGACGTATGGCAGGGCGCACTGATATGCTACGGCAGCATCTCTAACAG
>JAFXZU010000024.1:0-5808 GCA_017541085.1 Prevotella sp.
AGGTTGACATGGCTACCATGACTACCCAAACGGGCATAAACTTGGGTGGTTTCCGTCCTGATATTCTAAAAGCCGTCAAGGAACTGCACCCTACCTGCCTACGTTGGCCTGGTGGCGGATATGTTGCACAGTATGATTGGAAATGGGGGATCGGCCCACAAGAGAACCGTGAGCGTTGGGCACACTGGATGTGGATGGACTATGACCAGAACTGCTTCGGTACCGATGAATTCATACGTTTCTGCCGTGAAGTGAACTCAGAGCCAGTAATTGTTGTGAGCGTAAAGTTTGAACGTCCTGAAAGTGAGTATGAAAGCATTCTTCAGGATGCTGTGAACTGGTTGCGCTACTGTAATGCCCCAGCAACTGACGAATGGGGTGCAAAGCGTGCTGCCAACGGACATCCAGAACCTTACAATGTGAAATACTGGGAGATTGACAACGAGATGTGGGAAATGGGCATTGAACGCTATGAGAAATGTGTCCGCGACTTCAGTACCGCGATGCGCAAGATAGACCCGACAATCAAGATCATCGCTTGCGGTGGATTCAAGGAAGACGAGGATTTCATCAAGCGTAGCGGAAATTATTTCGACTATCTGAGTCTGCACCACTATGAGCAGCAGAACGGATATGCTACCGGTCCTATACGTTTGGGAGAACAGTATGACAACTATGCCAAGATTATTTCCGAAGGTCCTAATCCTAATATCAAATTGTTCATATCAGAGTGGAACCTGAATAGCATAGATTGGCGCACAGGTCTGTTTGCCGGAGGATTCCTCAATACATGCGAGGCTCGTGATGTTGTGGCAATGGGTGCTGCTGCGCTATTCATACGCCGTACTGACGCACCTGATTGGAACAATGCCTTCATCAATTTCGACTACAAGGATTTGTTCAAGGCTCCTAACTGTCAGGTTACAGAACTTTGGTATGACCATTTCTCAAAATACCGTCTGGCATTCAGCGGTGAAACGGGCAATTTGAGTGTTAGCACCACTATGGAGGAGAATGGTTCAGGTGTTATTGTGAAGGTTGTGAACCCAACAGAAGAGCCTGCCGTTCTGCGTATCAAAGGTGATTGGAAAGGAGTTAAGGATACAGCATTCGAGTATTACGCTCCGGGTTCGCTGACCGTAGCAAATAGCATGGAGAACAAGGATGCTGTTTCCCTCCAGAAAGCAACACCGAAGACCGAGGGTAACGATGTCATTCTCTCCGTCCCTGCCCTGTCTGCCGGTGTACTGACTATTACAAAGAAACTGGCAACAGAATAATTTCGTATATTCAATAGTTGCACACTTTGTTTTTTTGCTTTAGGTATATATTTTTCTACATATTTGGTCGTTGTTTCAAATAAAATGTGTATATTTGCAACATGATTTAACTAATAACTAAACATTATATGAAGAAAACATTAATTATGACTGTTCTCTGCCTTGGTTGTATGGCAGCCAAAGCACAACAGAACCTTAATTGGGGCCAGGGTCCTCAAGTAGCTTCGCCTGTAGTAAATGCAGATAAATCCGTTACTTTCAACCTAATTGCTCCCGAAGCTCAGAAAGTGCAGATTACAGGCGACTTCCTGCCTTCGAATAAAGTGGAATATCAAGGCAACAGCTATGAAACTCCAGGAGTTGCAGATCTTGTAAAAGACGAAAAGGGCGTATGGAGTTTTACTTCCAATGCTTTGAAACCAGAACTCTATACCTATAACATGATAGTTGACGGCGTGAAGATTATCGACCCTCTAAATGTTTATAACATCCGTGATATCAATAATCTGTTCAGCGTTCTGCTTATTGACGGTGATGCACGCACAGACCTCTACAAGGTAAACAAGGTTGCACACGGTACTGTTAGCAAGGTGTGGTACGAGAGTCCTACGGCTGGTATTACCCGTCGCCTTACGGTTTATACCCCAGCCGGCTATGAGACCAGCGGAAAGGATTATCCTGTATTCTATCTTTTACATGGCATAGGTGGCGACGAGAACGCATGGAGCGAACTCGGACGTGCTGCACAGATTATGGATAACCTGATTGCACAGGGCAAGGCAGAACCTATGATTCTTGTGATGACCAACGGCAATATCTCGCAGGAGGCTTGTCCGGGAGAGACATCTGAGGGGTTCAAGGTGCCAACGATGATGCTTCCTAAGACAATGGAGGGAAGTTTTGAGACTGCTTTCCCTGATGTTGTGAAGTTTATTGAGAAGACATACCGCGTGAAGAAGGACAAGGCACATCGTGCTATTGCAGGTCTGTCAATGGGTGGTTTCCATAGTCTCTTCATAAGTATCAACAATCCAGATCTCTTTGATTATGTAGGTTTGTTCTCTGCAGCCGTTGATCAGCAGCAAAACGGAAATAGCGATGGGCATCCCGAAATTTATGCCGACCGCAACGCGAAGATTGACAATCTGTTTAGCAAGAATCCTAAACTCTTCTGGATCGGTATCGGTAAGACAGACTTCCTAATAAAGAATAACAATGACCTGCGTGCTTACCTCGACTCCAAGAAACACAAATACACCTATCTGGAGACCGACGGCGGTCACATCTGGCGCAACTGGCGAATCTATCTCACAGAATATACACCACTACTTTTTAAAAAATAAAAGCGTATGAAAAAGACCATGTTTTTCGCCCTCGGCATGACCACCTTGATGATGGGTTGTATGTCTGCCGACAAAGAGACTAAGAACACCATAAATCAGGAAGAGGTGATGTCAAAGCTGTCACTCGAAGACAAAGCACACTTCGTGATTGGTGTGGGTATGAAAGGTTTCTCAGGCAATGATGCTGTTATAGGCGCCACGCAGAGTCTTGTGCCTGGCGCTGCTGGTACTACCTATCCTCTCGATTCGTTAGGTATTCCTGCTGTGGTATTGGCTGATGGTCCTGCAGGATTGCGTATAGACGCAAAACGTGAAGGCGACTCTGCATCTTACTATTGCACCCACTTCCCTATCGGAACGCTCTTAGCTTCAACATGGAACACTCAACTTGTAGAAGAGGTAGGTCAAGCTATTGGCGAGGAGGTGAAGGAGTATGGTGCCGACGTTCTCTTGGCTCCAGCCCTAAACATCATGCGTAATCCGTTATGCGGACGTAACTTCGAGTACTATTCTGAGGACCCTGTTGTGGCAGGTAAGACGGCAGCAGCCTATATACTTGGCGTACAGAAGAATGATGTAGGTACGAGTATCAAGCACTTTGCTGCAAACAATCAGGAGACCAATCGAATGAACACCGATGCACATATCTCTCAACGTGCTCTGCGCGAAATATACCTGAAAGGTTTCGAGATTGCAATCAAAGAATCAAAACCTTGGACGGTGATGACATCCTACAACTATATCAACGGCACTTATGCTTCTGAAAGCAAGGATCTCGTAACAACTATTCTGAGAGATGAATGGGGGTATGAAGGAACCGTTATGACAGACTGGTTTGGTGGTAAAGACGGTGCTAAGCAGATGTGGGCTGGTAATGATATGCTGCAACCTGGCAAGAACGAGCAATTCGACAGCATCATATCTGGCGTTAAGAGTGGTAAACTTGACGTCGCAGACCTTGACCGTAATGTAAAGCGCGTGCTGAACCTCGTAGAAAAAAGTCCGCGCTTTCAAGGTTATCAATATTCTAACAAACCAGACTTGAAGACTCATGCTGCTGTAACACGACAGTCTGCTGCAGAGGGTATGGTGCTCATGAAGAACAACAAAGCGTTGCCATTCAATAAAGACATTAAGAACGTGGCACTATATGGCTGTACCTCATACGATTTCATTGCCGGTGGTACAGGTTCAGGTAATGTAAACCATGCCTATGTCGTATCACTCGTTGATGGCCTGAAGAATGGCGGTTATGTCATTTCTGATGAGTTGAAGAGCGCATACGAGAACTATATTGCAGATTGCAAGAAGAAGGAAGAGGCTGCTCTCGAGGAGATGGCGAAGAAAGACCCTAAGAATGCCTCACTCGTAAAGTTCCTTCCTGGTACCCTACCTACAGAGAAGCAGTTTACTGTTGACGAACTGACCAAACAGGCAAAGACGTCTGATGTGGCTGTGATTACAATAGGACGCATCTCAGGTGAGTTTTTGGACCGTAATGTGTCAAACTTCAATCTTAACGACTCTGAGACAAAGCTCATCAAGCAGGTATGCGATGTATATCATAAGGTTGGCAAGCAGGTGATTGTATTGCTTAACATCGGTGGTGTTATCGAGACTGCTTCTTGGAAGGAACTTCCCGATGCTATTCTCTGTGCTTGGCAAGCAGGACAGGAAGGTGGCAATAGCGTTGTAGATGTTCTCAGCGGCAAGCAGTCTCCTTCTGGCAAGTTCACAATGACATGGCCTATTAAGTTCACCGATGCATATTCTTCAAAGAACTTCCCAATTGACCAAGATCCACGTATTGACATGTTGAACCAAGGCCAGAAGGGTAACGTGAAGAATGTTGATTATACCGATTATGAAGAGGATATCTATGTAGGTTATCGGTACTTTGATTCGTTTAATGTGCCTGTAAGCTATCCATTTGGTTTCGGACTCAGCTATACTACATTCGAATACTCAGATGCGAAGATTGCAGAAAAGGATGGTGGCTATGAGGTGAACGTTACTATCAAGAACACAGGTTCATACGGGGGTAAGGAAGTTGTGGAACTTTATGTTTCTGCTCCCGACAATAAGGCAGCCAACAAGCCTGTGAAAGAGTTGAAGGCGTTTGCCAAGACAAAGTCGTTGAAACCTGGTGAGAGCGAGACCGTCACTCTCAATGTAAAGGCTGCCGACCTTGCATCATTCGATGAGACCGCATCGGCATGGGTTGTGGCCAAGGGCGAATATGAATTTATCGTAGCTGCTTCTGCCAAGGATATTAAGGCAACCCTCAAAGCTACTGCTCAGGCTCAGCAGACGAAGGCTAATAACGTATTGAAACCTAATGTGAAGCTGAACCTACTAAAGAGACAATAAATCTGATTTATATATCAGAATTATGAGTTAAATTATGTTAGAAAAACCAACCTAAGACTAAAAGTTTTCTTAGGTTGGCTTTTTTTTCTTAACTTTGCGCTCGCTAAATGAAACGTGCACCAGCCTTTGGGCTGACATGCACTTTTAGCTTCACGCGAGGTGATTCTCACGTTGCGCTCGCTAAATGAAACGTGCACCAGCCTTCGGGCTGACATGCACTTTTAGCTTCACGCGAGGTGATTCTCACGTTGCGCTCATAAATGAAACGTGCACCAGCCTTCGGGCTGACATGCACTTTTAGCTTCACGCGAGGTGATTCTCACGTTGCGCTCGTAAATGAAACGTGCACCAGCCTTTGGGCTGACATGCGCTTTTAGCTTCGCGCGAGGTGATTCGTACGTTGCATCTTAATCAAAGATATCAAAAACCTAAAATAATGAAACAAAATAATGTAAAGCCTGCAGAGGGCAAATTGGGAATTTTGGTTGTTGGCAATGGAGCCGTGGCAACAACCTTCATGACTGGCGTGCTTATGACCCGCAAGGGACTTACAAAGCCAATTGGTTCAATGACTCAATATGATAAGATTCGTGTTGGCAAGGGTGCAGACAAGAAATACCTCCATTACAAGGATATTGTCCCTATGACGGATCTGAATGACATAGTATTCGGCAGCTGGGATGTTTATCCTCAGAATGCATACCAAAGTGCTATGTATTGTGAAGTCCTCAAGGAAAAGGACATCAACCCTGTGAAGGACGAACTGGAGCAGATTGTTCCTATGAAGGCTGCATTCGACAAGAACTTTGCAAAAC
>JAFXZU010000025.1:0-13114 GCA_017541085.1 Prevotella sp.
TACGGGCATTATGGCGGTAGTCTTTGGAGTGATTGCAGCTTCAATCTTGTTAGGGTCGATACAACAGGTTTCCTCGTCAATATCAACGAATACAGGCTTTATTCCATTCCACCACAAGGCGTGAGTAGTCGCTACGAAACTGTAAGGGGTGGTAATTACTTCTCCGGTAATACGTAAAGCCTGCAAGGCTGTAATAAGAGGCAGAGTTCCATTTGTAAACAGACTAACATAAGGTACATGAAGGTACTCTGCCAATGCGGATTCTAATAAATGGTGATAATGGCCATTGTTGGTAATCCACTTTGAAGCCCAAATCTCCCTGAGCATTTCATTAAATTCGTCGAGGTTGGGTAACAACGGCGAGGTGACGGTGATAATGTCTTTATTCATATGTATAACCTTTATTTTCTATTTTATTCCCGACATTTCTGGATGTGTGAAAGTGTTCGAATTCACTTCTCTCTTCATTTCATCTATAACCTGCAACAGATACTGACCATACTGATTCTTCAGCATTGGTTGTGCAAGCTCGCGCATCTTCTCCTCGTTAATCCAGCCCTTGCGGTATGCTATACCCTCAAGACATGCAACCTTTAAGCCCTGGCGCTTCTCCAATACCTCAATATATGTAGAAGCCTCCGACAGTGAGTCATGGGTGCCGGTATCCAGCCAGGCGAAACCACGGCCAAAGACTTGGACTTTCAATTCACCATCCATCAGGAACTCCTGATTCACGGTGGTGATCTCTAATTCTCCACGGGCAGAGGGTTTGATGTGCTTGGCGACATCAACCACCTTATTGGGATAGAAGTACAGTCCTACAACAGCATAGTTACTCTTGGGATTCTTGGGCTTCTCCTCTATACTGAGGCAGTTCCCTTCCCTATCGAACTCGGCTACGCCATAGCGTTCGGGATCGGATACCCAGTAACCGAAGACGGTGGCTTTGTTCTCGTCCTCGGCTGCTTTTACTGCTTTGCGGAGCAGGCCTGTAAAACCTGAGCCATAGAAGATGTTATCACCCAGCACTAAGCATACACTATCATTGCCGATGAACTGCTCGCCAATGATGAATGCCTGTGCCAGACCATCCGGCGATGGCTGCTCGGCATACTCGAAGTGTACTCCATAGTCTGAGCCGTCACCCAGCAGACGCTTGAAGCCTGGCAAATCATAGGGAGTACAGATAATCAGTATTTCCCTGATACCTGCCAGCATCAGTGCACTGATGGAATAATACACCATCGGCTTATCATAGATAGGTAGCAACTGCTTGCTTACCCCCTTGGTAATTGGATATAATCTTGTACCGGAACCTCCGGCAAGTACTATTCCTTTCATGTTAAAACTTGGTTTTACCATGCACTATTGGCTGCACCTCAGCAATAAGCAAGCTTGCTGCATTCGGTTTGCACAATAGTTCATATTATTATTGTTGTTGTTCTGGCAGGCAGTATCGAACTGCAAACATATGTTCCACCTGTGCTGCCAGATTTTTCCTTTTATAGTCTTCCGTCAACAATGCTACGGTCAAGCGTGCATTTCACATCAAAGATGACATGTTTGTCTTTTAACAGACTTATTACATTCATTCCGTCAAATTTCTTATGAGCAACGGCTGCAATAGCGGCATCAAACTTCTCTGTCGGGAGTTCATTGACTACCTTAATGCCGTACTCATGCTCCACAATAGCAGGATTAGCCCACGGGTCATAAACAGTAATATTGAGGTTGTATTCCTGTAGAGCCTTATAAATGTCAATAACCTTGGTATTGCGAACATCGGGGCAGTTCTCCTTGAAGGTGAAACCAAGTATAATAATATCAGAGTCCAGCACTTGAATACCCTTCTTCAACATCAATTTGACAGTCTCTGTTGCGACATACTCACCCATTCCGTCGTTCATACGACGACCAGCCAAGATAATCTCAGGATTGTAGCCATGACGCTGAGCACACTGTGCCAAATAATACGGATCAACACCTATGCAGTGACCACCAACAAGTCCAGGACGGAAAGGAAGGAAGTTCCACTTAGTGCCAGCAGCCTCCAGAACATCAAGGGTATCAATACCCATCTTATTGAAGATCTTACTCAGTTCGTTTACAAAGGCGATGTTGATGTCACGCTGGCTGTTCTCTATCACTTTGGCAGCCTCAGCTACCTTGATAGTAGGTGCAAGGTGAGTACCAGCAGTGATAACGCTGCTGTAAACCTCATTGATATACTTGCCAATCTCAGGAGTTGAGCCCGATGTAACCTTTTTGATATGCTCAACGGTATGCTGCTTGTCACCTGGATTAATGCGCTCTGGACTATAACCGCCATAGAAATCGACATTCATCTTCAATCCAGATACCTTTTCTACTACCGGGATACAATCATCTTCTGTTACGCCAGGATAAACCGTAGATTCATATACTACCACGTCTCCCTTGCTGATGACCTTTCCTACAGTGGTGCTGGCACCGACCAACGGAGTGAGATCGGGATTGTTGTCATCATCCACAGGTGTAGGAACTGCTACGATGTAGAAGTTGCAATCCTTAATCTTTTCAATGTCGCTAGTGCAGATGAAGCCATGGTTGTTGATAGCATCCTGCAGGATGTCATCTGCCACTTCCAGCGTAGCGTCATGGCCAGCCATAAGTGCGTCGCAACGCTTCTGGTTCATGTCAAAACCCATTGTGGGGTACTTGGTTGAAAATAAACGGGCTAAAGGCAGCCCTACATAACCCAAGCCGATAACGCAAATTTTTGTTTCTTTCATTGATTTATAATGTTTAGAATTGTTATTATCCTTTTTTTCAAGAATTTGAGAATTAGAGAATTTCTTCTCAGCCAATGCTGGCGCATTGCCTGTGGTGCCACTCATTGGGATACCACTTGTATTCCAAACTTGTGTTTCCAATGTTCAGCAATAAACCAAGCTTGTGATTGCTTACATGCAGATAGTTGATAATCTGTGCTTCGAATTCGCCGACTATCTCAGAAACGGCTTTTAATTCTACCCCTATCTTATCTTCAATCAAGAAGTCATAGAAGAAGTCGTGCTCAAGTTTTACTCCATGGAAAACAAGGTCAATATGTTTCTCTCTTTCGTACTTGACACCTTCCTCCTTGAGAAGCACCTCAAAGGCATCTTGATACACCTTCTCCTTGAACCCACATCCCATCTCACGATGCAACTGCATCGCAATTCCAAGAATTCTCTTACTCAGTTCAGGATATATCAATGCCATAAGAAATAATTCTCTAATTCTTGACCTCTTAAAGATTAGCCTTATACCAATCAATAGCTTCTGCAAGTCCACGAGCGAAATCGTACTGCGGGTCATAGCCCAACATACGCTTTGCCTTGCTAATGTCGGCATTAGAATGCTTGATATCGCCAGGACGGTCAGGACCGAAGTGAGGTTCTATATCTTTCCCCAGCGCCTTGGTAAGTTCGTAGTAAATATCTATCAGATATTCACGACCACCATAAGCCACATTGAAGGCTTCGCCGCTTGCCTCATCAGGAGCAAGACAGGCCTTCAGGTTAGCTTCAATCACATTCTCAATATAAGTAAAGTCACGGCTCTGTTTACCATCTCCATTAATAGTTGGTCGCTCATCGTTGATCAGCATTTTGATAAACTTAGGAATCACCGCTGCGTATGCACCATTTGGGTCTTGACGGCGACCAAACACATTGAAATAACGAAGTCCTATAGTCTTTAAACCATAGTGCTTGGTATATTGTTTAGCCCACTCTTCATCGCAACGTTTTGTCAAAGCGTACGGGGAAAGAAGATTACCTTCCACACCTTCTTGTTTTGGCAGATGCGCCTCATCACCATACACAGAGCTTGAAGAAGCATATACAAAAGTTTTCACTCCTTTCTGACGTGCAGCTTCCATCATGTTCAATGTGCCCTGTATGTTGTTTGCACAATAAAACAAAGGCATCTCAATGCTACGTGGCACACTACCCCATGCAGCTTCGTTCATAACATAATCTACACCTTCACAAGCCTTCATACATGTATCAAGGTCTTTGATGTCACCTTTGACAAACTCGTAGTTGGGATTATCTTTAAACAAATCCACGTTAGCCTGCTTACCAGTACTCAGGTCATCGAGGCAACGTACACGATAACTGAGGTTAAGAATAGCTTCACACAGGTTGGAGCCTATGAAACCGGCTCCACCGGTCACCAAAAACAAGGAGTCCTCTGGGAACTTTAAATTATTGTATGCCATTTTATATACTATGTAATAAACTTTTTAACGAGTTAATATTTTTGACATTGTTTTTAATATTCTAAAATATAAAGCACCATCAAATATTTTTTTTATTTGACATGTTCTTTATTTTCAATTGTGCTTTTTTATAGATTCTTATTTTTTATAACCTTCGGTTAGAAATCTCGGAGAATCGATTTAAGAATCTCAGGGCTATGCCCAGAAATATATTTCCTGTTGTGATTTTCTTAAAGATTTTCTTTGATTTCTTGCGCAGCAATGTCTTTTCTTTAGGAATGCCCTTCTCTTATCGTTTGCCGAGATAGCGATCTTCTATGACCTTCCAGTCCACTATCTGCCAAAGGGCGGTGAGGTGGGCGGCGCGGCGATTCTGATAGTCAAGGTAGTAGGCGTGTTCCCAGACATCGAAGGTCAGAAGGGGTGTCAGACCTTTTACTATAGGATTGGAGGCATTGGGCTCTTGAGTGATTGTCAACTGTCCGTCTTGGTCGGTGGACAGCCATACCCAGCCAGAACCGAACAGGCTTGTGCCTTTAGACTCAAATTCGGTTTTAAAGGCGTCAAGGCTTCCCCATTGTTTGTCTATCTGCGCGGCAAGGGCTCCGGAGGGCGTGTGTGACGCTTCGCTGGCGGCGCGGAATTGTGAGAAGTACATCTCGTGGTTTAGTATCTGGCCGGCATTGTTGAATACAGGTCCGGCAGGAGCTGCCTTGACTACTTCCTCCAATGTCATCCCGGCGTATTCTCCGTCTGCTGTAAGTTTGTTGTAGTTGTCAACGTAGGTCTGCAGGTGCTTTCCATGATGGAAGGAAAGTGTCTGTGCACTAATGACCGGCTCCAGGGCATCGGGAGCGTATGGGAGTTTGATTAACGTATGCATAGTAATATGTGTTTAGGTCTATTTTATCTTGCCTTCTCTGGCTAAGTCGCATGCTTGGTAATAGGTGTCAAGGCTGCCGATGTCGAAACGGCCACCTGTCATGTGCCATGCGTGCATGGGCGTATGCTCCACCATGTAATGGGCGAGGTTGCCAGGGGCGTCTTTCCCGCAGCCGTTCTCTACTGCGTGACGGATGATGTCGAGGTCTTCTTTCTTGTAGAAATAGAATGGAGGCACAGCCCAGTGTGTCTTTGGCTGTTGTGGTTTCTCCTCCATGCTGAGTACGCGCATGTTCTCATCCACTTCGATGACTCCGGTACGCTGCAGCTTCTCTATGCTCGGTTCGTTATGGCACATAATGCATGACGTGCCTTTCTGCTTAGCAAAATCTATAAATTCCTGGAACGAGAAGAAAAGCAGGTTGTCTGCTGCCACCACGAGGATGTCATCGTTGATCTTCAGCTTCTCTAAAGCGAACAACAGGTCGCATACCGCTCCGAGTCGTGTCTCGTTGTTCTCTGTGCCGTCATCGACTATGGTCAGGGGCTTGGCATAACGTGTGTTTGCGCTCCATTTTTCGAATATCGGGGCGAACTTATGGTTCGTTATGATGATATGCTCTTCTATCTCTGGGATTCTGTCGATGTCATCTAACATTCTCCCTAAGATGGTGTTCTCTCCAATATTCAACAATGGTTTCGGGAAGTTCTTTGTCAGTTCTCCTAACCTCGTTGCGTATCCTGCTGCTATTACTATATTCTTCAAGTTCTTGCCTTTTGTGTTTTGGGGTTCGCTGTGGTACAGCGACATACTGAACCTCTAACCTCTGGCTCTTGACCTCTGACTCCTGACCTCTGACTCCTAACCTCTGACTTCTGATTTCTTGCCTCTAATCTTAAATGAATCTTGCACCTTCATCAGATTTTACCCAGTGTATCTGGAAGGTCTTGGCATATTCGGGGAAGATGTTGAGATATTCTTTTGTCATTGTGGCTTCAATCTCCTCTTTATGTGCTGGGTTGACGAGGGCGATACACGCGCCGGAGAAACCGGCGCCGGAGAAACGACCGCCATACACACCTGGAAGTTTACGCATGATGTCATAGATGGCTATGAGTTCGGGCGAACCACACTCGTAGTTGTGGATAGAGCTCTCGCATGAGTTGAAGATAAGTTGCCCGAAGAGTTCCAGGTTCCCGGTCTCCCACGCCGTTACCCCCTGTCTTACGCGGCGGTACTCGGAATAGAAATGCTCAGCCCTGCGTGCAAAGCGTGCCGGCATCAGGTCTTTGGTCTTCTCGTATTTCTCTTTCGGGATGTCGCGCAGGAACGTCTTGTCAAAGGTCTTCAATGGCTGGTCGGCGTATGCCAGCATGTTCCATGCTACAGTCTTGCACTCATATACACGGAGATTGTAGTCGCTGTTTACCAAAGAGCGTGTCAGGCCAGAGAAGAAGATGCCAATCTCAAAAGGCAGGCTTTTGACGTTCTGCCCTTGCCCTCCAAAGGGGATTAGACGGTATTTGTTGGTGTCGCAGTCAAGGAACAGAAGGTTGTTTTTCTTTCCCAGGGCTATGGATGCCTGGTCAAGCAGTCCGTTGCTAAGTCCGATATATTCGCGCTCGGCCTCGGATGCAATCTGCACAATTTCGAATGGCTGTAGTTCGATACCGTTGGCCTTGGCGAATGCCATGACGTAGGCTATGAGTACGGCAGCGGAAGATGAGAGTCCTCCGATAGGCAGTGAGCCCTGTACAACTCCGTCAATGCCGTGGCGCAGTCGGAAACGTTTGCTCAGAGCGTATTTTGCACCCTGGACATAGTCACCCCACATATATCTCCTTATCTGTGATGGTTGTGAAAGGTCAAAACTAACGTCTCCATCATATGTCTTTGAAACGAGGTTGACCATGGTGTCTTCCCTGACATTGAACCACAGGTCCACGCCTTTGTTGATGGAGAACCCTGTCACCAGTCCGTGCTGGTGGTCAACGTGCGCACCTATGGGGCATACACGGTATGGTGAAAATATATGATACTGGTATTCTGACATGAGACAGGTGTTTTCTCTGGTTGTGCGTAGCATATAAAATCCCTACCCAGAAACAAGTAAGTTTTTGGGCATTAGGTTGTTGCGTGCCGGCTGTGCGTTACTTGGGAAAATTGTCCTGCTTGCAGCGGGCAGTTTTCTCTTGCGGCACGTCATGGTTGATTATGCTACAAAGGTACTAAAAAATTTTATTTATATAAAATAAATAAGGAGAAAAAACAAAGATAAATTAAACAGAAAAAATATACGTTTGTGCTGCTTTTCATGATGTCTTGAAAAAACGTATCTTGCATGAAAGTTTTTTCTGGCATTTTGTAATGTAAAAATAGTAGTTCGGTTGCAAAATGATAGATTCTCGGTCAAAATGCAAACACGGGTTGTGGAGGGGGGGCGTCGGGTAGGGTGGGGTGTGTCGTGAAAGCTGTTTTTTGCAATATAAAAGCTACCGTTTCGTGTCGTGAAACGGTAGCTTTTATGTTGTAATCTGTCAAGGCGCTGCTTTTGCAGCCTTGCAAGTCGTTATTTTGCGGATGTGAATGCCGTGTATATCTTGTCGGCGATGGCGCGCATCTCGTCCTCTGGGAGGGTAAGCTTCTCGCGTCGGAAGTCCATGTCGCCCTCGGTCTGCATAGGCATGAGATGGATGTGGGCGTGAGGTACTTCGAGGCCGAACACCGACATGCCGACCTTCTTACATGGGAAAGCCTCCTTGATGGCCTTTGCCACGCGCTTAGCGAAGCAGAAGTAGCGTGCAGTTTCGTCATCGTCCATGTCGAAAATGTAATCCACCTCGCGGCGTGGGATGACCAAGACGTGGCCACGCACTACAGGGTTGATGTCAAGGAAAGCGTAGAACTCCTCGTTCTCTGCGCACTTGTAGCTGGGAATCTCGCCAGCGGCAATCTTAGAAAATATATCCATAGCTTGCAAAGTATTAGTATGATATCTCCTCGATTTTCAGTTTCAGCGTGCCGCGTGGAATCTGTGCCTCCACCACGTCGCCCACCTTGTGGTTGAGCAGGGCCTGTGCTATCGGTGTCTCGATGGATATCTTGCCTTCGCGCAGGTTAGCCTCGTTGGCAGACACGATGGTGTAGGTCATGCGTGCCTTGTTTGCCAGGTTCGTCATGACAACCTTTGACAACAACTGCACGGCGTCTGTTGACAGGCGGCTCTTGTCTATTATCTTTGCGTCTGCGATTGTCAGCTTGAGTTGGTTTATCTTGTCAGCCAGGTGTGCCTGGGCTTCCTTGGCTGCGTCATACTCGGAATTCTCTGAGAGGTCGCCTTTGTCGCGTGCCTCTGCTATCGCTGCGCTTGCCTTGGGCATTTCTACTGCCTCAAGTCGGTGCAGTTCGGCTACAAGATTCTCGTAGCCTTCTTTTGTCATATAAGCCATAATTATTTTATGTTTGTTTTCGTTTTTCTTTGTGAATGTTAATAAGATGCTCCCTCTCTCCTTAGGTTAATTGTAGTGGTCTGTTCCTCTCTTGAGATGCAAAAAGAAGAACCCCAACCGTAATGTGTACACGTAAGGACATACTACATTGGTCGGAATCCTGTACTGCGCTATGCAGAGTGATGTTGTATTATGAAATTACCAAATGCAAAGATAAGGATATTTTCCAAAATAGGCAAATAAAAAAACTTTTTTCTTCTTTTTTACACCTTTTTTATATTATATAGAAAAAAAAAGTTGCACAAATTTGGACAATTCGTGCAATTTCAGTAATTTTGCGTATGGAATAGAATCTCGGCATTCTTGAAAAGGGTGCCTGACGTAAGAACGAAGTAATACTCATAACACAAAATCCATAACTTACGAAGTAAGATGTACACTACAATTACTGCCACGGAGGCAGCGCAAATGATTAAGAATGGCCAGTCTATAGGTCTCAGTGGTTTTACGCCGGCGGGTGCGCCAAAGGCGGTGACTAAGGAGTTGGCGAAACTCGCACAAGCTGAGCATGAGAAGGGCAATGAGTTTAAGATAAACCTTTTTACTGGTGCTTCTACCGGCCAGAGTACCGATGGTGATTTGGCAGCGGCGGGTGCTATAGGTTTTCGTGCGCCTTACACCACGAACAGTGAGTTCCGTGCACATGTTAACAAGAACGAGATAAGGTATAACGACCTTCACCTCTCTCACATGGCGCAGGAGTTGCGCTATGGTTTCTATGGTCCTCTGAACTGGGGCATAATAGAGGTATGTAAGATAGAGGATGCTGGCGACAAATACAGGGTGTTCCTTACTTCAGCTGGTGGTATATCTCCAACAGTAGCACATAAGGCTGAGAAGATTATAATAGAGCTGAACCGTTTCCACAGCGAGGGTGCAGCGCTGTTGCACGATGTGTATGAGCCGCTGGACGCACCTTTCCGTCAGCCGATAATGATAACCAAGGTAAGTGACCGCATTGGTACACCTTATCTTGAGATAGACAAGAAGAAAGTAGTGGGCGTTGTGGAATGTAACCTGCCTGATGAGGCACGTTCGTTCAAGGGTACAGACCCTGTTACAGACCAGATAGGCGCCAATGTGGCACAGTTCCTGCTCGGCGACATGAAGCGCGGCATCATACCTTCTTCTTTCCTTCCGATGCAGAGTGGCGTGGGAACTACTGCCAACGCTATACTCAGTGCTGTGGGCAAGGATAAGAGCATTCCGGACTTTAATATCTACACAGAGGTGTTGCAGAATGCTATTGTCGATATGATGCTTGAGGGACGTGTGAAGGATGCCTCTACTTGCTCGCTCAGCGTTGACAATGAGTGTCTGGGACTGGTGTATGACAACATAGACCATTTCGCAAAGCATCTCACCATACGTCAGTCAGAGATTTCCAACTCTCCTGAGGTGATACGTCGACTGGGTGTGATAGCCATCAATACAGCTATAGAGGTGGATATATACGGCAATGCTAACTCTACACAGATATGCGGCACTAAGATGATGAACGGCATAGGCGGTTCGGGCGATTTTGAGCGCAATGCCTACATCTCAATCTTTACCTGTCCGTCGGTGGCAAAGGGCGGTCTGATATCAGCTATCGTTCCGTTCGTTAGTCATCAGGACCACTCAGAGCATGACGTGAATGTGGTGGTGACAGAGCAGGGTATAGCTGACCTGCGCGGCAAGGCTCCGTTGGAGCGTGCTCAGTTGCTGATAGAGAACTGTGCGCATCCAGACTACCGTCCGCTGTTGCGTGAGTATCTGAAGATATCTACCGGAGGACATACCCATCATAATCTGCCAGCCGCCTTCGCTATGCATGACACACTGCGTCGTAAGGGCGATATGAAGCTGACGGATTTCAGTGAGTACGTTCACGAATAACTCATAACTAACAACTCATAACTTAAATTATTCATTTTGCTATGGAAAGCTTAAAGGATTTCTCTCTTGAGGGTAAGAACGCCTGGATTACCGGCGCATCTTACGGTATCGGTTTCAACATCGCAAAGGCGTTCGTTGCTGCCGGAGTAAAGAACATCATCTTCAACGACATCAACCAGGAGGCTCTTGAGCGTGGTTTGGCTAACTACAAGGAGGCTGGCATCACAAACGTTAAGGGCTATGTGTGCAATGTATGTGACGAGGTGGCTGTGGCTGAACTTGTGAAGAAGATTCACGAGGAGGTTGGCCAGATTGACATTCTCGTAAACAATGCCGGTATCATCAAGCGTATTCCTATGCACGAGATGAAGCGCTCTGAGTTCCAGGCTGTCATCGATGTTGACTTGGTAGCTCCTTATATCTGCGCTGCAGCTGTCGTTCCAGAGATGATGGAGCGTCGTGAGGGTAAGATTATCAATATCTGCTCTATGATGTCAGAGCTCGGTCGTGAGACTGTCAGCGCATACGCTGCCGCTAAGGGTGGTCTGAAGATGCTGACACGTAACATCTGCTCAGAGTATGGTGAGTATAACATCCAGTGTAACGGCATCGGCCCTGGCTATATCGCTACACCACAGACAGCTCCGCTGCGTGAGCGTCAGGCTGACGGTTCTCGTCACCCATTTGATTCATTCATCTGTGCAAAGACTCCAGCAGGACGTTGGCTCGATCCTTCTGAGCTCGGTGGTCCAGCAGTGTTCCTTGCATCAAAGGCTTCTGATGCAGTGAACGGTCACGTGCTCTACGTGGATGGTGGTATCCTCGCTTACATCGGCAAGCAGCCTAAGTAAGGTCAGTAGGAAGACAATAATATGTCATTATATAATAAGGTAGCAGGATTTTGTCCTGCTACCTTTTTTGTGCAAAGAGTTCTGTAGAGTTAAAAAAATATAAAAGTGTGTCAAGGCTGCATCTATATAAAATATAATGAGTATCTTTGCAAAAGAAAACTTAATCAAAATGTTTAGTTTTCTGTAAAAAAGGATAATATAGTAGCGCAAAGATAACAAAAACGAAGGATAATTTATGAAGAAAAGTGTGATTATGAGCATCGCGGCAGTGGCTGCCATGTTGATGTCGTGTGGCGGAGGCCAGCAAGGTAAGCCAGATTTTAGCGACAACGAGTATGCCGTGCGTACTATTGGCGCGTCAGATGCAGACTTGGAAACCTCTTACCCAGCTACGTTCAAGGGTATGCAGGATGTGGAGATACGTCCGAAGGTGGCAGGTTTTATTACAAAGATTTATGTAAAGGAGGGCCAGCAGGTAAGTGCCGGCCAGGTATTGTTCCAGGTAGATAACGTAACATATCGTGCTGCGGTGAATCAGGCGCAGGCTGCTGTTACGGCAGCTCAGAGCCAGCTCAACACAGCAAAGCTGACATACGAGAATGCACAGAAACTGCATGAGAGGAATGTCATAGGCGACTATGAGTTGCAGGCAAGCAAGAACCAGTATGAGAGTGCTGTCGCTGCATTGGGACAAGCAAAGGCTGGTCTGATGTCTGCTCGCGACCAGCTGAGTTTCTGCACAGTCAAGAGTCCGACATCTGGTGTTGTAGGTTCTCTGCCTTATAAGGTGGGAGCATTGGTAAGTGCATCTATACAGGTGCCTTTCACAACTATCTCTAATGGTTCAAACGTGGACGTGTACTTCTCTCTTAATGAAAAAGAGGTGATGGAACTGACACGCAAGGAAGGCTCACTGCAGGCTGCTATCGCACAGATGCCAGCTGTTAAGCTGCAGCTTGCTGACGGCTCAATGTATGGCAGCGAGGGCAGGGTAGTCAAGGCCAGCGGCGTGGTTGACGCAGTGACTGGTTCTGTAAGTCTGATAGCAGCGTTCCCTAACCCTCAGAAGCTGATTAAGTCTGGTGGCTCAGGTAAGATACTCATGCCTTACCGTGCTACAGGAGCTATCGTTATACCTCAGGACGCTTGCGTGGAGGTACAGGATAAGTTCTTCGTGTATAAGGTAGGAAAAGACAACAAGGTGAAATACTCTGAGATTACGGTTGATACCCAGAACGACGGTCAGAACTATATCGTTACCTCTGGCTTGAGCAAGGGTGAGCGCATTGTTGTGTATGGCGTGAATATGCTGCAGGAAGGTATGGAGATAAAGCCAATCTCTGAGGCTGACTATGCCAAGAAGATGAAGAAGGCTGAGGAACTTTCCAAGGTTCAGGGCGACGGAGTGTTTGCCGTGGCTAAAGCACTGAAATCATAGTTGTTTGGGTTGTTGGCTAATTAGTCGTTTGGGGATTTGTATAACACTCCCTGCGACGCGACTGAGAGACCGACAACAAGTAATATTCCCAAACGACCAAACGACTAAATAACTAAACGACTAAAGATGAAACTTGATTCATTCATAACAAGACCGGTACTCTCCACTGTGATATCCATCGTGGTGGTGATACTCGGTGTCATAGGTCTGGTGACGCTGCCTATTGAGCAGTATCCAGACATTGCACCTCCAACTATCGTGGTGCGTGCTTATTATCCTGGTGCTGACGCACAGACTGTGCAGAACTCA
>JAFXZU010000026.1:0-165220 GCA_017541085.1 Prevotella sp.
AGCTGTGTGAGGCGCTGGGCATCACCCGTGAGTATTTTGACAAGCGTATGGCCGACATCAAGGACCGCAACAAGAACCCCGGTTACTCACGCTACACCCAACAGACATTCATCACCCAGCTTGACGAGCAGGACTTCGCTGTATTCCGTGAGAAGCTGTTCCGCTTTCCTGGTTTCTATGTGCAGCGCCGTACGTTGCGACAGTATCAATATGCCTGCGGAGCCCATGTGCTGGGCGACGTGGCAGAGGTATCGCAAGGTGACATAGACAATGACGACTACTATGTGCGTGGCGACTATATAGGCAAACTCGGCGTGGAACGCTCATACGAGAAACAGTTGCGTGGAGAGAAGGGTGTGCAGATACTTCTGCGTGACGCACACGGCAGGGTGCAGGGACATTACCAGAATGGCAAGTATGACCGCAAGGCAGTGGCAGGCAAGAACCTTACACTGTCTATCGACGTGGACCTGCAGGCGCTCGGCGAGAGGTTGATGGAAGGAAAGATAGGCGCCATCGTAGCCATAGAGCCGAAGACCGGCGAGGTGCTGTGTATGGTGTCATCACCGTCATACGACCCGCGTATAATGACGGGCAGAAAGCGTGGTAAGAACCATATGGCACTGCAGCGTAACGTGTGGAAACCGTTGCTCAACAGAAGTATAATGGGACAGTATCCGCCGGGCTCTACGTTCAAGACTTCACAGGCACTCACATTCCTTACGGAGGGAATAATAACCCCGCATACCACATACGGCTGCTCACACGGCTTCTCCTTTAAGGGACTGCATGTGGGATGTCACGGCCATGCATCACCGCTGCCCGTTGTTCCTGCATTGTCCACTTCTTGTAACGGCTTCTTCTGCTGGGGACTCTATCACATGATAGGCAACAGGAAGAAATACGGCAGGCCGCTGAACGCTATGAATGTATGGCGTGACTATATGGTGTCAATGGGCTTCGGCTATAAGACAGGCATCGACCTGCCCGGTGAGAAGCGCGGCCTGATACCTAACGGAGAGTATTATGACCATGCATATAAGGGCTCTTGGAACGGACTTACCATTATCTCTATATCCATTGGTCAGGGTGAGGTAAACCTTACACCTCTGCAGATAGCCAATCTTGGTGCCACCATAGCTAACCGCGGATATTGGGTAACACCTCATGTGGTGAAGCATGTGCAGAACGAGCGCTTGGACACTGCATACACTAAGAAACACTATACTAAGGCGTCGCGTGAGGCATACGACATTGTGGTTGCCGGTATGCGTGCCTCTGCCACAGGCGGCACCTGTCATGCGCTGAGCCGCTATCCTTATGTGGCATGCGGTAAGACCGGTACTGCGCAGAACAGAGGTAGGGACCACTCGGTGTTTATGGGCTTTGCTCCTATGGACAACCCTAAGATTGCCATTGCGGTATATGTGGAGAACGGCGGTTTCGGTGCTGACTTCGGTGTGCCTATCGGTGCCGTGATGATGGAGCAGTACCTGAAGGGTAAGCTCTCACCGTCAACGTTGGCTTATTCTTATCAGCTGCAGGCACGTCATCTGTCATACGGCGATGCTGACAGATAAGTGCCATTTTTTCAGCCGTTGTGATTTTGACGCTGAATAGGACATTTTGGTGATTTGGCTCTCCGAATTTTGTCAACGAAAAAATGCAAACTAGGAGAAAATAAGGCATAAAATATAGTAAGGGGACGCAAAAAAACAGCTTTTTGCGTCCCCTTTTTCGTGAAAGCATAGCTTTAACCATGAGAAAGCATAGCTTTTACAGTGTCATTCGATAGCTTTTACAACGTAAAACGATAGCTTTTGCAGCGCAAAAACTATCGTTTTTTTTGTGTCAGTAAATGCTTATGCTGATTATCAGTGAGTTATAACCTTTCGTAGATTTCGCTGTACGCGACCAGCGGGAAATTATTTTGAAATATCGCAAGCACGGGGCGTTAACGGAAGGCTGCAAATAGGACATTTTGGTGATGTCCCCCTTTTTCGTAGCAGAATATCAGTAAGGTCTTGTGCCATCCAAGTGACATTCTGTCCGCTATTCTTAGTGGTGGAAAAGTCTTACACCAGTGAATGCCATTGTGATGCCGTACTTGTCGCAGGTCTCAATCACATTGTCATCACGTACAGAGCCGCCAGCCTGGGCAATGAACTCTACGCCAGACTTGTGTGCGCGCTCGATGTTGTCGCCGAATGGGAAGAATGCGTCAGAGCCTAATGCCACCTTGGTGTTCTGTGCTATCCATGCCTTCTTCTCCTCACGTGTCAGAGGTTCAGGCTTCTCTGTAAAGAACTGCTGCCATGTGCCCTCAGCCAGTACGTCCTCATAATCGTCAGAGATATACACGTCGATGGTGTTGTCACGGTCGGCGCGGCGTATGTCAGCCTTAAACGGCAGTGCCATCACCTTAGGACACTGGCGCAGCCACCAGATGTCAGCCTTATTGCCAGCCAGACGAGTGCAGTGTATGCGGCTCTGCTGTCCGGCACCGATGCCGATAGCCTGTCCGTCCTTTACATAGCAAACAGAGTTTGACTGTGTGTACTTCAGTGTGATAAGGGCAATCATCAAGTCGCGCTTAGCCTCTGGGGTGAAGGTCTTTGACTTTGTTGGGATATTCTCAAAGAGTGCTGGGTCGTCCAGCTTTACCTCGTTGCGTCCCTGCTCAAATGTTACTCCGAAACACTGCTTTGTCTCTACAGGTGCAGGTACGTAGTCAGGGTCTATCTTAATCACGTTGTAAGTGCCTTTGCGCTTCTCGCGTAATATCTGCAGAGCCTCGTCGCTGAATGACGGAGCAATGACGCCGTCGCTCACTTCACGTTTGATGAGAGTAGCTGTTGCTGCGTCGCACTCGTCAGAGAGGGCGATGAAATCACCATAGCTTGACATACGGTCGGCGCCACGGGCACGAGCGTAGGCAGAGGCGATAGGTGTAAGAGGCAGCTTTACATCGTCAACGAAATATATCTTCTTCAAAGTGTCGCTCAGCGGCAGTCCTACGGCTGCTCCAGCAGGGCTTACGTGCTTAAAGCTTGCGGCTGCCGGCAGACCGGTAGCGGCTTTCAGCTCTTTTACTAACTGCCAAGAGTTCAACGCATCAAGGAAATTGATGTAACCTGGACGACCGTTAAGTACTTCGATGGGCAATTCGCCCTCGGTCATGAAGATACGTGATGGCTTCTGGTTTGGGTTGCAGCCATACTTCAGTTGTAATTCTTTCATCTGTCGTGAATTTGTGATTACTATATATATAATATGTATGCAAAGGTAACGCTTTTTTCTCAATTGACCAAAGAAATGCGGACTTATGGTGGGATTTCCTCCTCAGAGATAGGGAATTTCTTTTTATCTTTAGGGAAAAAGAGTTTGTCACATGAGTTTTATGACGTAACTTTGCTCTCAGAAAAAAGAAACAAAGAGTATTAACAACTAAAAGATTGAAGATTATGAAAAAGACTATATTATCACTCGTTTGCCTCATTATGATGAGCGCGATGTCAGTATCAGCAAAGAAAGTAGTTTATGTATCAAACCATCATCCGGCTCAGCGCACAGAGATGGTAGTGGTGCACAAAGACAAGCAACATAAGAACAAGCATCTGAAGAAGCATCACGGCCAGCATGCCGACTGCAAGAAATGCCTGAAGTGGCGTGCAAAGCATGCTAAGCATAATGCAAAGATGCATCATAATAAAACACACAAACACAGCCATCGTTAAGTGAGACGAATGGAACAGACATCAGACGGTAAAGACTGTTACGAAGTAGTTTTTGTAGTATATTGTTTAGGTTATTGATTTGTTTGGTTAGTGAAGATAATACAACACATTGGTTTCAATTCTGATTTTGAATACTGTCTGATAATTTTTGATAGTGATTAAAAATGAGAGGGCGGCAAGTCGTGATGACTTGCCGCCCTTGTTGTTGTGTTATTACATGACGCGTGTCAGGGGAATGCACTCGTTATTCGCGTAGAGCTTGAATAAGAGCCTCCCTGAGCTGAGCACCCTCTTTTACCTTCTGTGAGTAGAGGGCTATGTTTTCTTTTATTGCCTTTAGCTGGTTGTCACTAAGAGCACGGATAGTCGGGGCTATGTCATTAAGGGAGTTTACTGTAATTCCAAGTTGATATCTTTCAACATAATACGCCATGGCACTTTCTTTCCATACTATGACAGGAAGTCCCTTTGCAAGATAAAGGGAGAGTTTGAAAGGCGCATTAATCTTAAGATATTCGCCGAAGTTCCCGGCGCAGGTGTCGGTGCTGTCACCATCCCACACAAGTCCCCAGGTACCCTCAATGCCTTCTATGTCGTCATTCTGGAAAACCCCTTTGTATATGACATTGTCATTTGTCGTAAGCTCGCCACTATATTTGCCGTAAAGGAAGTAACGTGTGCCAGGCACAGGGGCCATGTTATGAAGCTTCCTGACGAATTCGCTCTTGTCAAGATTACCCGCAAATACGATGTCTATATTATTCTGAATGTCTGTTGCGGATTCTTCTTGCTTGTAGTCGTTCAGGTAGTCGAAGAACTCAAGAATGACGATGTCTTTCTTGTAGCCGATGTTGCGTAGCCGCTCTTCCATAGGCTTGGAGTGGACAATAGCCACGTCAACGGATTCTATCAGTTTCTTCTCGTTTCTGATTATCTTGTCGCGATAAGTCTTGCTGGTGCTGGACCCCTCGCTTGCGACTCTGAATGTGTCAAAATCATGTATGAGTAGTATGATTCTGTTGCCGTTACGTTTGAGCTTCTTTATAACGGAGAACATGGCTTCGGTGGAGAAGCCGTACTGCAGGAATATGTATGAATCCTTTATGCTGTTTAGTTTGTGTGCCTGCCACAGTACATAAGCTTGCCAGCGGAGGTTGTATGCGTGCAGCAATACCTTCTTCCATATAGGCTTGCCCAGTTTGGAAAGGCGGCAGCCATAGAGGTACTTGGGCTCAAAACCAAGTCTGTATGCTATTTTCTCTGCATCAGAATGTGGTTTTGAACAAGCATCATAATACTTTACACCGAACGTGCTTTTGTTTAGTGCGTCTATGTAATATTTCTTTTTCATTGTTGTTATAACACCTCTGTTTCTCCTTTGCGAATGCGCTCTCTTACTTCGTCAATTGTTAATCCCTCGCGAAGGTTGATATAGTAGCATCCATGTGTTGGATGACGCTTTTCTTCCGGTGGCAACTGCATGTAGTCGCCGTAGATGCGTTTCAGGTATTCATCATACATTGCCGGCACGCGAATAGTGAAATCGGCAAACGGCATCTCGACATAGTCTGTAAAAAGTTCTTTCTCGAAAGTCTCAAGACCATATACCCAACTTGCAAAGTTTACGAGTCGCTTGCCCCCAGGTTCGTTCAGCGTACTTTGAAACTCATCAAGTTCCTGCTTGTACTTATCCACGTTTCTTGTTGACCATGCCCATTTTATGTTTCTGAGAAGTCCACGCAGATGCTTGTGCTTAATATTCTCAAGGAAGTTTACGAGAGAGTATTTCTGGTTAGCACGCTGGTAACGCCATGTGAGTTCCAGATTCTTGTTAAGCATGTGTTCCAGTGTGGCATTGTCTTCTATATTCGTATTATACAGAGGGAAGATGTCTATCTGCGTACCGAATACTATAGGATTTATGTAATTCCTCCATATTGTGGTACCCTTATCTGTTATTCTACATACGGGGTCATAATAACCAGGAGTCTCAGGAGTAAGCAGCTTATAGTCTGGCGTGTTGTCTATCTCTGCTTTTAGTGACAGAAGTTTCTGGTAGTCGTCATAAGGCATGAACAGGTCCACGTCATCGTCCCATGGAATTATTCCATGATGCCGGACGGCTCCAAGGCACGTTCCTCCACATGCGAAGTAACGCAGATTGTGTTTGTTGAAGAAGTCTATTGTAAACTTCAATGTTTCAAGAGTCTTTTTTTGCAGTTTATCTAAATATCCCTGTGTCATCAGATGATTAGTTTTTTATTAGTATGTGTAAATGGTATGGCTCGTCTCTTTTATGTTGACAGCTAATAGTTTGCGAGCGTTACGCAAATTGCGTTACGCAAACTGCGTAATGCAAGAACTATTGATTTGCTTAATTACTTAACTACATATTAAAGTTGAGTAAACTTCTTATTTATAGCAGTATCCTCCGTTTACTTCTATCATGTTACCGTTGACGAGCGGATTATCTAACGTTTGATGTCTTTGAGTTGTCAGTCGTTTCTCAGACAGCTTATTATTGCTATGATATTCTCATACATGTTACCTTTAGCCTTCCACCCTAAAGCTTCAATCTTCTTTGTTGAGAATACCGATTTTGTT
This sequence comes from Prevotella sp., assembly GCA_017541085.1. Lineage (GTDB taxonomy): Bacteria > Bacteroidota > Bacteroidia > Bacteroidales > Bacteroidaceae > Prevotella. The sequence continues at coordinate 6,342 of JAFXZU010000026.1, forward strand.
ACAGGGTTAAATACTTTTTTCTCTTCTTCTGTTGATTGTTGTATCAAGACCTTGCAGCCGGCAACAGATGCAATCATTTCTGCGAGTTCACGTATAGTATAATTCGATGTTGGATCAGCCACGTTGTAGGCTTCTCTAGACTTGCCTTTTTGTAAAATACAAACGATAGCCTCTGCACAATCATCCACACTACACCACGAGCGCAGTTGTGCACCGCTGCTCTTCATTATGATGTCCTCGTGCTTTAACACGTTCCTGATAAACTGGGCAAAGACTCTGTTGTCATCATTCGTGAATTCTGCTCCATAAACGTGGGTTGGTCTCGCAATTACAAAATCCACTCCATATTGTTCCGCGTATGCTGCACATAGCGTTTCGGTAGCCCTTTTTGACATCGGATAACAAGAACGTGCCGAACCTATATCTACATAGCCTTGGTATGTCTCCTCAAATTCCCTGCCGTCCCCTTGACCGTAAATTTCTCCTGTACTAACAAATAGGAAACGCTCCATGTTATGCTGTCTGCCATAATCAAGCAGATTCTTTGTTCCCAATATGTTACTCATCATCACATCTACAGGCTGGTTTGCGAAGAATGATGGAGAAGCGTTGCTTGCTGCGTGAATGATATAATGGAATGTGATGTTTTCTTGCAACGGCTGTGTTACATCATGGCATAAGAAATGGAAGCGGCAGTCTTTCTCATAAGCAGCAAAGCGCTCGTGCGCTCTTTGCTCATTCCTGCCCACTGCATAGATATTGTAGTCTGCATCGGCATTGTTTAGCAAATGTCTTACTATAGCAGTACCTATCAGTCCGGTGGCTCCTGTAATCAGAATGTTTTTTCTTTCCAATTCTTTCATTTCAGCCAATCATCTTTTTTTGTATGCATCAGAGCTTTCAAAATCTCTATATCTTCCACTGTCGTCACTTTTATATTCTTCTCAGAGCCTGGCACGATGTGCATGTCAGTACCTCCCACCTCGGCAATAAGGGTGCAAGAGGCGACACTGTCTGTTATGCCTTGTTGCTTTGCTGCTTCATGCACTTTGATAATGTTGCCTAACTTGAAGGTCTGTGGCGTCTGGGTACGTATCAATTTGTCACGGGGGATGCTCTTGTTGCTTACAAAGCCATCCTGACTTTCTAAGATGGCCTCACGACATTGAATACCAGTGATGGCATAACCGTAGGCTTTGCAGATGGCTATGTTGCTGGAAATAATATCCTGGCTAAGCAATGGACGGATGGAGTCATGTATCAGCACTAAGTCCTCGTCCTTGCATCCATTCTCACGCAGTCCGTATATACCATTGTGTATAGACTTCATGCCGCTTTCTCCGCCCGGGAATATCCACTTCAGTTTCGTGATGTTAAATTGGTTCGCATACGCTTGCAATACGGTGTCCCATCCTTTAAGACACACTACAGCGATGGAATCAATGTCTGGATGTTGCTGGAAACACCGCATAGTATGGATGATGATAGGACATCCATCTACATGTATGAATTGCTTGGGGATGTCTTGCCCCATTCTGTTGCCAGAGCCTCCGGCTATTATTAGTGCTATATTCATTGTGTAATGTTTTTACTACCTGATATCTGTCTTTATAAGTGATATGTGGCTGTTATTCTCAGCCTCTTTAGCTCATAACCCTGAAGGAGTCGATGATTCCTACCACGTGGTCATGCTCGTCGGTTACTACAAGGGCGTGGATGTTATAGCGGCGCAGTATCTGGTCAACCTCGTTGAGGCTCGCCTCAGGACGTATGGTCTTCGGGTGTGGCGTCATGATGTCTGTGACCATGAGACCGAACATCTCGTTTCTGTATCGTTGTATCGCACGGCGGACGTCGCCGTCGGTTATTATACCTACGAGTAAACCTTCATGGTTCATCACTATGGCAAGTCCAAGCTTGCCGTTGCTGATGGTGATGATGGCGTCCATCACGTTTGTGGTAGGTGTTACGATGGGAAGGTCTGTGCTTACCATGTAGTCGCGTGCACGGGACAGCAGACGTTTGCCCAAGGTGCCTCCCGGATGGAACTGCGCAAAGTCTTGTGTGCGGAAATCCTTCAGTCTTGCCAATACACATGCCAGTGCATCACCCATCACCATAGTGGCGGTGGTTGAAGTGGTAGGGGCCAGGTTCAACTGGTCTGCCTCATGGTCCACCTGTATGTTCAAGTGGCAGGCGGAGTACTGTGCCAGCAAGGAGTTGGGGTTGCCACTTATGCCGATGATCGGAATGTGGCGCTCTGTCAGCAATGGCACGAAACGCAGAAGCTCGTCAGTATAGCCGCTGTAGCTTATGGCTATCACTACATCGCCGTCAGATATCATGCCCAAGTCACCGTGAAAGGCGTCCAACGGATTGAGGAAGAACGACGGTGTGCCGAGTGATGCCATGGTAGCGGCCATCTTCTCGCCAACATGACCGCTTTTGCCTACGCCGGTCACTATCACTTTGCCGTTGCACTGCATAATCATCTCTACGGCCTTCACGAAGTTGTCGTCAATGAGAGGGATGAGTGCGGTAAGTGCATCAGCCTCGTCACTGAAACATTTGCGTGCATAATACAATATGTCATTTCTCGGGTCTTTTTCTTGACACATGTCTTTCTTTATATGCTTATTTGTTTATATGTTACATTGATATGCGCAGACATTCATGCGCATGGATAAAGTCGAGTAGCTGGCGGTTGACCTTTACCCCCCTTATGCCCGACCTCATACGCACGGGCTGGGTGCTCAGTCGGGCGTCGCGTATGGAGAAGGACAGTTTGGTGGTACCTGGACTGTCCTTTATTATTGACGCAAGGTCGGCAAGCAGGCTTCCTCCGGTACTGTTGACTTCTTCTTCTAATTCCTCGTCAGCAGGGGATGCAGAGTCTTTGCTCATAGTGTCAAGGTCTATGTGTATGGTCAGGTCGGTCATCTCCTTGTCTGCCACGTCGCGCAGGAAGTCCACGCCATATACGTTGAGTGAGTAATTTCCGGTTCCGCGGTATCGCTCCTCGCACTTCATCTTGACGAAGACCGCAACCCCCTCAGTGAACATACCCTTGTATTGTGCCCATTGCTTGTCAACCATGAAGATTTCTCCCGCACCCTTAAAGTCCTCTAATGTGACAATGCCCATGGGTTTGCCAGCCTTCGTGAGCCTGTCAACGACATTGGTTACAATGCCTGCCACGGTTATCTGTTCACGATTGGATAGCACGTCCATGTGACTATCTTTGAATTCACGTGATATCTCTTCGCATGATGTGTTACACATACACTCCATTACGATGGCAAACTCATCAAGCGGGTGGGCGGACAGATATATGCCCACCAGGTCGCGCTCGCGGTTCAGTTTCTCAATGGTACTCCACTCCTCCACCTGCATAGGCTTTGGTTTGTTAATCTCGATGGAGTCAAAGTCACCGAAGAGAGAGTTGACAGCCTCTGCCTTGCTTGACTGATATTGTGAACCGTAGTTTGTCAGTGCATCGAGGAATACGTTGTATTTTCCTGATGGTGCAAGGTATTGCTCGCGCTTTATGCCGAAGTTGTCCAATGCTCCTGACAGTGCCATCACTTCAAGTGCCTTCTTGTTCATTGCTGATGCAGGTACGCGCTCAAGCATGTCATAAATGTCCTTGAACGGTCCGTTAGCCTCGCGCTCCTCTATTATTGCATCAGCAGCAGCGGTGCTCATGCCTTTTATGGCAGTAAGTCCGAAGCGAATCTCACCCTTCGCGTTAACGCCGAAGTCGGCAAACGACTCGTTTACGTCAGGACCCAGCGTCGGTATGCCGAGTGCCTTGCATTCATCCATCAGTTTCGTTGTCTCCTTGATATCTGAGCAACGACGCGTGAGCAACGCAGCCATGAATTCGGCAGGGTAGTGCGCCTTGAGGTATGCCGTCTGGTAAGCCACCCAAGAGTAGCAGGCTGCATGTGACTTGTTGAAAGCATATGACGCAAACTTCTCCCAGTCAGCCCATATCTTTTCCAACACCTTCGGGTCATGGCCGTTCTTCTTGCCGCCCTCGATGAACATAGGCTTCATCTGGTCAACGATGTCCTTCTTCTTCTTACCCATCGCCTTACGCAGGGCATCAGACTGTCCACGTGTAAAGTCTGCCAACTGGCGACTCAGCAACATCACCTGCTCTTGGTACACCGTGATACCGTAGGTGTCCTTCAGATACTTCTCCATGCAGTCGATGTCGTAGGTGATAGGCTCCTGTCCGTTCTTACGCTTGATGAACGACGGGATGTAATCCATAGGTCCCGGACGGTAGAGGGCGTTCATGGCTATGAGGTCCTCAAATACTGTCGGGTGAAGCTCGCGCAGGTATTTCTGCATACCGGCAGACTCAAACTGGAATGTGCCTACAGTCTGTCCTTTCTGGTAGAGCTGGTAGGTCAGTTCGTCGTCAAGAGGTATGTTGTCAAGGTCAACGTCTATGCCTCTTGTGCGTTTTATTATCTTTACGGCCTCCTTCTGCTCTGACAGAGTCTTTAGGCCGAGGAAGTCCATCTTGATGAGTCCTGTTGACTCAATCACGTGCCCGTCATACTGCGTTACGGCTGTCTTTATGTTAGGGAAGTCGGGGTCGTCTGCCGTAGATACTGGTACGTGGTCGCTGATAGGGTCTCGGCAGATGATGAAGCCGCAGGCATGTATTCCGGTGTTGCGCACTGTACCCTCAAGCATCTTTGCATACTTTATAGTGTTGGCCTCGCGAGGGTCAAGCGAAGCCTCTGCCATCTGTAATTCGGGTACTGCCTTGATGGCATTGGTGAGATTCATCTTCGGCGTTTTGCCGTCAACGTCAGGCAGTCGGTCGGGGATGGCCTTGCACAGCGCATTTGATTTGTCAAGCGGCAACTTCTCGACGCGTGCTACGTCCTTGATGGAGTTCTTCGTCGCCATCGTGCCGTAGGTGATGATGTGGGCACAGTTCTCGTGTCCGTACTTGTCCATTACCCACTGTAACACTCTGCCACGACCGTCATCGTCAAAGTCGGTATCAATATCAGGCAGGGATATACGGTCAGGGTTAAGGAAACGCTCGAACAGCAAGTCATACTTCAGAGGGTCAAGTTTTGTGATGCCCAGGCAGTATGCCACAACCGAACCTGCAGCACTACCGCGGCCAGGGCCTACCCATACTCCAAGCTCTTTGCGGGCGGAGTTGATGAAGTCTTGAACGATAAGGAAGTAGCCGGGGAAACCCATCGTCTTCATTATATGCAGCTCAAAGCGTATGCGCTCGTCCACCTCCTTGCGTATGCCGTGGGATGCAGCCCACTCCGACAGTCCGTCAGGTTGTAATGGAGTGTCGTCGGGAATCTCCTCATAGCCGTTGCCGTAAAGGCGGCTTGCACCTTCGTAAGCCAAACGGCCAAGATAGTCGGCCTCGAACTTTATTCGGTAAAGCTTGTCGTATCCACCAAGTTTCTTTATCTTCTTCTGGCCGTCTTCCTCAGGCAAGGCGTTCTTGCCATATTCATCCGTAGTGAATTCGTTGTAAAGGTCCTGCTCAGTGAACTTCTGTCTCCAGGCGTCTTCAGTGCCGAAAGCTTCCGGGATAGGGAAGAACGGCATGATAGGGTCAGACTCCAAATCGTAAGTCTCCACCTTGTCAAGTATCTCAATCGTATTGTCAAGAGCTTCAGGTACATCGCTGAAGATTTCGTTCATCTCCTCCTGTGTCTTGAACCACTCCTGCTTAGTGTAGAGCATACGCGTAGGGTCATCAAGTTCTTTGCCTGTACCAAGACACAGCAAGTGGTCGTGGGCCTCTGCGTTATCCTCATCGACGAAGTGGCAGTCGTTGGTACATACGAGCTTGATGTTATACTCTTTCGCCAACTCTATCAATACACGGTTCACCTTCTGCTGCAGAGGGAAGGTCTCGCGGTTGGCGCGTTGGTTAGGGTCTTTTACCTCGTGGCGCTGTAGCTCAAGGTAGAAATCATCACCCCATATCTTTTTGTGCCACTCTATGGACTTGCGTGCTCCCTCTATGTCGTCGGCGAGTATCTTCTTAGGTATCTCTCCGCCTATGCAGGCAGAGCAGACGATAAGGTCCTCATGGTATCGCTCCAGGTCCTCATGGTCTGTACGTGGCCTGTAGTAGTAACCATCAACCCATGAGCGGCTTACCAGCTTGATGAGGTTCTTGTAGCCGTTCAGGTTCTTTGCCAGGACTATGAGGTGCCAGCCACCGTGGTCTATCTTCTCTTCCATGCGTTTCATGCCGCGGCGCGCCACATACATCTCGCATCCGAAGATAGGCTTGAATGGCTCTTTACCCTCTTTCTTCAGGTCCTTGTTGATTTTGTTACACTCGTCGAAAAGGTCTTTCACGCCAAACATATTGCCGTGGTCAGTAATGGCCATGCCGCGCATTCCGTTGCTGACGGCTTTCTTTACCAAAGCCTTTACAGGACTCTGGCCGTCGAGCAGAGAATAATATGTATGCGTGTGCAGGTGAATAAAATTGTGCATAGTGACACAAAGTTACAAAAAGTTCATAATTTGTAAAAACACAGTATTGTTAAAGTTGGGAAAAAAGGTCAAAATACGCCATAAAAGGAAAAATCATAGAGAAATATTTGTGTGAACGGAAAAAAAAGAATAACTTTGTAAGATAATAGACAGGAAAAGAAGGAAGTCGGCGGTACAACTGCTGACTGCTTATGCTCAAAACTGCCGAATATGGGAAAAAGAATAAAGAAACTTAAAAAGATACGTATACATCATGAGGGCACACACCTGCTTGTGGTTAGTGCCGTAGCACTATTGTTTGTTGGTTGGGTGTTGTGGCATTATGTTCCTACACCAATACCGTTCTATGTATTTGCAGCGGTCTTTGGTACGGTGTGGCTCATAGCACTTAACTTCTTCCGTTGTCCGATACGAAAGTTTGCTGATGACGATGTGGATACCGACCATGTTGTGGTTGCTCCGGCAGACGGCAAGGTGGTAGTCATAGAGGAAGTGATGGAGGAGAAATACCTGCATGAGAAGCGTATCATGGTCAGTATCTTTATGAGTCTGTTCAATGTGCATGCCAACTGGTTTCCCGTTGACGGTAAGGTAAAGATGGTGCACCATCAGAACGGACGTTTCCATCGTGCGTGGCTGCCAAAGGCGAGCGATGAGAATGAGATGACCGATATTATAATAACCACAGCTGATGGCGTGGATATACTGTGTCGTCAGGTGGCAGGAGCGGTAGCTCGCCGTATTGTGACGTATGCCAAGGAAGGTGAGGATTGCTATATTGACGAGCATCTCGGCTTCATAAAGTTTGGTTCTCGCGTAGATTTGTTCCTGCCTCTTGGTACCGAAATAAAGGTTACTATGGGACAGTCGACCACTGGCAACCAGACAGTTGTAGCGAAACTGAAATAACATATTAGTATCCGTATGCAGATTAATTCAAAATAATAATATATCCCCCGTACACTTTGTTGTGTGCGGGGGATATGTGATTAACACATGGCTGGGGCTTGTCGTGTATTTTATTTTGAGTTATGAGTTTTTATTCGTAAATTTGCACCTCGAAATATAGAGCGTTATATTTATGCGAAAACATATACCAAATATAATCACCTGCTGTAACCTTGTCTCTGGTTGCATAGCTGTTGTTTACGCCTTGCACTTTAATGCGCAGATGGCATTGTTGTTTGTCATTATCGGTGCAGTGTTTGACTTCTTCGACGGTATGTCGGCAAGACTCCTCGGGGTGTCAAGTGACATAGGCAAGGAACTTGATTCCTTGGCGGATGATGTGACCTTCGGTGTGGCTCCCTCAGCTATTATCTTTGCGGAGTTGAGCGTGTTAGACTACCCTTCGTTCCTGAATGCTATGCCGGTAGTAACAACGCTGCTGCCTTATCTTGCCTTTGTCGTTGCTGCATTCTCAGCGGTAAGACTGGCGAAGTTTAATCTTGATACAAGGCAGACAACATCGTTCATAGGACTCCCTACGCCAGCCAATGCTCTCTTCTGGGGAGCACTGATAGTAGGCTTCGGTCCGTTGCTTGAGCAGTATAAGTTGTATGGGTTGTTGATTGTGCTTGGTATATTCCTCAGTAGTTGGCTGCTGGTGGCAGAGATACCGATGTTCGCATTGAAATTCAAGCACTGGGGCTTCAAGGGTAACGAAATCAAATACTGCTTTATATTGTTCTCTGCGCTTGTCTTGATAGCAGCGGTGGCGGCAGGTATTGCCACAGGCAGGTATCACCTCTGCTGGTCTGGATTCAGTGTGGTTATAGTAGCTTATGTGTTAGTAAGTATTATTCAGAAAGACAAAACATAAAATTATAAGGTGTTCAGGCTTGGCAGAATAAGGTCCAGGCCTTGTGGTAAAATAGATTGTATTATTCATTTTTATTAGTGATGAAAAGATTATTCACGCAGATAATCATGCTTGCCGTGAGCCTGGTGGCCATGGCACAAGGACAGGTAAAGGGCTTGGTACTCGACAAAGCAACGTCAGAGGCTATGCCCTTTGTCAGTGTTACGTTGACACCGCAGGGTGCCAGTACGCACATCGTAGGCATAACAACCGATATAGAAGGACGTTTTCACATGGACAAGGTGCCTTATGGCACTTATACGCTGACGTTGGCATACGTAGGCTATAAGACGGTTACCCGTCAGCTTACGCTGTCACAGAACAAGCCCTCGGTGTCTTACGCCGCATTACACATGACGGAAGATGCTACAATGCTCAATGAGGTAAAGGTTACCGGACAGAGGGCAACGATGAAGCTTGAGGTTGACCGTAAGTCATTTGACGTGGCAGGCATGGTGAGCGCAGCAGGCTTGTCAGCATCCGAACTGCTTGAGCAGGTACCTTCAGTTGATGTGGACAACGACGGTAATGTGTCATTGCGTGGCAATACCTCCGTGGAGGTGTGGATTAACGGCCGTTCCAGCGGTCTTACCAGTGACAACCAGGCGCAGATATTACAGCAGATACCGGCAGAGAGCATAGAGCGCATTGAGGTGATAGACAATCCCTCGGCAAAGTTCTCTGCAGAGGGTTCCGCTGGTATCATCAATATTATATTGAAGAAAGACCGCAAGGCAGGATATTACGGTTCGGTACAGGTGGGAGCCGACACTCGCGGCGGAGCCAACACTTCGTTTAACTTCAACTATAGCTCCACCAAACTCGATGCCTTCATAGACCTTGGCTATCGTCACCGTGAGAACAGCGGCAAGAACGAGAGCGAGCAGGACAACCTGACAGACGGCGTGGCTACGTCATACGAGCGCCACGTGACGGAGAACAGCCAGCGCGGCAACAACTTCTTCTCGCGTGCAGGCTTTACATGGCATCTCACAGAGCATGACGACCTCGGATTGACGGGTATGCTCATGGCAGGAAAGAACCACTCCAACTCCTCTACACCTTATTATTATGGTGAATATACACCCCTCGGCGAACAGCTTACCCGCACACAGCTGCGTAATAACAGTTCGTCAGGTCCTATGCGTTTCTACTTCCTGGAGTTCAACTACCGTCATAACTTCACCGACAAACACTTTATAGACTTCACGGCATCACATGTGAACTGGAAGGCAGATAACGAGAATATATACCAGGACAATGTATGGTATGCTGACGCAAGCATTGCCGGTTACAGCAGATACCAGAGCCGTCCGCTTGACATACGCAACCGCCATACAGACGTAAGGCTGCAGTATGAGAACCAGGTGACAGACCGCTTTAAGCTGGAGGCAGGATATAATGGATCATTCTCACATGAGAATACACCGCAGCGCTCTTTTGAGGCTGACAACTGGGAGGGCACGGACCTCGTAGAGGACCCGCTCTATTTCAACAGGTTCATATATGACAATGATATACACGCTCTCTATACCACGCTGTCATATAAGATAGGCAAGTTCAGTGTGATGGGCGGACTGCGTGGTGAGTTCTGGCGTATCAACACCGAGTCATTGTCATGGGAGCAGGAGTATGGCTCAAAGGAGAAAGACGCTCCCTTCAAGAAAGACTACTTCCAGTTGTTCCCCTCTGTGTTCATGACATACCAGATAACCGAGACACAGCAGTTGCAACTCAACTATACACGTCGCTTGCGTCGTCCGTGGGGTGGGGAACTGAACAGTTTCCGTAACACCAGCGATGCCTCCATCGTGTCATTTGGTAACCCTCTGCTTACGCCAGAGTACTCCAATTCCTTTGCACTTAACTACCTGAAGACATGGGAGCAGCACTCGCTTCTCGTTTCGGCATACTATCGTCCTACAACCGACGTGATACAGCGCTTGAACTACAGGAATACCGATGACGGTCTGATGTACTCCACCCCGATGAACGTGGCGAAGTCACAGTCCACGGGTATAGAGTTGACGGGTAAGAACAAACTCTTCAAGATACTTGACCTCACAACCAATATCAATGCTTATTATTATAAGATAAACGACTTTGACTATGAGATAGACGGTCAGACAGTCAGGGGTAAGGGACAGGACAAGTTCTCATGGAATGCACGTCTCATAGCTACGCTGAAGCTGCCTTATGACATCAGTGTACAGGCACGCGCACGTTATGACTCACGTCAGCAGCTGGCGCAAGGATACCGTCCTGCGAGCTATGGACTTGATATGGGTGTGAGAAAGAACTTCTTCGACCGTATGTTCACCCTCTCCATCAACTGCCGCGACGTGTTTGACAGCCGTAAGTGGGAGTCCTATACGGAGGGCGACACCTTCTCACGTCATCAGGTAAACCGCCGTCGCAGTCGCACCGTACGTTTCACCTTGACGTGGAACTTCGGCAGCAATAAGAGCAAGAAAAAACCGCAGCAGCAGGAGCAGGAGGACGATGAGAACTCTGGTTCAATGGACGGCTATGACATGTAGTCCGCGGTTGTAAAACTAATCAAGAAGGAAGTACATCATGACCACTGACGAGCAGTATATGCGCAAAGCAATAGCCGAGGCCGAGCAGGCAGCCGCCGAGGGAGAGATACCCATCGGTGCGATAGTGGTGTGTCGTGGCAGAATACTGGCGCGCACGCACAACCTTACCGAGACGCTGCATGATGTCACGGCGCATGCAGAGATGCAAGCCATCACTGCCGCAGCGAATGCCCTCGGAGGAAAATATCTGCAGGACTGCACCTTGTATGTCACGGTGGAACCATGCCCCATGTGTGCAGGCGCCTTGGGATGGTCGCAGATAAAGCGTGTGGTGTATGGTGCGCCTGATGACAAGCGTGGCTACCGCAAGATATCACCTGCGGCGCTGCATCCCAAGACAGAGGTTGCAACGGGAGTATGTGAGGATGACTGCCGGGAACTGATGCAAAGATTCTTCAAGGAAAGAAGATAGCAGAATAAAGATATCAATATGGCGACAGATGGGATTTCTCTCATCTGTCGTTTCTTTTTGTATTTAGCAAGAAAAAAATATGCGATAAAACGGAAAAGCGTCAATCTTACATACATTTTTCTGTCAAATTGAGTTTTTTGGTGCCATGGGGTTGTTAGATAATAAATTAATGTGTATCTTTGCTACCGAAAAAACTTAAGGTGGGTTCTAAAAATTCCCACTGTCAGATTTTTGAATTTGTTTCGAGGGCAAAATGTTAGCTGATAAGGGTTGCGCTCCCCCGCGAAACGGGGGAGAAGCGAAGCGGAGGGGGTGTAAAGACCATTGACCATAGCGGGCTATGTGACCGCAGAAACTAACAGTTTGCACCGAAAGAAAACAAAAATATGACATAATGATATTCGTATAATTGACTAATTTAACTTGTGGGAATTTTTAGAACCCACCTTAAACAACGATGAAAAGGAAAACTATATTTATGATGGCGCTGGGTGTTGCTGCAGGAGTGCTGACGACATCCGCCCAGCAAGTGGTGAATGATAACAATACGCCGCTGCACTTGATGAAACCAGCCTACAAGGTAGGTTATGGCATACCTGCCGTGGAGAGCGTAAAGCAGACGATGGACCGTGTGCTGAACTATATTGACGCAGAGACACCAGCCGTGTTGGTGGATAAAGAGACTGGCAAGGAGGTACAACTGAAGAATGCCAATGCCGGCACACAGTTGAAACAGGGAGGCTTCAGATTGACGAGCTATGAGTGGGGCGTGACCTACTCTGGTGTATTGGCTGCCTATGAGGCAACGGGCGATGCAGCCTATCGTGACTATGTGGTGAAGCGCCATAAGCTCTTGTCAGACATAGCACCGCGCTTTAGCAAGATATATAAGGAGAAGAAAAATATAGACACTAATATCAGGCGCGTCATAGACCCTCATGCCCTTGACGATGCGGGGGCGGTGTGCTGCTCTATGATAAAGGCAGAACTGTCTGGGGTAAGTGCTAAGGGTGCGCTCCGTCCGCTGATAGACAACTATACGGACTATATTATAAATAAGGAGTACCGACTGTCTGACGGCACATTCGCTCGCCTGCGTCCGCAAAAGAACACGGTATGGCTTGATGATATGTTCATGGGTGTCCCTACTGTAGCTTACATGGGAAAATATACGGGTGACAAGCGTTACTATGACGAGGCTGCCCGACAGGTGATGCAGTTTGCCAGCCGTATGTGGGTAGAGGAGCAAGGACTCTTCCGCCACGGATGGGTGGAGGATATGAATCCGCATCCTGCCTACTTCTGGGGCCGCGCCAACGGTTGGGCCATACTGACAATGTGTGAGGTGCTCGACGTGCTGCCTGAGGACCACCCGCAGCGAGGCGCTATCCTTGACTTGCTGAGAAAGCATGCCACAGGTCTTGCCAAGTATCAGCACCAGGACGGCTTCTGGCATCAGTTGCTTGACCGTAACGATACCTATCTTGAGACCTCTGCCACGGCTATATATACATACTGCCTTGCACACGCCATAAACAAGGGATGGCTTGACGCCAAGGCCTTCGGACCAGTGGCACTGCTTGCATGGCATGCCGTTGAGTCACAGGTGAACGATAAAGGTCAGGTGGAGAATGTGTGTGTAGGTACAGGCATGGGCTTTGACGCAGCCTTCTATGCCTACAGACCGGTGCATGTGATGGCTGCCCACGGCTATGGCCCTGTCATTTGGGCTGGTGCAGAGATTATACGCCTGTTACGTCAGCAGCATCCTAAGTCTAACGACTCCGCAGTGCATTTCTATGACCAAGAGGTGCCGACAGACCAGCCTATATTCAATTATGACGGCAAGATAAGGTTCTAAGCATTTTCGTAATTATACTAACTAACAATAGATATGAGAAGGATTGTATTCCTCAGCCTCGCTATGCTTTGCTGTGCGTCGCTGTGGGCGCAGATGGGACGACGTTTCCCGTCGGAGCGCAAAGTAATAAAGGACCCTAAGACAGGGGTGGAGTTGGTGTTTCTGACAAGTAAGAGTGGCACAGGCGACTCTAAGATATACCAGACGCATAACCAGTGGACGTCTGACGGCAAGTGGGTAGTCTTCCGTTCAGACCGTGTAAAAGGTGAGGCAATGGCAGTGAACGAGGAGACAGGAGATATTGTTCAGGTGACGGAAGGCGGCTTCACTGGTATGCTCTGCGTAGCACGCAAGTCTATGAACCTCTACCACATGCGTGAGGCAAAAGACAAGAGCGGCAAGCGCACAGGCATGGAGGTCGTGGAGGTAAATCTGGAACGGCTCTTTGCTGACTCAGAGGCTGGCAAGCTGAAGAAGAAGTCTGCCTATGAGCGCATTTGTGGTGTGATACCTGCAGAGATGTGCAGCGAGGGCGATATGGCTCTTGACGGCAGCGAGGAGTTTGTGTATTTCCGTCTTGACAAGGAGTTTGCAAGGAAATACCCCATTGCGGAGCAGATAGCCCCGAACTTCGGTCCGCGCCACATGGGTGCGGGTCCTGGCGGCATAGGCAAGATGGATTTGCAGACGGGCAAGTCTGAGCCGGTAGTGTCTGTGCATTTCAAGGTAGGACACATACAGGGTAATCCATGGCATCCGGGAGAGTGCATCTTCTGTTGGGAGACGGGTGGCAAGGCTCCGCAGCGCACATGGATGGTGAACGCTGACGGCACCGGACTTCGTCCTATATACCGAGAGACGGAGCATGACTGGGTTACCCATGAGGCGGTAATCAGCGAGGACGAACTTGTTATTGCCTTGGTGGGACATCGCCCTATAGATAACGGCAACAAGAAAGACATTGACGGACTGGAGAACTTCGCCCTGTCAAACGACTGGGGACCGGCGGGCACTAAGGAGTACCCTACAGGTATGGCGGTGGTTAATATGCGCACACGCGAGTTTACTATGGAGGGTCAGGTTGACGGAGACAACTTCTGGCATGTGGCTGGCTCGCAGGACGGAAACTGGGTGGCAGGTGACGACTTCGCTCGTGAGCTGTGGCTTATAGACCGCCACACAAAGGAGCGCATACTGCTGACTGCCGGACATAAGACAACGGCACGTGACCATGTGCATCCTACGTTCAAACCAGACGGCACGGAGATAGAGATACAGTCGGCCATGCTCTCTGAGGACGGCAGGTCAATGAATATTTGTATAGTGCGTCTGCCACAATATCTCATTGACAGGTATAAGAAATAATCTGTCTGTGGACAGATTATATAGTGTCTTTTCTGATATGGAAAAAGACTGCAAAATGACAAAAAGAAAGTAAACGGGTTTATTTCGCAGCATTTTGTTATTTTGTAATCTTCGGCTGCGAAAGATAAAATAGAAGCCGCGGAGCATGAAAATGCCCTGCGGCTCCTTCTTTTTTGTGCTTTTTTATGCGTTCGAAAAGTAAAGTGATAGCTTTTACGTTGTCATTCGATAGCTTTTACACTGTGAAAGCATAGCTTTTACAACGTGAAATGATAGCTTTTATGCTGTCATTTGATAGCTTTTATGGGTCATGTTGTGATGTATGAATGTTGACTACGATTGCAAGCTATTGAATAACAAGCTTTTCTGAAAATTTGAAAAATTTTCGTATTTCGGAAGAGAATTGAAGTTCGTGAGTAATATCGCAAGGAAATGAGGATTGCGAAAATCAAAGTGTTACGAAAAAAAGAGAAAAAGTGACGATGTGATATTCGATGCTCAAAGAAAAGTTTGGCAGATTGCGAAAAAATAAGTAATTTTGCGCTTCGTGGGGAATAGGGCCCTGCTGGAAATTCTTATAAAGTAGTCAAACTATAGATAATGGATGATTTTGAACTGATATTGCAGAATGGTATAAACTTTGGCAGGGGAGGCGAGCGCCCTAAGCAAGACGACAAAGTGAAGACCAAGGCAAAGAAAAAGAAGTATATCACCGGAGCGCACGGTTCTGGCTCTGCAAGGCAGAAAGCCAAGTATCGTGAGCAACGTGCCAACAGACACAAGTGAACTTATTCAAGAAGCTTGACATATTCATGCTGCGGCAGTTTCTGATGCTGTTCGCCGGAACGTTCTTCATCAGCCTCTTTGTGCTGATGATGCAGTTCCTGTGGCGCTATGTGGATGAACTGATAGGCAAGGGACTCTCAATAGAAGTATTGGGACAGTTCTTCTGGTATATGGGCCTAATGATGGTACCCCAGGCATTGCCGTTGGCTATACTGCTGGCATCGCTCATAACGATGGGTAACCTGGGCGAGAGTTCGGAGCTGACAGCCATAAAGGCGTCGGGAATATCACTGCTCAAGAGCTTGCGCGGACTTATCATTTTCTCGTGCTTCATAGCAGGCTGCTCCTTCGTGTTCCAAAACAACATAGGACCGATGGCAAACATGCAGTTGCGTCAGCTGCTGCTGTCAATGAAGCAGAAGAGTCCGGAACTGGAGATACCAGAGGAGGTGTTCTACGGTGGAATACCTAACTGTAACCTCTATGTGCAGCATAAGGACCTGGAGACGGGTATGCTCTATGGCGTCATGATATACCGCATGACAGAGAGCTTTGAGGATGCTGCGATAATACTTGCGGACTCAGGACGTTTGCAGTCCACTGCCGACAAGATGCACCTGAAGCTGACGCTGTATAGCGGAGAGTGGTTTGAGAATATGCGCTCGCAAGAGATGGCGGGCAATGCCAATGTGCCTTACCGTAGGGAGTCGTTTATAAGTAAGGTGATACTGCTTGACTTTGATAATGGCTTCAACCTGGCGGAGGCGTCGGGCATAGCGCAGATGGCGGCGGCGCAGAGCCTGCCGCAGCTCATAGAGCATATTGACTCTGTAAAGCACGTGGGTGACAGTCTGGGACATGTGATGGCGGCAGACATGAAACGCTCAGCCTTCGAGACTCCGAAGATGAGCAAGGGCGACTCTGTGAAGGCTGTGGCTATGGCAGACAAAGAGACAGCTATGCTTGACACCGTATATAACCGTTTGTCGCCGGAACAGCAGAGAAGTGTTATGCAGAGGGCTGCCAGCAGGGTGCAGATGGCAACCATGGATACGGAGTTCCGTGGCATGGTGGCAAATGACGTGGGCAGCAGGGAACGAGACTACAGACTGGAAGTGATAAACAAATTCACGCTGTCGCTTACCTGTCTTATATTCTTCTTCATAGGAGCATCGCTCGGTGCCATAATAAGAAAAGGTGGTCTGGGTGTGCCTGTGATTATATCGGTGCTGGTGTTCATAGTGTTCTATATCCTTGACAATACGGGTACGCGTATGGCAAAGCAGGCATCGTGGACTATAGCCTTTGGTAAGGGACTGGCTCCGGCAGTGCTCATACCGATAGCGGTGTTCGTGACATATAAGGCGAACAAGGACTCTGTGGTGTTCAACATGGATGCATACCGTATGTTCTTCATGCGCCTGTTCGGACTGAGACTGAAACGCAACGTGGCATCAAAGGAGGTTATAATCAATGACCCGGACTACATGGGCGACGCAAGGAGACTGAAGGTGCTGAGTGCTACGCTGGAACAGTATTCGCAGGAGCACAAGCTGGTAAGGCTGCCTAATCCGGTCAATGTGTTCT
Organism: Prevotella sp.; assembly: GCA_017541085.1. Lineage (GTDB taxonomy): Bacteria > Bacteroidota > Bacteroidia > Bacteroidales > Bacteroidaceae > Prevotella. Next base: position 23,324 of record JAFXZU010000026.1, read on the forward strand.
TCAAGTATAAGAGGGACACCGTGATAGAACAGATGGCGGCAGAACTGGAAGAGATAATAGAAGACCTGGGAAATACCAGGGACAGATATGTGCTGTCATACCTTAACCAGTATCCTGTAGTGTCAGAGAAAGCCCACACAAGGCCTTTCGACACTCCGTGGATGAACAAGGTGGCGGCGGTGATATTCCCCGTGGGTATTATATTATATATAAGGATGTGTCGCTTCCGCTTGAGACTGTATAAGGACCTGAGACAGATAATGAAGACAAACGCCTTGATGACGGAACGTATAGACGTAATAACACAGGGCGGCGAACGTTAGGAGTGGACCCACTGCGCATTCTCCCTCCAACAGGGAATCGTATAGACGGCCGTAAGCGGCGTGGTTGTAACATTTTGTAAACAAAAAACGCAAAAAGACTGACAAAAGTTTTTTGGAATAAAATAAATTTAGTAAATTTGCACCCAAATTTATAAAAATCATTAAACGATGGGAAAACTATCAAGCAGACTTAACAGGCTGGCTCCTTCTGCTACACTCGCAATGTCGCAGAAGAGCAGCGAGATGAAGGCACAGGGCATAGACGTGATTAACCTCAGCGTAGGTGAACCAGACTTCAATACCCCTGACCACATCAAAACAGCTGCCAAGCAGGCAGTTGACGACAACTGGTCACGTTACTCACCAGTGCCGGGCTATGCAGATCTCCGCGAGGCGGTCGTGGCAAAGCTGAAGAAAGAGAACGGACTTGACTACAAAGCCAGTGAGATACTCGTCAGCAACGGTGCCAAGCAGGCTGTGTGCAACGCTATAATGGCGCTGGTAGATGACGGTGAGGAGGTTATCGTACCTACACCTTACTGGGTGTCTTATCCACAGATGGTACTCCTCGCAGGTGGTACACCAGTGCATATTCCTGCAGGCTTTGATCAGAACTTCAAGATTACACCAGAGCAGCTCGAGGCAGCTATCACTCCAAAGACTCGTATGCTGATTCTCTGCTCTCCAAGCAACCCTACAGGTTCTGTATATTCTAAGGCAGAGCTCGAGGGACTTGCTAATGTGATAAAGAAACATCCTGATATGTATGTGCTCGCAGATGAGATATACGAGCATATCAACTACGTAGGCAAGCATGAGTCTATAGCACAGTTCCCAGGAATGAAGGAGCAGTCTATCATTATCAATGGCGTCAGCAAGGCTTACGCTATGACAGGATGGCGTATAGGATACATGGCAGCTCCTGAATGGATAGTTAAGGGCTGTAACAAGCTTCAGGGACAGTACACTTCTGGTCCTTGCTCTGTATCACAGAAGGCAGCTATGGTTGCATACAACGCTTCACAGGAGTGCGTGGAGGATATGCGTAAGGCATTTGAGCGTCGTCGTGACCTCATCGTCTCTCTCGTGAAAGAGATACCGGGACTGGAGGTCAATGTTCCAGACGGAGCGTTCTATGTGTTCCCTAAGTGTAAGAGCTACCTCGGCAAGACCGATGGCGAGCGCGTGATAAAGGATACCAACGACTTCGCTATGTACCTGCTTGAGGTAGGACACGTTGCAACTGTTGGTGGTGACGCATTCGGCGATCCAGAGTGCTTCCGCATGAGCTACGCTACAAGCGATGACAATATCCGTGAGGCGATGCGTCGCATCAAGGAGTGCTGTGCGAAGCTGAAGTAATAGGATTTGATACTATATATAATAGTATATAGCAATTATAGTCTTTAATAGACGAAAATGAGGAAAAAACAAAAGGGAGACCTGAGAAGTCTCCCTTTTGGCGGTGAAATAGGGTCTGACAAAGAAAAAAAATGTTAAAAGAGCGAAAAACATTTTTAGATTAAATTTTAATTATTACCTTTGTTATTAGAAACACAACGAAAGGGATAAAAGCCTGACCTTAAACCACCCAAATATAGAAAAACAACTATTCTAAAACAATTATTTTACTAAATTTTATAATCACAAAACCAAACTAAAAACTATGGCAAATAAAAAAACAGCCGGCGCTAAGAAGTCACAGGGCTTCCAGGGCGTAAGACACGCAATTATCATCATTGCATTCGCATTCGCAGTTGGTATCTGCTTCTATCTGTTCTTCTTGGGTAATCCTTCAAACTTCGCTAATGGCGACGCTGCAAACGGACACCCACTTAACATGCTCGGTACCGTGTATAAAGGTGGTTGGGTTGTGCCTATCATCCTCGGCCTTCTCTGCACCGTTATCGCAATGTCAGTAGAGCGTATCTTCGCTATCTCTGCTTGCTCAGGTAAGGGTAATGTTACAAAGTTCACAGAGAACGTGAAGAAGGCTCTTAAGGATGGCGACATCGACAAGGCAGTAGAGCTCTGCAACAAGCAGGGTGGTTCTGTAGCTAACGTAGTTCTCGCTGACCTGAAGTCTTACAAGGAGATGGAGTCTGCACCTATCAAACTGAAGGAGAAGGTAGCTACTATCCAGAATGCACACGAGGAGGCTACAGCACTTGAGATGCCTACTATGACAATGAACCTCCCAATCATCGCTACCATCGTTACACTGGGTACTCTTACCGCTCTGTTCGGAACCGTGCTTGGTATGATACGTTCATTCGCCGCTCTTGCTGCTGGTGGTGGTGCTGACTCTATGGCACTGTCAACTGGTATCTCTGAGGCACTTGTGAACACAGCCTCTGGTATCGCTACATCTTGGGTGTCTGTAGTAGCTTATAACTACTTCACCAACAAGATCGATAAGCTCACATTCGCTATGGACGAGATTGGTTACACCATCGCACACACCTACGAAGACAAGCACCCAGAAGCTTAATCTTTTACTAACCCTTTAAAATTTTATTCAGAATATGGGTAAGTTAAAAGTTAAGAAAAGCGACGTCTGGATAGACATGACCCCGATGTCTGACGTGATGGTGCTTTTGCTGACCTTCTTCATGCTTACATCTACGTTCGTGAAGAATGAGCCGGTAAAGGTTAACCAGCCACAGTCTGTGTCGGAGATCAAGATTCCAGAGAAAAACGTCTTGAACATCGTTGTCGGAAAGGACGGCAAGGTGTTTATGAGCATGGACAATCAGAATGACGTGATGACTGTCATTCAGGATATGAACGATAAGTTCAACCTCAATCTGACTGCCCAGGATTTGAAGAAGTTCCAGACTGACCCTATGTGGGGTATGGGCCTGAGCAAGCTGCAGAACTATCTCCGTCTGCCTTCAGAGAAAATGACAGAGGCTATCCAAGGCGCTGAAGCCGGTGTTCCTCTTGACTCTATCAACGGCGGAAAGAGTGAGTTCCAAGAGTGGGTGGAGTCTGCTGTTAATGCAGTGGATGACCTGAAGATTGCTATCAAGGCTGACTCTGACACACCTTACAAGAGTGTGAAGAAGATTATGTCTGAGCTTCAGGATATGGATCAGAACCGTTACTACCTTATCACATCATTAAAGACAGGGGAGGAATAAAGAATGGCAAAGAAATCAACAAGTAAACAGAAAAAGGCGAATACCCGTGTGGACTTTACGCCTATGGTTGATATGATGATGCTTCTTATCACCTTCTTCATGCTCTGTACATCGTTGGCAAAGCCTCAGTCAATGGAGCTCTCAATGCCATCTAACGATAAGAACCTGGATAAGGAAGATAAGACAGTAACGAAGGAGTCTTACACTATTACTATCTATGTGGGTGCTGACGACAAGATCTATTATATTGAGGGTATTCCAAAGTATGATGATCCTTCTTGTATGAAAGAGACCACATGGGGTAAGAATGGCATACGTAAAGTCCTGATGACTCACGTCACTGAGGACAATACTCAGCCAGTTCTGCAGGTGATGAAAGCTAAGCGCGAGTTGGACGAGCGCAAGGAAAAAGAGAACATGGCTGACACAGTTTACTCTAAGGAACTCTCTAAACTTAAGAATGGTGAGTTGCCTACAGGTAAGATTCAGACTATGACCATCATCATTAAGGCTACTGACAACGCAAGCTACAAAAACGTAGTTGACGCTCTTGACGAGATGCAGTTATGCAGCATAGGCAAGTATGTGATTGATAAGATTTCCGATCAGGATCTGAAGCTTCTCACAGAGAAGGGTATCAAGTAAGACCTGTAAAACGTAAGTCAGACTATTGATCACAAAAAGTATTAACACTAAAAAAGATAATCAAAATGGCAAAAATTGATCTTATATCTGGTGCGTGGACAGACCTCGTGTTTGAAAACCGTAACCAGGCATACGGCGCCTACGTACTCCGTAAGGGTACTGGTAAGCGTAATGTCATTGCTATCCTTGCTGTTATCTTGCTTGCCATTGCTTGTCAGATAGGTCTCACCCTGAAGAATATCGCGGATGAGGCTGCTGCTAAGAGACAGGCTATGCAAGAGGCCGTAGAGCTCTCTGCCCTCGAACAGAAGAAAGAGGCTAAGGTCGAGCGTAAGGAAGTAGTGAAGCAGGAAAATGTGGAGAAAGTGGTGGAGAAGGTTAAGAGCTCCGTTAAGTTCACCGCTCCTGAAATCAAAAAGGATAATGAGGTTCGTCCAGAGGATGAGATGAAGTCTCAGGATGAAATCATGAGTTCTAAGCTCTCTGTCGGTTCATTCGACGTGAAGGGTAATGATGAAGGTGGTGAGGTGCTCAAGGCTAAGGAAGTAATTGCCACTGAGCCTGTGAAGCCTAAGGAGGAAGAGAACAAGGTGTTCGACGTAGTTGAGCAGATGCCTTCTTTCCCAGGCGGCAACGCAGCACTGATGAACTATCTGAGCCAGAATATCAAGTATCCTGTAATCGCAGAGGAGAACGGTATCCAGGGTCGTGTGATAGTACAGTTCGTGGTTGGCAAGGACGGACATATCTCTGACGTCAGAGTGGCTAAGTCGGTTGACCCGTCACTTGACAAGGAGGCCGTACGCGTGGTTAAGGGTATGCCTAAGTGGATACCTGGTAAGCAGAACGGTCAGGCCGTTACAGTGCGTTACACTCTGCCTGTTACATTCCGCCTGAACTAATCACTTGTTCTTAATACTGAACAGCACATTTTTATGAAAAGAACGATATCTTACATTTTCGTAGGATTAATGCTAATGACCGGCTTTTATTCTTGCGTAAGCGAGAATAAAAGCGGTCGTACAGACACTTTTTCGTCAGGGGCGATTTCTTTCGCCTCTGACGAAAGTTTTAGTCCTATTATTGAAGAGATACGTGAGCTCTTCGAGTATAAGTACCCTGATGCCAAACTGACTCCTATATATACTAATGAGTCAGAAGCGGTGGACCTCTTGATGAAAGACTCCGTATGGCTGATAGTAACCTCACGTGATTATAAACCAAAGGAACTCGAGTACCTTAAGGCACAGAAGCAGTTCCCACAGAGCATCAAGATGGCATATGATGGTCTGGCTATTGTACAGCATGAACAGAACACTGATTCTTGTATCAGTGTGAAAGATATACGTCGCATACTCTCTGGTGAGGTAAAGCGTTGGGATGAGATATTCCCTAACTCAAAGTTGGGTGAGATAAGCGTTGTGTTTGATAACAAGCGCTCTTCTACCGTACATTTTGTGGAGGACAGCATACTTGGAGGTAAGCCTATCACTGCTCCAGGAGCTTTCGCTGTCGATTCTACGGCAGAGGTGGTGGAGTATGTGGAGAAGCATAAGGAGGCTATCGGCCTCATTGGAAGTAACTGGCTTAATGACAAGCGTGACTCTACCAATCTGACATTTAAGAGAGGTATTCGTCCTATGGCTATATCTACGCTTGATGTGGCAACACCGGCAAACTCATATAAGCCGTATCAGTATTATTTCTATAACGACAGCTATCCATTTACGCGTACACTTTATATATTGCTGAATGATACTAACTCTCACGGCCTGCCTACAGGTTTCAAGAATTTTATCATCTCGCAGAATGAAGGACAGATGGTGATACTGAAGTCGGGATTACTTCCTGCATACGGCAATATCACGTTCCGTAGTGTGCATGTAACCGATGAGTAATTATCATAGAGTGTAACTTGATAAGTAATTATCACAGAAGGATAATTATCGGAATAGAAGAATGCTTTTGATGGATGAAAGAATTTTGTGACGGAAACTTAAACTTTGTGTTTGGGTTTTCGTCATATAGACAAAGAATACTAACAAATAGGAACATAAATAAGGAAAAAGAGAAACTAATTAACTGGTAACACAAACTAAAAACTTAAATGACTATGAAAGTACGTAATATTATACTTGGAGCCCTGGTAACAGTTGTATCAGCTCCAGCAATGGCTCAGCAGACTGATGAAATACAGCAGCAGGTAGCAGCTATCATCAAGAGCGGTGCACCTGACGCTAATAAGCAGGTTGCAGCTATCGCTAAGCAGAATAAGAAGAATGTGGATGCTCTTGTTGGCATAGGCAAGGCATATTTGACAGTTAAGGACTATGCTAATGCAAAGTTGTATGCACAGCAGGCTGCAGACCTTGTGTCTAACAAGAAGGCCACAGCTACGGCTACTCCGTTTGTGCTGTTGGGCAACATCGCTGTCAGTGAGGATGATGGTGGTACAGCTGCTGCACAGTTCCAGCAGGCTATCTATTTTGATCCGAAGGATCCTGACGGATATCGCCGCTATGCACAGATAATGAGTAAGACAGACCCTACTGGTGCTGTTCAGACTTTGGAGGATTTGCGTGCTCAGCGTCCTGACTATCCTGTTGACCTTATCGCTGCAGAGATTTATTCTGGTGCAGGTAAGATGTCAAAGGCCATAGAGTACTATGATAAGGTTAACCTCAGCGAGATGAAGGACTATCAGATTTCAGACTATGCGACAAACCTCTTCCTCTCGAAGGATTATGACAAGTCACTCAAGGTTGCGACAGAGGGCCACAATAAATTCCCTCGTAATGCATCGTTCAACCGTTTGATGATGTTCAACTACACTGACAAGAAGGATTATGACAATGCTCTTCTTGCAGCAGACAAGCTTTTCAATGCTTCAGACTCTCTCAAGGCATCAGTATATGACTATACCTATTATGCAAAGGCTTTGAAGTCTGCAGGAAAGTATCAGGAGGCTATCGCTGCCTATCAGAATCTGCAGGGCGTGAAGGACTGTGATGCTGCTACAAGTATGGAGGCAGACAAGAGCATCTCTGACTGCTATAAGTCTCTCTCTGACTATGAGAAGGCAGGTCAGTATCTTGACAAGTATCTCAAGGCTCAGCCACAGTCTTCTTTCTCTATCGATGAGATGCTCGCACAGCTTTATGTTGACCAGCTCGCTGATGAGAAATCTACTGCAGACGTAAAGAAGGCTGCATACGAGAAGGCTGACGCTTTGTATGAGTCTCTTGGCAACAAGTATCCTGATAACGCTGCTTATGTAGCAATGAAGCGTGCACGTATGCCATTCTCTCTCGCTCTGCCTCAGATGGAGCAGTTGAAGCTGGCTGGTCCTCACTTCGCTACTCTTGGTGATATCCTTTATGCAAAGAGTGACCGCTCTGGTGGCGAGACAAAGATGCTCGTTGATGCCTATAACACTCTGATAGCATACTATGTTCATGCAACTAATGATATGGACAAGGCTAAGGAGGTTGCTGCCAAGCTCGTAGAACTTGATCCAAACAATGGTAATGCTAAGGCAGTGCTGGGAATGAAGTAAGATTAGAAAAGACATAAAATAAAAAAGACAGTGAATGTAAATGTTCACTGTCTTTTTTGTTTGTGGGTGTATGGTGGTTGGTTAATGGGTTTGCTGTGTGATGATGGGCTTGATGGGTGGTTAATGGGTTATGGTGGCTGGTTGCGTGGGTTTGCTGTGTAGTTAGTGTGCTGTTATGACTTAGTGGGTGGAATAGGTTTGCTGGGTGGTTAGTTGTGCTGTTAAGGGGTTAATGGGTGGTTAATAGGCTTGTGGGTGGTTATAGGTGTTGTGGGTTGTCTTTGTGGTTTTCCGCTATTAGCTGTGATGTGCGGAGTTAGGGTAGGGGAAGGTCATTTAAGTTTAATGACCTTCTCCTTGCCGTTATACTTCACTGTGATGCCTTTAGCATCAGGGTTGAACTTCTGCGCGTTGTTCTTTGAACAATATACTATGGTGAAAGTGCGCTTTGTCAGCATGCCAGGGAAAGAACCTCGGCGCTGGCCTATTGTAAGCGTCTTTGCTGCATCATCGTAGCATAGCTGTATGTTGGCATATCTGCCAGCCTCATATCCATAATTAGTGCCCTCGTCCTCATACAGGTTGAACTCTCCGTCTGCACCCTCATATACAAACAGTCGGATGTTGTCAGCCTTCTTCTCCTGAGTATATTCCATCTTTGGTCCTACAGGAATGATGCTGCCAGCCCTTACGAGCAGAGGTATGTTCTCATACGGAGCATCAAGAGTCTTTGTCTCGCCGCCAGTACTGCTCACCACGTTGCCAGAGAAGAGGTCATACCATGTCTGTCCCTTCGGCATATATACCTTGCGACTGCGCTCTCCATACTTATATACGGGGTTAACCATAATTGCAGGTCCGAACATAAACTGATAAGCCACGTTAAGAGCCTCAGGGTCGTTGTTGAAATCCATGACGAGTGGTCTCATTATGGTATAGTCATTAAAGTGAACCTCGGCAGCCAATGAGTATATGTATGGCATCAGCCTGTAGCGCAACTCCAGACATGACTTGATAGCTTCATACGCCTTGTGGCCCTCTGGTGCTATGTTCCAAGGCTCGCGCAATGGGAACTGTCCGTGCGACCTGTACATCGGTGCGAACATACCCATCTCGTGCCACCTTACGTTAAGCTCACGCCATTCCTTAAGGTCGTCATTCTCTATGCCCTCCTTGTCAAACAGACTTTGTGCCTGAGCATACCTGTTCTCTACGGAGAAACCGCCAATGTCCTGACTCCAGTAAGGCACTCCTGATATAGAGAAGTTAAGTCCAGCGGTTATCTGCGCCTTCATGTCCTCCCATCGTGTGCCTATATCTCCAGACCATGTGGCAGTAGAATAGCGCTGTTCCGATGCGAAACCGTTGCGTGTAAGCAGGAACACACGCTTGTTCTCAGGTGAGAAAGAGTTATTGTAACCATACTCATTCCATGATGTAGCCTCCTGCAGTCTCCTGCTGTCGTCTGCGGCTATGCCCTGCTTCTCTATGGCAGTCTCATACGCACGCTGTCCGTCATATATAGCCTCGGCGTTCACTATAGAGTAAGCGTTGAAATACTCATCGCTTGAGCCGTAAGCCGTAGGTCCGCACAACAGTTTGCGATACTCCATATCCGTGCAGTCCCTCACGTTAGGCTCCGAGGCATCCATCCACCATGCATCCATACCTATGGTGCCCAGTTTCTCATACAACTGTCTCCAGAATATGCGCCTTGCCTCCTTGTCATACGCATCATAGAAGGCATACTTATATCCTAACCAGTCATACAGGCTGTCCTTCACGCTCTGTTGGTAGATATACCCTTTGTCGTTCAACTCCTTGTAGTTGTCCACTGTAAGGTAGTACTTTGGCCAGCATGATATCATAATCTTGCCGTTCATGCCATGTATGGAGTCAATCATAGCCTTAGGGTCAGAGAAGCGCTCAGGGTCAAAGGTAAATGCTCCCCATGAGTCTGGTACCCAGTAGTTCCAGTCCATAACGATGTTGTCGATAGGCAGATGTCTCTTCCTGAATCCCCTGAGAGCATCAAGAATCTCATCCTGAGTCTTATATCTCTCGCGGCTCTGCCAGTAGCCCAACAGCCACTCCGGCATTATCTGCGCCTTGCCTGTCAGTTTCCTGTAGCCGGCTATCACCTGGTCCACCGGGCTGCCTCCAGCCTGAGTCTCCGTTGTCTTTGGCGTTGTGACAGCAGTTATCACATAGTAATCCAGCTGCTGTGCCATCTCGCTAAACATAGATATGCGCTGTTGCTCCTCGTCGCTTATCGGCTCTAATGCACGCAGACCGCAGTAAGCCTCGCCGCCGTCAGGCTTCCATTCAATTCTTATCTTATACTCCTGTCCGGCATTCAGTGCCACGGCAAACTTACGCGCATTAGGATTCCATGCAGTGCGCCATATCTCCTGTGCGTCGCTTCCGCTGCCTGTAAGGTCCTCTGTATATACAGACTTGCCGTCAATAAAAATCTTTTGATATCCGCTGTAGTAATGAGAGAAACGGTATTCGCCGGTCATCTTAGGCGTGATGGTACCTTCGTATATCACCGTAGCCTTTGCCAGGTCATACTTAGGCAGGAACTTGGCAGACTTCAGGTTCTCAAAATATATGCTGTCCTCACGTCTTACCAGCGTCTCCAGTTGCGGAGCACTGTACGTTCCCGTCAAGGCACCCTCCACGCCGTTCTTGTCCCTCAGCGTGAATACCCTGCCCAACTGTGAGTAGTCGTCAGGATTGCCGAAACGGCTCAGCGAATAATTGTCGAAGAGCACTCCGTAGCCCTCAGAGCTGACGAAAAAAGGTATGCTCACCTTGGTGTTATATTGAAACAGTTCCTCGTTGCGTCCCTTATAGTTCCACTCGTCCGCCTGGTGCTGTCCCAATCCATACAGAGCCTCGCCCTGGTGCAGGTTTTCAAACACCGTGCGTGTGCTCCATCCGTAGTATGTCTCAGGTTTGCCGTCAGCGTGTGTCTGGGTACAAGTGTAGCGGCGGAACCCTTTTCCGCCTCCCTGCACCTCTTTTATTATAGCCTTACCCTCATGGTCGGTAAACCATACCTCACCCGTGGCCTTCAGCACATGGGCGTTGATAGCCGGTGTAGTGATGGTCACCATCCCCTTGTCCTCCTTTACCTTATAATCGGTGTAAGCCTTCTGCGGCGTTACTATAAGGCTGGGGCGGTCAGCAAAGTTCTCCTCTGCCGTGGCAGACACATGTATGATGTTGGCGTCAATCACCTCAAGACGCACCAGTTTAGGAGCCGTTTCAAAGCCCCTCACTGCCGTAGTGCCGTTATTAACTTTAACGGTTATGCCTTTCGTGGTCTGTGTGTATTCGGCATTGATGTCTGCCGTTGCTAAGGTTACGAGTAACAGGGATAGGAAATACTTTTTCATATTGATTAGCTTAGTTTACTTTCACTACGGCAAAGTTATAACTTTTTTGTAGTTTCCAGTCCCTTAATTGTTTCAAAGAGTATAAAGTAATGTTTCCTGATGTCCGTCAGTGTGGCAACAAAAGTGTAGGGTTCAGGTCATCGGTGACACTGCTCAGCTCGTTTTCATCGGCCTGGTTGATGTCAGAGAGGAAGCCCTTCAGTATAGGCTCCAGGTACATGTCATACGCCTTTGTCAGCAAGAACATCTTAGAGTCGGCAGCCTTCTCTGTCAAACCTATGTCAGACAGTCGCTGGCGCAACATCTCCAGTGTCCCGCTTCTCAGTTCTTTCAGCAGCTCTGCGGAACGTGGGTTCTTCCCCTCGTTGCCCTCGCTGTGTATGAGGTAAGCCTCCATAAGCTCATCGCCGATATACTTCTCCATCAGTGCTATCAGTTCTTGTGCATTGTCGGGCAGCAACTCAGGTGGCAGATTGTATTTTGACAACATTCCGCGATAACTTTCCACTCTGTCCCATACCTCGTATACAGATTCTTCCAGTCCGCCGAACATATTGTCATTCAGCAGTTGCTTGCTCTTTTGTTGTATGTTGTCGGTGCTCTCCGTGCGTGTCACATACTCCGTCTCTGTTCTCCACTTAGTGAAGTTGTTGCTTGCCGTTATCATCCTGTAGGCATTGGGGTATGCTACGGTAGAGCCTGTTGCTATGTCCACCAGACTGTCGGCTTTCTCGCCGTATCTCATGTGCAACTGCACCACGTCGTGCAGGTGCAGGTGTCCCGTCATTGCGAGGTGTATGCCGTGAGCCATCAGCTTCTCAGCCACCTCCTTGTAGTTCTCTATCAGGTAGTTCTCCTGTACTGTTGGCTCGGCATCGTGATGTGGCACCATGTTGTGGTGTTGCACCACTACCACCTGTTTGCCTTCCTCGTGAGCCTTGTCAGCTTGCTCGCACAACCAATCCAGTGTACTCTGGCGTATGCGCCCGGCTGTCTGGTTCTTGTCGCAATCGTCACCCTTCTCCTTATACTTGTTCTCGTCATACCTGTTGGTGTCTATGCATAGTAATACCAGCCCCTCTAACGGTTCGGTGACGTAAGACAGAGATGTTGCATCGCGCTCAATGGCACTGCCATAGCCGTAGTTACGGTAAATAGAGGTGAACGTCTCAGGCGAGGTGCGCTCAGCCGGTGATGTCTCGCTGCCGTCAAAGTACTTGCCGTTAGGATTCTCTATGTCGTGGTTTCCCGGCACCACCACCACGGGTATTCCCTCGTTATGCAGCGGAGCCAGCAGGCTTGCCACCTTTTGGTGGCTCAGCAACTCGCCGTCCTTTGTCAGGTCTCCCGGTATTATAAGCAGGTCGGGCCTTGCCTCCAGAGCCCTGTCCACCAGTGTCTGCAGCACCTCCTCGCTGTACTCCAACAGTTTAGGGTCCCTTTTTGTATAGTTGTTGTAGGCATCGCCCCTTGATATTAGCAGTTCCTTTGCCATAACGTGGATGTCAGATACCAGCATTATGCGTTTCGCCCCCTCTTCTCTTTCCGGGTTAGGATAGTCAGCTCCCGGCCATTTCCATGCCTCGGCGCTATCTTCGTTTGTGCATGCCGTCATCATCATCAGGCATGCCATAGCAGGAAGTAAAAATCTGGTTATATGCATAAGTCTTAAAGAAAAATAGGTATAGAGCATATCCTATGCTCCATACCTATAGTGATAAACAAATAATTAAACTAAGTCAAATTCTTTTTTAGAACTGGTAGTTGAAACCGAGTGACAGGTCGTCGCCGTCAACCTCAAGACCGAAACGGTTGAGAGATGGCTTGAAGCCCATACCCATGTCAAGCTTTGCGTTCTGGTAACCCAGAGCACCGATCTTAGCTACAACCTGAGCGTGCTGGTTGATGTTGAATGTGATACCTGGACGAACAGCAATCTCGAAAGCGTTGATTGATGGGTCATCAGGAAGACGGCTAGACAACTTAGACGCGTTCTTAGCCTTGATGTTAGTGTAAGCGATGCCACCCTCAAGGAAGAAGTCGAAGTTACCAGCCTTCAGGAATGTGTAGCGTACATAAGGAGCAACACGGAAAGCGTTCAGCTTAACGTTAGGAGCCTTCATGTCAGAACCATCAACGAACTCGCTGCTGCTGCCGAGAACGTCAAGTGCTGCGCTGCCTACGTTCTTCGCAAGAGAATTGAAGTCATTAACGTCGAATGTACCGAAAGCGCTGATACCCTGTGAGTAACCAACCTGGATACCTACAGCCCACTTATCGTTGATCTTGTAACCAACCTCAGGCAAAATCTTGAAAGAAGTGCCGCTGATGCTGTTTGTTCCTTCGATATCGGCATTAACACTGCTGCTGGTGAAACCAATCTGACCACCAACGTAAACCTGTGCTGATGCAGTCATTGCGAATACTGCCATTACAGCTGCTAATAATGTTTTTTTCATGTTTTAAATAATGTATTAATTAGTACTGAATGTTTATCAATTCAAAGGTAATTCTTTTTTTCTTTTTTTTCTGTTGATGTTAACAAAAATTCAGTGTAAAGGTAAAAAAACGTGAAAAACCTTGCATATATAAATAAAAAGTCATACCTTTGCACCGCAAAAAGAAGTAATTAATAAGAACCGCCTATTTGCGGCGGCATAAAAACAAGACAACAATGAAAAAAGACCTTCATCCAGAAAACTACCGTGCAGTGGTTTTCAAAGACATGTCAAACGGCGACATGTTCCTTTCAAAGTCAACATGTAAGACTAACGACACAGTAGAATTCGAGGGCGAGACCTATCCTGTAGTAAAGATAGAAATCTCTAACACTTCTCACCCATTCTACACAGGTAAGAGCAAGCTTGTCGATACCGCAGGTCGCGTGGATCGCTTCCAGCAGCGTTACGGCAACATCAAGAAGTAAGCAACATCTTTTTACCTATATCGTGTTCAACGATAATAACAGGCACTGGCTTTATTGTCAGTGCCTGTTTTTTAATATTAGGTTATTAGGTCATTAGGTCGTAAGGTTAAAGGTGAGATATGCTGTAGTCTGTGCTTTGATATACATATCTCACCTTAAGACCTTATGACCTGAAACCTTGTCACCTAAGAAGTGGAGCACATGCGAAACTTTATATATATATAATGTGAAAAAGTTTTGCTATCTCAAAAAAACTTAGTACTTTTGTGGTGGAAAAAATAACTAATTAACAATATAATCATAAAGATGAAAAGTATATCACTTGACATTACAAAGGCGCAGCAGTTCCTTCCCGCAGGAGCCGTGATGGCGCTTAAGGACAAGGCAATGGCTGCACGTAAGGGACTTGAGGACGGCACTGTGCCGGGTAACGACTTCCTGGGCTGGCTCCACCTGCCTTCATCCATCACCCCGGAGTTCCTCGCAGAGGTAAAGGCTGTGGCTGCTGATCTGCGCAGTCAGGCAGAGGTTATAGTAGTGGCAGGCATCGGCGGTTCATACCTCGGTGCAAAGTGTGTCATAGAGGGCCTCTCTAACAGCTTCCAGTGGCTGGTTAAGGATGCCAAGACTCCTGCTGTGGTCTTTGCCGGTAACAACATCGGTGAGGATTACCTCTTTGAGCTTACATCATACCTCAAGGGCAAGACCTTCGCTATCATCAATATCTCTAAGTCTGGTACTACCACCGAGACCGCTCTCACCTTCCGTCTGCTCAAGACTCAGCTGGAGGCACAGGTAGGCAAGGAGAAGGCTAAGAGCCTTATCGTGGCTGTGACCGATGCCAAGAAGGGTGCTGCCCGCACTTGCGCTGACAAGGAGGGCTACCGTTCATTCATCATTCCTGATAATGTGGGTGGCCGTTTCTCTGTGCTCACACCGGTAGGTCTGCTGCCTATCGCTTGCGCAGGCATCGACATCGACGCTCTCGTGGCTGGTGCACAGGCTATGGAGAAGGAGTGCGCCGTTGACGTACCTTTCGAGCAGAACCCTGCAGCTATCTATGCTGCAACGCGAAATGCCCTCTACCAGAACGGCAAGAAGATAGAGATACTCATCAACTACCAGCCTAAGCTGCACTACTATGCAGAGTGGTGGAAGCAGCTCTACGGCGAGTCTGAGGGTAAGGACGGCAAGGGCATCTTCCCTGCATCATGCGACTTCACTACTGACCTGCACTCTATGGGTCAGTGGATTCAGGACGGCGAGCGCACCATCTTTGAGACATGCATCTCTGTTGAGAATCCAGACAACAAGTTGCTGTTCCCAGAGGACAAGGAGAACCTTGACGGCTTGAACTTCCTCGCTGGCAAGCGCATCGACGAGGTGAACAAGAACGCTGAGCTCGGTACCCGCCTTGCTCACGTTGACGGTGGTGTGCCAAACATTCTCATCTCTATTGAGAAGCTCGACGCCTACAACTACGGTCAGCTCATTTATTTCTTTGAGCTGGGTTGCGGTATCTCTGGCAACATCCTCGGTGTCAATGCCTTCAACCAGCCTGGCGTAGAGGCATACAAGAAGAATATGTTCGCCCTGCTTGAGAAGCCGGGCTATGAGGAGGAGACAAAGGCCATCCGTGCCAAGCTCGCACAGGAGTAATATATATACCTATATATAATAGGTGTACACTTTTATAAATAGATATTAGAAAAGAAAGCATCGGGTTCTTACGAATCTGGTGCTTTCTTTTTTGTATTAGCCTCCTTTTACCCTCTAATCTTTCCTTTTAATTCTAATGTGGCGCCCCCGTAACTTTCATGTCACTCTTGATTATTGTAATTTGCCTGTAAACTTTCACTGGCTGGACAGTGGGGGGGGAAATAAAAAATCAAAGGGGTAATTTTATTCCATTGCGTAATTGTCAGGATTTTACAAACTGCATTTTATCGGCGGTTGGGAGTTTTTTTACCCTTAAGTGGCTTTTTTTTACTCTGTTTCGCTATGAAATATTTTTAATTTTGCATCGACCGAAACAAATATCAAGCACGAAATTATCTTTTTTTATATATAACTTAAACGTATTACACAAATGAAAAAACTTTTTTCTTTCTTTGTTTTGCTGCTTATGTCTGTCGTGACATTTGCTGCCGGCACTACCATTCCTGGTGTGCTTGACGGACAGCAGGCAGTAATCACGAAGAACTGTTCGTGGAGCAGCACTCCATCGTGCGACGACTCGAACTGCTTCAACTGGATTGGTAACGGCGACGTGGTGTCGTTTGCCCTCACCAGCGAACAGGCTTCTGCCTATTCTATCAGCTTTGACACGGCTACTCCGTGCGAACCGGTAACTATCGATTTTCTTATCACTGACTTAAGCGGTAACACAGTCTATAACCAGACTGCTAACGTGGTGTGCACGGGTGAGAATGGTGGCGACTGGGCTTTCAAGGAGGCTGGCCACAACACTTCACTGGCAAATACTGACGTGCTGCCGGCAGGCAACTACACCCTGACACTTACGTTCCACCAAGGTCTGAACTATGAAAACTTTACTACAAATCTGAAGGATATCACCTTTACTGCTCTTGCTGTGGACCCATCTGTGGCATACCTGCATGGTGAGAACTTCGACAAGGAACATTCTACCAACGACCTGTATCAGTTTACTGATGCTGCAGGTTTTACACTTACAATGAACAACCGCGATGTAAGTCGCACTCCATGTAATTTCACTTACAACGAAATAAGCTATACTGACGGTATAAACTTTAAGAATAACGACCCAGGTACTATCAACGTGCCTGAAGGATTAAAGGTGGTAAAACTCGAGATTGGCGGTCTGTCACAGTCTGACAGCGGCAATTTCTGTTATCTCTATACTGTTGACAAGGACGAAGAGAACTTCTTTACAGAAGCAAAGGGGCAGAACGTAAAGGATAATGCAACGATACAGAGTTCTATGACTTATCCGATATTTGCAGATGCTACAGCCCCACTGTTTGCTACACTTGACTTCAGTGCGGCTCCTGCCACAAAGAGCATTAAGGTAGTGTTCTCAGGCTACAACCAAGAGGATGTATGGTTTAAGGTATATTATGTAGATTCAAATGCAAATACAGGCGGCACCACTCCAGAGGAGCCGGAAACTCCTGCAGAGCCTAAGACTATTGCTTACTGGTCATTCAACTATGGTTATGACATCGCTGGCGGCGTAGGTACGCCTAACGCTACTGCCATCACAGGCAACGGCAACGTGAACTTCAACGATGTGGCACTGTTGCCTAATGATGGTGTACTCACCACTACTACGCTGACTCCTCACCGTCTGACAGGCAGCGGAGAGGTTGCCTCACAAGACTCTAAGGGCGCTTACCATGAGGTGAACGCAATAAACTGCGACGGTGCCGCGCTGCACCTCACATCACCTGTGCCGACACCTGAGACTGCTGCTGCCTCTGTGGCTTACGGCACAAGCACTATCGAGTTCCCTAATGCACAGACATACAGCTATCAGAACCCATACAACTACTTTGAGATTGCTGTTGATGCGACAAACTTCCGCAACCTGAAACTTCAGGTAAAGGCTGCCGGACACGCAAGTTCATCACAATACTATGCAGTGGCTTACTCTACCGACAAGACCACTTGGACACTTGTAGGCGACGAATATCTCACCGGTACCAGCTACAACAACTGGAAGACTACAGAGATTGAAATTCCTGCAGCATTCAGCGGCAAGAACGGTTACATCCGTATATTCCCAGCCAAGAATTGGAAGGGCGCACGCGACAACGTGAACTCAGACAACCAGTTTAACCTTGACGACGTATATCTCACAGGCGTGCTGAGCGTAAACGAGGCTTACATCAGCGACGTTGCCATCGAAGGACAGACCGTTAAAGCTGCTACTGCCAATGACTATGAGTGTATACTGCCAAAGACATACACTCAGGCTACTACCACCATCAAGGTGACTTCTTCTAATGCAGCCGTAACGGCTACTGCCGTTGAGGAGGGTACGGAGACAGCAGTAGCTGTTACAGACAACGGTGACGGCACATTCACTCTCGCTACACCGGATGCCAACAAGGCTACCGTAGTAACGCTGAACGTTACAGCTACCGAGGGTGCGGCAGCACTGAAGAGCTCTTACACCCTGCGCTTGTTCCACCTTGACGTGGTTACATTGACAAGCCTGACAATCGATGGCTATGAAGTTAGTGAAGAACTGCTGGCAGATATTAACGATGATGCTGAGGCTACACTTTCTACCAATATCTACACCGCTGTGCCTGTAGTCGCAGCAAAGGCAGTTGATGGTTCTACTGCTACAGTGACATCAAGCCGCACAGGTAACAATGCTACTTACACCATCACGACTGCTGAGCGCACCTTTACTCTCAACGTAGGTGGTATATATACTTACGACCGCACTGCTAATGACGTGGACTACACCATTAAGTACACCACTGACGGCAAGGCTGCATACGTAGCCGAGGGACAGTGGACTGACGGATGGACTGACGGACTCTACACTCTGCGCACCACAAGTCTTGACGGATGGGGTGGCACACAGTTCAAGTTCAACGCTGCCAACAACCTTATTGAGGTTCCGGGCGGAGTGGTAGTTAAGACCTTCACCCTGGCTCAGATGGGTGCAAACTACAATGACGGCGAGGGCCTCACAGCCATCTCGTCTGACGGTGCCACCTTCCACGTACCTACCAACCACGGCTACGTGAAGGGCAACAAGGACAACCTTACCGTAGTGGTGGAGAACCACAAGGCTGGTGAGCCTATAGCCTTCACCATCACAGGTGGCGGACAGCCTTACGCTTGGTTTGAGCTTGTGATAGAGAAGACCAATCCTGGCACCACTCCGAGTGTCATGACCAAGAACGCGACTGTGGTAAACAACCACGCTATGGTATCAGTCAAATTTGACCGTGAGATGTCATCTGCCGACGTTACCTTCAATGGTGAGGAGATACACGCCGACTACGGCCAGACTCTGAATTTCGGTATAGCCAACCTTGACTATGACAAGAACTATACCTTCACCATCCCTGCCGGCAAGGCTGAGGACCTCTTCGGCAACAAGACCACCGAGGACATCACCGTCAACTTCACCGTTGCTGCCCAGGCACCTGTAGCCAAGAAGGTATATGACTACGTGGTAGGCTCTGCTAAGGAGTTCAGTGAGGTAATCAGTTCACTGGGCAACAGCACTGACAAGACACTGGACCGTGTCACCATCTTCCTGAAGAACGGCGACTACGACTTCGGTGTTGACAAAGAGCAGCGCATCAACCGTGGTAACGTGAGCCTTATAGGTCAGAGCCGCGACGGCGTAGTGCTCCACGGCACACGTACAGGAATCTCTAATCCTATCCTGAACATACGCGACCGCGAGGGCTTCTACCTGCAAGACCTCACCGTGCGTAACGACCTCGACTTCCGCGCAGATAAGCGCGTTGGCGTTGGCGTGGCTATCTACGGTGGCAACAAGTCGGTGTTCAAGAATGTGCAGATGCAGTCACAGCAAGATACTCACGTCACAGGCGAGCGTTCTTACTATGACCAGTGCCGCATACAGGGTACCGTTGACTATATCTGTGGCGGCGGTGACCATTTCTTTGACCAGTGTGAACTTGTGATGGAGGGCAAGGGCAGTGTGATATCAGCACCAGCCACCACAAGCACTACTAAGTGGGGCTATGTGTTCAGCCACTGTACCATCGACCGTGCCGAGGCAGGCAACGGCGCATTAATGGCCGACAAGGGTGACTATAACCTGAGCCGTCCATGGCAGAACGAGCCACGCACTTACTACCTCTTCACCAAGATGAACATACAGCCTTCAGACAATGGCTATGCTGGCATGGGCAATCTGCCTACACACTTCTATGAGTATGGCTCTGTTGACAAGAACGGCAACTTGATAGTCCTCCTCGGTGTGCGTGGCAACTCTTCTACCAGCACCAACAAATACGACCCGGTGATTTCTGCCGACGAAGCTAAGAAGTTCACCATCATGAACGTGCTCTCAGGTACCGACGGATGGCTGCCTACCGACTATACCACGCTGACAGATGCTCCGGTGGCAAGTGTTGACGGCAAGACCATCTCATGGGCAGACGACAGTCAGGTGCGCGCTTACGTCATCTTCAAGGACGGTGAGTATGTAGCCGACATCACAGAGACCTCATACACCGTTACGGAGGATGGCACCTACACTATCTACAGTGCCAACGAGATGGGCGGACTGAGCAAGCAGGCTGCTACAGTAGTAATCGGTGCTGATGCTATAGACAGCGTTCAGGCTGCCGCACAGGCTAAGGCCTCTGCTGCATACAATCTGGCTGGTCAGCAGGTAAGCGACACCTACAAGGGTATCGTAATACAGAATGGCAAGAAACTCATGAAGTAAGACCAGCACTGCCGGGCGGAGCGTCAGCGAACCCCGGGAATAATATACAAACCTTCATGTTTGATACAAAAACTGCGTATGAGGACCTTCCTCATACGCAGTTCCATTTTTACCCAAATCGCTAAAATGTCCTATCCGGGTCCTTCCGTTAACGCCTCATGCTTGCGATATTTCAAAATAATTTCCCGCTGGTTTGCTACAGCGAAATCTACGGAGGGTTGTAACTCATTGATAATCAGTTGTAGATTGTAAGAAGGCATAAAAAAACGGTAGTTTTCGCCCTCTAAAAGCTATGCTTTCATGGTGTAAAAGCTATCGAATGACGTCCTGAAAGCTATGCTTTCTCATGGTAAAAGCTATGCTTTCACGAAAAAGAGGGTGTGAAATCATCGTTTTTCACATCTTTTTTCCGTTTTTTACCCCTCTTTCTCTTCTAGATTGAGTTTTTTTGTTGACATGATTTTAATCAAGCAATGACAAAAATGTCCTATTCTATGTAGTTCGTTTTGTCTACGGATTTTAGGATTTTAGGATATATATTACGCTCTGTACTATGCCCCGGAAGAGCAGGTAGGCATTGAACGCCAGCCACAGGGAGTGGTTGTGCAGGGTGGGGTAGAGGAGGAAGTATATGAGGAAGAAAGCGATGGCGCCGCCCATCGTTCCCCATAGCATTCCCATGGTTTGGGTGATGCCCACGAACACGCCGTCCCATACGAAGGCTGCCACTCCGCATACGGGGATGGCAACGGCCCATGGCAGGTAGTCGATGGCAGCCGAGCGCACTGCAGCGTCATCAGTAAGCAGGCGCATGAAGGCCTCGCCGCCTATGGCATATACCAAGGTGTAGGCCAGCGTGAGCATGGCAGACCACAGCCACACACCACGCAGGGCGGTGGAGAAGTTCTGCTTGTCGGCGGCGCCATGGTAACGGCCGCAGAGAGCCTCGGCGGCAAAGGCGAAGCCGTCCATTACGTAGGTGTAGAGAATGAACATCTGCATCAGTACGGAGTTGACAGCCAGTATCACGCTGCCGCCCTTTGCACCGGCCTCGATGAAGTAGAGGTTCACGGCTATGAGGAACAGTGTGCGTATGAATATGGTGATGTTTACGTTGCCGGCTCCTTGTAGCGGCACCTTGTGCCTGAGGCAATGGATGATGTCGGTGCGCCGCAGCACGTCCCTGTACTTCGTGGCTATGACGGCACAGGCTATCAGTGCACCGCTCCACTGCGCTATGAGGGTGCCCAGTGCCACGCCTTCAATCTTCATGCCGAGGGCATAGACGAAGAAGCATGACAAGCCGATGTTGACAATATTCTGTATGATGGATATGAGCATAGGCAGACGCGTGTTCTGCATACCTACGAACCACCCGGTGAATACATATAGCAGCAGTGATGGCACCGTGCCCCACACGCATATATTATAATAGGAGTGGATGGTACTGATGATGCCGGGCTCAGGGGCTATGAACCACATGGCGAGGCGAAAGAGCGGCACTTGCAACAATAGCATGGAGACTGCCACCATGAGGGCTGTGGCAGAGGAACGCACCAAGGTGTGGCCCACCTCGCCGTCGGCGCCGTAGAGCTGGGCCGTCATGCCGCCAGTGCCGAAGCGCAGGAATGAGAACATCCAGTAGGCAATGTTGAACAACATGGAACCTACGGCTATGGCTGCCATGTAGCGAGGCTCGCCCATGTGGCCGGTGATGGTTACGTCAACCAGTCCCAACAGGGGAACAGTGATGTTAGATATTATGGATGGCAGCGCCAGTTTGAGAATTCTCTTGTTCATCGGTGATAGAGATGATAAATTTTACAGTTTGCAAAGTTACAGTTTTTTTTCAAACAGAGAAAACACGGCGAGATATAAAAACCGAATTTTGTTTTGCCAGTTCGGAAAAAAGTAGTAACTTTGCAATTTGAAGTTTTAACAATTATCTTAGAAGAAACGAAATGATCAGAAAAATTCTGGTAGCCAACCGTGGTGAGATAGCCATCCGCGTTATGCGCAGTTGTTATGAGATGGGTATCCGTTCGGTGGCGGTTTACAGTACGGCCGATCGTCTGTCGCGCCATGTGTTGTTTGCCGATGAGGCGGAGTGCATAGGCGGAGCGGCGAGCATTGACAGCTATCTAAATATAGACCACATTATAGAGGCAGCGCACAAGCATAATGTTGATGCCATACACCCGGGGTACGGCTTCCTGTCAGAGAATGCGGAGTTTGCGCGTCGTTGTACGCAGGAAGGCTTTATCTTCATTGGTCCGCGTCCTGAGACGATGGAGGAGATGGGTGATAAGATTAGCGCCCGAAAGAAGATGATAGAGGCTGGGGTGCCAGTGGTGCCTGGAACAGAGCAGCCGCTGCAGTCGGCAGAAGAGGCAGTGAAGGTTGCCAAGGAGATAGGATTTCCTGTTATGCTGAAAGCGTCGATGGGCGGCGGCGGTAAGGGTATGCGTCTCATTACTCGTGAAGAGGATGTAGTGGAGATGTATAACGCTGCAAAGAGCGAAGCAATGTCGGGCTTCGGCGATGACACTGTATATATAGAGAAGTTTGTGGAGGAACCACACCATATAGAGTTTCAGATACTTGGCGACACGTTTGGCAACGTGGTGCATCTCTATGACCGTGAGTGCAGCGTGCAGCGCCGCCACCAGAAGATTGTGGAGGAGACCCCGTCGCCGTTTATTGACGACGAGCTGAGGCATGAGATGGGCTCAAAGGCTGTGGCCGCTGCCAAGGCTGTGGGCTATGTAGGTGCCGGTACCATAGAGTTCCTGGTGGACAAGTATCATCACTTCTACTTCCTTGAGATGAATACCCGTTTGCAGGTGGAGCACCCTATCACTGAGGAGGTGGTAGGCGTGGACCTGGTAAAGGAGCAGATACGCATAGCCAACGGTGAGCCTCTGCGCTACAAGCAGGAGGATCTGTCACAGTATGGCCATGCCATAGAGTGCCGTATATGTGCCGAGGATACTGAGCACAACTTCATGCCGTCGCCAGGTATGATATGCCAGTTGCAGGAGCCTCACGGCATAGGCACACGCATAGACTCGTATGTATATGAGGGATATGAGATACCTGTGCACTATGACCCTATGATAGGTAAGCTCATAGTATGGGCCACAACGCGCGAGTATGCCATAGAGCGTATGCGCCGTGTGCTGTATGAGTATAAGATAACGGGTCTGACTACAAACATACGTTATCTG
This sequence comes from Prevotella sp., assembly GCA_017541085.1. Lineage (GTDB taxonomy): Bacteria > Bacteroidota > Bacteroidia > Bacteroidales > Bacteroidaceae > Prevotella. The sequence goes on from JAFXZU010000026.1 coordinate 46,981, forward strand.
CGTCGCATCATTGATGCGCCAGACTTTAAGAACGGTGACTATAACACTTACTTCATAGAGCGCAACGAGGAGCGCCTGCGCTCACGCTCAGGCTTCAAAAATGACTCTGAGCCTATGGCGGTGATTGCCGCATACATGGACTATCTGATGAATATGGAGGAGAACGCCGGGGTACAGCCTGATGCAGACCATAAGCCAAACGGCGCACTGAGCCGCTGGCGTGCCTTCGGACTGCAGAAGGGTGTATTGAGAGTGTAGGTGGCAAATTATAACCAAACGACCAGACGACGAAATGGAAATACAAGTAGGAGATAAGACTTTGGATGTAACCCTCATAAATAAGGAGGGTAACAAGGTAAGCATAGATATAGACGGCAAGGTGTATGACCTGGATGTGGTGATGCTGCAGAACGGTACATGCTCATTGCTGTATAACGGCAACTCTTATAATGCAGAGTTCGTGCGCGGTGAGGGCCGTAAGCATTATAGCGTGAACCTGAACTACTCTACGTATCAGATAGATATGCTTGACTCTCAGGCCAAGTATATGAAGATGCGTAAGCACAAGGGCGGCAGTGTGCAGGCTGACGTCATCAAGGCACCTATGCCATGTAAGATAGTGAAGATGTACTGCAAGCCGGGAGATGAGTTTAAGGCCGGTGACACACTCTTCACTATGGAGGCTATGAAGATGCAGTCTAACTACAAGGTTACGGCTGACTGCAAGGTGGCTGACGTGCTGGTGGCTGACGGCGACACCGTGGCTGCAGAGCAGGTTCTTATCAAATTGAAATTAGGAGAGTAATCCATAACTTATAACTTTGTACAAAGTACAGCAATGGCAAATAAACTGACAGCAAGAGAGAGAATAGAGACACTGCTTGACGCAGGCACGTTTGTTGAGATGGACAAACATGTGGTGCACCGTTGCACCGACTTCGGTATGGAGAAGAAACAGTTTGAGGGTGACGGCGTCATCTCAGGCTATGGAAAGATAGACGGCAGGGTGGTATTCGTATATGCCTTTGACTTCAGTGTGCTTGGAGGTTCGCTGAGTGCGGCTAATGCACAGAAGATAGCGAAGATACAGGACTTGGCACTGAAGAACGGCGCTCCTATCATAGGTCTTAATGACTCTGGTGGCGCACGTATACAAGAGGGCGTGGAGTCACTCACAGGCTTCGCGCATATCTTCCGTCGCAACGTGATGGCGAGCGGTGTGATTCCGCAGATTAGCGCTATCATGGGCCCTTGTGCCGGTGGTTCATGCTATTCTCCGGCACTGACAGACTTCATCCTGATGGTGAAGGAGCAGAGCCAGATGTTCGTAACCGGACCTGACGTGGTGAAGGCTGTGACCAACGAGGATGTGGACAAGGAAACGCTGGGCGGTGCCATGACACATAACTCAGTGAGCGGTGTGAGCCACTTTATCTGTGATGATGACGAGGAGACGCTGATGACCATACGCGAGTTGATAGGCTTCATTCCTTCAAATAACATGGAGGATGCACCGGTGTTGCCTGTCACAGACGAGGTAAACCGTGTATGTCACGAACTCGACAATGTAGTGCCGGTAGATCCTAACGTGCCTTATGACATACATGACATCATAGAGCCTATCTGCGACCAGCAGTATTTCTTTGAGGTACAGCCTGAGTGGGCTAAGAACATCGTGGTAGGCTTCGGTCGTATGGCTGGACGCACGGTGGGCTTCGTGGCTAACCAGCCAAACTATCTTGCCGGTGCGCTTGATATTGATGCGTCTGACAAGGCTGCGCGCTTCATACGTTTCTGTGACTGCTTCAACATTCCGTTGGTAGCAGTGGAGGACGTACCGGGATTCCTTCCTGGCGTGAAGCAGGAGCATAACGGCATCATACGCCATGGCGCCAAGATAGTATATGCTTTTGCTGAGGCTACTGTGCCAAAGGTTACGCTGATAACACGTAAGGCATACGGTGGTGCTTACATCGTGATGAACTCTAAGTGTATTGGTGCTGATGTCAACCTTGCTTATCCTACAGCGGAGATTGCTGTGATGGGAGCTGAAGGTGCTTGCAACATCCTTTACCGTAAGGCTACACCAGAGGAGAGGGCTGAGCGTACACGTGAGTACAGGGAGAAGTTCGCTAATCCGTTGCCGGCAGCAAGACTGGGATATATAGATGAGATTATATCACCATGTGACACCCGTATACGCCTCATACAGGCACTGGAGATGTCACGCAACAAGAACCAGAGCAATCCGCCGAAGAAGCACGGTAACATGCCGTTGTAATATAATGCGGATATGACGATAAAAGAATAAGGTGAGTATCACGATGATACTCACCTTATTTTGTTTTGGTTTGTCTAAAATAGTTGACTGCGTATTCCTATTATGGAAGGCTGATAGCCTCGTTAGGACAAACGCTTGCGCATGTGCCGCACTCTGTGCATGCGTCTGCGTCAATCTTGTAGATATCACCCTCAGAGATAGCCTCTACTGGGCACTCGCTGATACATGTTCCACATGCAATGCAATCATCACTAATTACGTAAGCCATAATGTTTCCTTTCTTTTAAGTTTATAATGTTTTTGTGTTAATGTTATCTGACCATTAGTCAATTTTAGGTATCTTCCCCCCCCTCTTTTCTTGTTGCAAAGATAGGAAAAAGATTTTATACTACCTAATTTTAGGTAGTTTTTTTTTCAAAAAAAAGATATTTTGAGAAAAAAGACAGTTTTTGCCTTGTTAGTGAGCAATTTTTTTATAATAATGCCGTTTATAATGTATAAAGCAAGATGAAGAACCTGCGTATATATATATATATCATAATGTGTATGCTGCTGCCGTCGGCCGTCGTAGCCCAGGAGCGTACGGTGCAGAACCGTCCGTACACAGACTTGCGTCCACTGCATTTCGGTATTGTCGTGGGCACTAATATGATGGACATGAAGATGCGTCAGGTGGGTGACCAGATTCTGACGTTGAAGGATGAAACGCAGATGCCGTCCATGGTTACAGTAGATCAGGCAAACTGGGACCCTGGGTTTAATGTGGGTGTTACGGCGGAGGCAAGAATAAACGAGTTCTTCGCGTTTCGTGTTGCCCCGCAGCTGTATTTCGGCACGAGGCAGCTGGTATTCAATAATATCAGGCAATCGGCAGAGTCTGGCTATAAGGTAGAGGAACGGCAGTCGTTGAAAACCGTCTATGTAGGTGCGGACTGTGACATCATCTTCGCCTCAAAGAGGTTTAACAACCACAGACCGTACGTGATGGCGGGACTGACTCCTGTGTTGAACCTGTCATCAAAGAAAAGTGATTATGTACAGTTGAAGAACTATGACGTGTTCTTCAGCGTAGGTATGGGGTGTGACTTCTATCTGCCCTTCTTCAAACTACGACCGGAACTGAAATTCATGATAGGACTGACCAATGCCCTTTCGACGGAGCACCAGAAGACTATGCGTGAGGCAGAGACAATGCCTTACGCCGCCAGTGTGGACAGGGTAAAGAGCAAGATGTTCGTCCTCTCCTTCTATTTTGAGTAAAAGTAATGTCGTTCGGGAAGTAGGTGGTGACTCCGGACGGAAAACAACAATCCTTAAAGCAAATATAGTGATAGATGGATATGACAGAGGAAAAGAAAAGTGAGAAGAGAATAAGTTTTTCTGAGGTAAAGCATAAGTTGTGGACTAAACGTTTTTTGTTTATAAAGGTTTGGGTGATAACATTTGTTCTCTCAGTTATTTGGATTTACCCGCAGCCGCGTTTCTATATAGCAAAGACAAGTTTGGCGCCTGAGGCTAATGGCGAGAGTACCAGTAGTCTGGCAGGGATAGCCTCTTCGTTTGGATTGAAACTTGGAAGTGGTACTACTGTCGATGCTCTTTATCCTTCTCTTTATCCGGATTTGATGGGGTCTAATGAGTTTATTGCCCGCATTATGCCGGTAAAGGTGACTACGTTTGATGGGAAGATAAAGACTGATTACTATACTTATCTGAAGAAACATCGGAAAGTGAATGTCCTGAAGTTGCCTTTCATTATGCTTGCAAAATCTGTTTCAAAGGCATTTGGAGATAAGCATACAGCTCAAAACCTGAAGGCTACGGAACTGAATCCTTTTAGCTTGTCAAAGGATGATAATGATTTGTTTGAAGCTGCGAGAAGCTATATAAGGTGCGAGGTGGATAAAAAGACGGATGTTATAACAATATCTGTAACAGATCAGGATAAACTGGTGTGTGCAGCATTGGCTGATAGCGTGTGTAGGCAGTTGCAGAATGCTATAATATTGTATAGAACAAAGAAGGCGAATGCTGATGTGATGCATTATAAGGAGTTGGCAGATAGCGCTTATGTAGAGTATCAGCATGCTATTAATGACTATGCTCGTTTTTGTGATTCTAACCAGGAGTCTATATTGCAAAGTGTAAACTCTAAGCGTGACAGGTTGGAAAACGCAATGCAGTTAAAATATACTACATATCAGACACTTGTTGCTCAGTTAGAAAACGCTAAGGCGAAGTTGCAGGAACGCACTCCTGCTTTTACCATACTGAGTGGTCCAAGTGTTCCTATCAAGCCAGCAGGACCGAAAAGGGTTATGTTTATATTGGGAATGCTTGTCCTTGTCACTATAATTCTTGTGCCTAAGGTCATAGGTCAAGATATGTTCATGGCAATGTTAAGGAAAGTAGTATGATCTGTTGTGATGAGTGGACGTACATTTCATAGTGTAAGAAATAGTGTTGTTGCGCTGGCTGTATTTATAGTCACTCTCTTGCTGCAGTTTGTTTCTCGAAAGGTCTTTATCGATTGCTTGGGAAATGAGGTGCTCGGATTGAATACTACGGCAACCAGTATACTGCAGTTTCTCAATCTTGCAGAATTAGGAGTGGGTACGGCAATTACTTTCGCTCTGTACAAACCACTAAACCTAAGGGATTATGAGACAATAAATGAGATAGTGACATTGCAGGGGTGGCTATATCGTAGGATAGCCATTGTGGTGATAGTGGGAAGTCTGCCTGTCATGGCGTTTTTTCCTATGATATTCTCAAAGATGCAACTCCCGTTGTGGTATGCCTATGCCTCTTTCTCTGTACTGCTGTTCAGCTCGCTGTTGAGCTATTTCGTTAATTATAAGGAAATATTGCTTACGGCCAGTCAGCAGGAGTACAAGATACATTGTAGTTACAGAATAGCGATGCTTGTAAAAGTGGCCTTTCAGATACTGTTTGTGAAGTATATGAGTAACGGCTATGTGTGGTGGCTTATCTTAGAAGCGTGTTTTGCTGTTATAGCTTCCGCTGTGTTGAATCTTACAATACGCAAGTCTTTTCCCTATTTGAGGAAATGCCAGCTGACTGGTGCGGAGTTGATTGAGAAATACACAGACATAACAGTTAGAATAAAACAGTATTTCTTTCATAAGATAGCAGGCTTCGCATTGTTTCAGGTAAGTTCGATAATTATTTATGGCTTCACTACTTTGACTATGGTTGCAATATATGGCAACTATATGATCATAGTAAACGGTATATGGGGACTGCTTAATGCAGTTTTCAATGGTATGGCAGCAAGTATTGGTGACCTTGTGTCGGAAGGTGATTCGAGGCATAATATAAAGGTGATGCGAGAACTGTTTTCTAGTCGTTTCCTTGTTGTTGGTGTGCTGGCTTTTTCCATATTTATGTTGGTAAATCCTTTTATAGCTTTGTGGGTAGGAAGTGAGTATGTGTTAGATAAAGGAGCTCTGTTACTTATTGCCATAACCTTTTTCTTGAACAATATACGAACTGTAGTGGATTCTTACATTGCTGCTTATGGATTGTTTCGTGATATATGGGCACCGGTAGTGGAGGCGATACTGAATATAGGATGCTCTGTCTTGCTTGGATATATCTGGGGACTTCATGGTATCTTGCTTGGAGTAATATGCAGTTTGATAGTGATAGTCTTTATTTGGAAACCCTATTTTCTCTTTACAGAGGCTATAAAAGCTCCATGCAGTATGTATTATATGATGTTTCTCAAACACTTGGTATCGTTTGTGGGAGTGTCTGTGGCTACGATATGGATGTTCAACATTTGGGGGACTCAGGATGTCAGCAGTTTTCCAAAACTTATTTTGTATTCAATAGAGTTGGTTAGCGTATTTACCGTGTTGATGTTCTCTATCCAATATGTCATAGAGCAGGGAATGCGTGATTTTATAAAAAGATTTATAAGAAGAAGTAGATAAAATGCCCAAAGTATCTGTCATAGTTACAGTGTATGGTGTGGAACGTTATATAGAACGTTGTGCAAGAAGTCTTTTTGAGCAGACATTGGATGATATGGAATATATCTTCGTTGATGACTGTTCAAAGGATAGCTCAATAAGTGTATTGGAGAATGTTATTACGCAATACCCGTTGCGTAAGGGACAGGTCAGAATCGTGCATCATGAACAAAACAAGGGGGTGTCACGTGCTCGCGAGACAGGTGTGAGAGAGGCTTTAGGGGAATATATAGCGCATTGTGACAGTGATGACTGGGTTGAACCAGGGATGTATGAGTCTATGTATAACTATGCTATACAGAATAACTGTGATTTTGTGAAATGCGCTCATGCTAAGACTGACGGTAAAGATATACGGGTTGTGTGCCGTGCCAAGGCTGGCAAGGATATGTCAAGAGATATAGTTGTGCGATGGGCATTGCAAATTAAAGGATGGGACTCGTTGTGGGATACTCTTGTCAAGCATGATGTGTATGTAAAGTCAAGGCCGGAGTTTACGGACAATGCTATGTTGGAGGACTTTTTCTTGAGTGTCCAATTGTTATGTAATTCAGAAAAGATAGGCTATATTGATGTACCGTTCTATAATTACTTTGTAAATCCAACCTCTTGTTGTAATACATCGGATATGGCATCTTATGTGAAAAGAGCAACACAAGCACGTGTTAATGCGAATTGGATAATATCCTATGTTAAAAAGTATGTGAGTGTTAGTACGAAGGATATAAATACCACGAAGTGGGCGGTCAAGAATATGCTCATTCCGATAATGGATGACAAGGATAACCGAAAGATATGGGACGATATATATCCAGAGATTACTTATAAGGTGCTATTCCTGACGCCAATTTCCTGGCGTGATAAACTACGGTTCTATTCTGCGGAGTTTAATCTGTATAAATGTTTTAAGCGGTAATGGGCGACTTGTTTGTAGTAGTCATAAATGCAATGCTGTATGTTGTGTTGTTCGTGCTGACATTACAACTGAACAGGAAGATAGGGGTGTCAGAGATACTCTTGTCTATATATGTTGTGGTGGCATTCTTCTGTGTGATACATTTCTTGGAGAGCCCTTCGGCATGGAATCTGTCGCTTTTTAATCTCGTATATCTGTTCCTTGTATTTTGTATCTTTTTTGTTCCTGTTATGTCTGACGAAAAGAACGAAGTGAAGGAATGTCCTTTGATATATTATTCTATATATAAGAAAGTGGGCTGGCTTTATATCATAATGTCTCTATATAGTTGTGTGGTGTATATACCGCAAGTGTATCTTGCACTGACAAATCCTAACTGGGCAGAGATATATGAGGAGGCACACGATGTAATAGAAGGAAATATATACACTAAACTTGCTAACCTTTTCTTCCATCTCAGGTATTTGGGAATGATATTGTTCTTCTCGTTCCTGACGAGGAAAGAAGAGAAGAAACTTTTTGTGGTGTTGATGGGCGTGTCAGCATTTCTTCCTGTTGTTCTCGTTGCCATGCTTCAGGCAAGTAGAGGGGGCATGGTAGCCTTGGCAATAAGTATAGCTTTGTCGTTCAGAATGTTTAGTCCGGCAGTGCCTAGGAATGTGGTGCGTAGTATGTATAAACTGGCTCTTGTGATAATACCTTTAATGGTTGTATATTTTATTGCTGTGTCGGTCAGTCGTTTTGAGGAAGCCAAACAAGGAGACTTTGACTCAGCAGAGTCCTCGTACGTTATGTATTTGGGTGAGTCGATGCTATATTTTGATGACGGCGTGATGAATGGTGTTACGGAGTATGCCGAAGGTGGTTACTTATTTGATATACCAGAAAAGATAAGTCAGATAAAGGGTGATCACTTTGGTGTGCATTTTATGACATTCATAGGGTGCTTATATCTTGATTTCGGACCTTACGGCACATTGATATATGCGTTGCTGGTGGCTGCATATTGGAGGCTCTTTATGCAAAAGAAACGTAAGGGTATCCCCGAGTTGTTCTTTTTGTTGACATATCTGATGTATTTGTTTAATGGCGTGTTTGTCATGGGATATGGATATGGAATACAGTGGATTGAGGCGATATTCATATATATAGCACTGAGAGTAGCAGAGTTGATTTATAGGAAAATATACAAAGTTGAAGAAGATGAATTGGGTGTTGAGTCTGCAAAGTTATTATCATAGGTTTATGAATCATGCCTTTACTGCTGTCGTAAAGGGCGGATTCAAATCCTTTGGAAAAAGAGCCATATTGTCACACAGGTATTTAGAGTTGCGTGGGATAGGGAATATCTCTATAGGCTCTATGACATACATGGCGGAGGGACTGTACCTGTGTTCTTGGCAAGGAGGTGAAATCAGTATTGGTGACAGTTGCTCTTTTGGTGCATACAATCATATAACATCTTCTAATAAGATACATATAGGAAACGGACTGCTTACAGGTAAATGGGTGACAATTACGGATAATTCACACGGCTTGTCAACAATGGCGGACATGGCAAAACGACCTTTGGAAAGGAATATCGTTTCTAAAGGCGAGGTGAACATAGGAGATAATGTATGGATAGGTGACAAGGTGACCATCCTGCCAGGTGTGCATATAGGTGACGGGGCGGTGATAGGTGCAAATGCCGTAGTAGTAAAAGATGTTCGTCCATATACTGTAGTAGGAGGTAATCCGGCAAAAATAATAAAGGAAATATGAAACCACAGATAATAGCATTTTATTTACCACAATATCACCCGACTCCTCACAATGATGAATGGTGGGGTAAAGGCTTTACGGAATGGACTAACGTAGCGAAGGCAAAACCTCTGTTCCATGGTCATGAGCAACCCAAGATACCAGCAGACTTAGGATTCTATGACCTTCGTCTGGCAGAAGTGCGTGAGCAACAGGCCGAGTTGGCACGTGAGGCTGGTGTTGACGGGTTTTGTTATTATGAGTATTGGTTTGGCAATGGCCATGAGGAACTTGAGCGTCCATTCAGAGAGGTGGTGGAGAGTGGAAAGCCAGATTTCCCTTTCTGTTTATGCTGGGCTAATGAGTCGTGGTATCAGAAATTCTGGAATATAGACGGAGCGGTTGTAGATAAACGCATATTGGCAGAGCAGAGATATTTGGGCGTGGAAGATTATAAGGCACACTTTATGGCACGTTTGGACGCTTTTAGGGATGAAAGATATGTGCGGGTAGAAGGAAAACTTCTGTATCTTATATACCAACCGTTTGACAGTCCGGAGATAAGCACATTCATGCAAACATGGCAGCGTCTGGCCAAGGAGAACGGATTGCCTGAGTTCTATTTTGCAGCCTTTACGTATCATGCAGACAAGGAGGGCGGAGAGATCATGTCTCTTGGTTTTGATGCTGTAGTGTCATGCAGAAACAACAGAAACAGGGTGCGTAACCTGTCATGGCTCGTAAGAAAAGTGATGAGTAAACTGTTCCAAAGGCCAAGGACGATAGCGTACAAGAAAGTATGGCCTAAGCTTATCAGCGATCTGGAGCGAACAGATAACAGATATATACCGGTAATAATGCCTAATTGGGATCATACGCCACGCAGCGGGGTAAACGGCGACCTCTTCACAGGCAGCACTCCACAAGAGTTTGGAAAGCATTGTGAAGACGTGTTGTCATCAGTATGTGCCAAGCAGAACCCTCTTGTGTTTATTAAATCATGGAATGAGTGGGGAGAAGGCAACTATATGGAACCAGACATGAAGTATGGCAAGGGTATGATTAAAGCCTTGCGTAAGGTGGTTGACCAATTGTCTTGATAACAGGATCTATGCGCGAATGAGGTCTTCATAAAGAGCGCTGTAGTCGTTTGCCATACGTTCCCAGCTGAATTTATTTGAATTCTTTATTCCCTCGGATTTGACACTGTTAATCAGTTCTGTATTGTTGAGGAGTGATAGTTTGTCAGCCAGTTCTTTCTCTGTCAGTTCCTTCATTAGTAAAGGAGTTTCTCCGATTATCTCGGGTATAGACGAGGCATTATATGCAATGACAGGGCAACAAGAGCGCTGTGCCTCAAGTACCGGCAACCCGAACCCTTCGTAGGATGAAGGGTACACTAGTGCGGCAGCATGGTTATAGTACAAGTTCAGACTCTCATCGCTTACACGACTGAGACATTTATATTGTGATGCGGGCATTATTGCCTGCATCTTTTTTTGTTCCCTGGGTGTTAGCTGACTACCTATAATAAGTAGGTTCCAATGTGTGTGGGCGACGGCGTTGGCAGTAAGCCAAAAGTTCTTGTACTCATCCCTCCTGCCAATGAATACTACGTATGAACCGGCAGGGAAAGGCAGTTCTTCTGGTTCAGGTTGGGTGAGCAGTTTGTGGTATACATCTGACACTCCATTGTATATTACATGTATCTTACTTTCTTGAACATCAGGCATCAGTCTCATTAGGTCTCTTTTTGTATTTTCTGATATGCATACCACGGCTGCAGAATGGCGTATGGCAGCATACTTCTGCCAAGTGTGCATTTTTTGCCTTAAGCCGCTTCGGAATAGTTCATAAGTAAAATCATGTACTGTTGTTATGTTTATGGCGTTTTTGTTAGTACAATAGCGGTAGTAAGAAGAATGGAAAATAAAAGGTTCTTCTTTAGATATTCTTACAGGCAGATAGCGTGATATGTGTGGAATCTTTATTGTGCGTATAATGTCTTTTTCAGGGATGTTGAGTTTGCTTCTGTTATGATTGTATGTCTTTGAGACATCAATATCCACAAACTTCGTACACTTGGCTGGTGTAATCCTGCTTAGTAGTTCCTCCCAGACAACTGATATGCCTCCGAATTGTTGTATTGCAAATATTATATTATCGTAAATAATTTCCATTGTGTAAATTTACTTGTGCTTTGCAAATTTACTAATAAAATATGATTTGATGTATATAGAGTTCTTGTTTGGAGCAATAAAAAAAGAAAAATTACGTTTTTTTAATATAAGAACAATAGTGATGAAGATATCTCTTATAACTACGACATATAATAGTTCGGCTACGTTGCGTGACACGATGGAATCGGTGCTTGGACAAACTTATACGGATGTGGAGTATATAGTTGTTGATGGTGCCTCAAATGATGGGACTGTTGAGATAATTAAAGAATATGAGCCACGGTTTGGTGGTAGAATACGTTGGATAAGTGAAAAGGATAAGGGACTGTACGATGCTATGAACAAGGGCATAAATATGGCTACGGGTGATATTGTTGGTATATTGAATAGTGATGACTTCTTTACCTCTAACACGGTTCTGCAGAGTGTGGCAGAGGCATTCTTTGATGATATTGATGCAGTGTATGGAGATATTCACTTTGTCCGTCCCTCTGATTTAAGTAAAAGCGTAAGATACTATAGTTCTCGTAATTTCCGTCCGTGGGCATTGCGCTTTGGCTATATGCCAGCCCATCCTTCCTTTTATGCGCGCAGGGAGTTGTTTGAGAAGTACGGAGTCTACTCTTTAAACTATAGGTTGGCAGCAGACTATGAGATGATGGTGCGTCTCTTTCGTAAGGCAAAGATTCGTTACAAGTATTTGCCTGTAGATATGGTTACTATGCGCACAGGAGGAATGTCCACAAGAAGTGTTCGCAATAGGTTACAACTGACAGTGGAGGATGCTAAGGCCTGTCGGGAAAATGGGATGTATTCTAATTTCTTGATGTGTTCTTGTAAGTACATTACAAAGTTTTTTGAGTTTATATAAAGCAAGAAGGGCATGTTTTTCAAAAACATGCCCTTCTTACTTTTATTTTATTTCAAATGTTCTCTGATATTCTTGTTTTCCGTTCTCTTTCTTGCTGATGAAATAGTTGATAGTAAGGTGCATCATGATGAACAGTACAATATCAACGACTATCATCACGGTCTGTGATATGTATGCCGCCATCAGGTAGTTCGCTATTACGAATAGCATTGACATCGCCAGCAGTATCAGCATTGTGAGATGGGTGTTGAGGCCTGTGCGCATCAGTTTATGGTGTATGTGGTTCTTGTCAGGCAGGAAAGGGTTACGTCCGTCCCTTATGCGGCTCGCCATCACCCTTATCACGTCAAGACATGGGATGATGATGGTGCTGACGGCTACAATGCCCACGTTGTGGAAGTAAGGGTTCCATACAGGTGTGAGCTGCCAATAGTGCAGTATAAGGAAAGCCAGAGTGAACCCCAGTGTCAGACTACCTGTGTCGCCCATGAAAGTCTTGTGCTTATGTGCATATACGTTGTAGTAGAAAAACGCTATCAGTACACCCACGTATGTCAGTGACAGCAGAGCCCATATAGTGTCGCCCGTCGTAATGTTTAGTATAGCAATTACGGCGAGAGCCATGATAGATAGTCCTGACGCCAGTCCGTCAATGCCGTCTATGAGGTTCATGGCGTTGGTTACATATACGGAGAACAACACTGTGACAGGCATACCTATCCAGAAAGGTATCTCGTTGATGAAGAATATATACTGCAGGTTGCTTATCCACAGTCCGCTTATGCATGGCAATGCAGCCGCAAGTATCTGTACTACGAACTTTATGCGGTAGCTTACTCCGTGCAGGTCATCATACAAGCCTATGATATAGAGCATCATCGCACCTCCCAGGTAAGCCACGAATGTCTGTACCACCGCCCCTTGCCACAGTCGGTGGGTGTCCACGTCAAACCTCAGCATCAACACTATTACCACCGCGATGGCTATGATGACAATGGGAAGAAACACCACACCTCCCAGTCGCGGTATGGGTAGCTTGTGTACCTTTCGGCTGTCGGGTAAATCAAAGATGTGGAGCTCGTGTGAGAGCTCCACAATCTTTGGTATCAGTTTGATGCCTAATACTAAGGCTATCAAAAATGCTATTATAAGAAAATAATATACCACCTTGCTGTGCTTATTTCACCATTACTACAAGATACTTGCTTGTTGACCAGAACTTCTCTGGGTTTGTAATGCGGAGCACATACTGTTTCTGTGCATCCTGCTGCAAGGTGTATGTACCAGCAGGGTGTGTGGTAAGAATCTTCGCAGACTTAGAGCAGAGCTTAATCTCCTTGTCCACGCGCATGTCAGCCTTGGTGAAATAGTTCTTGTTGAAGTTGTCCTTCTTCAGCACGTCGCCGCTCTGGTAGATGTTGTTAGCCTTCAGCTCCTTCTTTGTTCCGAATACATAGTACACGGTGTGGAGCTCCTTGTCCTGGTTGCTGATGGTCTCGGCGTTCTTGGCAGCCTCCTCCTTCAGTTCAGTCACGTTAGTGTTCAGCTCAGCAACAGTCTGGTCAAGCTCAGCAATGTGAATGTTCTTCTGCTCCAGTTCGGTGCGCAGCTGCTGCAGCTCGTTGTTCTTGTCCTCCAGTTCCTTGGTGAGACTCTCCACCATCTTCTTGAACTCGGCAGAGCGTGTGCTGCCCTCGCGTACCTGGCGCTGCAACTTTGCAATCAGCTCCTTGTTGTGCTTCATACGCTCCTGTATGTTCTTCATACTCTCGCGTATCTGTGCAGGCTGACTGGCACCCTCGCCGGCCTTGGCAAGGCTAACCTTCTCCTCATCAGCTTCGATGAGGCGGAAGCCCTCCTGTATCTCGTTGAACGTACCCATCATATCGTTCAACTCATTATCTTTCTGGTCAAGTACACGTTGCAGAGAGTCAATGCGCTCGTCTGCCTGCTGTACGGTTCCGTTCTTGCCTGTCTGTGTGCAGCTGGCAGTGAGAACTGCGGCTACTGCGAATAGAATAATCTTTTTCATTTCTTTTTTGTTAGGATTAGTTTATTTGCCTTACAAAATTAAGCAAAAAAATGTGATATACCAACGTTGGCATATCACATTTTTTGTTGAATATACAAATAAATGTTAAAAATGTCTGCCGTTCATGTGTATCATGTTGAAAAACTCGTTGCGCAGCTGGGTATCCTCCTTGAAACAACCGGTAAAATATGACACAGTCATGTCGCCGTTGTTTCTCACGCCTCTCATGCTCTTGCACAGGTGTTTTCCCTTCATCACTATGGCGAAGCCCTTCGCTGTGTTGTCAAGGGCATCAGCCAGCATGTCTATTATCTCCCGGCACAGACGCTCCTGCAACTGGAGCTTTGCGGCGCAGTATCCCACTACTCTCGCCACCTTTGATATGCCCAGTATGTTACCGTCGGTGCTGGGTATGTAGGCGAAGTAATACTGTCCGAAGAAAGGCAGCATGTGGTGCTCACACATGGAGTAGTACTCACCGCTGTCAAATACCATCTCTGACTGGTGTGCAGTATTCCTGAACGTAGTGATGTGAGGCTTCTTCTCGGCATCATATCCGCGGAATATCTCATCATACATACGTGCTATGCGCTCAGGTGTGGCGAGCACTCCCTCACGCTCAGGGTCATCGCCTATGTAGCGTATTATGGTGCGCAGAGCGTTGAGCAGTTCCTCCCGGCTTACTGTATGTTTATTATCTTGTGTGTTTGCAGTGATAGCTTCCATTTTGGATTGCTTAATATATAGTTAATTGTTTCTTTCAGTGTCTTTTTATTCTTCTCCTCGTCGCCGCTGTCAATGGGCTGCAGGCGCAGTTCCTTTATGCCTGGCATCATGGCAGTGATGGCGGCTTGGTCAGCATATAGAGGTCTCTCTCCGTCAAACAGGACCTTCAGTTCGTCAATGCGTTGTATCCTTACCGGCAGGCTCTTTGGCGAGCATGTCACCCAGTCGGGCTCGCATCCCTCGGGCAGTGGTGTGGAACCGTTGGTCTCTATCTGTATGTAGAACCCTGCCTGGTGCAGCAGTGTGGTCAGCAGTGCCGTAATCTGCAGTGTAGGCTCTCCACCTGTTATCACTATGTGTCGGGTGGGGTAGTGTGACACTGCACTTACAATCTCCTCCTCGCTCATCTCCTTACCTTCCTGGTGCTGGGTGTCGCAGAAAGCACAGCGGGCATTACATCCGCTGAGACGCAGAAACACTGCCGCGGTGCCTGTGTGCAGGCCCTCGCCTTGCAGCGAATAGAATATCTCGTTTACTTTCATGCTCTTAATGTTGGAATGAAGTCTTGTGATGAGTCATCAGGTGGTAAACAAAAAACTGTTTACGTCTTTCCATACGGCGCAGTTGCGTTAACAATAGGGCATCAGCCGTTCAGCCTCAGTCCTGCTCATATATGGCAACATTGCCCACACTCTCCTGTACCTCCACGCGGTAGCATTGAGGTATCTGGTCGGCTATCCATTTTGCAATGTTCTCAGCCGTAGGATTAAAAGGCAGGAGTTCGTTGAAGTTTCCGTGGTCCAGATATCCGTGTATCTGTTCCTTAATCTTAGAGAAGTCTGCCACCATACCGTCGGCGTTAAGTTGTGCTGACTTACAAAATATGGTCACCACCCAGTTATGGCCGTGCATGCGCTGGCACTTACTCTCGTATGACAGCTTGAGCTGATGACAGCCCGCTATCTCCATTGTCTTCTTTAAGTAATACATCGTCGAAGTTTTTTATTCAGGGTTCTCTTCTACCTGATAGTTTTTTTAATTAGAGTGCAATGTATCGCACGAAGCAGGAAATGAATGTCTGTTTGACAGGTTCATGGTCGCTATGCGATTTTGCGAGTGCAAAGTTACTACTTTTACTTGAAACGCCAAAACTTTTTCTCTGTTTTCTTTCCCGAATGGAAATAAAGTGTTAATTTTGCAGCTCAAAAAGTAAGACACATCAGGTCATGTTGACCTTTTATTTATTTTATTAATTAACAAAACAACTACAAAAACTTTTAATGAAAAAGACAGTATTAAGGTGTCAGCACCGTCTGCGTTTCAAGAGTTTCTCGAGGAAGGGCTATGCCCTTTTCTCAGTGCTTGGTCGTGAGGTGCTCATCGGTACTCTCAGTGTCTCTACACTCTCTCATGCCAAGGCAGAGGGCGTAAGCGTGGTGACGGCAGCTGCCGCCGACTCGCTTCAGCGTAGTGAGCTGCGTCTTGATGAAGTGGTGGTGACGGGAACGCGCACGCCGCTGACGCAGGAGGAGAGCGCCAAGATTGTTTCTGTCATCACGCGCGAGGACATTCATCGTGCGGCGGCAGAGAGTATTAACGATGTGTTGAAGATGGCCACGGGCGTAGATGTCCGTCAGCGCGGTGGCTTTGGTGTACAGACGGACATCTCCATCGGCGGAGGCACTTTTGACCAGATTGCTATTCTTCTTAACGGTGTCAATATCAGCAATCCACAGACAGGACACCTCAGTGCCGACTTCCCCGTTTCCCTTGATGACATAGAGCGTATAGAAGTGCTTGAGGGCGCTGCATCGCGTGTGTATGGCGCACAGGCGTTTAACGGAGCGATAAACATCATCACTTCTCCCGGTGCTTCTTCCCAAGGCATGCGTAACGCCGTCGCCGTGGAGGGCGGCAGCTACGGCACGTTCGGACTGTCGGGCCGTGTCTCTCCGTTCCCTGAAGGCAGCACCACCATGCATGCGTTGTCTGCCGGTTACAAGCAGAGTGACGGCGGTACGGAGAACAGCTATTTCCGTAAATCGCAGGGATTCTATCAGGGACGTTATGCCTCGTCGTCGCAGCGTTACGTCAGGCTCTCTTCGCTTACATGGCAGCTCGGCGTCAGCACCATGCGCTATGGTGCCAACACGTTCTACTCAGCCGCATATCCCCGGCAGTATGAGTCTAATATGCGTCTCTTCGCCTCTGCCACGGCCAATGTGGCAATAGGCAGAGTGAATGTGCAGGTCACGCCTTACTGGAACCGTAACCATGACCATTTCCAACTCATACGCGGCACCTCCACAGGCGAGAACTTCCACCGCAATGATGTGCTGGGCCTTGCGGCGCAGGCTTACACCGACTGGCTGCTCGGACGCTCCAGCATAGGTGCCGAACTACGTAAGGAGCGCATCATATCCACCAACCTCGGACAGCCGCTCAGCGAGGCTGACTACATAGAGGTGTGGAGGCATCCAGACCATTACTATACCAAGAAATGCGGACGCACTGACTTCAGCATCTATCTGGAGCATAACGTGCTGCTGAGGCGTTTCACAGCCTCGTTCGGTGTGGTGGCAAACCGTAATACAGGCTACTCTGACTCCTTCCGCCTCTATCCGGGCATCGACATCAGTTACCGCCCCTCCAGCCACTGGCGGCTCACTGCTTCGTGGAACATGGCGTTCCGTATGCCTACGTTCACCGACCTCTTCTATAAGTCGCCCACGCAGCAGGGTAATATCGGACTGAAACCCGAGAAGGTCAGCTCTGTGCGCATAGCAGCGAAGTACACCCATCCGGCTATAGACTGTCAGCTGTCGGCCTTCTATGACCACGGCACCGACATGATAGACTGGGTGATGTACACTGCGGAGGATATATACCACTCAGCAAACTTCAAGCTCGACAACTGTGGCTTTGAGACCAACGTGACGCTGCGTCCGCAGGCACTCATGCCGCGCTGCCCTGTTACATCGGTAAAGGTAGGCTATGCCTATATATCTCAGACGCGTCACGACGATGTGGAGATATTCAAGTCTAACTATGCCATGGAGTACCTGCGCCATAAGTTCGTGGCAGAGCTTGACCACAAGATAGTGTCGCGCCTCACGGCGTCGTGGTCGTTCCGCTGGCAGCAGCGCATGGGCTCATATATTATATATAAGGAGAACAAGTCCACAGGTGTGGCACATGACTATACACCCTTTGGCCTGCTCGACCTGAAACTGCGCTGGCAGGCGCCGCGCTATGAGCTGTCATTGTCGATGAACAACCTCACGTCTTACAGATATTATGACATCGGCAATGTCATCCAGCCGGGTTTCTGGCTGATGGCAGGGGCAAAACTGAGATGGTAGAATATAAGAAATGAGTGTGCCTCAACAGAGGTAATTCGTTTCTTGTTAAAAACGCCAAATCGCTAAAATGTCCTATTTGCAGTCTTCCGTTAACGCCTCGTGCTTGCGATATTTCAAAATTATTTCCCGCTGGTCGCGTACAGCGAAATCTACGGAGGGTTGTAACTGCTTGATAATCAGCAGTGGGATATAAAAATGTATAAAAAAACGGTAGCTTTTGCCCTGTAAAAGCTATGCTTTCATGGTGTAAAAGCTATCGAATGACACTCTAAAAGCTATGCTTTCACATCGTAAAGTGATAGCTTTCACGAAAAAGGGGGCGCGAAAAGTTGATTTTTCGCGTCCCCTTATTGTTTTTTATGCCTCTTTTTCTCCTAGATTGCGTTTTTTGCCTGACATGATTTTAATCAAGCAATGACAAAAATGTCCTATTCTATGTAGTTCGTTTTGTCTATGGATTTTGGGATTTCAGGATAGTTGTTTTTGCTTCTTCTGTAGTTTGAATTCCTTAAATCCTTAGAATACTTTTCTTTTGTCTGCGGATTTAGGGATTATAGGATTTTTGCTTCTGTCATTGCCTTGCTTCATCTTTTATCCTTTTATCCTTGAATCCTTAAGTCCTTAGAATACATTTTCTGTCTGTCTGCCTCTACGGATTTTAGGATTTTGGGATTTCTTTACAAATCATACAAAAATCTATAGAAAAAAGAGTAGGATTTCTGTCCGACAGGACACTCCTTGATATTATTCGCTATACTGTTACTGAATATAACATTAATGCGAGTTAAGGATTTTACGATTAATCAACCACGATTGAACTAAAAAGCAAAGAAAATGACTATAATTTGTCATGTTTTTATAAATTCCTGCACGTTTTACATAAAAAATAAGTATTTTTGCTACAATAAAATTTCGTAAAATGGCAAATAACGACCTCAATAGATTGAAAGTTGTACTTGTAGAACAGCATAAAACAGCGAAATGGTTAGCAGAACAAATGGAAAAAGACCCTGCGACTATCAGCAAGTGGTGTACCAACAAAGCACAGCCTTCATTAGAGACTATCAAAAGGATTGCAGAAATACTACAGGTTAAAATGAGCGACCTTGTAAGCAATGAACAACCTTAAAATAGAAGCAAATGACTGAAAAGATAAATATACGCAAACTCGAGGCAGACCTTTGGGAGTCGGCCGACTTGCTTCGTGCAGGAAGTAAACTGACATCGAGCCAATACTGTATGCCGGTATTGGCATTGCTATTCCTAAGATACGCCTACAGTCGCTTCAAGATGGTTGAAGCTGAATTACTGAAAAACCGTCCAAGTCGTGGTGGGCGCGTAATGCCTGTGGAGCCAAGCGATTTTGCTGCCAAGAGTGCATTGTATCTGCCCCGTGAAGCACAATTCGACTATCTGGTAAATCTATCAGATGACCAACCTTTGGGCGAAGCCGTCAATCATGCTATGACATTGGTTGAGGAACAAAGCGAACAGTTGACAGGTATTCTGCCTAAGACATATACAATGTTCGCTGATGACCTTTTGCGCGAACTGCTTCGCATCTTCAATAATAAGACTCTCGACGAAATAGGTGGTGATGTTATAGGTCGTATTTATGAGTATTTCCTTAGTAAGTTTGCCAAGGCTGTAGCCTCTGACGATGGTGTGTTCTTTACGCCTAAGTCGCTCGTAAAAATGCTTGTAAATGTACTGGAACCCACGCAAGGCATCATGTTGGATCCAGCCTGTGGTAGTGGTGGTATGTTTGTGCAGACGGGTGACTTCGTGAATCAGGCAGGACTCAATGCCAATACTCAAATGACCTTCTACGGACAGGAAAAGGTGGAGTATAACGCTCAGCTTTGTCTGATGAATATGGCTGTTCATGGGCTTAATGGTCGTATCATCAGTGGTGACGAAGCCAATTCCTTCTATCATGATGCCCACAACCTGGCTGGCAAGTGCGACTATGTAATGGCCAATCCGCCATTCAATGTTGATAAGGTGAAAGCAGAGTCCGCCTCTGCTGCTGGTCGTCTTCCTTTCGGTTTGCCAGGCGTAAATCAGAAAACAAAAGAGATTGGTAATGCCAACTATCTCTGGATTAGCTATTTCTATGCCTACTTGAACGAACACGGTCGTGCAGGATTCGTAATGGCAAGTTCTGCTACGGATAGTGCCAATAAAGACCGCGACATCCGTGAAAAGCTGGTGCGCACAGGTGATGTGGATGTAATGGTCAGCGTAGGCAATAACTTCTTCTATACGCTCTCACTTCCTTGTTCTTTGTGGTTCTTCGACAAGAACAAAAATACCGACATACGCGACAAAGTGCTCTTCATCGATGCCCGTAATTACTATACGGTTGTTGACCGCACCCTCAATGAATGGACTGAGTGGCAGCTGCGTAACCTGCAGGCCATCGTGCATCTGTACCGTGGTGAGAAAGAGAAGTATCAACAGTTGCTCTCTGATTATAAGGCAGTTCTTGGTGATACAACAGTAGCATCAGCCCAAGAAGCCCTTGACAAGCAAAAGGCTGCAGCCAAAGAAGCAATAGCCGTTGCCCAACGCAAGGATAAGAAACGCATCGAGGCTGAGCAGAATACCCTCATAGCCGAACTGGAGGACACACTCGAAACGGCTCGCCAGTTTGAATGGCTAACGGAGAAATTCGGCGACGGCGAATACAAGGATGTGCTGGGCCTCTGTAAGATTGCCACCATTCAGGAGATAGAGGAAAAGAACTACTCGCTTACCCCTGGTGCTTACGTCGGTGTAGCCGAGCAGGAAGACGACGGAGTGGACTTCCATGAGCGCATGACGGAGATTCATGCAGAGTTGGCACAACTGAACAAGGAAGCCAACGTCTTAATGGATGAGATACAAAAAGCATGGGAGGGACTGAAATGAGTAATCTAATACATATAAACAAGGACTATGCTGCGTGGATTGGCGAACTAAAGATACGCATACGCCAGAGTCAGATAAAAGCAGCCGTCAAAGTCAATACCGAACTGTTGCAACTCTACTGGCAGTTGGGTAGCGACATCGTTGAGAAACAGAAGAATGCCAAATGGGGTGACGGTTTCCTGAAGCAACTCAGTCAAGATCTGTCGGCAGAGTTTCCTGAAATGAAGGGGTTCTCTTTGCGTAACATAGAGAGAATTCGTAAATGGTATATCACATATAAAGACGTATTTCCATTTGCGACACAACTTGTGCCGCAGAAGGAGGATGAGATATGAGCGAGATAATGAAGGAATGGAATAACTTAAACATGAAATAAGTTATGGCAAACGAGGTTGCAATCATCGAAACCAGAGCCACACAACTGGCTGAAAAGATAGAGATATTAGTGACGGAGGCACGCAAGAAGGTAGCTTCTGTTGCTAATACTGCGCAGGTATATACATACTATGAAATAGGTCGCTATATCATTGAAGATGAACAAGGGGGCAAGCTACGCGCCGAATATGGCAAAGGAGTATTGAAACGTGTTTCTGAACGACTTACTGAGCGATTAGGCAAAGGTTGGTCGGAAGAGAATCTGCGACTAATGAGGAAGTTTTACGCCCTTTATTCCCATGTGCAATCACCGATTTTCAAAATCCAAACCAGTGGTTTGGAAATTCAAACCCCAAAAATCCAAACCAGTGGTTCGGAAATTCAGAACGAAAATAGTAACCACCGGTTACGAAATTATCAATTCGTTCTTCCTTGGACTCATTATCTGATACTTACGCATGTTTCTGACCCCGACGCACGTAGTTTCTATGAGATAGAAGCATTCAAACAGCAATGGAGCAAACGCCAACTGCAACGTCAGATAGGCAGTGGCCTCTATGAACGTCTGGCGCTTAGTCGCGACAAAGACGAAGTTATGCGTTTGGCAGTGGAGGGACAGGTAGTAGAGAAACCATCTGACATTATGAAAGACCCGTTGGTATTGGAGTTTATCGGCTTGAAGCCTGACGCATCCTATAGCGAGACAGACCTTGAGAGTGCCATCATCAGTCGCCTGCAAGACTTCCTGCTGGAGATGGGAAAAGGTTTCCTGTTCGAGGCAAGACAGAAGCGCTTCACCTTTGAGGAACGTCATTTCTATGTTGACCTTGTGCTTTACAACAGGCTCTTGCAATGCTATGTTCTCGTGGACCTCAAGATGGACGATCTCACCCATCAAGACCTGGGACAGATGCAAATGTATGTCAACTATTACGACCGCTATGTAAAGGAAGATTTTGAAAAGCCCACCATCGGAATCCTTCTTTGTGAGCGCAAGAACGATGCCCTTGTAGAACTCACCCTGCCAAAGGATGCCAATATTTATGCCCAGCAATATGCACTCTGTCTGCCTGACAAGGCTCTGCTGCAACAGAAATTGCACGAATGGATTGTAGAATTTAAGGAAAAGGAGGATGAGGTATGAGTGAGTGGAAGAAAGTGAAGTTGGGAGATTGTTGCCTGAAAATAGGTAGTGGTTCAACACCCAAAGGAGGTTCAACTGTTTATGTTGAATCGGGAACTTCTTTTATACGAAGTCAAAACGTATACAATCTATCATTTGACTATAATGGTTTAACTCATATTACTGAAGATGCGGCAAACAAGCTTAATGGAGTGACAATCTTCAACGATGATATTTTATTGAATATTACCGGCGATTCTGTCGCAAGGACCTGTATTGTTCCGAATGATGTATTGCCCGCAAGAGTAAATCAGCATGTGGCCATAGTAAGGGCGGATTGCAAAATGATAAATTCTCGCTTTCTAAACTACTATTTAGCTAGCCCAGGGATGCAGGCTCATATGTTAAGTTTAGCCGTAGGAAAAGGTGCTTCAAGAAATGCTATGACCAAGCAGATGATTGAGAACTTTGAAGTACCATGTCCTTCTCTCTCAACCCAGCACCGCATCGCCACCATTCTCTCTCGCTACGACTCTTTGATAGAGAACTATCAGAAGCAGATAAAGCTATTGGAGGAAGCGGCACAGAGACTCTATAAGGAATGGTTCGTTGATCTCCACTTCCCCGGACACGAAAACACAAAAATCGTAGATGGTGTGCCTGAGGGGTGGACTCCTTCACTGTTGGGGCAACTGGCTGAGTTCAAACGAGGAAAGACAATAACTAAGAAAGATGCAGTTGAAGGGGATATTCCAGTCGTTGCTGGTGGACTTGAACCAGCTTATTATTGCAATAAGTCAAATACGGCTGAACGTGTAATCACAGTAAGTGGTTCCGGTGCAAATGCCGGCTTCACGAGGATGTATTTCGAGAATGTTTGGGCATCAGATTGTTCATTTGTTGACGCATCTACAACTCCATTTTTACATTTTGTATTTTGTTACCTAAAAGACAATAAGACAAAAATAGATAATATGCAGAAAGGAGCAGCACAGCCTCATGTGTATGCAAAAGACATCAATTCATTGGGTATATGTATTCCCATCGAAAGTGTGCTCAAATCTTTTGAGGGAAAGGTCTCTAAGTATTTTGATTCAATATCTTCTCTCCAATCTCAAATCCGTCTCCTCACCGAAGCACGCGACCGCTTGCTTCCAAAACTAATGAATGGAGAAATAACCACATGACGACATGGACACCAACGAATTAATAACGATAGCAATTGCTTTAGTTAGCATTACAGTTTCTGTTGTATTGACATTCCTTTCCATAAGGTCAAGCAATAAGTCAACAAAACTTATGTCACGTCTTATGCGCGAGAACAGTCGAACAACAAGTAGCGAGCATCTTTCTCTATACAGGATAGAAGCTTTCTATAATGCGGTTCTCATCCAAAATCTGGAGTTTGAAATAAAGGATGTGCAGCATAAATTGCAATCAGCATCATTGTCTGACAAAAAGGCTTTAGAGACTCAGCTGCAAAAGCTGCAAATGAATCATCGTTTTATGAAGATTCGCGAGGCAAAACTAATTCAAAATGATTTTGCCCTTCAAGGAGAGTTGAGCGAGCTACATAAAGAATTGAAAATACAATAGTATATATGGCAAAAGACTATAGCGAAGACCAACTGATACAGCGGAGTGCAGCCGAGTTACTGGAAAAGGAACTGGGCTGGACAAGTGTGTATGCCTTTGATAAGGAAGTGCTCGGCGTGAATGGTACGCTGGGGCGCACATCCTATCATGAGGTGCTGCTGGCGGGGCGTTTCCGTAAGGCGTTGAAGACGCTGAACCCTTGGCTGACGGACAAGCAGCTGCAGGAGTGCGTGGAGCGCATGACGGAACACATGAGTTCGCAGACGCTGATGCAGATTAACGAGCAGAAGTATCAGTATATCAAAGATGGTGTGCCCGTAACTCGCGTGAAGCCGAACGGCGAGACGGAGGAGGTGCGCGCCAAGGTGATAGACTTCGCTTCGCCTGAGAAGAACGATTTCTTGTGTGTCCGTGAGCTATGGGTGTATGGTGCCTTGTACCATCGTCGTGCTGACATCGTGGGCTTTGTGAATGGTCTGCCTTTGTTGTTTATTGAACTGAAGAACCACGACGTGGAAGTGGTGGATGCCTTCAACAAGAACTATCGTGACTATCTTGATACCATACCACAACTTTTCTACCATAATGCCTTCATCATGTTCAGCAACGGACTGGAGGCACGTGTGGGCACCATCGACTCGAAATGGGAGTTCTTCCATGAATGGAAACGACTGACGGAGGAAGATGCTGGCAACATCGAGCTACCGACGATGCTAAGAGGTATCTGCCGGAAGGAGAACTTCCTGGACCTGCTGGAAAACTTCATCCTCTACGACCATAGCGGAGGCCGAACGGCAAAGATTTTAGCTCGCAACCACCAGTACTTAGGTGTGAATCAAGCGGTGGAGATGTATCGCAACCGCCAATACCTGAACGGAAAGTTGGGTGTATTCTGGCACACACAAGGCTCGGGTAAGAGTTACTCTATGCTGTTCCTCTCGCAGAAGATTCGACGCAAGTTTGAGGGCTCACCCACATTCCTTGTGCTGACCGACCGCGACGAGTTGAACAAGCAGATTAGTGACACTTTTGAGAATTGCGGACTGCTGGGCAACGTGAAAGCAAAGAAGTTCATCGCCAGCAGTGGTGAGGACCTAAAGACGAAACTGAAAGGCAATCCGTCCTTCATCTTCTCGCTCATACAGAAGTTCAATGATCCGAAGGCAGAACCTATCTATCCTGACCACGACATCATAGTAATGAGCGACGAGGCACACCGCACACAGAACGGTGTCTTTGCCGACAACCTGATGCACTTGCTACCAACAGCTCACCGCATCGGTTTTACAGGAACGCCCCTGCTTTCAAACGACAACATCACGGCGCGTACATTCGGTGGCTACGTGAGTATCTACGACTTCAAACGGGCTGTGGAGGATAAGGCTACAGTACCGCTATATTACGAGAACCGTGGTGAAAAATTGCAGGACCTGAAGAATCCTGAAATCAATAATGAGATAGCTGCAGCATTGGAACAGGCTGGCGACCTCGATGCCTCACAGCTGGCCAAACTGGAACGAGAGTTTGCCAAGGAGGTGCATCTGCTGACGGCTGCCAAGCGTCTGCGCCTGATTGCAAAGGACTTTGTGAGTCATTACAGCGACCTGTGGACTTCTGGCAAGGCGATGTTCATATGTTATAATAAGGTGACATGCGTCCGTATGTTCAATTACGTGCAGGAATACTGGCAGCGTGAAATCAAGACTTTGGAAGAATCCATCGCTAAATGCACCTCGCAACAGGAGGCACAAGAGATGCAGCGCAAACTGGAATGGATGCGTGAGACTGATATGGCTGTTGTGGTTTCGCAGGAGCAGAACGAGATACAGACATTCAAGAAGTGGGGGCTCGACATCAAACCACATCGCGAGCGAATGGAGAAAGAGGAACTGGACAAAGCCTTCAAGGCTGATGATACCCGTCTGCGTGTGGTCTTTGTCTGTGCTATGTGGCTGACAGGCTTCGATGTAAAGACACTATCATGCCTGTACATCGACAAACCGATGAAGGCGCATACGCTGATGCAGACCATTGCCCGTGCTAACCGTGTTTCGGAGGGGAAGACGAATGGTCTCATAATTGACTATATCGGTATCGTAAAGGCTCTGCGTCAAGCATTGGCTGACTATACGGCAAGTTCAGAAGGTGGAACAGAAGGCAATGACCCAACCATTGACAAGAAGGAGCTCATTAAGCATGTGATGGAAACGATAGCTGCTGCTACGGCTTTCCTTAAAGAGCATGACTTTGAACTTGATGTCCTTATTAAGGCAGATACTTTCGAGAAACTGTCGTTGCTGAAGATAGCTGCTAATGCTATGTGCGAGACTGCGGAAATCAGAAAATCATACTGTACGTTTGCCTCCACGCTATTGAAGCTTTGGAAATACCTCGACCGCGAGGATATAACACCAGAGATGAGACTGCAGAAGGATGCCATAGAAGCTATATACAAGGAGTTGCAGCAGAAACGCAAGCATGCCGACATTACGGACCTTAGTGTAGCCATCAATGAAATAGTAAATGAGCATCTGGAGCTCGATGGCGATGGGGCAATGACTGCAGAGTCACGGCGTTTTGATATCAGTGGAATCGATTTTGATTTGCTCCGTCGTGAGTTTGCCAAGAGCAAGGAGAAGAACCTTGTTCTGAAAGACATACAGGAATTGCTACAGGAGCGTATCGCTCAGATGTTGGCACAAAACCCTTCGCGTATTAACTTCTATGAGAAATATCAGGAAATCATTCACGACTATAACCAGGAGCAGAACCGCGCAACTATAGAGAAAACCTTCGACGAGTTGATGCATCTGTCACAATCTCTCAACGAAGAAGAGAAACGTTATATACGAGAAGGATTTAAGAGTGATGAAGAGCTCTCGCTCTATGACCTGCTATTGAAAGACAATCTGTCAAAGACAGAAGTAAAAAAGCTGAAAGATGTAGCTATAGAGTTGCTTGCCAAAATAAAAGGACAGTTAGCAGGTATGGATCATCCGTTTGACAAACCAACGACTCGTGCTACTATTATCATTACCATACGTGATGTTTTGTGGCAGGAACTTCCAGAGAGTTATAGTGAAGAAAGTATAAACTACTACCGCGACACCATCTACAACTATGTCAGTCAAAGATATGGTGGTGTAGCATAATGCAAAGGTAGGACGAAAATTATCCAGATATCCCTGAATCCTTAGAGTATTAATAAAGAGCCTGAGGAAAGGGAG
Source organism: Prevotella sp. (assembly GCA_017541085.1). Classification (GTDB taxonomy): domain Bacteria; phylum Bacteroidota; class Bacteroidia; order Bacteroidales; family Bacteroidaceae; genus Prevotella. Next base: position 74,324 of record JAFXZU010000026.1, read on the forward strand.
AGTAAACTTCCCTGAGTCCTTAGGTCGCGAATGAGGTCAACAATCAAACTTATGACAGATGAAAGACTACCCCGATAAGATGACAATGGAGCAGGCAAGGAGGTTTGGTGATGATGTATTAAACATTGTGAGCCAGATTCCCCGCGGAAAGGTGACGACGTACGGACATATCGCTGCGTTGGCGGGATGGCCGAGTCATGCGAGGATGGTGGGCAGGACGCTCAGATATACGCCTGGCGCAGCAGAGTTGCCTTGCCATCGTGTGGTGAACAAAGAGGGACGTACGGCTCCGGGATGGGGACAGCATCGGGCATTATTGGAAGCAGAAGGCATACTGTTTAAGCCTAACGGACATGTGGATATGAGTAGGTTTCTTTGGGAACCTTGATTCACAGATGCCTGTGTCAACACCTCCTAACGCAATAGTATATGCTTCTGGTTACGTACCAATCACAAAGATGATAAAGTCGGGCTTCATCATTGACCTTATAGGAATATCCTTGATAACGATACCAGTCCTGATGCTGGTCGTAAAGTATGTTATGGGAGTAAATTAAAGTTTGAAGCCGGAAATAAAAAAACATCTTTTGACCCTGTTGGCGTCAAAAGATGTTTTTTGTATGATGATATCTCACAAAAGTATCTACTATTCTATGCTTTCGGCTATGCTCTGCAATACATAGTCAAGTATCTCAGGAGTGTGTGTCTCGCTGATGAAGTTGCCCTCAAACTGTGACGGGCTGACATAGATGCCACGTTGCAGCATGTTACGGAAGTAACGTGCGAAACGCTCCTGGTCGCTGTGCTTAGTGTCCTGGAAGTTGCGTACCGGACCGTCGTTGAAGAAGAGCGTGAACATAGAGCCGCAGCGGTTCAAGGTGATTCCCTTGCCATTGATTATCTTTTCCAACTCAGCAATGAAGCGGTCGCTTCTCTGCTCCAGTTCTTCATAGAAGCCAGGGCGTGACAATTGAGTCAGCGTCTCTATGCCGGCAGCCATTGCCACGGGATTGCCGCTCAGCGTGCCAGCCTGATATACCGGACCGTCAGGAGCCAGCACTTTCATGATGTCAGCGCGTCCGCCAAAGGCAGCGGCAGGGAATCCGCCACCGACGATTTTTCCTACCGTTGTCATGTCGGGAGTGATGCCAAAGCGTTGCTGCGCACCGCCACGTGACAGGCGGAAGCCGGTGATGACCTCGTCGAATATCAGCACCGCCCCATGCTGTGATGTGACCTCGCGTGTAGCCTTCAAGAACTCCTCCGTAGGGGTTACCACACCCATGTTGCAGGCTACGGGTTCCAATATCAGCGCGGCAACCTCGTCGCCGTGCTCGGAGAAGTAGCTGCGTAGGGCGTCCACATCATTGTAAGGCAACACAACGGTGTATTTTACGAAACCGTCAGGCACCCCGGCGCTTGATGCGTTGGCTATGTTGGCAACGCCAGAGCCTGCGGAAACCAACAGGTGGTCAGCATGACCGTGGTAGTTGCCCTCAAACTTCACGAGGATATTGCGTCCGGTATAGCCACGTGCCACGCGGATGGCAGACATGGTAGCCTCCGTTCCGCTGTTGACGAAGCGCAGACGCTCCATTGACGGTATCGCCTCGCGCACCTTCTCTGCCAATGTTGTCTCAGCAAGAGTAGGTATGCCATAGCTGCTGCCACGGCTGACGGCATCAATGGCAGCCTGACTTACGCGCTCGTTGTTGTGGCCAAGGATAAACACACCCCATGACATACAAAAGTCTATGAAGTGGTTGTCGTCAATGTCGGTAAAGTATGCGCCTTTGGCCTCCTTTACGAAGAGAGGGGTAGTACCTACACTCTTAAGAGCCCTTACCGGACTGTTCACTCCGCCGGGTATGACCTTCAGGGCCTGTTCAAAGGCGGCAGCTGACTTTATTCTTTCGTTTATGCCCATCGCTGCAAGTATTCTTTAGCGTAATAACTTATGATATATTGTGCTCCGGCGCGCTTGATAGCGATGAGGCTCTCATACACTACGCGCTGCTCATCGAGATAGCCTAACTTGGCAGCGGCTTTCAACATGGAGTACTCGCCGCTCACCTGGTAAGCCACCATCGGAACCTGTGGGAAACGCTCCACACCACGTGCTATCATGTCAAGATAAGGCATGGCAGGCTTCACCATTGTCCAGTCAGCTCCCTCCTCTATGTCGGCTGCAATCTCCTCCAGTCCCTGGTCATGAGTGCGGTAGTCCATCTGGTATGTCTTGCGGTCGCCGAAGGCAGGGGTGGAGTCGGCTGCGTCGCGGAAAGGTCCGTAGAATGCAGAAGCGTATTTGGCAGAGTAAGCCAGTATCTTACACTTGTCGCGCAGTCCTGCCTCACGCAGTCGTTTGTCAAGAGCCTCTATCTGTCCGTCCATCATGGCTGATGGCGCAACGAAGTCGGCACCCGCCTTGGCATGGACGTATGCCATCTCAGCCAACAGTGGCAGCGTGGCGTCATTCTCTACGTCATGGTTGTGTAACAGTCCGCAGTGTCCGTGGCTGGTGTACTCACACAGGCACACATCGGTAATGACGCACACCTCAGGGATGGCAGCCTTGATGGCACGGACGGCACGACATACTAAAGCGTCCTCGGCGTATGCCAGTGAACCGCGCTCGTCCTTCAGCGAGTCTTCGATGACGCCGAAGAGAAGCACCTTGTCAATGCCAAGTGCGTAACACTCCTTTACGTCTGTCACAAGTGTGTCAATAGAAAAACGATAAATACCGGGCATGGTGCTGATTTCCTCTTTCACACCCTCACCCTCTACTACGAAATAAGGATAGATAAAGTCCTTAGCACCGAGAGCGACGTCTGCATATTTGTCGCGTGTGGCCTGGTCCTTACGAAATTCTCTGAATCGTTTCATATATCTTGTTGTTTTAATTGTTATTCCCTTCTGTCTCCCTCTATCTTCTTTAATACCTCCTGTAAATGTTTTTCGGTTATACGTCCTCGTGTGAGCAACTGCTTGTCTGTAGGCAGTTTGCCATAAAGGCGGATGAAATTGTCAATGGTGCTGGGCGAGGAGAATACTATGGTATCCACCTGGCTCAGGTCAACCTTCATTGCATTCTCAGGCATACGGTTCTCATAGGCGGTGACCGTTGTGACGTCAAACCCTAAGTTACGCAGTCCCTCGGGTATGATACTCAGCGCTAGGTTGGAGCGTGGTATCAGTACGCGTCCGCGCGGTTGCTCGGCAAACCAGTCGATAACGCCGTAGCTGTCATCTTTCTCTACCTGTTTTATTGTCTCTGCTCCGGCCAGTCGTAAAGCCTCTGTGGTGACGGGACCTATTGACACGATGACAGGATGCTGGCAGCGTGGCGGGAAATAGGTTACGGCATGGCGAGAGGTGTAGAGCAGATAGTCATAGGTGTCAACCTCGTCTGCAGCCTCCCTCAGTCTGCTGGTGTCAGCCACCGGCTTTATCTCGATTAGCGGTGTGTGCACAAACGAGGTGTCGGGACAACGGATGCCTGTATAGAGAGTCTTCATAATATGCTGCCTTTAGAGAATATGGCTTTCAGGTCCTCACGTCCTTTGCGTGCCGTTACTGCCAACCTGCCCTGCATAGGATGTGTCTCAAAGGGCAGCACCTCGGCGATGTCCTGCTCCATGTCCAGACGCTTCAATGCACATGTAGCGACGATGGCTGCGTCAACATCGCCACGGCGCACCTGCTCCACGCGGTCTTCTATACATCCTCTTATGCCCACAATCTCAAGGTCGGGACGTAATGCCAGCAGTTCCTTGCGTCGCAGTGGAGAACTGGTGCCTATGCGACTGCCAGCCGGTAGTTCCTGCAGTTTCATGTTGTCACGGCTTACGAGAGAGTCGGACTTGTCAAATGCCTCGTAAAGGGCTATTACCTCCAGCCCGTCATTCAGGTGCTCGGGCAGGTCCTTGGCGGAGTGGATGGCAATGTCGGCCTCGCCGTTCAACAGAGCAAGGTCCAGTTCGCGGGTGAACATATCATCAGGAGCCTCGCCGTTCAGTAGTGAAAGGTCTTGGCGCTTGTCGCCAAATGACTCCAGTATCTTCAGCTTGTAGGGCGTGTCGGGTATCTTGCTCATGACCTCCTTTACCTGTATCTGTGACAAGCGGCTTCCACGAGCTACGATACGTATGGTGTGATGAGCACGGCGACGCGCCATCAGGTCGCGCAGCAGGCCTATCTCTTCTTCAATCATCAGTTCGGCTTTCTGTACCTCCTCACGACGCACGGCGATGTTGCTCTGAACCTGTTGCTCTATATCCTGCAGATTATACAGTTTCACCCCCCTGATATCTGTTACGGCCGGATCTATATCACGTGGAAAGGCAAGGTCTATGGCAAGCAACGGATGTGTAGCGTCAAGGTCATCTTTGAAGACTATGGCATGTGGACTTGATGTGGCGCTGATAAGAATGTCAGCCTTGCGCAGGAAGTCACGCTTCTCGTCAAGACGATAGACCTCAATGCCGTAGGGGTCTGCCAACTTGTGTGCTTTCTCCTCTGTTCTGTTGGCAAGGAACATCAGTTCTGCTCCTTTGTTCTTCAGGAACTTAATGATGTCCTCCGTCAGTTTGTTGACACCGATGATGGTGATATTGGCATTCTTCAGGTTGACGTGCTCTCTCTCTATAATCTCTATGGCAGCCAGACTGTGACTCACGGCACCCTGACTGATTTGTGTCTCGGTGCGCACCTTCTTTCCAATCTGCAGTGCACACTCAAAGAGCTTGTGCAGTCCGGCAGACAGCTTATTGCCGCTGTCCCTGGCAGTCATGTAGGCTTCCTTCACCTGTCCCTGTATGGCGCGTTCGCCTATGATGGCGCTCTCCAGTCCGCACACTACGCGGAAGAGGTGACGTGCTACGGCGTCGGGTACATCTCCGTCGCCATAATACAACTCAACTCTGTTGCAGGTCTGCAGTAAGACAGAGGGTCCTACAGCGTCAAGGTCAAGTTGTTTGAAATAATCCTCACGGTCGGTGAGCGAGGTGTTTTGATGATTTATTGATTTATATTGAATCATTACCAATTAGTGGTCTTTATCCAGTTTACAAGAAATTTCACATTGTCGAAAGGCGTGTCTGCCAACACTCCGTGGCCTAAGTTGACTATCCATCGCCTGTGCTCATGGAAGAGGGGCTTATATTCTTCCAACTTACGGGCTATGACCTCCTGTGGAGCAAAAAGCAGATGGGGGTCGATATTACCCTGAAGTCCCACTTCTGGATGTACCATTCTGTTTGCGTCAGCAAGAGACGTCTGCCAGTCGATGCTTACGAAGTCGCATACATCAGGCGTGATGAGTTTTAGTCCGCAGCCCAATCCCTTGGGGAAGAATATCATCGGGATGCCGGCGGAGCGTATAGCGTCAGCAATGCGGCATACCGCAGGCAGGAATACCTCCTTATAGACATCTGTGGGCACTATCCCGGCATGGCTCTCAAACAGTTGGAAAGCGTTGATGCCGTGCTCTATCTGGCGTGTGGCATATTCTATAGAAAGGTCTGTGACCGCATCAATCAGTTTCTTAGTCTCCTCCGGGTTCTGATAGAAGAACTTCTTGGCCTCGGGGAATGTTGACTTGGTACTGATGCCCTGCAGCATATAGCAGAGCGTAGTGAGAGGTGCGCCGCAGAAACCGATGAGCGGAACACTGCTCTGTTGCACTGTGCAGTCTATAGCTTGATATACATGGTCTAAGCGTTCAGGCCTTGCACTGATATGTTTCAGAGGCTGCTGGTATTGGCTCAAGGGAGCAGGAAAGCGTGGCCCACGCTCAGTCCACTCAAGGTCCATGCCCATAGCCGTAGGGATGGTGAGTATGTCATTGAACAGTATAGCAGCGTCCACGCCTAAGTCTTCCACAGGCATGAGTGTGACGCGGGCTGCCAACTCTGGTGTCTGCATCAGTTCGGAGAAAGAGTGATGTTCCCGTAGTTGACGATACCTCGGGAGTACGCGCCCGGCTTGTCGCATCAGCCAAACCGGCGGACGCTGACAACTTTCTCCTTTTATCGTTTTTAGAAATATGCTATCCATGAAAGCGTGTTATATCTGATTGGCTATGTCGGTTGCCTGCTTGATGCGATGTGCCATGCCTATACCGTCGCGCAGGTTGCCGGCAATGGTCAGTCCGGGATATTGCTTCTGTATCTGCTCTATAGCCTCAAAGCGTTCTCCTGAGGTTATTTGATATTGCGGTATGGCATGGTGATGACGGAAGATGCGGATGAGGTCGGGCTTGACATGCTCAGGGAATTTCAGCATAGAGTGGAAATGCTCCTCCACAAGTGCTGTCAGTTCGGCGTCGCTCTTGTCAAGCAACTCGGCATGGCGTACGCCGCCAATGAAATAAGTGAAGAGCGCACCACCTTCGGGGGCACGGCCAGTAAAGCAGGCAGAAGGGAATAGTATGCCGAGCACTCGCTTGTTCTCGCAAGTGGGCACCAGTCCACCGAAAGCCTTGTAGTCACCTCCGAGTGTGTCGTTTACGCCGACGCCGACTTCTACCACAGGTGCATACTGCAGGTTGTTCAGCTTACGCATGGCATCATCGCCGATAAATGGTAACATCCCAGGTAGCTCATAGGCACCACAAGTGGTCACTACCTGTTTGCAATCTATCTGCTCTTCCTCTCCCACCTTATTTATATATGTAACACGCCAACCGTCTTCAGTAGGTGTTACCTTTGTCTCTTTTACTCCGAGGGCAAACCGCTGCGGACCTAAGTATTCAGCTATGGACTGTGTTATCATGCTCAGTCCGCCGACAGCAGAGAATACTTTCTTCGTTGCCAGACGGTCACGGTCGGACTTGGGTTCGCGCATCTTGGTGATGGCACCACGAACGAAGCTGCCGTAGTTCTGCTCCAGGTTATAGAGCTTTGGCAGTGCGTAGCGCGTGATAAGAGTGTCGGGATTACCTGCATATACGCCAGATAGGAAAGGGTCAACGGCATAGTCAACGAAGGACTTGCCTAATCTACGACGTGCCAAAGAACCGACGGACTCATCGGGGTCGTTGCCTTTCTTCCTCCATGGCTCGCCAAGGATACGCAGCTTGTCGCTGAACGTAAACAATGGGGTGGTGACTGCGCTTATAAGTCCGGATGGAAGGTCGTGAAAACGATTTCCCTTCCATATCAATCGACGTTTGGAGGCATCAGGCGCTGTCTCTAAACGACACTTGCCGCCAGAGGTCTGCTCAAGGTCTGCCATCAGTTCTGCCACCTCGGGATTGGATATGGTTCCGGTGTTTGGACCGCTCTCAAATACAAATCCACCCTCACGGTGTGTCTGTATCTGTCCGCCGACCTTGTCCATCTGCTCCACAACCATGAGCTCACGTCCTTTTCGTGCAAGCAGGTAGGCTGTGGTAAGACCGGTAAGACCGGCGCCAATAATTACTATATCTGTTTTCATTAAGTTTTTTATATCGGTTTTGAAAATGATTTCGTGGTGTGTTGCATCAGCGGGTCAAGCAGGGCTGCCACATTGCGTACAAATGGCGAGCTCTCATGAGTCATGCGTATGGTGTTGCCGCTGATGGTGACGATGCCGTCGGACTGCATCTCTGCTAAACGTGACTCGTCAAAGTTTACTGCTGCGCGTTGCTCGTCACTCAGTGTTACATGGTAGTTACACATCAGTGCGTCAATGACCTCGCGCACTAACTGCTGCTCATGGCTGAGGGTATATCCTTTTTTGATGGGCAGGTGATCGCTGTTCACGATTTCTATGTACTCTTTGATGTCTTTTGTGTTCTGTGCGTATGCCGTCTCTAACTGGCTGATGCCTGTCACGCCGATGGCATATACTTGTGCTGTGGTGCGTCGGGTGCAATAGCCTTGGAAGTTACGGTGCAGCTGTCCGTTCTGTAGTGCAGTGTATAGTTCGTCGTCAGGTCGTACGAAGTGGTCCAGTCCTACCCGTACATAACCGGCTGACTGCAGCATCAGGGCTGCCTCGTTAAACATACGTTCCTTCTCCTCACTTGCCGGCAGACCTGCTTTCTCAAGTATTAGCTGCTGTTTCTTCAGCCATGGTACATGGGCATAGCTGAACATTACCAGACGGTCAGGCTGCAGTGCTATGGCACGCTCGATAGAACGGCAGAAGGATTCTGCAGTCTGGTGAGGCAAGCCGAAGAGGAAGTCTAAGTTTATCTTTGCTCCTGCATTGCGCAATACTGCAAATATATCTTCCATACGCTCCTGTGACGGGCGGCGGTTGACAGTCTTCAATACCTGTTCGTTGAAATCCTGAATGCCGATGCTGAAACGTGAGAAACCTGCGTCTGTCAGTCCTTTCCAGTCTTGTAGCGACAAGTAGCCGGGATGGCACTCTATTGCCACCTCTGGCAGAGCAATCTTAGGAAATGCTGTCAGCAAGTGTTGGTTGAGAGCCTGAATGATGGTAGGCTGCAATGTGGTGGGGCTTCCGCCTCCGTAGTGTATCTGTGATATCTGTCTGCCATTATCAAGTAGTGGTATCAGCAGGTCTATCTCCTTGTGCAGTGCCTCTACATAGGCATTGACAACCGTCTCGTTCTGCATGGCGTAAGAGTTGCATGCACAGTAGTGGCATAGATGCCTGCAGAAAGGTATGTGCAGATAGAATGACAGGTTGGGTTCCTTGGCTGCGTTTGATTTCTGTACGGCAGTAAGGTATTCTTCCTCTGAATACTCCTTGAAGAAATTGGCTGGCGGGTAACTCGTGTATCGAGGTACGGGTACATTATATTTCTCTATAATGGATTGTTGTATCACGTATGTCTTGCTCTTTTTTGTTGCTTTGCGGATGCAAAAGTATGTCTTTTTTCCTTTTTGCGCAATCCTTATTTATGTGGATAAAGGATGCTTGTGAATGGTGTAATACTTACTATTGTGTATTTGTATAATACACGGAAGGCCTCCTCTCTCCGGGTAGGAGAGGGAAGGCCTTAGGGTTTAAGTGTATAGTCCGCCGTTGATAGACACCACCTCGCCAGTGATGTATTTTGCCTTGTCAGAGAGAAGGAAGCAGACGAGGTCAGCTACTTCCTCTGGCTTGCCGAAACGTTTGCATGGCACCTGCTGCTTAAGGGTGTCAACGTCAAGGTCTTTTGTCATGTCAGACTCAATGAAGCCCGGCGCAACGGCATTTACCGTCACTGCACGCGCGGCAACCTCTTGCGCCAAAGCCTTTGTGGCTCCGATGATGCCGGCCTTTGTGGCGCTATAGTTAGTCTGGCCCGGAAGGCCTTTCAGTCCGCTGAGCGAAGCCATATTGACGATGCTGCCGCCATGCTTGCGCATCATCATCTTAGGCAATACCTTACGTGTTACATAGTAGAGGGCGTCAAGTGATGTGTTGAGCACAGCATGCCAGTCCTCTGCCGGCATCATGAACATCATATTATCACGTCTGATGCCTGCATTGTTTACGAGGTATGCAATGTAGTCGTCAGGATGGTCCTGCTCCCACTTGTCGATGGCTGCGTCAACAGCTTCCATGTTACTTACGTCACACTTCATCAGTTCGGCAGCAACGCCTTGCTCCTCGCAAAGAGCCTTTACTTCTTCTGCTGCTGCGTCACTTGACTGATAGTTGATGATGACAGGTATGCCTTCGCCTGCCAGTTTCAGGCAGATGGCGCGTCCTAATCCGCGCGAACCGCCTGTTACTAATGCGTATTTCATAATTGTTTTCCTGCTACGTTATACTTCTTATTATTCTTCTCTATCACCACAGTACCGTTCTCTACACGCTTTACAACTCCTGTCTTTGTATCAACGGTTGTTACTGTCTTTACACCTGTAGTGCTTACACCATACAAACTGATAACGAGGCAGCATTGCTTGTTCTTAAGGCTAAATTTAAGTTGATCTGTAACAGGCGCATCAGGAGTAAGGGTGTATGACCTGTATATAGCAGTTCCTTCTGTGTCTTTAGAAGGTGTTATGCCTGTTATGTCCTTAGCTGGAAAAACATAAGCATCATCGCTGAGTGTTTGCCCGTTGAATTTACTGATATTTGCGTCACCAGTGTTGTAATTGTTATATCCATAGTATGTAACCTTAGTTACACTGATGCCTTCAGGTATATATATAATGTATTCGTTTGCCGAATATTTGCATGTGGGGGTAGTACCAGTACCATAGTGCTTTGTCTTAGCATTTGTGACATAGAAGCCATTATTGAAATTATACTGATAATCTGGAGACTCGTCCACATACGTTGTTTGTGACAATTCATACAACGTTGCTTCGCCTGCTTCATTTTGAGCATCTATTTTCTGTTTCCATGCAGGGTATTCTGTGTGTATGGTGTTGTAGCACCAAGAACCGAGGAACTGATAGCTTGTGCGACGTACGGCGCAGAGAGATGTAGGAACCTTCAATGAACCGGCGATAGTTATAGAGTCCGCATCCTCGTAGTTGTACAGGAAACGATAGTACAGATGTGGGTAGTTACCGTCATATATGGCGTAGATAGGCTGGTATTCTTTCGTCGCGTCGTATGATGATGTAGCTATCTGGTATTCCGTGAAAGTATATGTTTTACCGTTGTATGTGTAACTGCGTGACTTGTTGTATTTCTGCAGTTTCTGGAAGAATTTGTTGTATATCTTCTCGCCGCTCTCGCCGCCTATCTGTATGAAACGTGCCCAGACATCGCTGTTTGTAGCTTCAACAATATGACGGTCGGCCTCACCTTGTGTATTGGTGTAGTCCTCAATCTTCGCATTTTCTCTGTAAACATGTTTGCTGAGCCAGTCGATGGCTGTTGTTATGGTGTTCTGTAATTCCTCAGACGGGTTCTCCACGGACATCAGGAAAGACAACAGTGAGGCAGACTCATAGCCGCTTATTGATGGCAGCTCATGAGGACGACCCTCTGTAGGTAAGTAGTCGATAGTGTCATGCTGCGCACACCATGCGGCAGGTGTACCATTGTCGTCCACTTGACACTTGATGATACACTCCAGACCTTTGTCGAAAGCCTCCTTACATTTGTTGCGCAGGGTCTCATCTACAATGTCTTTGAAGTCTCCTTCGTTATTGTAAATGTCACGCAATATTTTCATGATGTTGGTCATGAGGTCATCGTTGAACGTTATGTAGTCCTGATAGCTTCCGTTTCCGCTAAGAGGATAATACTGTGACCATCCGCCTACCTGCTTCTGTGCCTTGAGAATGAGTAACAGGGCGTCTTCAAAAGACTCACGGTATTTATCTACCTTGCAACCTTGCCAAACCTTGGCGAGGAAACGCATCTCCTGTGTAGTAGCATAGTTGTCAAAGCAAGAATGCTCATCCCTGGCATTTATCAGGTCGTTGTATTCTGATGTGCTCAGGTTATGTAATTGGTCGTTTTTCATCCATCCGCCAGTGTTCTTCTGTACGGCAAGGACAATGTCTGCCACATTCTGGGATTCTGTAGAACCATACCAGGCAGCACCCATTCCTCCTGAGCATACATTTGCCCATTTCATGTCTGACAGGCTGGCTGCGTTCAGACTAATGCATGCGACAGCAAGCATGATGATTGATAAAAAAGTTCTTTTCATGTTTCAGAATTTGTTTTTGTTCTTTTGTTTCTTTGTTAGTTTTGATTTTTCTATTCTCTCAGGTCTTTCTCTTCTGTCTTTTGTGACTTTATGATATTAATCTGATTTTCCTCTATGTATCTCTTTTCGCAGTCTATGGCTATCAGAACGTTCTCTGGCGGACATTGTGTGGTGAGCTTGCCGTTGCGGCGTACCCCAACGAATGTGAGCTTGCCGTTTCTGGTGTCCATTAACCATAGCTTTTTATTCTCGCCGCTTATGCGTGTGAGGTCTATATGCATCTCTCCTCCAATGTAGTTATATATAAGGAGATAGTCAGTGCCGCGTGTGCAGGCTATACGGTGGTATTTCTCTCCGTTTCCTTTGTATATGATGCTCTGGTCGGGCAGACGTTCGAAGTAAGGCAGGGAGAGTATCAATGCCTTCAGATATTTCATTGATGTGTAGCCACTGTCACGTTGTGCCTCATACCAAGTCTTGCTTGTGGAGGAGTATGCCACGCTTTGACCTTCCTTATGCATCTGCATGATGGCGTTATGGCCGTAGGTGTGACCGAAACATCCTGCGAATACATCCCAATAGGCATAACGACGTACATCGCTTGCCGTCCAACGTCGTCCGTCGGGGAAGTGTAGTCCTACAGGAATGTCCTCGTAGGATGGCTCCCCGTCGATAACCGGTTTGACGGGGTTGTATGCCCATGTGGAGTCCACATACATCCAACAGTCCTCTTCTGTGTTGTCGGGGATGGGATAGTCTTTGTTACCCATTCGCTGCCCATACGCACGGTGACCGGACTGGTACATGTGGAAGTCTATCCACTTGGCTCCCGCCCACCATTTGGCAGAGGTGTACCTGCCACGGGGATGGTAGGTCATTAGGTGGTTGCTGTCTATAGACTTGATAGTCTTTGCCAACGTCTCCCACACTTTTGGTTTGATGTCGCCTTGAATGTCGCCGCCAATCATCCATATTATATTGGGATGCTTCTTATATCGTTCGGCAAGGAACGTGCCGTAGGCTTCTGCTCCCTCAGTGTCTATCAGTCCCGATTTTACCAGTCCGCCCCATATACAGTCCATGGCGATGTATATGCCATGACGTTCAGCCTCGCTGATGATATAGTCCATGTGGTCCCAGTAAGTGTAGGTCATGGAATTGTTGTCAAAGCAAGACATATCCCACGGTTCGTAGCGGTTGTTAGAGTATTGACCATATACGTTTACACAAGGCACACCGCAGAGTGTCTGCACCTGTACAACATTGTATCCGTTGTCGTGTGCTGTCTGCAGATAGTTCCTTGCCTCGTCGCGGTCAAGCTTTGTGGGTAACAACCAGCCGGTATCGCCGAGCCAGAAGAACGGCGTACCGTCTGTGTGTTGCAGAAACCGTTGGTTGCTTGATACGCACAAATCCCATCCCGTCTTGGCTGCAGCCGTGAACGGAATCAGTAACAATAATAATGCTATTATGTTATTTCTTGGCATTCTTCTTGACAGAAAGGACTACGGATACAATTACAGCGATGAATAGCGCTATCAAGGCTATGTATGCAATAGTCTCTGTTGTGGCGAGAGACTTTGGTCTGAACTCCATTACAACCTTGTGCTGGCCGGGCTTTACCTGGATAGCACGCAGTACATAGTTTGCCCTGCCTATCTCCACTGACTGCCCGTCAACGGTACAGCTCCATCCTGGATAGTATATCTCGGAGAACACTACGACACCACCATTCTTTGAGTTGACGTCATAATGTAATTCGTTAGGCTCGTACTTAGTGAGCGTCACGGTAGAGGTGGAGTCTTGTACAGAACTCTTGCCAATTACAGACTCAAAAGACTTGTCTGCAATCGCAACAGTATGCAGGTCAGTCTTGCCCAAGGCTTCTATCTCCTTGTTTGCGTTATCCACATACATCACCTCGTTGACAAACCATGCGTTGCCCATGGCGTATGGGTTATGTAACGGCATGGTCTTTCCTTCCTGCAGAGGCAGTATGAGATACTTGGTGTTAAGCATGTTTATCACAGGTATGATACTGTCGCCATTTACCTTTGACATATCTCCCTGTGCCTGTGCTATGGCATTAAAGCCTGCTTGCATTTCTGGTGCGATGTGGTTCTCAATGAGTTCTTGGTAACGACGTAGCTTTGCTGCGTGGTAACCGCCGATTGACTTGTGGAAGAAGCTCGTCTCATTCTCGTTGAAGGTGTTAGAGGCGAGGTTGAGTACACGATAGTCAAGAGATTTGTCTTGCAGGATTATCCTGTCGGTCTCAGTAGGCTCTACCGGTGCTGTACGCAGAGTGTTGCTGACAAACATGTCGTCATTAAGGTAACGCTTGTTCACTTGCCACATGTCAACAAGACATACCACTGCGATGATGCTCACTGCTGTAACGGCATTAATCTTCTTGATGCGATAGACATTGATAACCACTGTACAGAGGAAGATGATGAAGAATGAGCGCCAGCAGTCTGATGTGAATGTGGCGATACGTATCTCACGCAAGTTGGCAAGCAGCGGAGCCAGTTGCTCTTGTGGAATACCGCTGAGTGCACGCATCTCAGCCTGGGATACGAAACTGTCGAAGAACAGGGTAGGTGCAATGGCAAACAATGCAGCTATGCCTCCTGTAAGTACAAAGCTTACCATCAGCCAGTTTACCTTCTTGCCTTTGATGGTAGTCTTCACACAGTCAGGTTCGTCAATCACTTTCTTTAATGCCAGCATACCGAGCAAAGGTATGGTGAACTCAGCTATTACAAGTATTGAAGCCACAGTGCGGAACTTGGCATACATCGGACAGTAGTCTATGAAGAGGTCGGTGAACCACATCATGTTACGTCCCCAAGACAACATAATACTCAGTATGGTAGCACCAAGTAAAGCCCATTTTATTGATCCCTTTACAATGAATAGTCCGAGGATGAAGAGCATCAGTACAAAGGCTCCTACATATACAGGACCAGACGTGCCGGGTTGCTCTCCCCAGTATTGTCCCATTTGCTGATATATCTCCATGTACATCGGGTCAGCTTTCTCCTGGGCAGCCTTACACTGGCTAATAGGAGTCATGGAAGAGCCACCTTTCGTATTTGGCACGAGCAATGTCCATGTCTCGTCTATGCCATAGCTCCATTGCGTGATATAGTCACGGTCCAAGCCGCTTGAAGTCTGGTTCGCGGTGTTTTGTTTTACTAACTCGCTCTTGCCACGCATAGACTCCTTCTGGTATTCCCATGTGTGGTAGAGGTTAGGGATATTTACAAGAACGCCCAATATGCCTGCTAAGATACAAACAGCACTTGCTTTTATGAAATGCATGATTTGTTTATTCCTGATGGCACTTATGAAGAAGCCGATGACAAGGAATAGAATGATGAAGAGATAGTAATATGTCATCTGCACGTGGTTGGCATTGATTTCAAAGGCAGTGAAGATACCCGTCACTGCTAATCCTGCAAGGTATTTCCCCCTGTATGCCAACAAGATGCCGGCAATCATCGGTGGCAGATATGCCAAGGCTAATACCTTCCATATATGTCCGGCAGCTATGATAATAAAGAAATAGCTGCTGAAAGCCCATACTATAGCTCCGAGGGTAGCCAGGTACCAGCGGAAGTCAAATGAGCGCAGCAGGATGTAGAAGCCGAGAAGATATGCGAATACGTACCATACGTTTTCAGGCAGCCACAAGTGGTAGGCGCTCAACACATGATTTAGCGTTGTGGAAGATTCGTATGATGGTGCCGTCTGGTATGTAGGCATACCTCCGAACACGGAGTTTGTCCAGCGTGTTGTCTCGCCAGTGCGCTCTTTGTACTGGCGTGACTCTTCGCCCATGCCACGTCCGGCTGATGAGTCATGACGGTATAAAATCCTGCCTTCTATGTCGGCAGGATAGAAATAAGTGAATGAGATTGCTGCAAAAAGCAAAACGACTAATACGTCTGGTAAAAATTTCTTAAAAGTATTCACGTGCGTGTGTATATATAATGTTAATGATGTGCAAAGGTAGTTAAAATTAGGCGACTATCCAAATCAAAATATCAGTTGCTTGATATTTGTCAAGAAAAAGTAATTAGTGTGAGTTATATGCAAGAAAACTTTTGTTAATTTCAAACGTTTACTGTAATTTTGCACACGAAAATCCGCATATCTCATTGGCGAAACAAAGGGGTATGGGCGGGTATTTTAGGCAAAGATAATACTTAACAAAACTTTTTTTTATTATTTAATTAAACAATGAAAAAGATTGCAATGTTTTTCGCAGCAGCTGCTATGGTAGCAACTGCAAGCGCAGAGCCACGTACCGTTGTTACGGCTTCTAAGGCTCAGGACAACATCTACGTTGGTGTTAACGGTGGTGCTATCACAGCTGTTAAGGGTGAGACTTCTTTCAAGACTTTCTCTCCTAACTTCGGCATCCGTGTAGGTAAGAACTTCACTACTGTTCTTGGTCTCGCTGTTGAGGGTACAGCTTACTTCAGCACAAACCGCGTTTACAATGGTAAGACATTCATCCAGGGTGTTGACGTTTACGGTTTGGCAACAGCTAACCTGAACAACCTCTTCGCAGGTTACAAGGGTCAGCCACGTGCATTTGAGATCATCGCTGTAGGTGGTTTCGGTTATCAGTGGCTTTTCCGTCCAGCAGGCGCTCCTATCAACGCTTCTGGTTACGTGAGCAAGATTGGTGCTGACTTCGCTCTTAACTTCGGTTCAGACAAGCAGTGGCAGGTTTACCTCGAGCCAACAATGAACTGGGCTCTTTACAACAATGGTAAGGCTGACTTCATCCAGTATGACATCAACAACGCAGGTCTCGCTCTGAAGGCTGGTGTTAACTACAAGTTCAAGACCTCTAACGGTACTCACAACTTCGCTATTGAGCAGCTCCGTGACCAGCAGGAGATCGACGATCTCAACGCAAAGATCAACGCTGCTCGTGCAGAGGCTGACGCTGCTAAGGCTGCTGCTGCCGCTAAGGACGCACAGATTTCTCAGCTGAAGAAGGCTCTTGCTGACTGCGAGGCTAAGCCAGCTGTAGTTAAGAAGGAGACTAAGACTGAGGCTTACATGCCACCAGTAGTATTCCAGGTTGGTAAGTCAGTTATCGATAAGAACCAGCAGCAGACTGTTGACCTTATCGCTAAGTACATGAAGAAGAACAAGGATTCTAAGCTCGAGATCTCTGGTTTCGCATCTCCAGAAGGTGACGCAGCTAAGAACCAGGCTCTCTCTGAGGCTCGTGCTAACGCTGTTAAGAGCATGCTCGTTAACAAGTACAAGATCGCTGCTGACCGCATCTCTACCGTTGGTAAGGGTGTAATGGTAGGCGAGGGTTCTGACGACATCGAGCCAGAGTTCAAGCGTATCGCTCTCTTCAAGGACCTCAGCAAGTAATAACTGCTTGTCATTGAAGACAAAGACATAACTTAACGGCCCCTCGGAGATAATCTCTGAGGGGCTTTTTGTTATTAAAAGGGTAGGAGAGAGTGCGGAGAGAGTGTGAATAAAGCGTGGATTAGATGAAAGGTGCACGAAATAAAGGGGAAATGCTAAAGAAATGAGAAAGATAATCGGTTTAGGTGAGACTGTATATGACATAATATTCCGGAACAATCAGCCGCAGATAGCTGTGCCGGGTGGTTCAGCCTTCAATGCCATAGTGTCGTTGGGACGGTGTGGTGTACCATGTGTGATGGTGACAGAGGTAGGTGACGACCGTGTGGGTGACATAGTAACTGCTTTCCTGCACGAGAATAACGTGGATACCCAGTATGTGTACCGGCATAAAGGTACGCAGTCGCACGTGTCGTTGGCGTTCCTGAACGAGCGTAACGATGCCGAGTATCAGTTCTACAAGATGCATGAGGCTTTGAACATGCCACCATGCTTTCCTGAGATAAATGAAGGTGATGTCGTTATCTTCGGTTCATACTTCGCTATAAATCCCAAGGTGCGCACTTGTGTATATGAGTTATTACGCAAGGCTCATGATGTGGGAGCAATAATATACTATGACGTAAACTTCAGAGCCTCACATTTGAAGGATTTGCCCCAGGTTCTTCCGTCAATAATTGAAAACATGCAGTTGGCTACAGTAGTGCGCGGCTCACATGAGGACTTCTCACTTCTTTTTAATGAGGAGGTTGCAAAAGATGTGTACGAGAAGCATATCCGCACATATTGTGAAACCTTTATATATACTGATGCCGATAAGCCGGTACAGGTGTTTACACCGTTGTACCATACATCGGTGGATGCTACAAAGATAGAGACTGTAAGTACAATTGGGGCAGGTGATAATTTTAATGCAGGGTTCTGCTACGCTCTTCTGTGCAAGGATATAGACACGCAGACAAAGCTTGCTGAGGTTGAGGAACCGCTTATGAAAGAACTGGTAATGGTAGGACAACGTTTCTCCTCCGCTGTATGTCAGTCTTTTGATAACTATGTATCGTCGGAGTTCGGCTTAAGAGAGAGGAGGCTCAACGGGCTATGCGTATAGGATTATTCGGAGGGTCTTTTAACCCGATACATAAAGGCCATGTAGCTTTAGGGCGAGCCATGCTGGAAAAGGCAGGGCTCGATGAGGTTTGGTATATGGTGTCACCGGAAAATCCGTTGAAACATGGCAGCACGGACTTGGCTCCAGAGCAGATGCGTCTGCGTATGGTCGAGGCAGCGCTGAAAGGTGAGCGTCGCTTACGGGCGTCTGATTATGAGTTCCGTTTGCCAAAGCCTTCATATACATGGAATACGCTGAGACATCTGAGGACAGATTATCCAGAGCACACCTTCGTTCTTATTATAGGAGGTGATAACTGGGTTCACTTCCATCGCTGGGCCCATTATATGGAAATACTGCGTGACTATGAGGTAGCGGTCTATCCGCGGCGTGATGACAGCCGGGATACTTCTGTGCCGATACCGATAGAGGAAGAGATAGAAAAAGGAAACATAGAGGTGAAAGGTGTTACGCATATAGAGGTTCCGCTCCTTGATGTGTCAAGTACTATGGTGCGTCAGCGCATCCGTCGTGGAGAAGATATTACATCGCTGATACCGGAAACGGTGGTGGCTGAGGTGGAGAAATATTCACTGTATAGGTAAAAAATGTATCATTTAAGCATTTTTTACCTATACTTTTTTTGTGGTTTTATTGAAATATGTTACCTTTGTTCACGAAGAAACCTAAATTGAGGGCAGGTAAAAGCCAAATATCTCCGTCCTCTTTTTACTAACGAAAAACAACTCTAAACCAAAACAATGGCAAAACAATACTTATTGGGCTTTGACGTGGGTTCGTCAAGCGTAAAGGCATCGCTCGTCGATGCAGAGACAGGCCAGATGGCTGCCACAGCATTCTTTCCAGAGAAAGAAGCTCCTATAAAGGCTGTTAAGGCTGGCTGGGCAGAGCAAGACCCCGAGATGTGGTGGATGAATGCCAAACTGTCATTAAAAAAGATTATGGCGGATGCCGGGGCTACCGGCGAGGATATCAAAGCCATCGGCATATCATATCAGATGCATGGACTGGTGTGTGTGGACAAAAACCACAACGCCTTGCGTGACAGTATCATCTGGTGTGACTCTCGTGCCGTCCCTTATGGCGATAAAGCCTTTAACGACTTGGGCAGTGAGAAGTGTCTTGGTCATCTGCTCAACTCTCCAGGCAACTTCACTGCTGCAAAACTGGCGTGGGTGAAAGAGAATGAGCCGGAGGTGTTTGATAAAATATATAAGGTAATGCTTCCCGGCGACTATATCGCAATGAAGCTGAGCGGCGAGATAAACACTACTATCAGTGGACTCTCCGAGGGTATGATGTGGGACTTCAAGGAAAAGCGCCCTGCTAAGTTTCTGTTTGACTACTTCGGTTTCTCTGAGGACGTGATAGCCCCTATAGTACCAACATTCGCTGTACAGAGTGAGGTGAGTGCTGCTGCAGCTGCGGAGACGGGATTGAAAGAGGGAACGCCCATCAGCTACCGTGCCGGCGACCAGCCAAACAATGCCTTGTCACTCAATGTGTTCAACCCTGGTGAGATAGCCTCCACAGCAGGAACGTCAGGTGTTGTATATGGCGTGTTGGGAGATGTGAATTACGATTCTAAGAGTCGTGTCAATACCTTCGCCCATGTTAATTACACCACAGAGCTTGACCGCCTCGGTGTGTTGCTCTGTATCAACGGTACCGGCATACTCAATGCCTGGGTGCACCGCAATATCACACCCGACCTGTCATACGCAGAGATGAATGACCTTGCTGCTCAGGCGCCTATTGGGGCTGACGGCGTAACTATCTCACCATTCGGCAACGGAGCAGAACGAGTGCTTGAGAACCGTGAGGTGGGTTGCCAGATAAAGGGAGTGAACTTCAATAAGCACAACCGTGCGCATATCGTTCGTGCCGCCCAAGAGGGTATAGTGTTCTCTTTCTGCTATGGCATGGAGATAATGCGTCAGATGGGTATGGATATAAAGAAGATACACGCAGGCAAGGCCAATATGTTCCTGTCGCCGCTCTTCCGTGACACCCTTGCTTCCACCTCAGGAGCAACGATAGAGTTGCTTGAGACTGACGGTTCTGTGGGCGCTGCCAAGGGAGCAGGCATAGGATGCGGAATGTATAAGGACAATGTGGAGGCCTTCTCTACCCTGAAGAAGATTGCTGTAATAGAGCCAGACAATACAAAGGCACAGCAATACAAGGACGCCTACGAGAAGTGGAAGGCGGAACTCGTGTAGTTCTTGATGGTATTTATAGTGCCAATATTTGCTATAAATACTATAGATACTATAGTCACTATAGGTGTTATACCAAATAAAAAACAAATCAACTTAATAATATAAACTAAACAAAATGGCAAAAGAGTATTTCCCAGAGATTGGACAAATCAAGTATGAGGGTCCTGAGTCAAAGAACCCTATGGCATTCCACTACTATGACGCAGAGCGCGTGGTGGCAGGCAAGAAAATGAAAGACTGGATGCGTTTCGCTATGGCATGGTGGCATACACTGTGCGCAGAGGGTGCAGACCAGTTCGGCGGTGGCACAAAGACATTCCCATGGAATCAGGGTGCTGACGCAGTAGAGATAGCAAAGAATAAGGCTGACGCAGGTTTTGAGATAATGCAGAAGCTCGGTGTACCATATTTCTGCTTCCATGATGTTGACCTCGTGTCAGAGGGCAGCAGCGTAGAGGAGTATGAGGCAAACCTCAAGGCTATCACAGACTACCTGCAGCAGAAGATGAAGGAGACCGGTATAAAGTTGTTATGGTCAACTGCTAACGTTTTCGGTAATGCACGATATATGAACGGTGCTTCTACCAACCCTGACTTTGACGTGGTAGCTCGCGCTATCGTTCAGATTAAGAACGCCATTGACGCAGGTATCAAGCTCGGTGCTGAGAACTATGTATTCTGGGGCGGTCGTGAGGGTTACATGAGCCTTCTCAATACAGACCAGAAGCGTGAGAAAGAGCACATGGCTACAATGCTTGGCATGGCTCGCGACTATGCACGTGGTAAGGGCTTCAAGGGTACATTCCTCATTGAGCCAAAGCCAATGGAGCCATCTAAGCACCAGTATGATGTTGATACAGAGACAGTCATCGGATTCCTTAAGACTCATGGTCTTGACAAGGACTTCAAGGTGAACATTGAGGTTAACCACGCTACGCTGGCTGGTCACACCTTCGAGCACGAGCTAGCTGTGGCAGTAGATAACGGTATGCTTGGTTCTATTGATGCTAACCGTGGCGACGCTCAGAACGGATGGGATACAGACCAGTTCCCAATCGATAACTTCGAGCTGACACAGGCATGGATGCAGATTGTACGCAATGGTGGTCTCGGTACCGGCGGTACAAACTTTGACGCTAAGACACGTCGTAACTCTACCGACCTTGAGGACATCTTCATCGCACACATCTCAGGTATGGACGCGTGCGCGCGCGCACTGCTCAATGCTGTTGAGATACTGGAGAAGTCACCAATCCCACAGATGCTGAAAGACCGCTACGCCTCATTCGATTCAGGCATAGGTAAAGACTTTGAGGATGGCAAACTCACCTTGGAGCAGGTCTATGAGTATGGAAAGAAAGTGGGCGAGCCAAAGCAGACCTCTGGCAAGCAGGAACTTTACGAGGCAATTGTTGCGTTATACGCAAAATAATCTTTTATTTCTAACCTTCTCTAAAGAAATCGAGGGCTTCCTCGATTTCTTTTTTTGTTGCCGTCTGGTTAATCTCTATGCCTCCGATGGCGGAAAGCAGAGTGAAGTTGATGACACCAGCCACATTCTTCTTGTCATGTGTCATCAGCTGCAGCAACTCAGGATAGTCATTGCATGTTATGGGCAGTACGCCGTAAGTCTCGCGAATGTATGTCACTGCTTGTCTCATTACGTCAGTGGGGAAACCGCATTTGATAACCGACAGATACAGTTCCACTATGATGCCGTAAGCCACGGCATATCCGTGCAGTATAGGTGTGCGCTTCATTGCCCATGACTCCAGTGCGTGGCCCACGGTGTGTCCCAGGTTCAGAGCCTTGCGTATGCCGTGTTCATGTGGGTCTTCCTCTACGATGCGCTCCTTTACAGCCACAGAGTCAGCAATCATCCTCTGCAACTGTGCGAGGTCAGGTCTCGTGATGTCAAATGCCACGAGCTCCTGCCACATGCTCAGTCCGTTGTCACGTTGTATCAGTCCGTGCTTCAGCATCTCGGCATAGCCGGAGCGCATATTCTGGTCGTCAAGGGACTTCAGGAAGTCAGCGCAGAGAATGACATACTTGGAATCGTTAAACACGCCAATCTCATTCTTCAGACCGCCGAAGTTGAAGCCGGTCTTGCCGCCCACCGAAGCGTCAACCATAGACAGCAGCGTGGTAGGTATGTTGATAAAGTTGATACCCCTCTTGAACGTGCTTGCCGCAAAGCCTCCGAGGTCAGTTACCATACCTCCTCCGAGGTTTATCAACAACGAGTGGCGTGTGGCACCGCCTTTCTGCAGTTCCTCCCATACATGGCTTACCGACTGCAGAGTCTTCTCCATGTCTGTTGCGCCTATGGTTATGGCCTGTGCGCCGTCCAGACAGCTGAAGTCCTTTATCAGCGGCCAGCAACATACGTTGGTGGTAGTATCGGTAAGTACAAATATGCGGTCGTGACTGCAGTTTGCTATAGCGTTGGTGAGGTCATTCTCCAAGTGCTGTGATATGATTACGCGTTGTGTCATTGATGGGCAAGTTATAAGTTATGAGTTATGAGTTATAAGTTCTTGCTTAGGCAAGCGTCACTGCGTGCCGAGCGATGGGTTATGAGTTGTATTAATTATCTCATTATTAATTATTAATTCTTTCCTACCTGCACATAGCGGCGCAGAGTTTGTCTTGAAGGTTCTTTGCGTATATACCGCGCATTACCCCCTGGTTCATTATTGAGAACGCCAGACGGTGGCCGTTAGGTGCGGTGAGATATCCAGCCAGGCTGCTCACCCCTGACAGCGTACCGGTCTTGGCATGCACGTTGCCGGCGGCAGGCGTACCAGCCATACGGTCCTTTATCGTGCCGTCCACTGCTGCTATAGGCAGCGACCTGTAAAGGGCGTCAAATACGGCCTCCCTCTTAAATGCATAGCGTAGGAAAGCCACCTCAATCTCTGCTGACAGGTAGTTATATAGCGACAGTCCCGAACCGTCGGCAAAGCGGTGGATGGCGTCACCCGCTCCCGCCTTCTTCATTATGGCCTCCTCCACGGTCTGTGCCTTCTTTGCTGTGGCAGGGCGTCCCTGTGTCAGTCCTATCTGGTAATACATGCTCTCGGCATACAGGTTGTTGCTCAGCTTCATCATAGGCTGTAACACATCTTCCAGCGGCCTCCTCAACTCATATGCCACCTTTGCGCCCTGCGGACACTTCTTCTCTCCCTTGTTACCGTCAAGAAACACCTTCTCCTTGCTCAGGGCGGTCAGCAGTACGTCAATCATGTTGTCCTTCCTCTTATATACCAAAGGCGACAGAATGGCATTGTCATCATCCCAGCACCATCCCTCACCATACTGGTCAGAGTCCTTCATGCTGCGGTCGGCATATATATTGCCGCAGATGGTGTCAACGCCGAGGCTCCTGATGCTCTTGGCAAAGGTGCTGATGTCCTCCTCGCTTATCTTGGGGTCCATGCCACCTATTATATATATATCGCCCATAAGCAGTTGTGTGCTGTCTTGCTCAAAAGTGGCGGAAGGCATAACCTTTCCTGTGTAGCACACGCGTGTGGTGTACTCGTAGTCGGTGCCCAGCTGGTCAAGCGCCGTGATAGCGGTGATTAGTTTCATCGTGGACGCCGGTCTTATGACCTGCCTCTGGTCCCTGGCGTAGAGCACGGAGTCATCGTCAAGGTCATACACCAGGAAACCCATCTGTGATGTCTCCAGCATCTTTGCCCCGCCGATGATACTGTCAAGGCGTGCCTGCATAGACTGCGGCCAAGGCAACGTATAGGTGGTGTCGGCGACTGAGGTGTCGGCACTTGTCGTGATATCCTGTGCAATAGATGTTGCCGCACTCAGCAACATACATATATATAGTATAGAGTGTCTAATCATATCTAACATGAAAAATATATACAAAGGTACACATAATTTCGCAAATAACAAAATAAGTACATGCATTTGCCAAAAACTTGTAAAAAACATCTATAGAGATTTCAAAAAGATATTAAAAATAACATTTTTCTGTATATTTGTAAAATAAAATGGAAAAAACTTTGTCAGTTTAGTATTTTTGTTTACCTTTGCATAAAATTTCAAAAAATATGAGCAAGTTGATAAAACCAGCAGGATATAAAGCTCTGCTCGACCTTTGGCAGACAGAGCAAGGCATAAAGCTGATAAAGGAATTTTTCCAGCAGAACCTAAGCACGGAGTTGAGGCTTCGTCGTGTCACGGCTCCTTTGTTCGTGTTGAAGGGCTTGGGCATCAATGATGACCTTAACGGTGTAGAGCGCCCTGTGTCGTTCCCTATTAAGGACCTTGGCGACCAGATGGCAGAGGTGGTACACTCTCTTGCCAAGTGGAAGCGTCTCACTCTTGCAGAGTATAATATAGACCCGGGTTACGGCATATATACTGATATGAACGCTATACGCGCCGATGAGGAGCTTGACAATCTTCACTCGCTTTACGTTGACCAGTGGGACTGGGAGATGGTGATAAGCCGTGAGGAGCGTACACTCGACTTCCTCAAGAGCGTGGTGCGTCGCATCTACTCTGCCATACTGCGTACGGAGTTTCTGGCATGTGAGACTTATCCGCAGCTCAAGCCGTTCCTGCCTCGCGAGATACACTTCATTCACTCTGAGGAGTTACTGAAGATGTATCCTGGCATGACTGCTAAGGAGCGTGAGGACGCTGTATGTAAGAAATACGGCGCAGTGTTTATCATGGGCATCGGTGGCAAGCTCTCTGACGGTGAGAAGCACGACGGTCGTGCCCCAGACTATGATGACTGGACCACACCTAACTCAGACGGTTTCCTCGGACTCAACGGTGATATCCTTATATGGTATCCTGTGCTTGACCGTTCCATAGAACTTTCATCAATGGGCATACGTGTAGACAAGGAGGCATTGCTCCGTCAGCTGGCATTGGAGGGTCAGGAGCAGCGTGCCGAATTGTTCTTCCACAAGCAATTACTTGAAGGCAAACTGCCACTCTCTATCGGTGGTGGTATAGGTCAGAGCCGTCTTTGCATGATAATGTTGCAGAAGGCGCACATCGGTGAGATACAGGCAAGCATCTGGCCTGACGAGCAGCGCCGCGAGTGCAAGGAGAACGGTATGAACCTGATATAAAAAATCTGACGATATATAAAGATTAAAGCAGTCGTGTCACATTGTGGCGCGACTGCTTTTTTTATTTGCAGAAATAATCATTATATGCAATAAGTTCTTTTTTACACCTTATGCTCCTCCGGAGCAGAAATTATGGAAAATCATCAGGACAATCTTTGGAGCCTGTCGGCTCAGAAATAAATAATAATTTCTGAATAATTTATGGCAATTCATGTTCAAAGAAATATATGAATATGGTGTTGATTTGGACTTGATTTATGTTAGCCGATGACAAAAATGTCCTATTTTGGGCCTTCCGTTAACGCCTCATGCTTGCGATATTTGAAAATTATTTCCTGCTGGTCGCGTACAGTGAAATCTACAGAGGGTTGTAACTTATTGATAATCAGTGATAGGTTGTAAAAAAGTATGAAAAAGCGATAGCTTTTGCGTCGCGAAAGCTATCGCTTTATGGTATAAAAGCTATCGTTTCTCATCGTGAAAGCTATCGTTTTACACCTTGAAAGCTATGCTTTGAGGATGAAGAAGGCGTAAAATGGTGAAAAAACATTGTGTTTTCCGCTTTTTTACCTTCAATTTTATTCTAGTTTGCGTTTTTTCGTTGACAAAAATAAAAAGGCGAAATCACCAAAATGTCCTATTTTATGTATCAATAGTTTAACCCGAAAGCCCAGAGCGGTATCACGTTGCCGTAGCCATACTCTATGTCGTCTTTCACAACGTAGCTGTCTGGTAGGTCGGCTATCTGCTTCTTGCCTTTGCCCTTTCCTCCAACCTCAAAGGTGTGGCCGTTGATTAGAAAATCGGAGACAGGTGAGCATATCACTTCATTGTTCACGCGCATCTGGTTGTAGAAGAATGTCTCGCGCACATTGCCAGTCTCAGCTTTCTCCGGTACAAGGGTGTAGATAAGGTTCGGGTTGTCAAGATAAACTTTGTTCACTTTGCCCAGACCGCGTATTCCGCTCGTGGAGTCTCTCAGTTGTCCTATCATGCCGGCCTCTTCCATGAACAACAGGTAGTCGGCTACGTTGTTACGGCTGACACCTAGCACCTGTGCCAGTGAGGTCATGTTAGGCTTGAAGGGTACGCTCTCGGCAATAACGGCGAGCAGATGTCTCAGTTTCCTAGACATTGACGCGCTGAGGTTGGCATATTGTGGGATGTCAACTTCCAGCGTCTTGGTAATCACGGCGAAGAGCCGTTTCTCGTAGTTACCTTCTCCTGCGAAGGGGTAATATCCTTTGCGAAGGTATTCGCGGAAGAGTGCGAGGGGTCTGAAGCCTTGTGGCAGTGACACCTTCTGTTGCAATATGTCGTCAAGTGTGTATTGTGGTATCTCAATGTTGTGGAACATTTTGAGATACTCTCGCCAAGACAATCCCTGCATGTTGTAGGTTATGGCGCGGCGTGACAGGTCGGCGGTGGCACCTTTGGTGATGTCAAGCACAGACGAGCCGGTGAATACCACCTGCAACTCTTTGTGATAGTCATATATCAGTTTTAACTCTCTCGACCAGTCCTCATGCTTGTGTATCTCGTCAATGAAGAGGTGGCGGCCTCCCATCTTAGTGAACTCATCCGCAAGTTCTGTCAGTCTGTGGTTTGAGAAATAAAAGTCTTCTGCCGTCACATACAGTGTGTCGTCAGTGTTCAGTTTCTCTTTTATATATTGCAGTAGCAGGGTTGTCTTGCCCACGCCGCGCGGACCGGTGATGCCCACCATGCGGTCAGACCAGTTCACCTTGTCGTATATGTAGCGGTGAAAGTCTGTAGGAGTCTCGCTCAGCAGTTTTCTGTAATTGCCTGTCAGATGTTCCATAAACGATGGATTATTTATGTTTCTATGCTGCAAAGTTACAAAAAATGCACTGAACGAGTGCAACTTTTTACAAAAAATGCACTGAGTGAGTGCAATTTTTACGTAAAAACGCACTGTACGAGTGCGATTTTGGCATATAAACGCGCTGGGCGAAAGTGAAAAAAGTATAGTGCGAAAGCAAATTTCGTAAATTCCGTGTGATATTAATAATAAATAGGTGGGGAGAGCGTTATTTCATAGATGAGAAAGTGTTTATTCACAATATTGCTGACAGCGATGGTAGTGGGAGCGCATGCACAGGAGAGCCAGACGGCCTATAACTTCCTGCGCCTGCCAGAGAGCGCACATGCCGCAGCGCTGGGCGGCGACAATATCTCGATAATAGAGGATGACGCCACGCTGGCGTTGTCAAACCCTGCGTTGCTGGCGTCGGTGGGCGGCAGGACGGTGACGGTGGGCTATATGAACTATATGGACGGCGTGGGTATGTACACCGCCAACTATGCCGACATCATAAACGACAAGGCCACGGTGGGAGGTGCCATACACTACATAAACTACGGCAAGATGAAGGAGGTGGACCAGAATGACGTGCAGACGGGTACGTTCTCTGCTGCCGACATGGCCTTTGAGGGGCTCTTCTCCTATACGCTGGCAAAGAACCTTGTGGGCGGCATAGGTGCGAAGTTCGTATATTCAAAGATTGGCAGCTATACCAGTACGGCAGCCGCCATAGACTTGGGACTGAACTACTACAGTGCCGACAAGAATTTCTCTGCCTCGCTGGCAGTGCGTAACCTCGGCGGACAACTCTCAACATACGAGGATGAGTTTGAGTCGCTGCCCGTGGATGTGTCGGCAGGTATTACCTATGGTCTGCCTAACTCGCCGTTGCGTTTGTCGCTGACATTTACCGACCTTAACCACTGGGACTATGCCTTCCTGCGCCATGCCTGCGTGGGAGTGGATCTGAAGTTGACGGAGCAGTTCTATGTGGCGGGGGGCTATAACGCGCGGCGCGCGTATAACATGAAAACGCGTAACCTGACTGACAACAGCGAGAGCAGTCACGGAGCGGGATTTACCGTGGGAGCCGGACTGTTGCTTGAGCGTTTCAAGCTAAACGTGTCATACGGCAAGTATCACGTTAACTCATCAAGTATAATGTTTAACGCCGCGATAAACCTGTAGTTAATTGATAATGCATAATTCATAATGCATAATTCATAATTGTGCGGACGCTCATAACTCATAACTCATAACTCAAAACTCATAACTTAGGATTATCATAACTTAGAATACGATGAAATACGAAGATATAATAAATGATTACATTTCGCAGTTGCCGCTTGACGTGGAGCCGCGCGGACTGTATGAGCCAATACGCTATGTGTTGTCGCTGGGTGGCAAGCGCATACGTCCGGTGCTGATGATGAAGGCATACGAGATGTGGCGTGAGGACGGGCGTGACGTGCTGCCGCAGGCGGTGGCGCTGGAGACCTATCATAACTTCACGCTGTTGCATGACGACGTGATGGACCATGCCGACGTGCGCCGCGGTATGCCAACGGTGCACCGCAAGTGGAACGAGAACACTGCCATCCTCTCTGGCGACAATATGCTGCTGTTGGCTGTAAGGTGGATGGGAGAGAAGTGTATGTCAACGTTTATCGATACCGCCATAGACATAAACCACGGACAGCAGTATGACGTGGACTTCGAGACACGCAACGACGTTACGGAACAGGAGTACATTGAGATGATACGCCTGAAGACGAGTGTGCTGCTGGGCTGTGCGGTGAGGATAGGAGCCATGATGGCAGGTGCACCGGCGGAGGATGTGGAGAGCCTCTACCGCTTCGGCGAGGCCATGGGACTGGCATTCCAGCTGCAGGACGACTATCTTGACGTGTATGGCGACAGTGCTGTGTTTGGCAAGGAGATAGGCGGCGACATCATGTGTAATAAGAAGACGTATATGCTCATCAACGCACTTGCCAAGGCAGAGGGCGACGACAAGGCTGAGTTGCAGCGGTGGATAGACACCGTGGACGCTGACCGCAAGGAGAAGGTGGCGGCGGTGACTGCTATATATAACAAACTCGGCATAGACCGTATGGCGAAGGCAAAGATGGAGGAGTACTACCAGGTGGCGCTCGAAGCACTGGACCAGGTCAATGTGCCGGAGGAGAAGAAGCAGCCTCTGCGTGAGTATGCGGCAAAGATGATGAAAAGGAATAAGTAATGCATAATGCATAATTCATAATGCATAATTGTGCGGACACTCATAACTCATAACTCAAAACTCATAACTTAGAATTACCATAACTTGTTATTCATAGATACACATACTCATATTGACGGCGAGGAGTTTCGCGAAGACTTGGAACAGGTGATACAGCGTGCCAAGGAGAGTGGTGCGGAGTGCCTTTTGGTGCCGGGCATCAACATGGAGTCTGTTGACACTATAAGCGAGGTGTGTCGCCGTTATCCCGGATATTGCCATGGCATGTTAGGTCTGCACCCGGAGGATGTAAAGGCTGACTATGCGGCGGTGATAGAGGAGATGAAGAAACGTATGGGCCAGCTTACGTTCAAGCCCATAGCCATAGGAGAGGTGGGACTGGACTTCTACTGGTCGCGCGAGTATGAGCAGGAACAGCTCGACGCCTTTGAGAGACAGGTGGCGTGGTCGGTGGAGGCCGGTCTGCCGCTGATGATACACTGCCGTAAGGCGCAGAACGAGATGGTGAAGATAATGCGCCGCTATGAGGGACGGCTGCACGGAGGGGTGTTCCACTGCTTTACGGGTAATGAGCATGAGGCACAGGAACTGTTGCAGTTTAAGGGCTTTGCCCTTGGCATAGGCGGAGTGCTGACATTCAAGAAAAGCAACCTGCCGCAGACGCTGCCTGCCGCAGTGCCGCTCACACGCGTGGTGCTGGAGACCGACGCACCGTACATGGCGCCGGTGCCTCACAGGGGCGAGAGAAATGAGAGCAGTTTTATACCGCATGTGATAGAGAAGATGGCGGAGGCCTATCAGGTGACACCTGATGAAGTGGCACGCATAACAACGGATAATGCGAAGAGTATATTCCATATATAAGATATTGTTAGCCGTGAGCCTGCTTGTGTCGTGCAGTGCGGAGACGCTGGTGAAGAAAGGTGATAAGGCTGAGGCGCTGGGAGAGTATTTCCTGGCGGCAGACTATTACCGTAAGGCGTATGCCAAGACTGCGGCGTCAGAGAAGCGCTTGCGTGGAGAGCGTGCACTGAAGATGGCGCATTGCTATGAGCATATCAACTATACGGCGAAGGCTGTGGCGGCATATCGCAACGCCGCACGATACAATACTGCGACGCTTGACGACAGCCTGCGCTATGCGCGACAGCTTCTGAAGAACGGCGACTACAAGACGGCGCTGGGTATCTTTGAGACGCTGCGAGACTCCATGCCTGACAATCAGCTGGTGGAGAACGGCATTACATCGGCACGACGTGCACCGGAATGGAAGAAAGAGGGCTCGCAGTATAAGGTGAAGAAGATGGACGTGTTTAACTCGCGCCGCGATGACTATTCGCCGGTGCTGGGAGGCGATGACAATGACAAACTCTATTTCACCTCTACGCGCAATGATGCAGAGGGAGACGAACTGAATGCCGTGACAGGTATGAAGTCGGCGGATATATTCTATTCAGAGAAAGACGACAAAGGCAAATGGAGCAAGCCGGAGGCAATAGCCACCGGACTGAATACGGAGTATGACGAGGGAGCGTGTTCGCTGTCGCCAGACGGACAGGAGATGTACCTTACACAGTGCACCTATAATGCCTCGGGACCACGTTATGCTAAGATAATGGTGTCGAAGAGGGCAGATGCCTCGTGGGGTAAGGCTTCGGATTTTGTGGTGTCACGCGACACACTGTCGTGTTTCGCACATCCGGCACTGTCGCCTGATGGCGAATGGTTGTATTTCGTGAGTGATATGCCGGGCGGAAAGGGCGGTCTTGATATATGGCGCTCACATATAGTGGGCGGCGTGGCGATGGGTGTGGAGAACCTCGGAGAGCCTGTCAATACGCCGGGCAACGAGATGTTCCCGACGTTCAGGCCTAACGGCGACCTCTACTTCTCGTCTGACGGACACCCGGGCATGGGCGGCCTTGACATATTTATAGCGAGGATAGGTGACGACATGCAGTTCCATATTACCCATCCGGGCTATCCGCTCAACTCTATGGGCGATGACTTCGGCATGACATTTGAGGGTAGTCATAACCGCGGCTTTTTCTCTACCAGCAGGGGCGACGCACGAGGATATGACAATATATATTGGTTTGAGAACCCTGAGGTGGTGCAGACCATCAAGGGATGGATATATGAACAGGATGGCTATGAGCTTCTCAAGGGAGAGGCGCGCATAGTGGGTACCGACGGTACCAATGAGCGGTTGGGCGTGAAGAGCGACGGCTCGTTTGAGGTAACGGTGCACCCGGGAGTGGAGTATATAGTGCTGGGCAGTTGTCCGGGATATCTTAACCATAAGGAGGAGCTCACCATACCGAAAGTGAAGGAGAGTGAGACCTATACCCTGCAGTTTGCCTTAGCAAGCATTAATGCACCGGTGCTGATAGACAATATATTCTATGAGTTTGACAAGGCCACGCTGTTGCCGTCAAGCACCCAGGCGCTTGACTCGCTTGTGATGCTGCTCAACGAGAATCCCAATATCACGATAGAACTTGGGGCGCACACTGACTATAAGGGTTCGGCGGAATATAATAAACACCTCTCACAACTAAGGGCTGAGGAGGTGGTGAAGTATCTGATAAGAAAAGGTATTGCCGCTGACCGACTTACTCCGGTGGGATATGGCAAGGAACGTCCGAAGAAGATACGCCGCCGCGTGGCTGAGCGTTACTCATGGCTGAAGGAGGGCGATGTGCTGACCGAGGAGTTTATACAGAAGTTGAAGAAGGATGAGCAGGAGACTGCCAATGCCTTGAACAGACGTACGGAGTTCACTGTGCTGCGTACCACTTATAATATGTTTGACGAGAACGGAAACCTGAAGAATCCGCCTGTGCAGCGTAAGCGCGAGAAAGAGTCTGAGGGTGACGAAGAGCTGATACTTGATGACGGAAGCACCGGTGCAGGTGAGATAGAGTATTTTGACTTCTGATAAAGGGAAACGGGACAGTTGCGTGAAACAGGAAGAAAGCCTGTTTCCCTTTACCTTCTATAGCGGGTCAACGTCAAAGGAAATCATTATGTTTTTATATTGCGGACAAGAGACAATAGCATCGGTGCACAACCTGATGTTGTGACGCAACGGCGTTATGCCCCATGACGGTTCTGCCTTGAGTACAATCTTGCGTATGAAAAGTTGTTTTATGCGTGCTACGGCAGGTTTGTCGGGACCCAGCACATTGTCGGCGAAGCATTGTCTGAGACGGCTGCCCAGTTCTATGGCAGCAGTGTTGACTGTGTTGTTGTCGCGGTGTTTCAGGTAGATGTATATAAGACGGCAGAACGGCGGATAGCGGAACAGCTGGCGCTCTGTCATCAGAGCCTTGAAGAAACCTTCGTAGTCGTTGTTGGTTATCTGCTTGATGACCGGCAGCTCAGGGTGCGCCGTTTGTAGGAACACTTGTCCCTGCTGACCTTGCCTGCCGGCTCTGCCTGCCACCTGTGTTATCATTGTGAAAGCCTGCTCATGTGCACGGAAGTCGGCTTTGTTGAGCATCGTCTCGGCTGAGATGATACCCACTACGTTCACATGGGCGAAGTCCAGTCCCTTTGTCACCATCTGCGTACCGATGAGCAGGTTTTTCTTCCCGTTAGAGAAGTCGTTGATGATACGCTCGTAGGCATTGCGAGTGCGGGTGGTGTCAAGGTCCATGCGTGATATATGGAGCATGCCGTCGTCACATCCGCCCTCTCTCAGCTCGTCAACTATCATGTCCTCTATCTTCTCTGTGCCTGCGCCACGGTCGCTGAGTGCAGAGTTTTCACAGTCTGGGCATTGGCGTGGCATAGGGTAGGTGTGTCCGCAGTAGTGGCAGGTAAGGGAGCCTGTCGTCTTGTGGTATGTGAGAGACACATCGCAGTTAGGGCACTTGGGACTCCAACCGCACTGATGACACTCTATAACAGGTGAGAAGCCTCTGCGGTTGTGGAATATTATGGCTTGCTCTCCTTTGCGCAGTGCATCGACAACAGCTTTCTTGAGTGCTGGCGAGAGCATACCACGCATCAGTTTGCGGCGTCGCAGGTCTTTGGTGTTGACTACCTCTATGTGTGGCAGTTTTATGTCTTTGTATCGTGTCTTTAGTTCTACCAGACGGTATTTGCCTTGCAATGCCTTGTAGTATGTCTCTGCCGATGGGGTGGCGGTGCCCAGTATGACGTTGGCGCCGGTCTTCTTTGCCATCATCAGGGCTACTGAGCGCGCATGGTATCGTGGCGATGGGTCTTGTTGCTTGAAAGAGGTCTCGTGTTCCTCGTCAACAATGATTAGTCCCAGGCGCTGGAAAGGCAGGAATACAGACGAACGGACACCGAGGATGATGTCATAGGGGGTGTCAGAGAGTTGGCGCTGCCATATCTCCACACGCTCGGCATCGGAGTACTTGGAGTGGTATATGCCCATGCGGTTGCCGAAGATGCTTTTCAGCCTGCTGGTTATCTGTACCGTCAGGGCTATCTCGGGTAGCAGGTATAACACCTGTAAGCCCTTGTCTATCGCCTCTTGTATCAAATGGATATATACCTCGGTCTTGCCGGATGAAGTGACGCCGTGAAAGAGTATGGGGGCAGATGATGGTGCTCCGTTGTCTTTGCGCAGTTTGTCCAGCGCCTCTTGCTGGGCTGCGCTCAAGGTCTTTATGTTCTCTGGATGTGGTTCCTCGTTGCTGTTGAGTCTGCCTATCTCCTTGTCATATATTTGGAGGAAGCCCCTGTTGACGAGTGCCTTTACATGGGCGGTGGTGCAGTGTGCCACGTTTATCAGCTCCTCACGGCTCACGCTGTGCTTCTCTTTCAGTTCTGCCCATCCGCTTATGTCAAGATAGGCGGTGAATACCTCCATTTGCTTTGGAGAGCGTGAGAGCATATTTATGGCATTATGGAGCGACTGCTCGTTCTTGTACTGGTCTGCCAGTCTGATATAGACCTCGGTCTTAGGTCTGTAGGTCTCCTCATTCTTAATGCCGTGGGGCAGTGCTGCCTGCATTACATCGCCCATAGGCGACATGTAGTACTTGCTTATCCATTGCCACATATCATATTGCTGAGGCAGCAGGATGGGCTCGTCATCAATGATGGATATGATACTCTTTACGTCAAAGTCACCTTGTGGTGGGTTGTTATGGCTGCGTACTATCAATGCTGTGTGAGTCTTTGTTATGCCGAACGGCACTTTCGCCCTTACGTATGGACACACCTTGTTCTCCCACTCCTTTGGCACGGAGTAGGTAAACAGGCCGTCGAGCGGTAATGGTAGTATGACATCAACGTAAAGCATTGTTCTGCATCCTTTGCATATAGCTTTGTATTATGGCTTTGAGTTCTTTGGTCATTGCGGTAAGCACGGCCTCCTTAGACTTGTCATTGACAAGGTTGGTAGTCATCATCCAGTCTTTCTTGTAGTTGTATGCGGCTTTCAGCTTTGTACCGTCAAACTGTATGAAGTAATCGCCTTTCACATATTGGTATATGCCGCCGTTGTAGCTCACGGCCCAAGTCTTGTCGGCAGGGGTGTTGAGCAGGTCAATACCGAAGGCGACGTATGGCTTGTTGTATCCTAAGTAGTTAAGTATGGTGGGCATGATGTCTATCTGTTGCGCTATGCCGTGATGTTGTCCTCGTGGCATCTCGCCTGACGGGTCGAAGAAGAGTATCGGTGCCACATATACACCGAGGTCGGTGGCATATTCCTTGTGGTCTATGGCGTTAGTGTGGTCAGAGGTCATGACAAAGATGGTGTTCTTATACCATGGCTGCTTCTTTGCAGTCTCAAAGAACTCGCGGAGTGCCATGTCGGTGTATCTTATGCACTTGTGTATAGGGTTCTTCCCATCATCAGGGAAGCGTGACTTGTATTTCTCTGGTATGTTATACGGGTGATGGCTTGACGCTGTGAATACAGAGGTTATGAAAGGCTCTTTCATCTCGGTCATCTTCAGGGCATAGTACTGCAGGAAAGGCTCGTCCCATATAGCCCATGTACCGTCAAAGTCCTTGTCTCCGTCGAAGCGTTTGTCATTGTTATACTCCGTTCTGCCATAATACTTCTGATAACCTGTGGTACGGGCGAAAGCCTCAAAACCCATGCTGCCGTTCTGTGCACCGTGGAAGAAGGCACTGCTGTAACCACATTCTCCCAGTCGGTCTGCCAGTCCGCTGACGTCATTGAGTGATGCTGGCGTGAGGAAGAACGGCTCTACAAAATGAGGAATGCTTGAGAGAATAGACGGCATGCCGTCTATACTCTTACGTCCGTTGGCAAAGGTGTAGTCGAACGTGAGCGACTGCTTCAGCAGTTCATCTATGAAAGGCGCATATCCCTTATACTTGCCACCATCAAGATGCTTGTTGTATTCTCCGATATACTCTCTGCCGAAACTCTCTACTATGAGTACCACTACGTTCTTGCGCTTTGTAACATCAGATGTGGCGGTGGTGTCGGCAGCGGCATTGTGTATTGGCTGGTACAGTTTGTCAAGTAGGTCTTGTGAGAAATACTTGGGGTCTGAGAATACGTCTTTGCCTATTGTGCGGATGAAGGAGAAGGGGGTGTTGAGCACTATGGCCGCCTCAGTGGGGTGGTTGACGTATTGGTTGGCATTGCTTATCGTTATAGGTCGCACCGCAGTGGTAAATCCGCCTCGCATACCTGCAATGCAGAGAGGAGTGAACAAGGCAAGGGCTATCACTTGTATGATATAGTACTTTCCTAAAGATGTCTTGCCGTGGCTGTAGAAACGCAGTTCGTCAGCCTTCAGTGCAAGTTTGAACAGACAGAATATCAGCAACACTCCAGCGAGTACTAAATACCAGTGGTTGAGTAGTTCTGTTGAGGCTATGCTTATAATGTTGTTCTCGTTGGAGAACTCTCTGAATACGCTTGTGGTGGAACGTCTGCCAGTATATTGGAAATAGACAGCATCGGTAAGGTTCAAGATGACTGCTATGCTGTTGACGAGGATGAACAGACCTCGTGCACATGACTGCCAAGAGTTGCGTTCTTTAAGATGTAGCGGCAGTAGCATCATCAAGGCATAAAGCGCATTAGTGTATAGTATGGCGGAAGTGTCAAACAACAGTCCGCCTTTTATTATGTCACCAAAAGACAGTTGCTGCCATGACTCCTTGTACAGATGGTAGTTCTCCAGAAAGAAGATGCCCCTGCATACCATGTAAATGACGTATGCCAGCAATAGGTTGAGTAAGAAAGCATGTATGCATGAAATATATGAGGCTCTTATGCTGTGTGAAGTGTTTGATCTGTTTTGTCTCATGATGTTTTGGTAAGTAAGTTCTTATTTCTGTGAGAATCCGGCTTTCACCATTATGTATATAATGACCGGGGCGCCAAAGACAGGCGTTACGGCATTAATAGGTATAACGGTGTTTTGCGGCATAACGCAAATCAGGTTGCACAACATACATATTACAGCTCCGGTGAGCATTGTAGTAGGCAATAGTATGGTGTGGTCTGATGTATTCGTAAGCATTCGCGCTATGTGTGGCACTGCCAGTCCGACAAATGCAACAGGTCCGCAGAAGGCGGTGCTGGCGGCGGTGAGTATGCCTGTGGCGGTAAGCAACAGCAGGCGGGTGCGCTTGATGTCCACTCCCAAGTTCGCTGCATAATAGTCTCCGAGCAGTATAGCATTGAGAGGCTTCATCAGCAGCAGGGATAGTATGAGGCCCACGGCACATGTGGCTGCAAAGTATGGCATGGCATCCATGCCTACGTCACTGAAACTGCCCATGCCCCACATCACATAGCTGTGAATATTGTCTGACGTGGCGAAGAAGTTTAGCAGCATCACCATGCTTGACACCAGGAAACTTATCATGATGCCCACAATGAGCAGCATGATGTTGTTACGCACCACAGTGGCGAAGGCAAGCAATAGCATTATAACGGCAGTGGCTCCGATAAGCGCTCCTGTGATGACTGCCATGAAACCGGCAATCATGCTTCCGCCTATGCTTATTATGCCGCCAGTGATGAGCATCACGATGCCTACGCCAAGTCCGGCTCCGTTTGTTATTCCAAGTATTGACGGTCCAGCCAGGGGGTTGCGGAAAGTGGTCTGCAGCAACAGACCGGCAGTGGCGAGTGATGCACCGCACAGTGCTGCTGTCAGTATCTGTGGTATGCGACTTTCCCATACGATATAAGCCCAACTGCTTTGCTCATCCTCGCCGAGCAGGATGCGCAGCAGATGGCTCACGGGAATGTTGACCGAACCAAATACAAGGTTGAGAACGACCAGCAATACCAGCAACACTGTCAGTAGTATATTTGTCTTTATGCCTCGCTCAAAGCTTTTCATTCCTTCACCTGTTTGTAGTATTTCAGAGTTAGCTCGCCCTTCCGCAGTTCAGGATGCAGTATGTTTACATACTCCCTCAGCAATACATCGGGATGAAACGGTGTCTCCTCAAAGAATTGGGTGGATGATAGGTTGCAGCAATATATGCTTTTCGTGGAGTAAGCCTTCATTCGTGCGTTCATACTCCACATGGAGCGCAGGTCAGCCAGTGTCATGTCTGTACCCTGGTTGTATTTTATAAGCCAGTAGTCGGCCTCCCTTGCTTTCTCATAGACTTTCTCCGGACTGTAGGGTAATGCGCCGCTCTCTCTTACGTCCTTGAATACGTAGTCACCGCCTGCATCGCTGATGAGTATTCCTACAGTGCTCATACCACCTGCCACATACCAAGTGCTGCCAATCTTCATCTCTGTCACGACCGTAGGACGGCTCTTGACGCTGGCAGCCTGACGCTTTGTCTCGTTGTACTTGCGCTCGATGGCGCTGAACAGACTGTCGGCTTTCTCCTCGCATCCGAACAACATTCCATAGAAACGCATCCACTCGGCGCGTGCCAGCGGCGAAGCCTCCATATAGTCGGCACACTCTATGAGAGGTATGCCCATTTTGCCTGTCTTGCCGTAAGTGCCGCTGTTCTCAAAAGGTGACAGCAGTATGACGTCAGGCCTCAGTTCCATTATCGCCTCAATGTTAGGCGTCATGGTCTCTCCAAGGTCGCGTATGGTTCCTCTCTTTACGTCGTCATGCACTTTCTTCAGGTTAATATACCTGAGGTCGCAGATACCTTTGATACAATTATATGCCCCCAGTTCGTCAAGCAGTCCGCAGTGTACTGAGGTATATACGGCGGCCGATGTCACCGGCGTGCGTATCACGTCGCCCTCGGGTAGTGACGCCGGCATGGCCTGGTCCCTTGGTACCAGCACATAGCGGTGCAACACATGTGTGCTGTCCCATGGGTCAGTGATTGACACAGTGACATATCCTTTATGCTCCTTAACTGATAAAAGCCGTGCATGACGCATGGCAAGCTCGCTGCCGTCGGCCGTCGTGTCGGCGGCTTTTCTTATGCAAGAGCTGGCAGTAAGCAGTAATAATATAAGTAGTGGAAAAAATCTTTTCATATCAACAATATACAAAATTACAAGATTTTATTCATACCACAAAATAAGGATAGATAAAAATTTGTGTAATTAAAAATAAAAATGTACCTTTGCAGACATAGAATAACCGAAGAAACGAATATATTTATATGTTAGACGTAAAAGAAATACTCCAAGATGCGGAGGAGCGCATGGAGATGGCAGCCATGTTCTTAGAGGAGCAGCTGTCGCGTATCCGCGCCGGCCGTGCCAATGTAGCCATCCTTGATGGTATAAAAGTAGAGTCTTACGGTATGATGGTACCGCTCAACCAGGTGGCCAATGTGTCAACTCCTGATGCACGCACCATAGCCATAAAGCCATGGGACAAGAAGGCTATCCGTGACATAGAGAAAGCCATAATGGACTCAGAGGTGGGTATTACGCCCGACAATAACGGCGAAGTTATACGCCTTGCCATTCCTCAGCCTACAGAGGAGCGCCGTAAGGAACTCGTGAAGCAATGCGGCAAGATTGCCGAGAAGGCGAAGATAGAGGTGCGCAATGTGCGCGGCGATATCAAGGATAAGCTGAAGAAGGCTATAAAGGACGGTCTGTCAGAGGATATAGAGAAGGACGCCGAGAACGATTTGCAGAAGGTGCACGACAAGTTTATTGCCAAGCTCGACGCTCTGATAGAGGATAAGAACAAGGAAATTATGACTGTGTAAGTGCGCGGACTGGTAATAAAGAATACAGGTTTCTGGTACACGGTACTTACCGATGATGGTGCTACGTATGACTGTAAGGTGAAGGGTAACTTTCGCTTGAAGGGCATACGTAGCACCAATCCTATTGCCGTGGGCGACAGGGTGACGCTGAGTGGCGATGATACGGGCAACTCTGACGGTAAGGCCAACTTGTGGATTACCGATATAGAGGACCGTAGGAACTATGTCATACGCAAGTCTATCAACCTGTCAAAGCAAAGCCATATCATAGCTGCCAACGTGGACCAGGCTATGCTCATCGTCACGGTGAAGAACCCTGAGACCAACACTACGTTTATAGACCGTTTCCTTGCCTCTGCCGAGGCTTACAGGATACCCGTTACGTTGGTGTTCAACAAGATTGACATACTCGACGCTGACGAGCAGCATTATCTTGAGATGTTGCGTACGCTGTATGACACTGTGGGGTATGACAGCATAGCTGTGTCGGCTCTCACTGGTGAAGGTATGGACCAGTTGCGTAAGAGTGTTGAGGGGAAGATAACATTGTTCAGTGGAAACAGTGGAGTGGGGAAGAGTACCATCATCAATGCGCTCGTGCCCGATGCCAACCTGCGTACAGCCGACATAAGCGAGGCGCACGGTCAGGGCACACACACCACCACGTTCAGTGAGATGATTCCCCTTGACGATGCGTTGAACCGTGGCGACATGCCAAGTGGATGGATTATAGACACGCCCGGCATACGCGGCTTCGGCACTTTTGATATAGACCGCACAGAACTGACATCTTATTTCAAGGAGATATTCCACTTCTCAAAGGACTGCCGTTTCTCTGACTGTACGCATACCCATGAGCCGGGATGCGCCGTGATAAAGGCAGTGGAGGAACATTACATATCTGAGTCAAGATACCACAGCTATCTGTCGATGCTCGAAGATAAGGACGACGGCAAGTACAGGGCGGCATATTGAATGTCGCTAAGGAGTTAGGGGGGAGGAGTTAAGGAACTAAGGAGTAAGGAGTAAGGAGTAAGGAGTAAAGGAGTTAAGACATTACAATCAGACTGCATATAGTCTATGGCATTTGTCTTAACTCCTTTACTCCTTTTATTCTTTACTCCTTTTATTCTTTACTCCTTTTATTCTTTACTCCTTTTATTCTTTACACCTTATTCTTTATATGGTGTGTGCCGAACTGCCGTCAAAGCAGTGTGTGCATACCTTGCACTTTGGCAGTCCTATGGTCTCGATGATTGTCTCAAGCTTAGTGAACTTCAGTGAGTCGAGGTTCAGGCGCTTGGCTATCTCTGCCACCATGGCCTTGTACTCTGGTGAGTCGGTGGTGGCGTATGCCTTCAGGCGCTCCTCAGGTATGGCCTGTGTCTCTGTGGTGTCAGCGTCAGCCAGCATCGTAGCCTCCTTGTTGCCAGTCTCAAAGTCCTGTATTATACGGCGTGTGATGAGCTCCAACTCACTCTTAGATGCAGAGAAGTTGATAAACGGACAGCCCCAGATAAGCGGTGGACACGCTATGCGCATGTGTACCTCCTTAGCTCCCAGCTCCTTCAGTATCTTCGTGTTCTCCCTCAGCTGCGTGCCGCGCACTATGGAGTCATCGCAGAAGAGGCAGCGCTTGCCTGCCAGCATAGCCTTGTTAGGTATCAGCTTCATCTTCGCCACGAAGTTACGTGTGTTCTGGTTCGTAGGCATGAATGAGCGTGACCATGTAGGGGTGTACTTTGATATGCAGCGCTGGTAAGGCACCTTGTGGCCTGCGGCGTAACCTGTTGCCATACCCAGACCAGAGTCTGGTATGCCACCGGCGTTGTCCACCTCGGTGTCATCCTCTTGTCCCATGATGTAACCGGTGTTGTAACGCACCTCTTCTACGTTCTTACCCTCATAGAAAGAAGTCGGGAAGCCGTAGTATATCCACAGGAACGAGCATACCTGCATCTGTTCCTCGGCTTTTCTCAGTGTGTTCATACCGTCGGCTGTGAGCTCAACAATCTCGCCCGGTCCTACATAGTGCTCTATCTCGTAACCCAGGTTAGGGAAAGCAGATGTCTCTGAGGTGGCAGCCATGGCACCGTCTTTCTTGCCTATCACGATAGGTGTGCGTCCCCACAGGTCGCGTGCGGCTATTATGCTATGGTCTGTCAGTATGAGCATTGAGCATGAACCCTTTACTGAGCGGTACACATTCTCTATACCCTCTACGAAGTTCTTGCCCTTGATAATGAGCAGACCTATAAGCTCCGTAGGATTGATGCGGCCGGAAGAGAACTCTGACAGCACCATGTTCTGGCTGAGCAGAGTCTTGGCTATCTCCTCAGCGTTGTTTATCTTGCCCACGGTTACTATGGCAAACCTGCCCAGG
This sequence comes from Prevotella sp., assembly GCA_017541085.1. Taxonomy (GTDB): domain Bacteria; phylum Bacteroidota; class Bacteroidia; order Bacteroidales; family Bacteroidaceae; genus Prevotella. Next base: position 116,360 of record JAFXZU010000026.1, read on the forward strand.
TGAGAGTTCATCAGCAGTGGCTGTGCGTCGGTGTCAGAGATGACTCCTATGCCCTGCTCGCCGAAGAAGCGTGGCAGCTCCTCCTCAAACTTAGTGCGGAAATAAGAGCTTTGCAGATTGTGTATGGAACGGCGGAAACCTCCTGTCTCCTTACTGTAAGTAGCCATACCGCCGCGCTTTGTGCCGAGGTGTGACTGATAGTCTATGCCATAGAACAGTTCCTCTACGCAGCGTTCCTTTTGTATTGTTCCGAAAAAACCACCCATCGTTTTTACTTTGTAAAAAAGTTAAGAGTTATGAGTTAAGAGTTAAATGTTGTGAGTTAAGCCGTGGGCCTTAAGTATAATGAGTTATGAATATGAGGGGAAACTCATAATTCATAACTCATTACTTTGAATAATTATCCGTAAACAATTTTGCCGTTCTCGTCGGTGTTTTCAGGTATGAACGACTTGTTGTACTGCTCCATGCCTCTGAGAGACATACCCATGTTAGAGAAGCCTCCGTCATGGAAGAGCGTCTGCATCGTTACCTTCTTTGTAAGGTCAGAGAAGAGAGTCATGCAGTAGTCGGCGCAGTCGTCAGCAGATGCATTGCCCAGTGGTGACATGCGGTCTGCGAAGTCAAGCATACCGTCGAAGCCCTTGATGCCGCCGCCGGCGGTGGTCAGTGTAGGCGACTGTGATATGCAGTTGATGCGCACGTGCTTCTCTCTGCCGTAGATGTAGCCGAATGAACGTGTGATAGACTCCAGCAGAGCCTTAGCGTCGGCCATATCGTTATATCCGAAGAATGTACGGTGACTTGCCACGTATGTGAGAGCCACGATAGAGCCGCCGTCAGATATAGCGTCGAGCTTCTTGGCCACCTGTATCATCTTGTGGAATGATATTGCTGATATGTCGAGTGTCTTGTCAAGGAAACCATAGTCAAGGTCGTCGTATGTGCGTTTCTTACGCATGTTGACCGACATGGCGCATGAGTGAAGTACGAAATCTATCTTGCCGCCGAGTGCCTTCTGCGCCTCGGTAAACAGGTTCTCAAGGTCTTCTACGCTTGTAGCGTCGGCAGGTATCATAGCCTTGGCGTTGGTCTTCTTCGCCAGTTCGTCAAGTGTGCCCATGCGTATAGCCACAGCGGTGTTGGTGAGTACTATCTCAGCACCCTCTTCCACAGCGCGCTCTGCTACTTTCCATGCTATTGACTGATCGTTAAGTGCACCGAAAATGATGCCACGTTTTCCTTTAAGTAAGTTATAAGCCATTTTGTTTCGTTTATTGTAAATCGTGGTGCAAAATTACAACTTTCAGTTGACATATACAACTAAATCGCCCAAAAGATTTGTTTGCGGACATAAAAACATACCTCTTGTCGCCTTATCGCCTTTTCTGCAGACATACCTTAAAATAGGACATTTTTGTCATTTCACCTTTTTAATTTTGTCAACAAAAAAACGCAAACTAGGAGGAAAATGACCTTTTGAAAGGACAAAAATCATCATTTTTCATCTTCTTTTTCGTGAAAGCATAGCTTTTACAGTGTCATTCGATATCTTTCACGATGAGAAACGATAGCTTTTACACCCTGAAAGCATAGCTTTTACGACGCAAAAACCATCGTTTTTTTATGCTTTTTTATAACCTATCACTGATTATCAACGAGTTACAACCCTCTGTAGATTTTGCTGTACGCGGCCAGCAGGAAATAATTTTCAAATATCGCAAGCATGAGGCGTTAACGGAAGGCCCAAAATAGGACATTTTTGTCATCGGGTGACATAAATCAAGCCTAATTTAACACCGTATTCATATATTTCTTTGAACATGAATTGCCATAAATTGACCATACGCTCGGCACTTGTGACGCTTTGCTTGCAAAGAATTATCATAAAATATTATAGAAAAAAGATTAATGAAAAATTAATGGGCATTAATGGTAATTCATGTTGTAAAATACATTATTTCTTGAATGCGAGTCTCACCATAATCGGGAAAATCAGGTAATTCGGGACAGAAAAGGGACGAACACGAATCAATCGAATAGAACGAATCTTTTTTGTGCCCTACGGGCAGAAATCAATTAAGAATCTTTTTAACAATCCCAGGCTCTTCGAGCCAGAAATATCTCTGAGCCGACAGGCTCCAAAGATTTTCTAAAAGATTTTCTCTGATTTCTGCTCCGCAGGAGCATATAAAAACAATAAAGCCAGTCACACCATCATACGGTGCGGCTAGCTTTTTCTTCTATGTGAATACTATTTCCTTGACAACGACGTTTATTATATATACTCAAGTATTAGTGCTCTTGTACAGTCAAAATCAGCGTCATCTGTGGTTCGTTTGCCCTGACGGGCAGAAATCCATTAAGAATCTTTTTTAGAATCTCAGGCTCTTCGAACCAGAAATATTTCTGAGCCGACAGGCTCCAAAGATTTTCTAAAAGATTTTCTCTGATTTCTGCTCCGTAGGAGCATGATAAAAACATAATAGCCAGCCACGCCATCATAGGTGCCAAAATTTTGCATGGCACAGGAACACCATTTAATATTAATTTCAAAGGTTTATACTATAACAGATAATGTATAGAAATATTTTTGTCATTGTTGGATTACTTATGTGCTATCTTTTCACTTCGTGTGTTGGTGGTGTGTTCTATATTGACTTGGGTAATCATTACGCATGGCTGGAAGATAGAATAATATATAAGATAAAAGAAGAATCCGAAAAAGGTCTTTATGGTGATGTGATTATTCGCCCACAAGTTCTGAATTATAACTATGATGACCAATATATCATTGTTTATCAAATTTACGATGGTGATGATTTTTTTTATGACATCTCAGCCAAACAAGACAAGGCAGAAAAAGACAGTCTGTATGCTCAGTTTGATAAGATTAAGGAAATAAAGTATTGTTATTGGATTATCAACAAAGAGACAGATCAGGTAATAGGACCACTAAGAAAAGATGATTTTGACAGGAAATGTCAAGAACTGCATATCGAAATCAAGATGCATCGTTTTCATGAAAAGAAATTCTGGGAAAACAGAAGTATGAATGAACTTGGTATGGATAGTACAGATGTGGTTAGGAAAGAAACAGATAAAGATACAGTAACTAAGTAAATCATGGATTTCTGCTCCGAAGGAGCATAATAAAAACATAAAAGCCAGTCACACCATCATACGGTGCGGCTGGCTTTTTCTTTTGTGCGGATGCTATTTCAAGGATAATGACGTTTATTATATATAGTGAGGATTCGGTACTCCGTACAGTGCAGAGGATTGTGCCACTCATACCCCAAACTGACAAAATCACAAATATTTACATATTTAATTTGGTTATTTGAAAGAAGTGTATTATATTTGTGATTGCAATTATTTTGAAATCAGAATCTACCTTAAGTTAACCCAATGAAAACAAAGTATGGCATTAGACCAATGAGAAAGAAACAACTCACATACGGGGCAATGGCAGCCCTTGCGCTTACTCTCAGCCTCACATCATGCCAGAACGAGCTGGCAGAGCTCACCCCGTCAGGCGGCGAGCGCATCACCCTCAGCGTAACACAAGACGATGCAGCTGGCACACGCACATACCTCAATGACGACAAGAAAGTGGTGTGGAGCACCGGCGACGCCCTCAGCCTGTTTGATACGAAGAACATCAACCAAACCTTCGAGCTAACCAAAGGCGCAGGCAGCACCACCGGCGAGTTCGGCGGCACCGTGTCAGTCGATAGCAGAAAGGAATACTACGCCGTATATCCATACAGCGAAGGCTACACCATCAGCTCCGGCACCGTCACAGGCGTCACCCTTCCTGCCGAGCAGACCGCCGTTGCAAACGGCTTCGACAAGTCCGCCGCCATTATGACCGGCTACACCACCGATGCCAAGAACCTCGCCTTCAAGCAACTCTGCGCCTTCGTTCAGATAACCACCGAGAGCGCCGCTAAGAAGATAGTCTTCAAGACCAACGGCACAGAGAACCTCGCCGGTACCCTCAGCGTAGCCATCGCCGCTGACGGCATCGGCACCGCCACGGTAACCTCTGGCGGCACCGGCACCGTAACCCTCGTGCCCGCAGGCAACGAAGAGAGCATCGCTGCTGGCACATATCTCATAGCAGTATTGCCGGGCACCCTCACACAGGGCTTCACCATGGAATGCGTAGGCACAGACGGCAGCGAACTCACTCGCTCCTACAACGGCAGCACCTCGGTGCTGAATCGCAAGGCAGTCATCAACATGGGCACCGCCAGCCTAGCGCAAGGCTGGACTGGAACAATGAATGACCATGGGTATGTTGACCTCGGCATACGTGTTGGCGGCAAGAAAATACTCTTTGCCACTTGCAATGTAGGAGCAGAGAATGAATACGACTATGGCGACTATTTCGCATGGGGAGCTACCGAACCATACTACACGGGTTACACCATGAGTGGCACCAAGCCCACCGTCACCTCATGGAAAGACGGCAAGAGCGACGGCTACTCACAAGCCAACGCACCGTACTACAGCAGTGGTACTTACAGTGACGCTATCTACACAAAATACACCGCAGACGGTAACGTGCTCGCCGCAGAAGACGACGCAGCCAGCGTACAGTGGGGAGCAGACTGGCGCATGCCGACCACCGAGGAGATGCAGGCACTGTATGACAACACCACATCAACCTGGACTGACAACTACAACAATACCGGCATAAAAGGCCGCATATTCACAGGCGAGGGCAACTACGCAAACAGTTCCTTGTTCCTGCCGGCTGCCGGCAGCATCAAGGGCACGTCGTACCACCTTGTCGGCTCCTTCGGCAACTACTGGTCAAGTACGCTCGACAGAAGTACGAGCGGTCGTAGCCTGCTCTTCCTCAGCACCGGCAGTGTCTATCCGCAGGACTACAGCAGCCGCTACTACGGCTTCAGTGTGCGAGCTGTGCGTGAGGTATCAGAATGATGCACCATTAGCAAAAGCGTAAAGCAAGAAAAAAAGAATAGTAAAAAGCAATAATAAAAAGGCATCTGTGTGAACTATACACACAGATGCCTTTATGATAGATGTTGTAGAAACGAGTTAGTACTCAGTCTTGTCCATTTTCGCCTTCCAGCGTCTCATGGCCTCGACGGCCTCCTCGCGTCCGGTCTGCTCTGTGTGCAACTGGCGTTTCTGGGGTGGCAGCGCCTGCTCTTCGTATATCATGTTGTCGCTGAAGCCCGCATCGGCGGCGTCCATCCTGGTGCAGGCATAGTACACATGGCGTAGCCTTGCCCAGTATATGGCGCCCAGGCACATGGGGCATGGCTCGCATGAGCAGTATATCTCACAGTCGTCAAGACTGAAGCGCCCCAGTCGTCGGCAAGCCTCCCTTATGGCGTTTACCTCTGCGTGGGCAGTGGGGTCGTTGTCATTGGTTACGCTGTTACCGGCTACGGAAATGACTTCGTCGGCCTTGCCGTCTGTTCCACGTCTTACGATGACGGCACCAAACGGTCCGCCGCCATGCTCTATGTTCTCTATGCTGGCTTTGACAGCCATGCTCATATATTCCTGTTTATGGCAAGAGTTGTTGCCGGTAGATGGTTTCTTCATAGCAGTGTTGTTTTATTGTTTAGCCACCTCAAAGTTAGCATTAATTATCAAAAGACACAAGAGTAACAATAAAAAAAACAATTCTTTTGTCATTCTTTTTTTTTTTCATTACCTTTGCACATAAGTATGAACAAACACAGTAACAAGAAAGCCGCCTTGGAACTTGGGACCAAACCCGTGGGCAGACTGCTGGTGCAGTATGCCTTGCCTGCGATAGTTGCAATGGTGGCGTCGTCATTATATAATATGGTGGACAGTATCTTTATAGGTCAGGGCGTGGGTGCCTTGGCTATATCCGGACTGGCCATCACCTTCCCGTTCATGAACCTCTCGGCGGCATTCGGTGCAGCCATAGGCGTGGGCTCGTCGGCATTCCTCAGTGTGAAACTGGGACAGCGCGACTATGACATAGCCAACCGTATCCTGGGCAACTGCGTGATGCTGAATATCATCATAGGTGTGCTGCTCGGTGGCGTGGGGCTGCTGTTCATTGACCCCATACTGCGTTTCTTCGGCGCAAGCGATGCCACCCTGCCTTATGCCCGTGAGTATATGATTGTAATCCTCTTGGGTAATGCCATCACTCATCTGTATCTGGGACTCAACGCTGTGATGCGCTCTGCCGGCAAACCGCGTGTGGCGATGTATATCACCATCTTCACGGTGCTGATAAACGCAATACTTGACCCGCTCTTCATATATACACTGCACCTCGGCATAAAGGGTGCGGCGTATGCCACCATATTGTCGCAGACGATGGCGCTGATGTGGCAATGGAAACTGTTTGGCGACAAGAAGGAGTTCCTGCACTTTGACTATTCCAAGTTCCGCGTGGAGATGCCCATAGTGCGTAATATAATAGGTATCGGCATATCACCGTTTGCCATGAATGCATGTGCGTGTCTTGTGGTCATCTTTATCAATAACAGCCTTATGCAATATGGTGGTGACATGGCGGTGGGTGCATACGGCATAGCCAACCGCGTGTGCTTTGTCTTCGTGATGGTGACGATGGGCGTGTGCCAGGGTATGCAGCCTATTGCCGGGTATAACTACGGAGCAGAGAACTACTATCGTATGTTTGAGGTGCTGAGGCTGGCAGTCATGGCAGGTACGGCAGTGTGTGCCGTAGGCTTCTTTATTGCCATGCTGCTGCCGGAAGAGTGTGTGAGCCTGTTTACCTCGGATGCCGAACTGACAGAAAAGTCGGTGGTGGCTATGAGATATAACATGGCGCTGTTCCTTATAATCGGGGCGCAGATGGTGATAACAAACTTCTTCCAGTCTATAGGCAAGGCGAAGGTGAGCGTGTTTCTCAGTTTGTCAAGGCAGATGCTTATATTGGTGCCGCTCATCGCTGTGCTGCCGTCATTCCTCGGGCTTGAGGGAATATGGCTGGCACTGCCGGTGTCAGACGGCATAGCCGCCGTCATGGCATACGTGATGCTGTGGATATATGTGAGGAAATTCAGAAGAATACATATAGATAAATACAATGGATAACCTGATAATCAGTGTGGGACGCCAGCTTGGCAGCGGCGGTTGTGAGATAGCAAAGAAACTGGCCGCCGACCTTGGTTGTAAGTTCTATGACCATGAACTTATAAATATGGCAGCGGAGCGTAGTGGCTTTAACCCGAAGATTTTTGAACAACAGGACGAAAGTCATGGTACGCTGAAGACTCTCTTCGGAGCCTTCTCAGGACGTCTGGGCAGAATATTCAATGAATTCTATAGCAACAGCATGTCGCAGGAGGAACTGTTCCAGATACAGAGCGAGGTGATATTCAAGGCGGCGAAGACCGAGAACTGTGTTTTCGTGGGCCGGTGCGCCGACTATATACTGCGAAACAAGCAGGGGCTGTTCTCAGTGTTCATTACTGCCGATGATGCAGACCGTGTGCGTGTTGTGGCGGAGCGTCAAAAATGTTCGGAGAGCGAGGCACGGCGTTACATAGAACGCTGTGAGGCGCAGCGTGCCACATACTATAACTTCTATACCTCCAAGAAATGGGGTGCGGCAGCAAGTTATGACTTGTGCGTGAACTCATCCATGCTTGGATGGGAGGGCACTGCAGAACTTATAGAGAGTGTCATAAAGCAAAAGATGGAGAGGTAAGGCATGGAACCGGTAGCAACATTCCATAGTCCGTTCAAGACAAAGTTTGGCATACCACGGCAGGCAGGCGTAGTAGAACAGTTGCCGGGATACATAGTGTTCTCCAAGGAATACCGTTCCGTTGATGCCATCCGTGGACTGGAAGGCTTTGACTATCTGTGGCTGATATGGCAGTGCAGCAAGAGCAGTTCGCTCACTGTAAGGCCTCCGAGACTGGGGGGTAATAAGCATCTGGGAGTGTTTGCCACGCGCAGCCCGTTCCGTCCCAATCCCTTGGGCTTGTCGTCGGTGCGTATAGAGCGCATAGACTATGACTGTGCTGATGCACCGGTCATACATGTGTGTGGTGCAGACCTAATGGATGGCACGGCGATATATGATATAAAACCCTATATACCTTATACAGACTCGCACCCTGACGTGAGGGCGGGCTTCACAGATGATGTATCATGGCAGCCGCTTGAAGTAGTGTTCAGCGATGACGCCTGTCAACAGTTGCCGGCTGGTATAGACAAAGAATTGCTCACCGGCATCCTGGCGCAGGATCCCCGTCCGCATTATCATGACGACCCGCACCGTACCTATGGTATGGAGTATGCAGGTGCGGACGTGCGTTTCAATGTAAGTGACGGTGTCCTCACTGTAACGGAGATAAGAAAAGCCCCTACATCCTTGCAGGTTTGATTTTTTTTCATTACCTTTGCATCCGCAAACAATGGGAAGCCCATTGTGTCGCTATCATAAATACTATTAGGAGAGGTGCTCGAGTGGTTGAAGAGGCACGCCTGGAAAGCGTGTAACCGGCAAAACCGGTTCGCAGGTTCGAATCCTGTTCTCTCCGCGAAGCGAGGATGATTTTTTAAGGCTAACGAGGCGGAAGTCTCGTTTTTTTGTCTCCTGTTCTCTCCGTGGAAGAGGGAAATAAATCAAAACATTGTAGGAAGCTTCGGGACTTTTTCTTGAATGACAAAATGTAAAGTTTGGGACAAGAATAATGACATTTTGCAAAATAAAGCATTGGTTCTGTTGCAAAATAATCATAAATTATTATTTTTGTCACAAAATATTGTTTTTTTCTTAATTATTTTATGTTTTTCGATTTTTTTTCTTAACTTTGTGCTCGAAAATCGTTAAAATAAAATACAAAATGACACGTGCCATAATAACCGTTGTCGGCAAGGATACGGTGGGAATAATAGCAAAGGTGTGCACATACCTTGCAGACAATCAGATAAACATACTTGACATTTCACAGACCATAGTGCAGGACTTCTTCAATATGATGATGATAGTTGATATGACGCGATGTGAGGTGGCTTTTGAGCAGATATCCGTAGAACTGTCACATCTGGGTGACGGCATGGGTGTGCAGGTGAAGTGCCAGTTGGAGGATATATTTGACAAGATGCACAGAATATAAAGGAGGGCTATGATTAATATATCTGAGGTGCTCGAGACCAATAAGATGATCGAGCAGGAAAATCTTGACGTGCGTACCATTACGATGGGCATCAGTCTGCTTGACTGTGCCGACAAGTCGCTGGAGGTGACGTGTGACAAGATATATAATAAGATAACATCGTTAGCAAAGAACCTGGTGAGAACAGGTGAGGAGATAAGCCGTGAGTTTGCTATACCTATAGTAAACAAGCGCGTCTCTGTTACTCCTATATCGCTTGTGGGTGGCGCTTGCTGCCAAACTCCCGGTGACTATGTGAAGATAGCCCAGACGCTTGATAAGGCGGCAAAGGAGATAGGCGTGAACTTCCTCGGTGGCTACTCTGCCATAGTGAGCAAGGGCATGACAAAGAGCGATGAGCTGCTTATACGCTCCATACCTCAGGCCATGGCGGAGACTGAGCGTATATGCTCAAGCATAAACGTGGGCTCAACGAAGACAGGTATCAATATGGATGCCGTGAGGTTGATGGGGGAGATAATAAAACAGACGGCGGAGGCAACGAAGGAGAATGACTCTCTGGGCTGCGCCAAGCTTGTGGTGCTGTGTAATGCTCCTGATGACAACCCGTTTATGGCGGGAGCGTTTCATGGAATATCAGAGGCTGACGCTATAATAAATGTAGGAGTGTCTGGTCCGGGTGTTGTGAAGTATGCCCTGGAACAGATGGACCGACAGGGACTGGCGGACTTTGAGACTCTCTCTGAGACAATAAAGAAGACGGCTTTCAAGATTACGCGCGTGGGACAGTTAGTGGCTCAGGAAGCTTCACACAGGTTGGGCGTGCCTTTTGGTATTATCGACCTGTCATTGGCTCCTACACCTGCCATAGGCGACAGCGTGGCCGATATACTGCAGTGTATGGGAGTGGAGAAAGCCGGTGCACCGGGTACCACCGCATGTCTTGCAATGCTTAATGACCAGGTGAAGAAGGGCGGAGTGATGGCCAGCTCCTATGTGGGCGGTCTGTCGGGCGCCTTTATTCCGGTAAGTGAGGACCAGGGTATGATAGACGCCGTTAACGCCGGTGCGCTGACAATAGAGAAACTGGAGGCGATGACATGTGTATGCTCTGTAGGACTTGATATGATAGCCATACCGGGCGACACCACTGCCGCCACTATATCAGGAATAATAGCTGACGAGAGCGCCATAGGCATGGTAAACCAGAAGACGACAGCTGTACGCATAATACCGGTAATAGGAAAACAGGTGGGCGACACCGTGGAGTTCGGCGGTCTGTTAGGCTATGCTCCGGTGATGCCGGTCAATTCATTTGCATGTGACAGATTTATAAACAGGGTAGGACGCATTCCTGCACCGATACATAGTTTCAAGAACTAAATATTAATGGAATAAAGGGGGAGGGAATAAGGTATAAGGAACAACCTATTTAATAAATAAACAAACATGAAGAAAATCAGAGCAGCCGTAGTAGGTTACGGCAATATCGGCAAGTTTGCCATTGAGGCACTTGAGGCCGCAGAGGATTTTGAGATTGCCGGCGTGGTACGTCGTGCAGGTGCGGAGAACAAACCTTTGGAGCTTACTCCATACGAGGTGGTTAAGGACATCACAGAGCTGAAGGACGTTGACGTGGCTATCCTCGCTACTCCTACACGTTCTTGCCAGGAGTATGCTGAGAAGATTCTCGCTATGGGAATCAATACCGTTGACTCTTTTGATATCCACACTTCAATTCTAGACTACCGTCGTGCCCTTATGCCAGTGGCACAGAAGAACAACGCTGTGGCAGTGATAGCTGCAGGTTGGGATCCGGGTTCAGACTCAGTTGTTCGTACTCTGATGGAGTCACTTGCACCAAAGGGACTGTCATACACTAACTTCGGTCCTGGTCGTTCTATGGGCCACTCAGTGTGCGTGCGCTCAAAGGCAGGTGTGAAGGACGCTCTGTCAATGACTATTCCTGTAGGCGAGGGCATACATCGCCGTATGGTATATGTAGAGCTTGAGGACGGTGCTAACCTTGAGGAGGTTACAAAGGCTATCAAGGCAGACCCATACTTTGCTAACGATGAGACTCACGTATTCCAGGTAGAGAGCGTTGATGCCCTCAATGACGTAGGTCATGGCGTGAACCTCACACGCAAGGGCGTGTCAGGTAAGACTCACAACCAGATGTTTGAGTTCAACATGAAGATTAACAACCCTGCCCTGACAGCTCAGGTGCTCGTCAATGTGGCTCGCGCATCTCTCAGACAGCAGCCAGGTTGTTACACAATGGTAGAGATACCTGTCATTGACTATCTGCCAGGTGATCGTGAGAGCATTATTTCACACCTTGTGTAAGCATACAAACAAACATTATAGAAAGAGGGTATGTCGTGAGAAAACGACATACCCTCTTCTTTTATCTGTACTGTGCCTCTCCCTGACTTTATATGGTGGTCTTAGAGATTAGTGTTCACTCTCAAACTGATTTCACTGAATCTACTTCCTTTTTCACTGTAATAACAAACATGCTAATATAGGTTGTGCAAAAGAAAAGGCGTATCACGCTGCCGGTTATGGTTGCGTGATACGCCTTATCGTGTTACTCTCGCGGTGAGAGATAGTTTATCTTATCATATATTTTCTGCCATTGATGATATAAAGCCCGCTGTGCAGCTTACCTGAGACCGTGGATGTTATCTCTTGTATGTCGCTTACCTTGCGGCCGAGAATGTCGTAAATTCCGACTCTTGTCATTGCGTCGCTTTTAGCCACAGGAGCAGTGACGGGTGTTGAACTTTGGCTGAGAATGTCAATCAGCTGCTGCACTATGCCCTTGGCGTCGGTTGTTTCATATCCGTTGAGCATCAGGTCACAAGCCAAGGTGCCGTTGCTGTAGTGGTTATGGTCGGTGAAGCAGGCTATTATGGCCTGTGCTGCAGCATCGGCAGATGCGTAGTTGTTAGCGGCATAATCTTTAGCGTAAGCATTGAAGATTGCATCAGCATTCTTGCCTATCTCCACGAAACCGAGGTAATTCTCATCGCTGGTTGCACGCTTGGCTGCAATACTGCGTATTATGTTGTCATAACCGTCGCGACGGTAAGAATCGAAGGTTGCGGTGGATGAGTTATAGCCACTTGCGTAATTGCTTACAGCGCCGTGAGGAGAGTAGCTGTTAAGGATAATCTTAGCACCCAAAGCCTCTGCAGCGTCAAGGTAATAGTTTACGTCAGCCTCAAAGCTGTTGCCCATGCCGTTGGTGCCCATGTTTCCAAACATCACGATGTCGTCGGGGTAGATGTCGGCAAGTACATTGGCAAGCAGTCCCTGAGTGTAATATGTAGAGAGGTTGCGTCCGCCTCGACCGTTGTTTTGGAAAGTGCAGAGAGCGGTAAGGTCAGGATAGCTTCCGCCGTTGCACAGGCTTGCCAGACGGTAAGCCCACGAACCGTTGTTGGCAGATGTGGAGTCGCCTATGTGGTGTACCACGGGCTTGGTGCGCTTCTGTCTTACTGGCTGCTTAGAGATGCTTATCTGCGCTATGGCATCAGTGACACACAGGTCAATGAAGTCGCGTGTAGCAGGAATGGTATATTCCTCTGTCTGCATAGCAGTGTGAGTGCCGAGAGTGTAGCCAGCCAGGTCGCTGTTGATGTATCCTGTAGTGAGGGTGCCTGAGTATGTTATGCTGACAGTGTAGAAACAGCCCTTCTGTACCTTTACGTTGAAGGTGAATCCACCACTAAGGTAATCCATCGTAGCGTCAGTGGCAGAGGCTGTTCCTCCGACAGTCGGTGTGCCGCTTGCTATGCCGTAGCCGTCATTGCTATTATATGTGGTGCTTGTGCCTACCACGGTGTAGCCGTCGGCAATGCCCTCATCAGTAGCGTAGCCGAAGTCGAATGTCAAGCCGTGTATATTCACGGTAAGACTCTTGGCTATAGGCTCGTTGTCGCTGTTCAGAGATGTGGCTGTTATCACAACCTGCGTAGGCTGTGCTGCAGCGTTGACTGAGAGTGTGCCGCTCTGTGCGTCAAACGTGATATTAGCATTATGGAGTGGGGTGGTGCCATCCTTTTCATAAGCCTTGAGCGTCACGTTACGACCGAGGTCTGAGCCTGAGCCGTCAACCACGGTGGCTGCGTATGTAGCGGTGGCGTTGCTGCCGCTTTCCAAAGGAATGGTGATGCTTGTTGTAGATGACGTGAACTTCACGCTCTCGGCAGATGACGTGAGAGTCAGCGGTATTGTCTTGGTCACTCCGCCTATGTTCACGAGTATGGTTGCAGTGCCTGCCTCTGCCGTAGCCGGCAGTGTGATGGTAGCCACGTGTGAGTCTGTGGCAGACGGTGTGATAGTTACAGACTGCTGCATATCAGGCTCCACTACGCTCCAAGTGGCTTTCTGTGTAATCTCATATCCGCGTGTGTCGCTGACAGAGGCAGAGAGCTGTGCCGTCTCGCCGTTAGGGATGGAGAGGGTGGTCTTGTCGGCAGTCAGGCTGTAGCTGTCGGCATCGATGGCAGGTACGTAAGCCTCCACGGAAGCTATATCCACGGAACCTGTAGCTACACTGTTCTGCATGCCGATGCCGAAGAACGTGGGATTGGAACTGTCTGTCCATGCTGTGACGGGAGCCGAGCCGAGCAGTGTTCCGTCGGTGTCATACACGAGGCAGTAGCACTTCTCGGTGGTCTTGTCGGCAGACATCACTACGTTGTACCACGTGTTCTTTGCGAAGGTTACGGCTGTGCCGTCCTTCTCAAGCTTGACATTATTTATGGTGATGTTTGTGCCGTCGTAGTTTACTGTCACGGGATTATAGAAATTCTTGCTCTGCCACATTGGATAGCCCTGTGTCAGCGTCATCGTAGCGCCGGCCGTCGGGAAGCGAAGCGTGGAAACATAAATTACCTGGCTGGTAATTGCATCCATGTTTGTTGACATGATATGCGATTTCTTCGCTATAGTAGATGAGAACCTTACGTACTTCGTTCCGTCAGCGTCCTTCTGCAGTGTTGCACTCATGCCGCCATCGCTGCCAGCCACAGCCCATCCGCCTATAATCGGGTCTTGCTTTGCGGCGTATGTGTCTTTTAGTACGTTATAACCGGTGATTTGGTCGGGATAAGTGCTGAACACTTTGGGGTATCCTGCCAATGGCAATAACTGGCCGGCGGGTTGGCTCTTGTCACCCAGCGCCGCTACGTATAGCTCGCCCTTGGCGGTGCTGCCGCCGTATGTGACAGTGGCTGTCATGCGGCCGTAGAAATTCATTGGCACGTCGCACAAGTCAAATGTAGTGGTGAGCTTGTCCTGGTTGTTAACAGAAAAAGAACCGTATGAGTCGCAATACTGTCCCTCGGTGTCGTTGATGGTTTTGAAGCCCTCGATGTCCCATGTTACGGTTAGTCCTTCAGCTCCTTCAGCAATGTTGTTGCCCTCGCTGTCAGTAATGACAATGCTGTAAGGGTTTGAGAATGGTATATTGGTGGCAGGGCCAAATGTCATGCTCTGTGCGCCATCTATGGTTACTGTTGCCACCCCTGCAGCTTGTGTCATGCTGCATAGCAATAAACATATTGAAGTAAAATAATAATTTAGTAGTAGTTTCTTCATTATCTTAGTTAGTTTTGTTGTTTGTATCGTATGCGTGTTGTGGATAGTCGGTGGTGAAATGCAGTCCGCGACACTCTTTGCGCTCTATGGCCCATCTGGTAATAAGGTATGCCACGTTAATCATGTTACGCAGTTCGCAAATATCTTTGGTAGGGCTTACACGCTTGAACAGGGTCTCGGTCTCCTCATACAAGGTATCAAGTCGTACCCATGCGCGTTTCAGTCGCAGGTCACTACGCACTATGCCTACATAGTTTGACATAATGCTTCCCACCTCATGCACACTCTGTGTAATAAGCACTTTCTCCTCGTTTGTCATAGTGCCTTCATCGTTCCACTCCGGTACCATGGTGTTGAAGTCATACTCATCAATATGGTCGAGAGAGTGTTTGGAAGCAGTCTCGGCATATACTACGGCCTCAATGAGGGAGTTTGATGCCAGGCGGTTGCCGCCATGCAGACCTGTGCAAGAGCACTCTCCGATGGCATATAGGCGCTTGATGCTTGACTGACCGTTGAGGTCAACCTTGATGCCGCCGCACATATAGTGTGCCGCTGGCCTTACGGGGATATACTCCTTCGTGATGTCAATGCCTATGCTGAGGCATTTCTGGTAAATATTAGGGAAATGGTGGCGTGTCTCCTCCGGGTCTTTGTGTGTCACGTCAAGACATACATGGTCGATGCCGTGTATCTTCATCTCCTTGTCGATGGCGCGTGCCACAATGTCGCGAGGTGCGAGGGAAAGACGCTCGTCATACTTCTCCATGAATGTCTCGCCTGTAGGCAGACGTAGTATGCCTCCGTATCCACGCATGGCTTCAGTGATGAGATATGCGGGGTGTGTCTCTCCTGGATGATAGAGAGACGTAGGGTGGAACTGTACGAACTCCATGTCGGCTACAGTAGCTTTAGCGCGATAGGCCATGGCCTCGCCGTCGCCTGTAGCGATGACAGGGTTGGTGGTGGTGAGATATACTGCACCGCAACCACCCGTACACATTACTGTGACCTTGCTGAGGTATGTGTCCACCTTTTGTGTCTCAGGGTTAAGGATATAGGCACCATAGCACTCAATGTCATGTGACTGCCTTGTCACCTCAATGCCAAGGTGGTGCTGTGTTATAACCTCCACTGCAAAGTGGTTCTCCTTTATCTCAATGTCGGGGCATGCCCTCACGGCAGCCATCAGACCGCGCTGTATCTCTGCGCCGGTGTCATCGGCATGGTGTAGTATGCGGAACTCTGAGTGTCCACCCTCACGGTGCAAGTCATAGAGGCCATCCTCGTTCTTGTCAAAGTTTACACCCCATTCTACAAGTTCTCGTATCTGCGACGGTCCCATGCGCACCACCTGGTCCACAGCCGCGGGGTCAGATATGTAATCGCCGGCTACCATGGTGTCGTGTATGTGCTTCTCAAAGTCATCAACAATGACGTTGGTGACAGATGCTACACCGCCTTGTGCACGTGTTGTGTTGGCTTCGTCAAGGGTGGTCTTACATATTAGGCATATCTTGCCTTTTTTCGCTCTTGCCACCTTAAGAGCATAACTCATACCGGCCACGCCGGCACCTATAATGAGAAAGTCATATTTGTATGTCATAGCATATATATGTCTGATGGTGCAAAGGTAAGAGTATTTTTGCAGACACAGAAATTTTTTTCTTGTAAAATTGCCAAATTACGTTGTTTTAACTGTTTTACGGAGCAATTCCCATGGGTTATCTGGTAAGTGAGAATTTCACTCCGAGACCGAAGTCTTGCGTTACTGTAGGATATGAGCCGGCAGAAAGCAACGGGGTGTTGGACTGCCTGTCATAATAGAAGCTCATAGACAATAGCTTTGATATCGTATATTCCGCAGAGAATGCCAGTTTGAAAGCCGTGTTGCCTGATGTGGCAGAAGATGACGCACTGGCAATATCGCGCGTTATGGCGGCCTGCTGACGATAGCTTACATCCAGTCGCAGGTTAAGGTCATGAGCGAAGCCCTTGTTCTGTGATGCAGACTTTGATGTGGCGCTATTAGCTGTGTTGTCTTCATCGTTCTTGTTGCCTCTGCCCTTCTTCTTTCCCTTGGCAGTGAGAGGAGACTTGACACGGAATGGATTGAAGTCGTTAATCTTATATCCTACGCCGAATACCCAGTCTTTTGACAGTGCTTCGTTAATCTGAACACTCGTCATGGAGAGTGTAAGTACACGTGTTGTCTTATACTCAGCTTTGAATGTCATGTTGTTAGGCAGCGTGAAGTCTATGCCCAATAATGGGGCGAAAGCCTCGTTAATGCTCACTGTTGATACATTGAACATGGAGTTTGGCACCAGTTTGCTTGCATCTGTGGCATCAGAGATAAAGCCTATCTGGTCACCCATGTATGACATGTATGTAGAGTAGGAACTGTATGAGCCCACGGCATACACGCTCTTGTATGAGTGGTTAATGTTGAAACTCTTGAAGGGGTCGCGGAACCATTGTATCTGGGTAAGTCCGCTGAAGCGGAGAGTCCAGTTAGGCAGCATACTTGTTATGGCGGGGAATATGCTTAGTCCGCTATACCCTGTATAGGCATTGAGGAATGCTGGTACCATCACGTCTGCGCTGTAGCGGTTGACCTCTCCCTTGGCAGCGTCAAATGCCTGTCCTGCGTATGGTGTGTTTGCCGGGTATCTTGTGCCGGCGAACTGTTGCTGCACGCGTGAGCGGTAAGAGTCGAGCAATCCGCAGAACTTCTCAAATGATGCAGAGCGGTAACCGTTGTTTGCCGAACCTATACCCTCGAATGCCGACTTGATGCTCACGGTAGTCATAGTGAAAGTACCGCTTTGGGTAGTAGGATTGCCTGCATATACATATTGTATTGACTTCTGCTTAGTCTGTGTGTGGGCGAAGTTGAGATCAAGCTTGAGGTTGTTGAATGGCTCAAGTGTCATCTTGACCTGTAAGTCCTCCGTTCTGCTTGTGGTGGCAGGACTGATGGAGTCGCCGCTTACCAACCAACCTTCCCGCTGTGCCTTTTCAATGAAGCTGTCATCTGTAAATCCGAAAGCGAAATCAAGTCCGGGAGCCATACTGTTATTCTTGTTCTGCCCGAAGGCGCTGCCTATTGTCGGAGTGAAGCCCGGCAGTGCCATGGAGTATTGGTTACGGTAGCTGACAGATATGTTTCTGACAGACATAAGTACGCGTGCAGCCCCTTGCGCTATCTTATACCATTGCTGGTTTTCAAGAGGTTCAAGTGCCACCACAGACAGTTTCATCTTTACCGTAGAGTCGGCTTTGTTTATTATCTTTATCTTGTTGTTGTCTATCTTCTTGTATTTAACACGTATCTCCTTTCCGTTCATGTCTTTAGCCGTAACGAGCAGACGGGTGGACTTCTTACCATGGGTGACTATCGTAGAAGTGTCTGCCGCTATGGTCAGTTCTCGTGTATAGGTATTCTTCTTCGCTATATCCTGTTTCTTGGATGGCGAAGCCTTCTTGTCGTTGGCAACCTCTTCTTTGTTATCTTCATTCTCTTGAGTGTCGCCCTTCTTCGTATCGTCTTTTTTCTTCTCTTTCTCCAGTTTCTTTTGTTCTTTCTGGCGTTTCAATACATTCTCAGGAGTCTTTTTCTTAGCTTTACCCACGTTGTCGTTCACTTTCTTCAGGAACGGCACATGGTTATACAACTTCACCATGTCTAATGTGGAGTTGATATTTATGGTTCTGTTGTTGGCTATGGTATGGCCGTGCTTAATGACACCGTCCTCCTCTGCGCCTCTTGCCCAACGGTATGTGGCGGCATAGGAACCGTCAGCCTTTATCCAGTCAAATATAGGCATCATGCTGAGTGGCAGTTGGTATGAGGCGTTGAACGACTGGTTGTAGTCCAACGGCGTACCAAAGTGCTTTATGCTTGTCCATATAGAGTCTTTCCATGCAGCATAGCCGTCAGGGTTCAGGTCTTTGTTGACCTGGGTGTAAGGCTCTTCTATCTCAGCTCGTGTGGCACTTTGGAAACTCATGTGCAGATTCTTTGTCAGGTCCCAACGTACAGACAGACTACGGTCCCATGTGAACTCAGAACTGAAGTTCACTGGTAGACTTGATGTGTTGCTCAGGTCTTCAAGGTCTCGCTCCTGCAACTCTGAGTATATGCGTGTCATAACGGTGTTTGCCGCTATGTTCTGTGGCAACCAGTTCAGGGCAAACTTCTTGACTATGTCTAAGTATTTTGATTTAGACTTTAGCTTCTTGAAAGGTTCAAGAGGCTTGTATATAGGAGTCCAAGAGTAGTTTATAGAGCCCATCCATTTGTCTTCGTTCTCATATACAGTTGTCTCTCCGTCAGTATGCTGGTGTGAGTGACTGTAAGAGAAAGTGAAGTTGCCTGGGTCATACGGCATAGGATGACGCTTTGTTATGATACCTACACGCATACCCGATAGTGACAGGTTCTTGCTTACGGTATTTGTGACGGCAATGCTTTTAATGGAGTCCTTCTCATGCTTGTCTGCTGCACTCTCCAGTGCGTCCTCTAACAACATATCGGTGTCGAGAGGATTGTATTTAGGAGAGGTACGCTCGCGTGTTACACTATAATATAAAGGTATAGACACGTTTGCCTTGTCAGGGAAGAACTTGCCCAACTGTACCTGTGTGGTAATAGAGTACGTTCCGTACTTGTTGGTGGTACGTTCCAGAACCTTCTGTTCTATGCCGCCGAAACCGTCACTGATGTATTTGCCGGACGCCTGCACAGTGCCAAGGTCTGACAACTCCATGTTGAGGTTAGCTGATGCAGCCCATCCTCCGTCGCTCTCAGGCTCTATAAGTCTCAGCTCATTAACCCATACCTCTCCGTCCTTCATGTCTGCAGAGAGATTGCGTACACCTATCATCATAGTGCGCACCTCTCCCAATGAAGGGTTACCTATAATCGAAATTTTGTTGTTCTGGTTATCGCTGTCGTAAGTGGAGTAGAGTACGTTTTGTGAAGCTTTGCCCTGTGCCTTTAATATGTTGCGTTGCTTCTTCAGTGCCGTGAGTTTCTTCAACTCGATATTCAGCATATTCTCTGTCGGCCATACAGCCTCGCAGTCAGCACCGGAGTAAGTGCTGTAAACGCCAGGGGCAGTAAGTTTCAATGGTATCTCATACTCATAGAAGTTGTTGTTGAAGTCTGAACCCAGTCTGACAAACACTGCCAGTTGTGAGTTTTGCAAGTTAGTGGTGTTCTGCTCCAAAGCGTTGGCATGCACAAACATCTGCAGACGCTTGTAGTAGCGTAAGTCATAGTTTGTGTTCTTATATACAGCCACGGCATCGTTTCGTGACATGTTGGTAATGTCCATGCGCAGAGCCTGCTCGTTGTTCTCCGTCAGCTGTGGCTGTGAAGGGTCAACCACCCTGCTGATGCCTGGTGGCAATACATAGTTTACCGGAGTCTTGTCATTATTCTCCTCAATGCTTATAGCTGATGCTGCCAGCTGTGCGGTAGGATTGGCTGATGCTCCCTGTATCTGCTGGTCATATATGCGCCAGTCACCTCTTACCAGGTCAAGGCTGGCAAAACGTAGTATGGTAGGCTCCTCGAATCCCTGCATATACATACGCATGAAACGTATGGAAGAGAAGTCAGAGATGGCTCCTACTTTCCTTCCTGTTGTCAGCGGTATTCTGAACTGATACCATGTCACAGTCTCCTTCTTACCGTTGCGCAGGGTGGTGGTAGCCTCTCTCTTGTCCACTATATACTCATTAGATGACGAAGACATCTTGTCAGGGTCTATCTCTATGGTGTAGTCATAGTAATTCTCGTATTCGTTGAGGGTATAGTCCTGATTTATGTCCTCCACGTCAGGCGAAGTCTTGTATGATGTGTCATACGACTCAGTCCTTGTGTCAGAGTCAGGAGAGTTGCCCTGTGGGTTGTTTATGTATTTGTACCTGTCAAGTATAGATGTCTGCTGTGCGTCCCAGTCACTTCCTCTGTAGTAGTGATAGTCATCGGCTGCAGGGTCATTGAGGATAGCTGCCCTTGCACTGTCGTTAGTCACGTTGGCCTTCACAGTGTTTATGAAGTTCTGGTATGCATCCCATTGCTGCTCTTCCTCGTCGTTAAGACCGTTGTATCCAAGGTCTTGTTTCTGGCGTGAGCCGCTTGTCGTTGCAAAGGCATAGTTGATGGTGTTCTGTACTGGAATCTTACCCCATTGCGTAGTGTCTATGCGTGTAGCTTCCGCATCACTCACAGGCATACCGCTCTCATAGTATTTCTTGCCGTCATAGAGTATGTCCTCAGACACCTCGCCGAGGTTTATGTGTAGCGTACCTGTATGTTTGGCAGCCGTTCCGTCCTCGCGTGTATAGACAAAGGGGTCTAACATCCAGAACTCTATATACTCAATGTTGGCCTCCTCAAAGTCGTTGGTATCAAGCTTACGCATCATGCCGCCCCATGACTTCGTCGGCTCAGGCAGTCTGCCGTTGGCGGTGATGCTGGGGTTGAAGTTGTATGGTCCGCGCTCTGACGGGTAGAATGCGAGGTTGAGAATGTCAAGAGTGGATGTGGCTCCGTTGTATGTGTTCTGGTCGCGGTTAGGATACAACTCGTTTACATACACCTCGCGCACATAGTGGTTAGACAACTGCTCCAGGTCGTTCTTGATATGGCTTGGCATCAGTGTGGAAGAGCGTTGTGTGAACAACTTATCGATGTTGTACCATGCCAGTCGTGCTCTGTTGTAGCCAGACTCCAATGAGGTCTTGCTGTATGCATTCTTGCCCCCGGTAGGCACACTACACAGTGTCCATGCCGATGGTGTGCTCACGTCAATGTTGTTGGTAGCGCTCTCAAAGTCATCCAGATAGGAAGCATTGTCCTGTGTGCCGCTGGCAATGGAACTGAACAACTTGGCAAACTCCATGTTAAACTGTATGTTGGAAGGCTTTGATACGTGCAACAGTGGAATCTTGTTGAGCATATTGGTAAGCCATTGACTCTCCTTCTTCCAGTTCAGGTTCAGACCTACAAGGGTGTTGCTTACCGGCTCGCTGCCCATAGATACCTTTGACGTAAGGCTCTGCTCAGACAAGTGTTGGAAAGTACCGCTCATCTGGAAATCCTTAGAGAAGTCGTACTCCCAGTTCAGACCAAACATGGTCTTGCGCTGCATACCATAGTCATTGTTGCTTTCAAGCGATACATTGACAGCGGTGCCGGCGTCGATAATACTCTGGTTGAGTATCGTCACCTCTCCTGCAGAGTAGTCCACGGTATAGTCCACGCCCTCTATCAGTTCCATACCGGCGGCGGTGACCTTTACCGAGCCTTGCGGAATAAACGAGGCTCCCAGACTTATCACTCCAGCCGATGTGCCTTTATACAGACCTGTGAGGATATACTTGTTCTTCTCTGCTGTCTGCTTAGCTACCGTCTGCGTCGTGTCATACAGTTCCTGGTATCTGTATTTGCTTGCCACGTCATCGCTCACACCTCTTTGTCGCAAGGCGTTATACATAGCTGTGCCGAAAGGCTCCGCTACGGGGAAGAATACGCGTCCGTTGCTTATGGTGTAGCCCTCTACGAAGTCAAAATATCCGTTAGGGTGTGTGCGGTTGTTGTTGTCCAGCCTGTCAGCGCCCAGCAGTTTGATTATGGTGTTGCTCTTTACTTCTTTCTCTGGTATGTATGTAACATACACGCCTGCCGAGTCGCTTTGGTATTTTACGTCGAGCTTGAACTTCTCTTTCTGTACCGATGATGCCAGGTAATACACGTTACGCATCATCAGCTGCCAGTTCTTCTGTGACGGGGTGTTGTTAGTGTTCTTCAATGATTTGACTATCAATGCCTGTGTAACGTCGGTCTTGTCGCTTGAGAACTCACCCACTTGGAAAGTAGCTCCGCCGTAGGTGTACTCATAGGCTATGGCAAGCACCTGGTCGCTCTGCAAGGTGCTCTTCAGTGAGATGTAGCCCATGGCACTGTTGACGGTGTATTCAGATGAACTGAGCAGGCGCGCCTTCTCAATCTTCTCATAGGTGCTGCCGCCAGCCATCACCTCGCCGCCTGCGGTGGTGCCGTCAAGTATCTCGCTTGTCTGGTCCATGTTGCGTACGCCGGCGGCGGTCAGAGCGTTGATGTCGCTATACAGGGTGTTGGCATTGTTGCTTGGAGCCTGGTTGCCCTCACCCAGATTTGGCAGGGCTATGATGTTGCGTGTGTTGCTTGTCGTTCCGCTCTTGTTGGTTACCCACACCTCCACACGCTTTATTGATATGCCGGTGGTCACGGTCGGCAGTGTGGCCATCCATCCGTCATAGCGGTTACGGAAGTATTTGGCAAGGAAGAAGTGCCTGTTAGCCTCATAGTTGGCTACATTAATCTCAAATGGTGTAAGCTGTACGCCGCCCTTGCTTGATACGCTCTGGCTCGTTGATTTCTTCTGTGACAATACCGTCTGCAGTTTCAACTTGCCAAACTGCATGTCGGTCCTGATACCGAAGAGTGATGAGGCTCCCTGTACAAGTGAAGAGTTAGACGGGAAACTTACGTTTCCTGCCTCCACAAGCTTTATTATCTCATCCTCCTTACCGTCATATCTTAACTTCATGTTCTGCATGTCATAGTCAAACGTGGCATCAGTGTTGTAGTTAAGATTCATGTTCATCTTGTCGCCTACCTTACCGGTGACGTTGATGTTTATCTTCTCGTCAAAGTCTATGGTGGTAGTGTTGCGGTTGCGTATAGGCAGTGACGGGTTGTCTATGCTCTTCATGGTGGCACCGAGTTTCAGTTCTGCGGAGCCCTGTGTCTTTACCTGTATTCCGCCGGGACCGAATATCTTCTCTGCCGGTCCCAGGTCAAAGTGCATATCGGTGAAGTCAAACTTCTCCTTGCCTTTCTGCTGGAATATCTCAGCATTCTTTTCCTTGAAATAGTTCCTGAAGAGGTTATGCTCAGACCATTTCAAGAACTCGCCCTGCTCCATCATTATTGGTGTGCCGAGCCAGCTCCTGCCCAGTTTTGAACCTATGATGTAGCGTTCGGTGGTGTCATTGTATTCTGTTGTCTGCTTGATGTTCTCAGGTCTTTTCAGGTCAGCCACTCCCTGATTGATGTCATCATACGTGATGGGCTGTGTGCGCTGTATCTTCCATCGTGGGTGCAGCAGACTGTCGGGTATGGTGTCCTCCTGTACTTTCAGTCGTGCCTGCTTCTCCCTGTATTTCTCCAGCGTACTCTTATTCTTCTCCTCCTCAGCTTTCTTGCGTCGCTCCGCAGCAGCCTGGCGTCTGCGCTCAGCCGCCGTCATCTTGCTGTCGTCCTTCTTTGCCTGGACCCCGGCCTGTGTCTCCTCCTTCTTCTCCTTATTGGCATTGTCAGCCTTGCCCCATACGTTTGTGTCGTCAGGGGCAGCAATAGAGTGTATCACTGCCATGGAGGCAATGATACAAAAGGAGAGGACTATGAGGAACCGCTTGTTCATTTAATCAATTTCAGAGCCTGCTTGATAACTTGCTCCACGGGCATAGCGGGGTTCTGTTGTAAAATCTCTGTCACCACCTTGGCGCTTGGCGCAGGTGAGAAGCCCAGCATGGTGAGCGCACCGACAGCCTCGTCGCGCACCTCGTTGTTGACAGCCGCCTGTGCGCCAGTTCCCTGCATGGTGATATCCTGTATCATACCGTTAGATGCCATCTTGTCCCTGAGGTCAACGATGATGCGCTGCGCCGTCTTCAGACCTATGCCCTTCACGCTCTTCAGTGCCTTCTCGTTGCCGGTGGATATGATGTTCACCAGTTCTGTGGCGCTTGTGGCGCTGAGAATCATGCGCGCGGTGTTGCTGCCCACGCCGCTTACGGTTATGAGCATACGGTATATCTCGCGCTCCTGCTTCGTGGCAAAGCCATACAGCGTCATGGAGTCATCACGGCCGCCGGTCATCAATACCTCGTGTACATACAGTTTTACGTCTTTCTTCTCCTGTATGGCAGTGTATGTGTTAAGTGATATGTTGAGCAGGTAGCCTATGCCTCCTGTCTCCACTACAGCCTGTGCCGGAGTGACCTCTGTCAGTGCGCCTTTTATATATTCTATCATGTCGGTATCTTGTTTTAATTTGCTGATTTTGCAATATCCACCTTAAAAAGAACGTATGCGCGTGTAGTTTATTGTATATGCGCGTAGATAAAAAACAGCCGTCAAGACGTTGTTGTTGTCTTGACGGCTTTTCTTTATCCTGTAATGACAGATGGATGTTATTCATTCATCGCCTTTATTTTCTCTTTCATGAGCTTAATCTCATCACGCAGTTTCTCCACCTTACGGTTCATCTCGTCAATGAGAGAGCTGCCCTTCTTGCTGCTGGCAGTGAGGAAGTTGAGGTTGTTCTCATAGTTCTCAAGCTCCTGCTTCATGTCGTTGTATCTGCGCTGCATCTTCTGACGCTCTGTCTCCACTGCGTTCTCCCCACGCTTAGCCACCTCTTTCAGTCCTTCCTTGAAGGCGTTGAGGCGCTTGCTTGCACGTGTCTTGTTGAGTTTCTTGTACAGAGTGTCAAGGGTGTCATGATACTCACGGAATATCTGGTCCTTGTCCTTGAACGGAACGTGGCCCACCTGCTTGTACTCCTCTATCAGAGCCTGCATTTTCTGCTGCAGGTCATCGGCGGTATCCTCTATCAAGGCCTTCAGCTTCTCTATGATGTCCTGCTTTTTCTTCAGGTTCTCTGTCTGCTCGTTGCGCTCGTCAGATGTAGCGGCATTACGTGCCTCAAAGAACTTGTTGCAGGCACTGAGGAAGTCATTCCACAGCTGGTCGCCTATCTTGTGTGGCACCATGCCGATGGTCTTCCACTCCTTCTGCAGTTGTATCAGTTTGTCGGCGGTCTGCTTCCATTCTGTGCTGTCCTGCAACTCCTGAGCCTTCTTTACCAGTTCCTCCTTCTTTGATATATTCTCCTGGTAGCGCTCGCGCCTCTCGTCATAGAACTCGTTCTTGGCTGTGAAGAACTGGTCGCAGGCTGTACGGAACCTCTCAAATATCTTCACGTTCATTGACTTGGGAGCAAAGCCAATGGTCTTCCATTCTGCCTGCAAGTCAAGCACCTCGCGGGTCTTCTTGTCCCAGTCGGCGCCGGTCTTGCAGTCATCAGTGGTAATGGCCTCCACCTTGTCGCACAGCTCACTCTTCTTTGCCAGATTCTCCTCCTCCTGTCGGCGTATAGCCTCGAAGTGGTCGGCATGGCGCTTGTTGACCACGGTGCTCGCGGCCTTGAAGCGCGCCCATACTTCCTCACGCAGTTCCTTTGCCACCGGACCAATCTCTCTGTACTGGTTGTGCAGCTCCTGCAACTGGTGGAAGGCGCTTACCACGTCCTCCTCGTTGGCAAGACGCTCGGCAGCCTCACACAGGGCGGTCTTCTGCTCCAGATTCTTCTTGAAGTCATACTCACGCGCAGCGAAGTTCATCTTCAGAAGGTCGTAGAACTGCTCCTGGCACAACTTGTAGTTGTTCCACAGCTCGCTGGCATTCTCTGCCGGCACCGCCTTTATCTCGCGCCATTCAGCCTGCAATGCCTTTACCTCCTCAAAACCTGTGGCGGCCTCCTCAGGAGTAGTGGTGAGAGCCTTAATGCGCTCAATAATCTCTTGCTTGCGTTTCAGATTGGCTTGTTTCTCTGCCTCCGCCTTCTGGAAAGCCGCCTGGCGAATTTCCTTAATCTTGTTCATCTCAGCCTTGAAAGCCTCCTCAGTCTCGTCAGGAGTGACGACATACTGCATAGGGTCGCCGCCATCAGCGATGTAAGCCTTCTGCGCCGCCTCACGCTCCGCGTTGAGCAGAAAATAGAAAGCGGTCTTGAGATGATCCAATTCAGGTTTAGTAATTTCTTCCTCGCCCTGTGCGAGAGTCTTCACTCGCTCCAGCACTTCCTCTTTTGAGGCGTAGATGCGCTTCTCCTGTACAGATTCGTTCTGTTCAGCGTTCTGCGTCATGTCTTGAGAGTCAATCATTGTTCTATATCTGAATAAAAATTTTCTTGCAAAAGTATTAAAAAGTTTTCATTATAACAAAATATTTCCGTAAAAATATTTGTTTCGGAAGAAAAAAAACGTGTAATTATATTGCAGCTCAACAAATTGGTTAACTTTACATTGTAATCTTATGCCCTTTTTCAAGGTAAGGGAAAACAACGCATATTATTAATATAATATAATTTCATAACCCCCTTGACTTATTTACTGTTTGTCTTTGTAGAATCATTGTCGTTATCTAAACGGAAAGTTATGGGGAGAGTATAACGGACATTCACTGGTACTCCTAATTGTTCTCCAGGAATCCATCTCGGCATGATAGATATTACGCGGACTGCCTCTGCATCAAGCAGAGGGTGAATAGACTTTGCTACCTTGATGTCGGAAATGTAGCCTTTTTCGTCAAGTTCAAACTGGCAAATCACTCTTCCTTGCACACCCTCTGTCTCTGGACTTTGTGGGTATTTTATATTGTCTTCGAGAAACTTTGCTAAGGCTGTATATCCACCAGGAAAGGATCCCATTTGCTCAACGCATCCAAATACCTTTTCTTCTGTTTCTTTTACGTGGGGTACGGGTATAGCTTCTTTACCGCCTTTTATAACGACTCCTTCTTTGGGGTTGTTCACTTGCGCATACATCTCGTTTCCGCATGAGCCTATGGTAAGCAGGCCAGCAGATATTCCGGCAACCATCGCCGCCTTGCCGAGCAACTGGCGCTGGTGCAGCTGTTCTTCCAGGTAGCGCACCTCAGCCTCGCACTTAGGACATGTGCCGAGACAGTCACCCTTGTACTGACATTCCTCCACTACATACTCTATGTCGTTAGCCTCAGCAATCTGCCTGCGAATCTCTTTCAGTATCTTGCAAGTCCTCTTACCTTTTGCCATAGTTAGATATATTCTGTTATACTGTTACAAAAGTAATAATTTTTTTCTGAAACCACAAAAATAGAAGTGCAAATCGCTAAAATGTCCTATTTTTGGCTTCTTCCGTATTTCTGCCAGCACGCTTGCCAGTCAGCACCGTGCTTTACAGGCAGATGCGCTTGTTATGCAAAATCCATATACCATATATTAGGGATATAAAATGCCAAACAAATGGTGTTTTGTAGATGCTTGAATATTCGTAATTTTGCATTCAGAGAAACAGATAGTTCCACGGCCCTGTGAATGGTGCTATGCAGTATGGAATGTCAGGAAGAATAAAATCAGGAAAACTTAAATAGCTCAACTTTCTGAAGTAGTCAAGTAGACAGTAGTTAAGTAGTTAAGACAATACAGAATACCTCAGCATGAGCCTCGGTTCGTCAATAAACAGCAAATAGCCAGGGTAATGTCTTAACTCCTTTACTTCTTTACTCCTGAAGACTAAAAAGTTGAGCACTTGCGAAACTTGAATTAATTGAATTAAATAATAATAAGGAGGAATAAATATGGCAAAAATCATTGAAAGTTCATTGGAGTTAATCGGTAACACTCCACTGTTGAAGCTCAACAATTATTCAAAGAAGACAGGAGTCGGTAATGCTACACTTTTGGCCAAACTGGAGTATCTTAACCCCGCAGGTTCTGTAAAAGATCGTATAGCTCTTGCTATGATTGAGGATGCAGAGAAAAAAGGTCAGCTGAAACCAGGCGCAACCATCATTGAGCCAACATCGGGCAATACAGGTATCGGCTTAGCCGCTGTGGCTACCGCAAAAGGCTATAAGGCTATACTTACCCTGCCTGACACAATGAGCGTGGAGCGCCGAAACCTGTTAAAGGCTTATGGTGCTGAGATAGTATTGACAGAAGGCTCTAAGGGCATGAAGGGAGCAATTGCCAAAGCCGACGAGCTCAATAAGAGTATTCCCGGCTCGGTGATTCTTGGACAGTTCGTTAATCCAGCCAACCCGGAAATCCATCGTAAGACTACGGGTCCAGAGATATGGGATCAGACAGACGGAAATGTAGATATATTTGTTGCCGGCGTAGGTACAGGCGGTACCCTTTCGGGTGTTGGAGAATTTTTGAAGTCAAAAAATCCGGATGTCAAGATAATTGCAGTGGAGCCAGCCACTTCGCCTGTATTGTCAAAGGGTACTGCCGGCGCTCACAAGATACAAGGCATTGGTGCCGGCTTTGTTCCTGACACACTGAATACAAAAATCTATGACGAAGTGATTACCATCGAAAACGAAGATGCCTTTATCGAGGGTAAGAACTTTGCGATAAGTGAGGGCATCCTTGTGGGTATTTCGTCAGGTGCGGCACTGAAGGCTGCATCAATCCTGGCAGCCCGTCCGGAAAACAAAGGAAAGAACATCGTCGTGCTCCTTCCTGATTCTGGTGACAGATACCTGTCAACCGCATTGTTCTCAAATAATTAACTCATGACACACGCAAGCGTACCGAAGGAGGTTCGTGAGAAGAACGGCAGCACCTACACTGCCACTTTCGAGATGCATAAAGTGACTGAATGACGTTGTAACAAGAAATAAAAACACGTTATACATCGTGATATCTTGAATCCTCGTGATATTTCTATATAAGAATAGAAGTATCACGAGGGTTTTCGAAATAAAAAAATGATGATTTACTTGTAATATATATAGATGTTTAGTACCTTTGTACGAAAACAAGAATGTTTTTATTCCGTAAGTGTGGGCCAAATGAGATAATATGTTACTTTGACGGTACATGTGATGGCTTCTCATATATGAACTGCACGCGACTATTAACCTATAACATACCAATCAAAACGATAGAATATCTATTTTAGTATATTAATTTAAACAGTAAAAAAAACAGAGTTTTATGAAAAAGACATTATTTGGTTTTGCTATTGCAGCAGTAGCATTGCTCGTGGCATCATGTGGAAAAAAGGAACTTGAGGGTGAGGCTCTTAACACCAGGTATTATTCTCTTGTCGTACCAAACGGCTATAAGGTGAACGGCTCTGATCCCGACAAGAGTTTCTCTATTGTAAAACTTAAGGAAGATGGTAAAGGCCAGGAGGAAGGTAGCATGTGGTTTAATTTCCATGCTTATAGCAAGACTGATAAGTATCATGAGCCAAGCGAGATGAAAGACATGGCTGTGGAACGTGGCGACATTGATAAGGGTGAGCAGCAGTATGGTGGAAACACCTATTATGTCAGCCTGGATGAAGAATACGGAAAGCTGAAGTTCCGCACAAAACTTGCAGATAATGCAGTGCTGGAGATACATGTGAAAGGTTGGAACTTTGAAGATCCTATTATAAAGGAGATACTTGATAACATAGTTATTAAAGAGACTCCAGATGCCGTTAACCCTAACTACGACTGTGAATACTTCAGCGTGGTAGCTCCTGAAGGATGGGTGCCAGAGCGTTCAAGCAGCAAGGTGCGCATGGTGAAGGAAGACCTCAGTATTACCGTAAACACTACCACTGTTTCCTTTGACAAGGTACAGGAGAACTGGAAGTCTTTTGAGCGTCGTGGTGAAATGAAGGTGGGCGACATTACATGGCTTGTGTTTGTTAATGATCGTTCTAAGCTCTACAACCTGCTTACAGATATTACCAGCGAACCTAATAAAGCACTTACTGTTACAACTTTCAAGGTGCTGCCTGATGATGCTGAGCTGAAGAAGGTGCTGGAAAGCATAAAACTGAAGAAATAAATTCTTCCTTAAATAGGGATATTTATAGGATGCGATTTTAACGAAATCGCTAAAATGTCCTATAATCGGCTTCAAATCCTTGCGATATTTTTCACCAAACTCTATTTTGGTCCGAAATATCGCAAGGATTTTGCGTTAAACGCAATGCTTTGATTATCAGAGTGATGAAAAATGTCATAATGATTAAAGAGAGGAAAAAGGGCGTTTTTCGTCGTAATTCGATAGCTTTTACGAGGTAAAGTGATAGCTTTTAGGGTGTGAAAGCTATGCTTTTACGATGTGAAAGTTATGCTTTTAGAAGCAAAAAAGGCGCTTTTTAGCCCGAAAAACGAAAAAAAGAAGATTGCAGATTGTTGCAATCTTCTTTTTTGTTGGTATTATTTTCTTGCCTTTTTCTCTAGTTTGCGAATTGTAATGAAATGTTAAATCACCAAAATGTCCTATTTTTGCATT
Organism: Prevotella sp.; assembly: GCA_017541085.1. Lineage (GTDB taxonomy): Bacteria > Bacteroidota > Bacteroidia > Bacteroidales > Bacteroidaceae > Prevotella. The sequence continues at coordinate 147,234 of JAFXZU010000026.1, forward strand.
ATGAATGTATTGCTATTTTACTTTTTTAGTTTTACCTTGAAACCTGTAACAGGGGTATTGACGTTGGTCTGCGTGGCATTTATCAGCAATCCCTCATCGGTGTGACGGAAAGTGACGGTTTGTCCGTCGGCAAGGCTGGTGACACGGTCAATGCTCTGGTCGTTGAGCGTTTGCAGGGCGAAGGGCTTTCCATTCCAACCTATGACAAAAACATATACGATGCTGTCGCCACGACACGTGAAACGAACGTTTCCCTCTGCAGATGTCTTGTAAGCCCTCGTGCCATAAACGCCTTCGCCGTAGGTTTTCAGCCAGGTGCCTACGGTACGCAGTATTTGTTGCTGGTCGTCGGGTATGGTGCCGTCGGCTTTTGGTGATATGTTAAGGCAAAGGTTGCCGTTCCTTGAGATAGTGTTGACAAGCGAGCGGATGATTCCGTCGGCACTCTGTAACTTCAGTCCCTCGATATAGCCGAACTTGTTGCCTATGGGGTCGTCCACCTGCCAGTAGCGGTCGAGAGTCTGCTGGGGAGCACGGCTCATACGCTCGAAGTCCTGGATGGAGCCTGCGAGGTATGCCTGTGACTTTGATTGTATGCTTACCTCCTTATGCCATTGCCATGCGCTGTTATAATAGTATCGTGCTATACGCAGTTTCCAAGGGTCGAGTGAGCGGTAATTGATACCGTTGTCAAAATACAACAGGTCGGGTTGATAACGGTCTATTATCTCGTGTACACGCATCTCCCATTCGTTGAGGAAGGCGTTGCTCTGAGGATGCCGCCCCTCTTCTGCCGCTTCGTTTATTACAGCTTCCGTAGCACCACCAGTAGCAGGGACAGCCAAGGCCTTGGGGCCCATGCCGCTTTGCAGGATAGGTTTCTGTGGAGGTCCGTACAGGTCTGCATAGTCAGGGTTCATAAGGTCAGTATCGTCAAGAGGCATATTGAGTGGATACATGAAGTCCCAGTTCTCTATGCGATGATTGCTCACGCCGAACTTCATACCCTTGCCGCGCACTGCCTCTGCCAGTTCGCCGATGATGTCGCGATGCGGCCCCATCTCCTTGGCATTCCAGCGTGTAAGTTTGCTATAATACATTGCGAAGCCGTCATGATGCTCGGCTGTAGGGATTACATAGCGTGCGCCTGCCGCCTGAAAGAGTTCTGCCCATTGCTGCGGGTCGAACTTCTCAGCCTTGAACATAGGAATGAAGTCCTTGTAGCCAAAGGTCTTCTGGTCGCCCCATTTCTCCCGATGTGCGGCACTGAGACCGTTATACATGTGTTTGGGGTACCACTCACTACCTGCGGCAGGAACGCTATACACACCCCAATGGATGAATATGCCGAACTTGGCATCCTTGAACCACTGAGGAGTTTGGTAATGCTCAGCCACCGACTGCCAGTTAGCCTGATAGGGTCCGTCCGGACACTTCTCAAGTTCTTCTGGTGTAACGCTGATAGTCTTACGGTTGTCAGTACGTATCAAGCGGGTGCATTGCTTAATCCAAAGATCAGCCATCAGCCTGTGACCTGCTGCAGTAGGATGTATGCCGTCCCATATCCATTGCTTCATTGATACAAGCGGGTGCTCCTTCTTTTGTGCTGCAAACAGTTCGTCATAGCGCAAGAGCACGGCATCATAGTCTTTGGCTATTGTGGCAACAATGCCCGACAACTGGTGGATAAGGCTGTCACGCAATGCGTAGTCTTCATTCGCGCCTATCTTTCCTACCTTGGCTACGAAAGGCGTGCCCAACACAAACCTTATCTTCGGATTAGAGTTGCGAGCCTGGTCAAGCAGGTTACGATAGCGCTGTTCCCAGTCGGCAAAGTCAAAGTCTGAATCCTTGTTCTCTAAATAATAATGTACGTCATTCGTTCCTATCAACACAGACAGGACGTCAGGGTTTATCTTGATGACATCCTCCGTCCATCGTGCCTCAAGCCTTGTGAGGTCGTCGCCACTGATGCCGCGATTTAGGAATTCGTACTCATATTCAGGCAGAGAACTCTGAAAATGTGCAGCACACAGCATCATGTAGCTATGACCAAAGATATGGTTCTGGTCCCATTGGTTGCGTTGGTCAGAAGGCGTGGAATGTCCTGCGCTGTTTCCCCATCCTCCATCAGTTACAGAGTCACCTATAAAGAGCACTTTGACATTCTCTGCTTGCAAAGTCAGGGAAAAAAGTGCTGCTATAATGTAAGCAATTATCTTTCTCATTATGAAATGCATAAACTTAGTAAACTAATATCTTTCTTCGATTGACAATGTTTATTCCTTTCTGAAGAGTACGAAGCCTCTGGCCATGGATTGAGAATATACAACTGTTTGTCTTTGCTTGTTCTGTATCGATATTCTTAATGGAAGTCGGATTCTGTGTATCACCATAATACTTTAATTCCGCATTGTCGAAACCTACCCATGTGGCATTGCTTCCTGCGAGAACTTTAAGACCGACGGTTATGTCTGCTTTCTCTGTAAGAGTAAATTCTACAATATAGTTCTCTGAATGATTTTTCTGAGTTGAAGAGCAATCTGTTGTGTTGTTGTTCGCAAAGATGACAATGCCCGTGCATCCGCCAGTACCCCTCTGTGCAATGACATCCGCCGAGAAGACGTACTTGCCTGCGGGCATGTCCTTGAATGTTTGCTGAGCGTAGTTAGGATTTGTTATGCCACCGCCATTGTATGCCTCCATGAACGGATTGCGCCCGAGAGCATTGTAGTCGTGATTATTTGAAGAGTTGATATGAAAGCCTTTACTCTCTACATTAAGTATCTCCCAACCCTCAAGGCTACTCATGTCTGCATTCACAATAGTGATGCTGACTGGATTAAGGGTTGTTGCATTGGAGAACTTGAATGTGTTAACAGCTGCGGTAAGCGTACTATTAGCCTCTGTCAGTTCTGGTATGCAGAAACTGTTAAGGTGTGACTTTGCGTTTGTTATAGCTGACATTAGGTCTTCCCCGCCTTCCTTGTAGTTGGCATTGCCATAGAGAGCTTCGGCTTCTGATATCACCATTTGGAGTTTCTGCTGTGCTGCTACGGCATCGGTGAGCTGAAGGGTATGGGTGTCGGTGACGACACCGTCCTCGCAAACTGTCACTTTAAGTGCAGTGCTACCTGCAGGAATCCTCGAAACCGCTGTAAGAGAAACATCAACTGTGGCGTATTTGTCAGTGGCAGGCACTGTGCCTGTAGCAATAATCACACCATTGTTTGTGAGAACCTTTATTACAGCACCTTCACGTGATGTTTTTAGTCCATAGTTTTTAACCTTTATACTCGTTGGCTTACTCTCGTTGTTGATAGTCGGAAGAATAGGTGATAGATATGCAGGTTCGTAGTCAATGTATGAGAGGCGTGCATAGCCATAGCACATCTTGCCGTCTGTGTATTGACCGATAATCTTTGGAGCAAATTCATCGGCTGTGAGTCCTGAAGATGCGCCATTAAATGTTAGAATGAGATTGGCATTTTCATCTGTCTCGTGTGAGGTGACTGATGCTCCGCCACCAGCGTTCACTGTACCATGAGAACCAAAACGGAGTGACCCAATGTTGAGAGCAGAGGCAGGTTCAAAGCCATCTTCCTTATATATTTTCACGCGTATAGCCACCGTTGCTGTGGTGATCTTCTCCTCATTAAGAACCTCCATTCTCATGCCCGGATTGAGAGGCATCACGATATTCTTTGAACTATGAATGTCCCCAGCAAGGTCTTGTCCTTTGTCAGAGTCGATTACAGCCATATTGAGATGTGTGGCACGTCCATACTGATCCTGATATACACGTGGACGCTCAAATTTATCCCATTTCTCCTGTGTCCCATCCTCGTGAATAGCAACGGTGGGATCGTATGCTGTACCTGTCTCACTAATCCAGTGGAATCCATCCTTTGAACGGCTGTAGTATGCAATCTTGTTGTTCCAATGGTTTACAATCATGTGGTATTGGAACTCATCCTTCCACACTACAGGATCCTCATAGTAACGTTGGTATCCACCAGGGTATGCAGACTTGTCGCTGACCTCTTCAAAATCTGAAAGTCCCGTCTCGCTTATCCACATAGCACCACCACGATCCATACAGTAAATAGAACCATCAGGACGCTGTGCGAAGGTCCAGTTTGAATATGACTGGGCGGTTCCCGTTGATAGTGCCCTGTCACGAAGGTTGGTGGGCATCAGTTCCTTAGCGCCCCACGAGTCACCAAGTGTTTTAGATGTGTATCTATAAGCTGTTGTGTTGTTTATCAGAGCATAAAGCACATAAGTCCCGTCTGCTGCTTGAAACACTGTTGGATTGTGTCCAGCACCGATGTTATAGTTCTCTGTTAGATTGAAAGGTCCCTGAGGACTTGTTGAGGTGAAATGATAGATATCTGATTTTGACCAGTAACTGTGTGCTCTTTGAGTAGCATCCCATCCTGCGAGATACATATGGTAAATGCCGTTTGCATCCTTCATGATATTTCCTCCCCAATATGACAAAGTCGGTTTGCCGTCAGTGGTAGAGGCTGGTTCCGCACCATTGTCAAGAAATCTGCCTTGCACACCTTCCAGTCCCCAGATGGCTTGTCCTGCAGACTTGGTGACAGAGCCTTGCATCGGAAGGATGCGATCTTTGAATTGTCCTCCATTTACGATTGTCTGTGCACTCATTGAAAGTGCTATGAAGGTTGTTGAAACAAAAAGGATTAGTTTTTTCATTGCTGTTGATTCGGTTTGATGCTTTTTATTCTATCAGGAACTTTTTCTTCATTATAATTGCATATTCTTGTGTCAGGTGCAAAGGTAAGGATAAAATCGATATAAATAATGAAAAATAAAGATATTTTATTGTAAAAAAACGATATATATAAAAATAAAGTAGTATCTTTGCACCTGTTATGAATGAAGTCCCCTTATATAATTTCCCCCTGTTGATGCTCAATGTGGGGTTTGCAAGACATTGCGGCGACTGGAATTGGAGGAATGTGCGTAGTCCGTTTGCCAGGCTCTATTACGTGGTGGACGGTGACGCTCAGGTCGAGCTGCCTGACGGCATAGTGTCCCTCCTGCCGCATCATCTGTATCTTGTTCCGCCATATACTATGCATAGTAATATATGTAAAGGCGGTTTCTCTCACTATTACCTGCATTTATATGAAGACCCCTCTTATGGTGGCAGCTTTTGGGATGACTGGAAGTTTCCCGTGGAGGTGGAAGCTGCTAATGATGACCAGAATCTTATGAAGCGGTTGTGTGAGATCAATCCGGGAATGAAACTGAGTCAGTCGGACCCGGAGAGCTATGATAACCGCACTACTTTAATCAGTAACATACAGAACAATCAGCAACGCTCTGTTTGCGACAAGGTGGAGTCAACAGGCATTATCCTTCTTCTGCTCTCTCGTTTCCTGCGCCATGCCACTGCGGAGAAGCGTGTAAAAGATGAGCGTATAGAGCAGTCGCTGACATATATAAGGGAAAACATAGGCAGGCGTGTCAATATGGATGAGCTTGCAAAGGTGGCTTGTATGTCGAAAGATCATTTTATCAGGATGTTTAAGAGGGAAGTGTCGCATACCCCTAATGCGTATGTTACGGAAAAGAAGATAGAGCGTGCGGAATTGCTATTGGTTACTACTTTATTGTCTGTCAAGCAGATTGCTCTGTCTTTGGGTTATGATGACATGGCATATTTCAATAATGTATTCAAGCGGCATACCAAGGTGTCACCATTGCAATATAGAGAGAAATACTCACAGGTGTGATAGATTGTCCCATGCCTTGGCATAGCGATATAAAATTTTTCAGTTTTTTTATACAATTTGTATTGTTTATTGGAATTATTTTGTAAATTTGTAGCGATAAACATTATTAATGTAAATTCAGAGGAAATGAGAAGGAATTGTCTACGTGCCTTGGTCGTCATGTCTATGCTTGCGGTTGCAAGTGTGACGTTATATGCACAGGGATTTAGTAGCTATGGTGACATCAACAGGATATGGATGAAGTTACCTATAACGGGTGTGAAGAATGGTAACATACTGACGCTGCTTGAGGCTTTCAACAAGACTTGGCGCACAGTGCCCGCCACGGAGTTGCTGGCTCAGCCGGTGACAAATACTGATGCTCCCGGTGGGTATGCCATTGTGGTGGACCGCCCTAATGGCTATGTGAGTATCAATGAGCTGGGAGATGACGGTGAGGCTCTCTCTGCATGCGTGTGGAAAAGGTCTAACGGCCATAAGCTCTTTGCCGTGGCTTATACCCGATATCATGGAGTGTTCCCTCAGACATACGTCTATATGTATGACTATAACCAGGCAAACGGCAAACTGACCCCGGAGCAGAGTGCACTGTCGCTCTTCAAGCCTTCATTTGACGAAGCCTATGGCGTTGACGCCGTTACGGTGCAGCTGCCGCAACACGGAAAGGACGTGGTGGTGACAGAGTTTATAATGGGGTGGGGCATGGCCATTAACCACACCTATTCATGGGACGGTATGAGGCCGAAGCTGTCGCGTACGGAGTTGGCATGCTATGGTGAGATGGAGGATATATATAATAAGGAGTATATGATGGAGGACAGGATAAGGTTTGACAGGTATGCTCTTTATGATTTTGATGAGGATAACGTGCCTGAGGTATGGCTCTCTACGGACAATGAAGAGTATCAGGCGGTGTTCTCCTTGGTGAACGGTAAGGTGAGTATGCTCGCATCATCATATTACAAGACACATCTTATGTTCTTCTCTGGTATGGTGGGCAGTGCCGGCGGTTGTGGCACGGGGTGTTTCAGTGCCACCTATACACCACTGTCGAACAGTAAGCCTGTGTATAATCTTGTTGATATGCAGAGCTGGGATTACCAGAAGGATGATATGGTAAGTACATATTATAAGGATGGTAATGAGATTCCCAAGGCTGAGGGCGAACGATTGATAAAGTCTTATGGCGAAGCGGTTGTGGTAGTCCCTGTTATGAGAAGCCTGAGGCCATAACGGAGGATGTTTGAAGAAAATGAATAGTATGAGAAAGATTATTTTAGCGATAATGACGCTCTGTGCAGTGTGTGCGTCGGCGCAGAATGTTACGGAGCAGCATGGCTTCAAGGCTTTGTTGAACGGGAAGACTGCCGTGGAGGTGTTTTTGCAGACTGTTTGTAATGATGGCGACTGGCGTACGGCTGGTTATGTGTATTATCCCAATGCCAAGTCGCCTGCTCCAATCCTGATAGTAGAGAACTGGAGTGGTGAGTCCCCTGTGATGTCTGATGAAGTCGATGTGGTGGATAAACGCTTCGTGGAGTATCAGCCCGATGGAGAGGTTACAGGCCTGCTCTATATTACGTATGTAGAGGTGGAGGGCGATTTCCAGATGATTAAGGGCTCGTGGAAAAATCCCACTACGGGCAAGGTGATGCGTATGACTAACTTTGAGGAGATGCGCGAGTCGCCAGACTGGTGGCCGGGGAGTCCGGAAGTGCTCAGCGTACCGGGACGTGACGCATGGCAGTTCTTATATAAGTTGGAGAATAAATATGACGAGACCGGCGACAGTGAGTGGATGAATTCAATCCGTGTGACATTTGAGGTGGACGGTATGGAACATCCCCTGAGTTTTGAGGAACCTCTGGTTAACTCTGTAAGCAGTGATATGGAGGAGACTCTTGACTGGGTTATAGAGAAAGACATTAACTTTGACGGTGTACCCGACCTTATGGTGTATCTCGGCGTTACAAATAATGCACAGGCGGTGTATAAGGCTTTCGTGTGGAACCCCGTAACGCGGCAGTTCTATGATGTCGTGGCATTCCAGAATATAGAGGAGCCTACCTTTGATACGGAAAATAAGACTATTACCAGCGTTGCGCGTGACGGTATGACTTTATATATTGATACGTATAAGTGGAAGAATGGTAAACTGACCCTGGTAGAGAGTAAGAAAGAGTCACAAGCCGAATAGAGAATATTAAGATATATTCAAGAATTTAATCTTATTAATCAACTAAAAACAATTACAAATGAAAAAGATTTTATTTTTTGCTGCCTCATTAATGTTGATGGTGGCATGTGGAGAGAAGGGAAAAGAGTATGTGTTTTTCGCAGGCGTGACGGGTAGCAGTGGACCAAACTGCCATACGTTTGAATATAATGTCAATCCTGACACGCTGACACTGAACGGCGTGGCTGACGGCGACAGCACCGATGTTACTCTTAAGCTGAAGTTTGAGCATAAGGCTGGGGCAGAGGTTAAGCCTTTTGATGAGAACTGGTATGTGAAGGTAAGAGGTCGTGACGACGCAGAGGGTGTGGAGCTCTCTCTCTACTCTAATGAAGAGGGAATGGCTGCTGTAAAGAATCTGCCAGAGGGACAGACCGCAGAACTGGTGTTTACCGGTAAGGCTGCAACGGCTGACTTGGAGAAACTGAATAGCCAGAAGGCTTGGACAACAGTGATAATGAACTAACACTATGTGGCCATAAGATATTAATGATAGTGGGGCATGAATACCCCGAAAAAGAAAAAGCCCCTTGCAAATATGCATTTGCAAGGGGCTTGATGTATCACCTGTGCCCAGAACGGGACTCGAACCCGTACACCGTGAAGTATTGGTGTTTGAGACCAACGCGTCTACCAATTCCGCCATCTGGGCAAGCGATTGTCGCTCTTATGTCAATATGAAACCACCCTTGGTTTCACTTTCGGTGTGCAAAGTTAATATATTTTTTTTAATTGGCAAAATAATAGAAGAGAAATTTTACAATGACTGTATATATTTCTCTGCGTCCAAAGCCGCTTTGCATCCGGTGCCTGCCGCTACCACAGCCTGTCTGTATGTAGGGTCGCAGACATCGCCTGCGGCAAACACTCCCGGTATTACGTTGCCTTCCAGGTCATAGACCTCCTGTGTCTTTCCGTCTGTTACGATGTAGCCTTGGCTGTCGGTCTTTATGCTGGCCTTGACAAAGTCTGTGACAGGGGTATGTCCGATGGCAAGGAACAGTCCGTCGATATTCACGTCATAGTGCTTCTCTTCCGGTGTGTCCTTTCCTTCTACCACGTGCATACCCTCAACGCCGTTTTCTCCATAGAGACCTGTAACGTTATGCTTGAACAGAATCTCGATGTTCTCAGCAGACTTCACTCGCTGCTGCATAATGTCGGAAGCACGCAGGTAATCCTTGCGCACCACGAGGTAAACCTTCTGGCACAGTCCTGAGAGATACAGTGCATCCTCGCAGGCAGTGTCGCCTCCACCTACCACGGCAGTAACTTTCTTGCGGTAGAAGAAACCGTCGCATGTAGCACAGGCACTTACACCCATGCCGCTGTATTTCTTCTCGTCCTCCAGTCCAAGATACTTAGCCTTGGCGCCGGTAGCTATGATTATTGCGTCAGCAGTCAGTTTGTCTGTGCCGTCAACGGTAACAACGTAAGGTCTGCCGGTGAAGTCAATCTCAGTTACCTCTCCAGCGCGTACGTCAGCACCGAAGCGCTCAGCCTGCTGTTGCAGCTCCATCATCATCTGGTTGGCGTCAACACCTTGAGGATATCCGGGGAAGTTCTCTATCTCCGTTGTCTGTGTCAGCTGACCGCCCATCTGCTGGCCTACATACACCACAGGTGACAGGTTTGCCCTGCCGGCATATATAGCAGCGGTGTAACCTGCAGGTCCGCTACCGATTATCAAGCATTTAACGTGATTCATTGTATATATTATGCTTCAATTAGTGCAGCAATCTTTTGGTCTATCTCGTCAGTCGGTACTGAAGCATCGAAACGCGCCACTACCTTTCCTATCTTGTTGACGAGGAACTTAGTAAAGTCTTCTGTGATTTCACCAGGGAATTTCTCTGTAAGATACTTATACAGCGTGTCGGCATCATCTCCGTTTACTTTCACTTTCTTAAAGCGTGGGAATTCTGTGCCGAATTCTTCTTTGCAGTATTTGTGTATCATCTCGTCAGTCCCCGGGCATGACTTCGTAGGCTGGTTGCTTGGAAAATCAAGCACGGTAAATCCCTGCGAATGATATTTCTCATATAATGCGTTAAGTTCCTTGTACTGTTGTGTTGTGTACTCGCTTTTTGTTGCGGTGTTAACTACCAAAGCCACTTCTCCTACATAACCATTGAGTGGCACTGCATTTCCTTTCCTGTCCTTAACAGTGATTTCTTTTATTGAGTTCATTGTGTCTCTATGTTATCGCTTGCAAAGATAACATTTTTTTTTTATACTGGAAAACATTTCTGTCTTTTTTTATCTTCTGCCTCCGCCGTGAGAACCGTTGCCGCGGCTTGCTGCTCCTGCTCTGGTGCCTGCGGAACCTGCAGAACGTGTGCCGACAGAACCTGCGGCTCTTGCACCCATGGAATTACCTGAGCGTGTACCCATGCTGCTTCCGTATGAGCGCGTACCCATTGAACTGCCAGAGTGTGTGCCCATGTTTGTTCCGCGAGAGTGTGTACCCATAGAGCTGCCAGTTCTCATACCTTCTTGTGTCCTGCTTTGATTGTATGAGGATGACCTGCGCACTTGGTCATGTGAACCGTTGCTGCGGTTGCTGTTGTAGTTCTGGCCGTTACTGTTGAAGCCCTGGCGGTTGTTGTTGTAGTTCCGGCCATTGCTGCGGTAGTTCTGGCTGTTGTTGTTATTGTAGTTACTCCTGTTATCATAGCGGTTGCCTTGACGGCTGTTCATGTTGCCGTTGTTGCTATGCCTGTAGTTGCCGTTATTGTGTCTTCCGTCTCTCATTCCAGAGTATGTGCGTCTGTCAGAGATGGCGGGGCGGTAGTGGTTTACGCGGTTTACGTACCAAGACCTACCGCTGTTCCTGTGCCAGCTGTGTTTACCTCTGTAAGACACGTATGCTGCCGGACGTGAGAAATAGTAGTGTGTGCGGTGTGGGTAGTATGCATAGATGCTGAAGTGCCAGTAACCGTCGTTCCAGAATACAGGACGGAAGAAATAGCTTGCAGCCTCGTATGCGGCATACTGCCAGTCATAGAGTATGTAGCTGAGGTCTATGTTACGTTGTCTCCATGGAGCGGCATAAACGTTACCTGTTCCGCTTATCTGCATCAGGTAGTCGAAGTTTATCTCGTATGCGGCCTCGTACTGCTCCTCTGTGAGGTTCAGCTCATAAGCCATCTTGTCTGTCAGGAACAAAGCCTGCTCGCGTGCCTGTGCGTATGTCATTGCCTTGGTTGTGGTGGCTATTGCCAGCAGTGTAACCATTATCATCATTATCTTCTTCATAGCCGTATGTTTTTAAGTTTCTATATTGCAAAGATAACCCTTTTATAATAACGTATAAAGGGTTTTTCCCTACATTGCGTACGGAAAAACCCTACAACACTTCTTGTCGTGGCATATTGATTCTTATCCCTTACTCTTTACTCTCTCCTCCTTCTTCTTTCCTCCTTCTTCCTTCCTCTTTATTCTTTCCTCTTTATTCTTTATTCTTTCCCCCTTACTCTTTACACCTTACTCCTTACTCTATCTATGTATGGTGCGCCCTGTTCTTTTGGCTATAGCCATGCGTACCTTCTGCAGTTCTTGCATTTGTCGCATAGCCTCTCTCATGCGTTCCTCGTCTCCCTGACATTGTTGCATCTCGGTGCGCAGCGCGGTCAGCTTCTGGTTGATATACTCTCCCCTGAAGTCGAGCAGCAGGTGGTTCACCTGGTCGCGCAGTTCCTCAATGGTCTGCTCATGCCTGAGGCTCTCTGACACTATCGCCTCGTCTTCACATGCTTTGATGGCAAAGGCTGACACAGCATAGTCGGGATGCATGGTGAAATACTGCTCAGAGTTGAACCCCTCATCGTTTGAGTGCGCCACTGCTTCGTCAAGTATCCTGTTGTACATTTCGTCGGCAAAGCGTAGTTCGTCCTGGTCAAGGTCATACTTTACGTACTGTGCCAGGTTGAGTGACATGGTTCCTCCGTCCTCTGTCTCTGTGTTCTCGTACAGCATTATGTCGCCTTGTCTTATTACAGTGCGTATAAGAAGGAATGCAGAGGATGTCTTGGGCTTTGCTGACGGTTGCTCTGCCGGCAGGGGAGTGGCAGCAGGGGCGTTCGCTGCCTGCGTGTCAGGTGCTGACATAGGTCCGCCGCTTGCTGTACTCTTCGCCTCTCTCAGTTTCAACATCAGCGTCTGCTCCGCTATGCCGAGCCTTACAGAGCAGTCCTGCACATAGGTGGCCCTTATGATAGGGTCGCTAATCTTGCTTATGCTCTCTATTATCGAAGTGATAGCTTCTGAGCGTTCGTGTGGGTCGGTCACGCCGTCCAGGAGTACCCGTGACTTAAACTCAATGAAGTCTGTCTGATTCTCCTTAATATAATTACGGAACTCCTCCGCGGTGTGCTTCCTTGCGAAAGAGTCAGGGTCATCGCCGTCAGGCAGCAGCATCACTTTTACGTTCATTCCCTCAGCCAGCAGCATGTCCGTACCTCGCAGTGCGGCCTTGATGCCGGCAGCGTCACCGTCATAGAGTAATACTATATTGGGTGTGAAACGATGTAATATGTGTATCTGGTGTTCAGACAGCGCAGTGCCGGAGTTTGCCACCACGTTCTCTATGCCACACTGGTGCATGGATATTACATCGGTGTAGCCCTCCACCATATACACCAGGTTCTCCTTTGCGATGGCTTTCTTCGCCTGGAATATACCGTACAGTTCATGGTCTTTATGGTAAATCTCGGAGTCGGGCGAGTTGACGTATTTCTGTGATACGCCCTTGGTCCTTGCGTCAAGTACACGGCCGCCGAAGCCAACCACCTTTCCGCTCACGCCTATCCATGGAAATATCACACGTCCGGCAAATCGGTCTATCAGCTCGTCGGGGTGTCCGTCGCGAGCGTAGCATAATCCTGTCTTTACCAGATACTCCCCCTTGTATCCTTTAGCGAGAGCCGCCTTGGCAAGAGCCTCGCGGTCGCTGAGAGAGAAGCCCAACTGGAATTTGTTGATTATGTCATCGCGTATGCCGCGTTGCCTGAAGTACTGCATACCGATGGCTCTGCCGTCGATGTCGTTTTGCAATATGCCGGCGAAATACTCCGCCGCCCATTGGTTCACGATGAACATTGACTCTCTCTCCGTCTGCTCCTTCTTCTGCTCCTCTGTCAGCTCCTTCTCTTGTATCTCAATATGGTATCGTCGTGCCAACCATCTCAGTGCATCGGGATACGTCAGTTGTTCATGCCTCATGACAAACCCTACACTGTCACCACCCTCGCCACATACGAAGCAGTGGCAGGTGCGTCTTGCCGGTGATACATAGAACGATGGCGTGTGGTCGTTATGAAACGGGCACAAGCCTCTATAGTTCGCTCCCACTTTCTTCAGTGAGACGAACTCAGACACCACGTCAACTATGTCGGCGGCATCCTTTATGCGTTCTATGGTAAGTCTGTCAATCATTGTTCAAAGTTATGAGTTTTGAGTTATGAGTTATTCCACTCTCATCTCTCTCTTTCCTTCGGCAAACATCACAGTGACCATGTCGTCTTTCTCCAGTTGGCTGGCGTCTTTCACTGCGTGTCCCTTGTGCAGCGTTATGCTGTATCCTCTCTTTAATATATTGACGGGGTTGAGAGCCTCTGTGCGTTGCTCTGCCATTTGCAGACGGTGTGTCTCGCCCTGTATTAAGGCCTTTATCAGCATGGGCAACCTGTATGTTATCGTCTCCACCCTGTTCCTTTCGTGTGTCAGCTGCCGGTCAATGGCGACGTTCATCCTGCTGGTGTAGTCGGCAATGCGGCGTTCCTCCCTCTCTTTCCTTATGGCAAAGGCATTACTCATGTATTGCTCTATCCTGTCAAGACGCATCTGCTCTGTCTGCATCCGTGTGCTTACGGCCTTCGCCATGCGTGTGGCTGCGTTGTCTATGCACTCTGCTGTCTGTGCCAGGTTGTCTATGAGAAATGCCGCTACGGCCGTCGGCGTCTTCAGTGCCTTGCATGCCACGAGGTCAGCCACCGACTCGTCGCGTGTGTGTCCTATGCCGGTTATCACTGGCAGAGGGTAGTTGGCGATGTTCTCTGCCAGCGCCAGACTGTCGAATCCTGACAAGTCAGTGGTGCTGCCGCCTCCGCGTATAATTACCACGGTGTCAAAGGCGTAGTCAGTGTTGCCGTCTCTCTGCCCCTCAAGATACACCTCTTCCAGCGCAGCTATTATTGAGCGTTCCAGTTGCTCTCCCTGCATGACGGCAGGAAAGAGCTTTGTCTCAAACTTGAAACCGTAGTCGTTGTTCTCCAACTGGTTCACGAAGTCACCATAGCCTGCCGCCGTGGCACTTGATACTACCGCTATGCGTTTGCAGAACATAGGTATGTGCAGCTGCTTGTTAAGGTCATATACGCCGTCTGCTTTCAGCTTGCGTATTATCTCCTGCCTCCGCCGTGCCATGTCGCCCATGGTGAATGTGGGGTCTATGTCTGTCACTATCCATGAGAATCCATATAATACATGGAAGCTGGCGCTGACGCACAGCAGTACCGACATACCGGCGTGCAGCCTCTCGCCCGTCACGCTCTGGAACTTAGGTGACAGCCTCATCCATGTGCCTGCCCAGCAGCAAGCACGTGCCTGAGCCACCAGCGTACCGCCTTTTCCCTTGCTGTCTATGGTCTCCGTCAGTTCCATATAGCAGTGCCCGCGGCTCTCGTGTACGCTCGCCACCTCTGCCCTTACCCAGTAGGCATCAGGCAGAGTGTACTCCACTGCGTCTTTTACCAACGCGTTAAGTTCTGATAAAGATAGGACGGTACGGTTCATAGTTTGCGTATTACAAAGTTACTTCTTTTATTTCATTTTGCCAAATGATAAATTATATTTTCTTGTGTGACTCATTTTTTTTGAGTAACTTTGCAGGCGAAATTAACAATGCATAATGCACAGTTCATAATGCATAATTAATAATGAGATAAATAATAATTAATATTTACACTTGATTCACTCTTCCTTCCTCACTGGGTTGCTCTCCCCCGCGAAACGGGGGAGAGCGAAGTGGAGGGGGCGCAAAGACCATAGAGGGATGGGGAGAGTCTCATAATTCATAACTCACAACTTTGAATAAGGAAATAGAACGCAGGCGTACATTCGCCATCATATCACACCCTGATGCGGGTAAGACAACCCTCACCGAGAAGTTCCTCCTCTTTGGCGGACAGATACAGGTGGCGGGTGCAGTGAAGTCAAATAAGATACGTAAGACAGCCACTTCTGACTGGATGGACATAGAGAAACAGCGTGGTATCTCTGTGTCAACCTCTGTCATGGAGTTTGACTATACACCACCGACGGCGTCTGCCGATACCGTCTATAAGATAAACATCCTCGATACTCCTGGTCACCAGGACTTCTGTGAGGATACCTACCGCACTCTCACTGCTGTCGATTCGGCTATCATAGTTGTTGACGGTGCCAAGGGTGTGGAGGCTCAGACACGTAAGCTGATGGAGGTCTGCCGTATGCGCAACACTCCCGTTATCATCTTCATCAACAAGATGGACCGTGAGGGCCGCGACCCCTTCGACCTGCTCGACGAACTGGAACAGGAACTGCAGATAAAGGTGCGCCCCCTGTCATGGCCTATCAACCAGGGTGCGAGGTTCAAGGGCGTATATAATATATATGAGCAGCAGCTCAACCTCTTCACACCTGACAAGCAGCGCGTCACCGAGAAGGTGAGCGTGGACGTTGCCTCTGCAGAACTTGATGCTCAGGTGGGCGCAGAGGATGCACAGCAGCTGCGCGACGACCTCGAGCTTGTCAGCGGAGTATATCCTGAGTTTGATGTTGAGACTTACCGTAGTGGTGAGGTGGCACCGGTGTTCTTCGGTTCTGCCCTCAACAACTTCGGCGTGCAGGAGCTCCTCGACTGTTTCGTTGAGATAGCTCCGTCACCACGTCCTACCAAGGCAGAGGAACGCATGGTGAGCCCGGAGGAGGAGAAGTTCACTGGCTTTATCTTCAAGATTACCGCCAATATCGACCCTAACCACCGTTCCTGCATAGCCTTCTGCAAGGTATGCTCAGGTAAGTTCCGCCGCGGACAACCTTACCTGCATGTAGGTCAGGGCAAGACGGTGCGTTTCTCTTCACCTACGCAGTTCATGGCGCAGCGCAAGGAGACCATCGACGAGGCATGGGCTGGCGACATCGTAGGTCTGCCAGACAACGGCATATTCAAGATTGGCGATACCCTTACCGAGGGCGAGCAGCTGCATTTCCGCGGACTGCCGTCGTTCTCTCCAGAGATGTTCAAGTACATAGAGAACGACGACCCAATGAAGGCAAAGCAGTTCCAGAAGGGTTTGGAGCAGCTGATGAACGAGGGTGTGGCACAGCTCTTCGTCAACCAGTTCAACGGCCGCCGCATCGTGGGCACCGTAGGACAGTTGCAGTTCGAGGTCATACAGTACCGTCTGGAGAACGAGTACAACGCCAAGTGCCGCTGGGAACCTGTACACCTGCACAAAGCCTGCTGGGTGGAGAGCGACAACGAGCAGGAACTCGACAACTTCAAGAAGCGCAAATACCAGTACATGGCAAAAGACAAGGACGGCCGCGACGTCTTCCTCGCCGACTCCGGCTACGTGCTCTCAATGGCGCAGCAAGACTTTGAGCACATCAAGTTCCACTTCACCAGCGAGTTCTAAAATCCCACAATGACGCAGGTTCGTCCAGAACAGACTAAATGATTTGTCTGAAATTGTTTTCGTAGTCGTTTTCTTATATTACGACAATGAAGATAATTTCAGGCAAATTTTTTTATTCTACCACAGATTAAACTGATTAAACAGATTTAGCTTCGCCCCACACAGCTATTACACGGATTATAAACGGATTACATGGATTATTTCTAGGACACTTTTTGTAATATACATTAGTTCCTTTTACCATACTTGCGGAACTCGAATATTAACCTTTCCGCATTAAAAATCTGCAATTATTATCATTATTTCAGAAAAAAGTTGTAACTTTGCAACAGAAATCGTCAAAACTTCAGAAAGGTTTTAGCGAGAAACAGGGGCTGGTACTGAAGGAACACAGTCCTGACCCATACACCGATATTAATAAATAAGGAGGACATCATGGTATCAGAAGCTTTCAAAAACCGCACACGCGACGAGATTATCGCCGCCTTTCGCGAGTCTATTCGCAAGAAAAACGAATGGCAAGAGAGGGCAGAGGAAGAAATCAGACGAATTCGTAAGGAACGCCAGCAATTCAGCATCTGAGCTCTATGAACCCATTAGACTTAACCCGCGTTTACCGCTATGCCCCATATAAGGTATGGACGGAAAATGGGCGCGACTACAACATAGAAACCACTCGCGGACATATTTTCGTAATAGGTTTCATGGACGATTACTCTATCTGGCCGTCGGGAGCCTACCAGTTCACCATTACAAACCAGAGTCATCAACCTTCACCTTTGGATCGAAAACTCCGTGAAACTATTCTTTTGCTTATAGAAGCCTTCTTCGCTGCCAATGCAGACATCCTTCTGTACATATGTGAAACGGGAGATGGCAAGCAGGCTTTTCGCAGCCGCCTGTTCGTCAGATGGTTCAGCACCTATGCAGGGCGCGACGCCTTCGTCATGCAGACAGCAGAGGTTCAAGAAAATAACACGCGCAACTTCGCTGCCTTGATTGTACAGAAGTCAAATCCACGTTTAGAAGAAATCCTTGGAGAATTCAATGAAACTATTGAGATTCTAACAAACAAGCCAGAATAAACGGTAAACAGTAAACAGTAAACAATAAACCACTTCCCTCCCCTTGGGGAGGTTAGGAGGGGGTCACTCTATAATCAATGATGCTCACCACAACATATCACTATGCTTGCAGCACCCTTAACATAGGGGTTGCAGCCTTCGTTTCGTGTGGTGCGCCCAAATTATTACCCCCCCCCATGTAACACATTGTATATCAATATGTTCTAATTATCTTAAT
>JAFXZU010000006.1:0-33881 GCA_017541085.1 Prevotella sp.
AATGGAACGACGAGGAGATATGTAACATTGCCCTGACCCTGCTACACATGACAGACAGGATGATGAAAACCTACATAAGCGGACTGGACCAGCAGTTCGTAACGCAGGGTGGAATAAAGGAAAGGATGTATGCAGCCCGCACCGGCTATCGCAAGGGTGTGGATGAAGAGTTGCAACGACTGAGAGAGGCGAACAAGAGCCTACGCCAGCAGGTGCCTATATTGGAGCAACGCATAGAGGAGCTGGAGCGCGAAAAGCGCCACCTGGAGGTGCTGCTGATGCAGGCGAGAGGGGGGAAGGACTAGTGGAAACTAGCAAGACTAGGGAAAACTAGTTAGAACCAGTAAAGACTAGTAAAGACTAGTGAGACTAGTAAAACTAGCTAGACTAGCCAAAACTATAAAAACCAGAAGAGACATGGCTACATATTTTGACCTTATTTCAGAGAACGACGAGAGCACCGTCGTGGCACAGTTTGAACACTCATATATGATGGGCGAACGCCCATATATGAGCGAGAAGGTTCTGGAGGACCAGTTCATAGAACAACTGCAGAGCCAGCAGTATGAATATGTAAGCCTGACAACTGAGACGGAGCTGATAGCTAACCTGCGCCGGCAGCTGGAGCTGCTCAACGGCGTAACATTCAACGACGACGAATGGAAACGATTCTTTACTACCAACATTGCGAAGCCTAACGCCGGCATCATAGAGAAGACACGCGTGATACAGGAGGACCCACGCTTTAACTTCACCTTTGACAACGGCGACATGAAGAACATAGCACTGCTCGACAAGACCAACATACACGAGAACCGCCTGCAGGTGATGAGACAGTACACCCCGACAGGCGGCAAGGCTGCCAACCGCTATGACGTGACGATACTCGTGAACGGTCTGCCGCTGGTGCATGTGGAACTGAAGAAGCCAGGCATAGACATACGCCAGGCGTTTAACCAAATAAAGCGATATAACAGGGAGTCGATGTGGGCTGACAGCGGACTCTTTGAGTATGTGCAGATATATGTCATCAGCAACGGCACATACACCAAGTACTACAGCAACACCACCCGTGACCTGCGTCTGAAGGAAGAGGACGAGAAGCAAAGGCGGGGACAGGTGGTGAGCAACTCCTTTGAGTTTACATCATGGTGGACCGATGCCCGCAACAACAAGATAATGATGCTGGAGGACTTTACCAGCACCTTCTTTGCCAAGCACACACTGCTGAACATACTCACGAGGTTCTGCGTGTTTACCGTTGACAAGACACTGATGGTGATGCGCCCCTACCAGATAGCTGCCACGGAGAAGATACTGAACCGCATACAGATAGCCTACAACACCAAGCGCTATGGCACCATCGATGCCGGCGGCTATATATGGCACACCACGGGTTCGGGCAAGACGCTGACATCATTCAAGACCTCGCTGCTGGCAAGCAGGCTGCCATACATAGACAAGGTATTGTTCGTGGTTGACAGGAAGGACCTTGACTACCAGACAATGAAGGAGTATGACAACTTCCAGAAGGACTGTGCCAACAGCAACAACAACGTGGCGGTGCTGGAGCGTCAGCTGGCGGACCCTACGTGCCACATCATCATCACCACCATACAGAAGCTATCAATACTGGTGAACAGGAAGAAGGAGATGGACGTGTACGGCCAGCACGTGGTGATGATATTCGACGAATGTCACCGCAGCCAGTTCGGCGAGATGCACACCGCCATAGTCAAAAAGTTCAAGAAGTATTACATCTTCGGCTTCACCGGCACACCTATCTTTGCCGACAACGCGAGCCATACAGGCAAGGCAAACCTGCTGACCACCGACCAGGCGTTTGGCGACAGGCTGCACACCTACACCATCATCAATGCCATACAGGACAAGAACGTATTGCCGTTTCACCTGGAGTACATACGCACCATGAGGGAGCGTGACGGAGTGGAGGACGAGGCGGTAAGCGACATTGACCGTGAGCGCATAATGCGTGACCCTAAGTATATAAGCAATATAGTAAGCTACATAATAGAGCACTTCGGCAAGAAGACCAAGCGCAACAGCACCTATCAGGTGAAAGACCAGCGGTTGAACGGCTTCAACTCTATCTTTGCCACTGCCAGCATTGACGCGGCACGGCTGTATTACAGGGAGTTTAAGCGGCAGATGGAGGAGAGGCCCGAGGGGCAGCGCCTGAAGGTGGCGATGATATACAGCTACGGGGCGAATGCCGAGGACCCTACGGACGGTGAGCTGTACGACGAGAATCCTGACGACACCAGCACACTGTCACAGACAGACAAGGACGCACTGCAAGAGGCGATGGACGACTACAACAGGGAGTTCGGATGCAGCTACGACCTTGGCAGCCAAGGTTTCCAGGGCTACTACAAGGACGTGAGCAAGAGGATGAAGAACCGTGAGCTGGACCTGCTGATAGTGGTCAACATGTTCCTTACGGGCTTTGACGCCAAGACGCTCAACACGCTGTGGGTGGACAAGAACCTGAAGATGCACGGACTGATGCAGGCATACAGTCGCACTAACCGCATACTCAACTCCGTCAAGACCTTCGGCAACATCATCTGTTTCCGTGACCTTGAGCAAGCCACCAACGACGCCATAGGACTGTTTGGCAACTCTGAGGCACACGGCATAGTGCTGCTGAAGACATACGACGAGTATTACAACGGCTATGCTGACGCTGACGGCACATGGCACGAGGGGTACAAGGACATGGTGGAGAAACTTATGGCAGACTACCCCATTGGCATGGAGATAACCGGCGAGGACGCCAAGAAGGAGTTTATCAAGATATACTCATACATCATGAGGCTCTACAACATACTCACCACCTTCGACACCTTCGAGGGCAACGAGATACTGGGCGAGCAGGACCGCCAGCACTATGCCAGCACCTACATAGAGATATATCACGAGTTCAAGGACGGCAAGAAGGGCAAGGCGGAGAACGTGAACGACGACATAGTGTTTGAGATGGAGCTCATCAAGCAGGAGGAGATATCCATCGACCGCATACTGTGGCTGATACAGGAGTATGCCAAGAACCACCTGAAGGATGCCGAGATTATCGTCAAGATTAACAACGCCATAGGTGCCAGTCCCGACCTGCGCAACAAGAAGGAGCTGATAGAGAGGTTTATTGACAGCATAACGCCAGAGAGCGACGTCAACGATGCGTGGAGTGAATACATACGCCAGCGTAAGGAAGAGGAACTGCAGAGGATTATCGTCGAGGAGAGGCTGAAGGCTCCTGAGACGAGGAGTTTCCTTGAGATGTCGTTCCGCAATGGTTTCATATCTATATCGGGCACGGCGTTCTCACAGATATTGCCTGCCGTATCACGCTTTGCTAAGAACAGCAACCGCGAGGAGATACGCCAGCGTGTATATGAGAGGCTCAGCGCATATCTGGAGAAGTTCAAAGACGTGGACTATGAATAATTAATTTAAGTTTCTGATGATAATAAACGACCACAGATTACTCTGATTACGAGGATTATCTTTTGGGACAACGGATTAAGACGGATTGTACGGATGTAACCCTCAAAAAAACAAACAACAGTAAACGTCTTTTTCGACCACGGATTACAGATTACTTGAATTAAAATAATTAAAATAAATTAGGATAATTCGTTTCTAAAGAAAAATAATCACGACCACAGATTACTCTGATTACGAGGATTTTTTCAGCTCTTTTGGAAATTATTTCGCTGACTTGTTTTTTTACTCTAAGGATTACAGGATTTAAGGATAAAGTCTGTATCAAGGCGCAGACAGGCGCAAAAATCCTAAAATCCCAAAATCCTTAGACAAATCTGTCTTCTGAAAATCATTCTACGGATTCAAGGATTTAAGGAGTTTAAGTTACAGAAAGGGGAAGGAACAACTATCCTAAAATCCCTAAATCCTTAGAGAATATTCATTGTTTAGTCTAAGGATTATAGGATTTAAGGATAAAGCCAGAGTCAAGGTGCAGACAGAAGGAATAATCCTTAAATCCTAAAATCCGTTGTTAAAGATATATTCGTTCTATTCGAGTTATTCGTGTTCGTAAATAAAAATCTGTGTTTATCTGTGCTATCTGTGGGAAAACTTCGTGTTCGAGGAAAAAGGCTTCAATAGGACATTTTTGTCATTGCTTGATTAAAATCATGTCAACGAAAAAATGCAAAATAGGAGAGAATTAGGGGTAAAAAACGGAAAGAGGGTGCGGAAAAATGACTTTTCGCACCCTCTTTTTCGTGAAAGCATAGCTTTTACTGTGAGAAAGCATAGCTTTTACAATGTCATTCGATAGCTTTCACACCCTGAAAGCATAGCTTTTAGAGGGTAAAAACTACCGATTTTTTATGCTTTTTTAGAACCTACTGCTGATTATCAGATAGTTACAAACCTCCGTAGATTTCGCTGTAGCAAACCAGCAGGAAATAATTTTCAAATATCGCAAGCATGAGACGTTAACGGAAAGCCCCGAATAGGACATTTTAGCGATTTGGCATTTTCACGACACTAACATTACACCTAATAAATATCAAAAAAATTACAGAAAAACACCTATTATTCAACAAAAATTATTAATTTTGCAAGTTGGAATAGTTTTCTGCGGAAGGACTACGCAAACAAGACTAAGACACTAAAAATAAAAGATATAAAATGAAAGTAGCTATTGTTGGCGCCAGCGGCGCCGTAGGACAGGAGTTTCTCCGTGTCCTTGATGAAAGGAATTTCCCGATTGACGAACTGGTATTATTCGGCTCACAGCGCTCTGCCGGAACAAAATACACATTCCGCGGCAAGGAGTATGAGGTGAAGCTGTTACAGCACAACGACGACTTCAAGGGCGTGGACATAGCCTTCACCAGCGCAGGTGCCGGTACCTCTAAGGAGTTCTGCGAGGACATCACCAAGTATGGCGCAGTGATGATAGACAACTCTTCAGCTTTCCGTATGGACAACGACGTGCCTTTGGTAGTTCCTGAGTGTAACGCCGAGGACGCACTGAACCGCCCACGCGGCATCATCGCCAACCCTAACTGCACTACCATCATGATGGTGGTATGTCTGCAGCCACTGGAGAAGCTCTCTCACATCAAGCGCATACACATCGCATCATACCAATCAGCATCAGGTGCCGGCGCTGCCGCTATGGCAGAGCTGCAGCAGCAGTACAAGGAGCTGGCTAATGACGAGCAGCCTACAGTAAACAAGTTTGCATATCAGTTGGCATACAACGTGATACCTCAGATAGACGTATTCCAGGACAACGGCTATACTAAGGAGGAGATGAAGATGTTTAATGAGACAAAGAAGATTATGCACACCGACGCTCGTTGCTCAGCAATGTGCGTACGCATATCATCTCTCCGCGCTCACTCTGAGGCTGTATGGATTGAGACAGAGCAGCCTATCTCAGTAGAGGCAGCACAGGAGGCTCTGCGCAACGCTCCTGGCGTAACTCTCATCGACGACCCTAAGAAGGTAGGTGCAAAGGCTAACGCTGACGCCACCAAGGAGACAATGGAGGGACTGCCTTACCCAATGCCTCTCTATACCGCCGGCAAGGACGACGTATATGTAGGTCGTGTGCGTGAGGACCTCGCCAACGACAACGGTCTTACCTTCTGGCTCTCTGGTGACCAGATTAAGAAGGGTGCAGCTCTCAACGCTGTGCAGATAGCTGAGTATCTTATCAAGGTGGGTAACGTGAAGTAAACACACCTTATTATATAAGCACAAAAAAGGCGAAGTGATTACACTTCGCCTTTTCTGTTATATGTGGGCAGCCTTACTTCAGCTTGCTCTTTATCCATTCCATGTGCTGACGCTCCATCGTCTCACTGGTCCAGTGCTCGTTGATAGGAGTGATGAAAGGCTCCTTGGGGCAGTTGAGCGTGTTCCATGCGGCGTACGAGGTGGTGGGCGAGCAGGTGGAGTCGTTATATCCCCACGTCATGCGCACCGGGCACTTCACATACCTGCAGAAGTTGATGACGTCATAATAAGCCAATGTCTTTATATTCTGTGGTGAGAGGATGCCGGAGTCCTTCCAGTTAGGATAACCTCCGGTGCGTCCCTTCTCCGCATAGCCTGCCATGTCTGTCAACGCCGGGTGGTTAGCCACGCACAGTGTCACGTCCTTACACAGCGCCGCGGTGATGAGTGCCAGTGCTCCGCCCTGTGAGCCACCCTGCACGGCAAGGTTACGGCCGTCCCACTCAGGCAGCGACTGCAGGTATATCATGGCAGCCACCATGCCACCATATACATGGCGCATATAGTAACGGTCACGGTCACTTATGCCGTTAATAAGATATCCGTTATCACGGCTTGAGAAGGCAGACTGTATATCCTTGAAGTCCTGCTCGCTCCATGTAGGGTTCATACCGTGTATCTCGGTCTCAAAGCGTACAAAACCGTTCTCGGCGTAATACTTGTGGCGCAGAGGTTCCTTGATAGTCTTCACACCTGCGCCCGGAGGGCACATCACTGCTGCCAGCGAACCGGCTTTGGCGTTCTTAGGCATGGAGAGATAGCCGTAGATATAGTGCTCACGGTCGGTCTTGAGTTTTACAAGCCAACAGTCTATCTTGTCTGTGCAGTACTCCTTAGCCAGTTCGCGACTTACCTCCACGGGAGCCTGATATTGTTTCAGCGTCTCATCCCAGAAAGACACGAAGTCCTTCGGCTCCTGAGTGTAGGGCGTTATCTTGTCAACGCTGAAGCCCACCTTCACATGGTGCTTGGTGGTAAGGCCGTCAACATTAGCCACAAGGCGAAGATCTTGGAAACCGGGAGTCTTACGTGTGCCCATGTTGATTGTGGCCTTGCCATTTTTCAGCACCACCTTGCCTTTCTCCGTGGCATCAAGCATATCGGGGGCTATCTCATAGTTCACCTCCACCCCGTCAACAGCCACACCATACTTATACAACTGTATCTCGATGACAGCCTTCTGCCCTGTCTCATAGAGCCAGTCGGCATGGCTTGGCGATGTCACCCACAGGAAATCAGAACGATAGGGATAATTCTCCGCGCCTGCCGTGGCAGCGCAGAACAGGAATGTAATCAATAAAGTTAACAAACGATTCATATCTATATGTAAAAAGTTGGTTGAAGAGTCTAAACATCAACAGATGCGCCAGTGGGTTACTGCTCATCCTTTTTCTTCTTTCCGAACAACCTCTTGAACAGCGAGGGTTTCTTCACCTTCTCACTGTCGGGCGTTTCGGTCTTCTTCCCCTCCATCTTCTCTTTAGTCTTCATATTCAGTTTGAACTTAGGCTTCACCCTGAAATACTGGTCCTTGTCAGTCTGGTGATATATCACTCCGCATGTCACGTCAGCCAGTTTTGCCTTAGCGATGATATCTCCTGTGGCGTCCACACCGTTGCTGACGATGTCTGCCGATATATCATTAAAGCGCAGGAACTTGAACCTTGCTCCATTCACATTTGCCTTGAGCCATCCCTGAGGCAGTCTGCCGCCATTAGGACGACCTCTCTTTGACGATATGTTGAAGCTGTATGACGCTTTCGCGTTCTCTATGCTCAGTCCCTTCACGTTCATTATACTGCCGAGGTCTATCTCGTCGGTACTCATGGTGCCTGTCATGTAGTGCGTATAGCCGTTGAGCGAGAAGTTAAACGACACGCTGCCATATATGGCGCGGAGCGTTCCTCCCACGTCAATCCTCTTGAAGAACACGCCGAGGTGGCCGTTGTATGTCACGTCGCCGAGGGCTGCCAGCTGTTTGGTCATCTTCAGTCGCACCTGCTTGGCGAAATGATTCACTATCTGTTCCTTAATGCCGTTACGCGCACTCATATAGATATTATTGAAGTGCAGGCACAGGGCTTTCTTCTCGAGTGTGTTACACAGGTCGCCGTTACCCGACACATGCAGTCGTCCGTCAGGTGTGGAGACACGGATGTTCTTAAACAGCAAGCGCTTCAGGTCGCCGCCCACCCCTACGCTGAGCCTCAGCGGAGTGGTGAAGTTCTTCAACGGTATGCCAAAGGGATATGCTATATCCTTCAGTACCACGGAGGCGGTGACGGTGCAGTCGTCAATCAGTCTGAACGCCCGCAACTTGTCATGCAGCAGTTGAGCCTTTATCTCCTTTATGTTCACCTGCGTGTGTGCAAGGTTTATCTTTGTGTTAGACAGGCGCAACGTATCCTTTATGAGATTCACGTCAGTGCACATGTTCTTTATGTCGAGGTGGCTCTCCTTCTCGAGGAACGTCAGTTTGTTGACCGTTGCAGAGAGTCCGCTGCTGTCTATCTTGTGGACATAGGCGTCAACATTCATCACTATGGTGACGTGTCCGGGGTCAAACCATCCGCGGTGGGGCTTACCCGTATTCTTTCGCGGCCTGTGGTTGTCATACTTATATCGCAAGGAGTCTATTGACACCTCCATGTCATATATTCCCGCCGTGGCATTAAGCCGCTGCGCCTTATTCCTAACCACCGCCTTGTCAAGATAGAGATGCATATTGGAGTGCAGCTCATGAATCTCGGCATTCTTCAAGGTGTAGCTCTTTGCAGAGTCTTTCTCAAGGTTACAGCACAGAGTGGCAGAGAAGTCCTTGAGCTTAATGTGTGACACATCCATCTTGCCCTCAGGCTTCGGCGTGGCGGAACGTACATCCCACGACACATTGGTGCGACACACCTCTGCCACCAGCGTATCAGCCACGAAGCGGAAGCTGCTCTTCTCTTTCTTCTCCTCAGGCGTCTTATTCTTCTTGCGCGCCCTCATCTCGTCTATCACGAACTGATAGTTGGCGGCAGTGTCAGGTCTCTCCTTATATAATACCGCCGTGGCATTGCTCATGCGGATGTTACGCAGACCTATCTCACGCTGGAAGATATGCCGCAGGTCGAGCCTTGCCTGCAGTGTGTCAACACTGAGCATCTGTACTCCCTGTCTGTCATCCACCTGAAGCTTGTCTAACTCTATCTCACCCTTGAAGAGGTGGATACTAATACGCTCCACGGCGACCCTGGTATGCAGAGTCTCCTGCAACGTCTGCAGACCCTTGTCATAGAGCCACTGCTGTCCGCTCTCAGTAGAAAGGAACAACGCAACGCCGCCTACCATCAATATCATTATCAACAGTAAGCCTAACGGTACTATCAACAGATATTTCATACAAAAGTATAGTTTTTTCCGTGATGCACAAACACTTTCTACCTCTTTGGTTTGCTTTTACACCACATATTGAACATATATTACTCCCTCTGCAACAAATATCTCACCCCCTATTACTGTATGGGGAAGATATAGAACTTACGTCCCGGCTTATAGTCGAGCATCCACTGGTCAAGCAGGATATGGTCGTCAAGCGCCGTTATGGTCAGTGTGTGCTGACCTTTGGTAACATACACCGGTGTCTGCCTGAGCGCCTGCTGTCTGAGCACATTTGTCTTCCAACGCTCAGAGCGATATGGTTCCTTCAGGGAATACACCACCGGCTCGCCGCCGTCGATGCTCACACTGTATCTTATATCGCCCTTGTCATTGGCCTGCGTAGGTATCATGGCTGTACGTATCACGGCGTTGCCGTCTCTCACTGCATCAAACACGAACTGCAGCGACGAGCCTTTTTGTATGCTCACGGCATTCATGCTGTGACCTAACATCTCCACCACCTGCACCGGACCGAACGCTCTGTCATACATAGAAGCATTACGCACCACGCATCCGTCAAGGCTTGTAGAGTTGACCGGACGGCTGTGAGTGCGACGCAAGGTTACGCTGTCCTCCACCGTGAAGTCTTGGAACACCGGCAGGTCGCGCGGATGACTGTTCATCAGTCCACGCCACTTACCGTTAAGCATATCGTTATACTGTCTTGTCAGTGTCTTGATTTTCTCCTGTGCCTCCATGGCCGACAGGGTATCGCCCACCTGTGCCAGCAGATGCTTGTGTGCCATGGCAGAGGCACATGATACAGGGTATGTGATATGTGCGAAGAACGATGCGGCAAAGCGCTCATCCTTAAAGCGTTTGTCGCTGCCAGAATTAACAAAATCAGCAACGCCCTTCTCTAACTCCTCCCATTGCTCCAGGTATCTCTCCAACTCCCCGCCGAACTCTGTCTCGGAGAACTCCGTACCATGAGGCAGGGACAGTCCACGTGCGTATTTCTTCTTGTCCAGCTCGGTCTGCGTCCATCCCATGAATTCAGGCTTACGCATACCACAGAGCTGATAGAAACGCTCCATCAGCGGTGCAACCACCACTGCAGCCTCATCGCCATACTGCTGTCTTATCCAGCTACGCAGATGAGCCCTGAGAGATGAAGGCGTGATGCTGTTGATATCCCATGCCATGTCCATAGCAAGGGAGAGGTCGTATGCCGCCACCTTAGGGTCATGCACGTTGACAATCCATATCTTACGGGCATTATGGTCGTATGCCTGGCGCAACTCATTATACACCAGTCCGGGCTGGGTAGTAGTAAGCCACAGATGGTCATGGGGGCGTCCCCAGTATGACAGGTGGTAGTACACACCGCCGCCGCCCTTCCTGGCTTGCTGCTGGGGGTCGCTCAGGCGAGTCATGTATCCGTAGTTGTCGTCACACCACATAAGAGTGACATCATCAGGCACCCTCAGCCCCTGCTCGTAAATCTCAAGCACCTCCTTATATGGTATGAACACCTGGGGCACCTGCTCCACATTCTTATCGTAATACTTGCTTATCAGCTCGCGCTGGCAGTCGATGACGCTTTGCAAGCCGCTAAGCTTCTCTTCTTTTGTCTTCACTCCCTCCATGGAACCGTCATGTATGCCACGCATACCGATGGTGAACAGTCCCTCGCTGCCACGCATCTGCTGCAGGCGCTCGGTCCAATACTGCACTACAGACTTTCTGTTAGTGATGAAGTTATAGGCTCCCCTCTCCTTCTTGTCCCACTCTCCTACATTGTTACGGAGCAACGGCTCGCAGTGTGACGAGCCTATCACTATGCCGCAAGAGTCTGCCATCTCCTTGTTGCCCTTTATAGCGAAGAAAGCCTTGGACGCCTCATGCATGGCAGGCCACATGCAGTTGGCCCTGAGCCTCAGCAGAAGCTGGAAGATACGCTTATTAGCCTTGGGGCCTATAGTCTTGGGATAAGTCTTTGAGGGACCGCCCTCATTCATATTGTCTGCCCATATAAGGGTGGAGAAGTCTTCGTCGTTGATAAAGATGCCGCGATACTCCACGCTGGGTGACTGCAGCGTCTGGAAGGTATCGTCAAGCGTAAGGATGTCTTTCTTTTGAGGCACCACATCGCCCCACCATACCCACGGCGACACCCCAGCCATACGTGAGAGTTCAAGGAGACCGTATGCCACTCCGCGACCGTTGTTGCCCACTATCACTATCCTGCCATCACGCACGCCGAGGAAGAAGGCATCCTTGTTGTCCATCAGACGGGTGGAGAGCACTCCACGCTTGTCTAACTGTGATATGGTCTTGGCATTGGCAAGGTCCAGCTGGTATAGCTCTATCTCTCCCACACCGGCACGTTTCTTGCCTTTCTGCACCTTGACTGACTTACCCGTCACCGCTGTCATATCAGAGGAGAACATCTGCATGGCGATGTCAACTACAGGCGAATGGGCACCGACGATATTACAGCACACTTTCTTTGTGCCGTTATACCATGTCACGGCGCTCAACGCAGAGCACATCGTCAGCATCAAGACTGTCATTAAGCAACGGGATAAATTCTTTTTCATAGCAACGTAGGGTTATAATGGGAGAGTATTATTTGTTTTCTTTCGGCATGTCTTGTGTAAGGCCTATGGATATCCATGCGTATATACCCAGCAACGCCACAAGCAACGTCTGCAGGGTATGGACTATCAGAACGAAGTAGAGGGCGTCGGTATCGGCAACACCGTAGAGTATCAGCATGGTCTTCACAGCAAAATGCCATGAACCTGCACCGTTAGGCGTAGGGACAAGCACGGCTATGCTGCCCACGATGAATGTGACCATGGCGCACATCATACCCAAATGGGCCGTACCCTCAAAACAGAAGAAGGTAAGGTAATAATGCAGGAAGTATGATGCCCAGATGGCAAGGCTGTAAAACAAGAACAAAGGAACGTTGGCAACCTTACGCAATGACATCACGCCGTCAATGAGTCCGCACAGCGTGGTGCGCATCTTATCATATACCGACAGTCGTTTAAGGAAGAAATATGCGCCTACCAGCGTCACTATAAGGCACACTGCCACAACGAAGTAGCCGGCGGTGGAGAAACCGCCAAGGAACTGCTCAAGCGCATCTATACGTGTCCCGGTGCGAGAGAAGAACGTCATGAACACCGGCATCTGTAACAGCAGCACCAATGCCGTTATCACAAGGACGATAAGGGAATCAACAGCACGCTCTGTCACCACGGTGCCCAGGGCCTTAGCGAAGTTGGTGCCGTCCTTCTTCCTTAACACAGCACAACGCATAAACTCGCCTATCCTCGGCACTACAAGCGACGAGGCGTAAGACAAGAACACGGCATTCATACAATTGTTTGTACGGGGATGCTCATCCAACGGTTCGAGAGCCTGTTTCCATCTCCATGCGCGGAACATCTGTGCCAGCACACCGAAAGGCATGGACAACAACATCCACCACCAGTTCATCTCGCTGAGCAACACCTGACGCACACTATCGAAATCAAAATTACGATACATCCAGTACAGGATGGCACCGCCTAAGAATATGGGTATTATTATGTTGAGCGCCTTGCGCAGCAGCCTAAGAGTCACGATGATTTATATAACCTTTCAAGTGTTGACAGTTGTAATTAGCTAACAGAATGTCAAAGTTACAAAAAAAACTGAATATCTGCAAAAAAAGTTTGTCCTATTGATTTTTTTTCCTAACTTTGCAAGGCGATGAAACAAGTACGACCAAAGAAACACCTGGGACAACACTTCCTTACCGACCTCAGCATTGCCAAGCGTATAGCTGACACCGTTGATGCCTGTCCTGACATACCTGTACTTGAAATAGGACCTGGTATGGGCGTGATGACGCAATACCTCTATCCTAAGAGCAGGGAATTCAAGTGTGTGGAGATAGACCGCGAGTCTGTGGCTTATCTTACAGAGACATTCCCCAAGTTACGCGGCGGCATCATCGGCGATGACTTCCTGAAGATGGACCTTAAAGATGTGTTTGGCGGCCAGCAGTTTGTCTTGACCGGCAACTACCCCTATGACATATCATCACAGATATTCTTCAAGATGCTTGACAACAAGGAGCTGATACCTTGCTGTACAGGTATGATACAGCGTGAGGTGGCACTGCGCATCGCTGCCACACCTGGCAACAAGCAGTATGGCATATTGTCTGTACTCATACAGGCATGGTATGACACTGAGTATCTGTTCACGGTGGACGAGACAGTGTTCAACCCACCACCAAAGGTAAAGTCGGCTGTCATCCGCATGACACGCAACTCACGCACCGACCTGGGATGCCAATGGGATTTGTTCCGCAGGGTGGTAAAGACGGTATTCGGCCAACGCCGCAAGATGTTGCGCGTGAGTCTGAAGCAGATGCTACCCGACTTCAAGAGCGATGAAGCTTTCTTCACCAAACGTCCGGAGCAACTGACTCACGAGGAGTTTGTATATCTTACCAACTATGTGGAAAAGCACTTAAATAATACATAATACTTGAGAAAAATGAAAAAGTTATTCACATTAATCGCCTGCGTCATGCTATCAGCAAGCGCAGCCAACGCACAAATCGGAGACATTCTCGGCAAGGTAGCCTCTGCTGCCAGCAATGCCACCAGTGGCAACAGCACACTCAACACTCTGACTAATATCATCAGCAGCAAGTTAGTGCCTACCTCACAGCAGATTCTCGGTACATGGACCTATCAAGAGCCAGCAGTGATGTTCACCAGCGACAATGCCCTGAAAAGCGCTGCAAGCAGCGTGGCTACGAAGTCCATCGAGACCAAGCTGCAGTCTTACCTCAACAAGGTAGGAATCACGAAAGGTAATCTCTCTATTACTTTCAAGGAAGACAAGACCTTCAGCGTAAACAAGAAGGGAAAGGTTATCAAGACCGGCACATACGCCATCAACGACAGCGAGATTACCCTGACATTCAAGGGACGTAAGACTCCAAGCAAAGTAACGCCACAGTTGGACAACGGTACACTGGTGATTGTGATGGATGCCACAAAGCTCAAGACATTCATGCAGAACATTGGTTCTAACGTATCACAGCTGTCAACCATCGTCAGCCTGATGAAAAGCATGGACGGCATGAAGCTCGGCATAAGACTGTCTAAGTAACCTACTGTTCTTTCTATAAGATATTTAGGAGTTAAGGAGTTAAGGAGTCAAGACATTACTTGTTTGTGTTTACAAGTACATTTGTCTTGACTCCTTAACTTATTTTATTTCCTTACCCTATTCCACTATAATCACGCCTCCCATAGGCTGCATGGTGACCTTCACGTCGCCGTTCTTGCCGACCTTTACCGTGCGCTTTGCCGGAGTAGGCCACAGCTCGCCTTTCTTCTGAGGTTCGTCGGTGTACAGGGTGACGGTCTTGCCTGCAAGCATAGGCAAACGGAGTGTGAGCGTGCGTGGCTGGCTCTCGCCATTCAGTCCGCTGACATACCAGCGCTGGTTTGTGGCCTTGCGTGCCATCACTACATACTTTGTCGGATAGCCGTCTATATACTTTGTCTCCTGCCATGTGACGGGCACGTTACGCAGGAACTCCAACTGGAAGTCCTTCAGCTCACTGAGGTTACTCTCTTGCAGGCAGATGCACTGTATTGACGTTTGGTTTATGATACTTGCCGCCATCTCAAATGTATCAGAAGTGTACCTGCGATGCCTGCTTTTGTTATCACGGCTCATATAGCGGTTCATTATTGTTCCGCCCCAATCCATGGATGCCACAGCGTTACGACAGAAAGGATGGAGTGTCAACTCAAATCCCTCGCGCTGTGCGTGATGCTCCGTGAAATACACATTCTCTGATGCCAGCACCGCCTCTGATGCCACATAGTTGGGATACATTCTCTCCCACCCTCTCGGCAAGGTGCATCCGTGGAAGATTACCTGTATGCCATGTCTGTTGGCATCGCTGAGGATATCCTCATATAACTGCATGGTCTGCTGTTTGTCGCCGCCGAAGAAGTCAACCTTTATGCCTTTCACGCCAATCTTCTCCATCCATGCCATCTCACGTTCACGCGCTATGCTGGTATGCATTCCTCCACGCGGTCCTTGCGGAGCGTCATTGATATATCCGTTACTGTTATACCACAGCATGAGGCTGACACCCTTGGAGCGTGCATATCTGCTCAGTTCCTCTATGCGGTCCCTGCCTATCTGCGTATCCCACCATCCGTCAACAAGGCAATACTCATAGCCCATCGCTGCGGCGGTGTTGATGAATGAAACCTGGTCGTCATAATTTACAGAGTTGTCCTGCCATATAAGCCATGACCATGTATAGCGTCCTGCCTTGTATGCCTCATGAGGCTCATAGAGCGGCTTTACCACATCGTATGCCACTGTGGTCTCGGCAACAGGTGCCAATGATGCGCCTACTGTGATGGTGCGCCACGGTGTGCCGCCAGGCAGCATTATAGCAGGAAAGGCTGAACCCAGTCCATGATTCTCTGTCTCGTCAGGATATGCCACAGTATAGCCTGTGCCCTTCTTATAGTCACTGAGATGCGAACCGCAGTAGTTACTGCCCACGCCGGTCTCGCTTATAAGCACCCATCCCTTGTCGCCGACACGGAAGAGGCATGGGAACGTATAACCTTTTCCGAAGCGTGAGGGCTTGTTCATCACATCATCAGCCACATACTCCTCCTCGTAGCTTGGCTTGGTGCTCATCCAACCGTAATGGTCGCCCGTAGTCTGCGGGCAGATAAACGTGGTGGTGGCGGCAGGCATATTAAATGACGTAGCCTCGCCATACACTGTGGTGCGGCGCGGCTCATCACGGAACGTGGTCTCTGCCCCGCTGAAGTCATACTTGAATGCTATATCGTTATTGCTGACCTGCATAGTGAGAGTCATCACGCGCTTGAACTTAGACGCTGCAGTAAGGTCTATCTCAATCTTGTTTGCCACATAGTGGTTGCCACCGCTCTTCGTGGTGCGCATGGTGTATGTCTCGTCAATTGCAGAATGACGCACATCCTTCAGCGTCAATCCATGAGTAAAGTCGCCCATCTCTGTATTAACGCCGAGAGCAGACGACTGTATCATTTCATTGTTGTCATAAGAAACGGCGTAGGTCAATCGGCCGTCAGTCAGCGTAAAGTCCACAGTCAGACGACCGTCAGGTGACTTTACCTGCATTGTCTCAGCCATGGCACACACTGTCATGACCGACATAATAAGCAAGGTGTAGATTTTCTGTCTCATTTTTTCTTAGTTAGTTTATAGTGGGCTCTATATATTCCCACAAATTAAATATCTTCTATTTTACACGTACATAGTCAACGAAAGCGAAACGCTGCGCATGCTTCTCATCCTTCTCATGCTGCTCGCGCCATGCCTCCTCCCATCCTGCGTCATAGCTTGGGAAAAAGACATCAGCCTCAGCCGGCGTATCCTCTATCTCCGTAAGGCACAGTCTGTCTGCCACCTGCATAGCCTGCTCATATACCGATGCACCACCTATTATATATATATGTTCATCATCCTGGCAGTGTCTTAGTGCTTCATCAAGCGAGGCATACACCTCACAGCCCGGCAGACTGTCAACTGTGCGTGATATCACGACATTACGGCGGTTTGGCAATGCGCCCTTGGGCAGGGAGTCAAATGTTTTCCTTCCCATTATGATGGTATTGCCCGTAGTAAGTTGTTTGAAACGCTTTAAGTCATCCGGCAACCAGTATATCAACTTGTTCTGAAAACCTATGGCCCTGTTCTTCGCCACTGCTGCTATAATGCTTATATCCATATAGAAATATCTTTATTTTAGTCTGTTACTAATCTCTCCGTCTGTTATTATGTCATATATCAGCTTGCCGTCTGCCGTATATCGTGGTGTGCTACACCTGAAGAGCTTGTCCACGAGCGAGTTCAACGCCTCAGCCGACAATATCTCGCCGTATGGCGTGGCAGCTTTCTTTGCCAATGATGTGGCAAGTATGGTATGGACCTCTTCTGTGGCTGTGGTACCACACTCCGCCGCAATGTTCACAAGGTCAGTAACCAACTGCACTGCATCAAGTCCGCCAAGCCCTGACGGTATGCCCGTCACTGTATAGCTGTTGCCCCCGAGGTCTGTAACGTCAAAGCCCAGCATTTTAAGTTCCTCAAGGATACGGGGCAGGTCTGCCGCTATAGACGGGCTGAACTGCACTATATCAGGAAAGAGCACCTTCTGCGTATGAGCGCTGTGTGTCTGTATGGTCTGCATATACTGCTCAAAGAGTATTCTCTGACTGGCCCTGTTCTGGTCTATAAGCATCAGCCCTGCATCGGTAGGCATCACTATGTACTGTGCGTTGAGCTGCAGCGGTTGCGCCTCGCGATGTATGGACTGCGACGGGACTTCTACTTCCTCTGTCTCGACTGCAGACTGCTGCACTTCTTCTCCGAATGGCAGCATCATATCGTCATCATCCTTCTCTGGCATTGCCGGAAAGAGATCGTCCCAACCTCTTGCCTTGCGTCCCTGGAAAGAGGACCCTGCACTTGTATTCCCCACATTCCCCACAGAACTCTCACCCTTCCGTTCTTTATCTGATGACACGTTGAAGGGATTATACATAGGGTTAAAGTCTATTCTCGGCTCCTCTATATCCTTATTACCAAGGTTAAAGACTGGTATGTCAGGCTTACCCTCTGTATCAAAGTCCAGTGCATTGAGTTGGAAATGTCCCACGGCATTTCTCACCGTTGACATAAGTATCTGCCATATAGCCTGCTCATTATCAAACTTTATCTCTGTCTTTACTGGATGTATATTGACATCTATGTCCTCAGGGTTTACTGTAAAGTAGATAAAATAAGACACCTGCTCACCATCTGGCAGCAGTCTGTCATAAGCACTCAGCACCGCCTTATGGAAATAAGGGTGCTTCATATAGCGTCCGTTTACAAAGAAATACTGCAATGAGCCTTTCTTCTTCGCCGTCTCTGGTTTTCCTACCAGTCCCGTTATCTTACACAACGTGGTATCGGCATCAACGGTAAGCAACTGCTGCGTAACACGCTTGCCAAACACATCGGCTATGCGCTGTGAAGTATTGGCTGAATGCAGCATAAGCATCTCCGTACCGTTGTTATACACGCTGAACTCCACATCTGGATATACCAAGGCTATTCGTTCAAATGCCTGCATGATGTTACTCATCTCTGTGGAGTTGGACTTCAGGAACTTCCTGCGCGCCGGAATATTGAAGAATAGGTTTTCAATCAAGAAGTTACTTCCCACCGGACATGACACCACCTCCTGACTCACCACCTTGGAACCGGCAATGACGATGCGCGTGCCCAACTCATCCTCAGCCCTTCGTGTGACAAGGTAACCTGAGCCACCGCTGCGATGGAGGCCAATGCCTCGCCACGGAACCCCATGGTATGCAATGCAAAGAGGTCGTTAGCCTGACGTATCTTTGACGTGGCATGACGCTCAAAACTCAGTCGGGCATCAGTGTCAGACATACCGCAACCGTCGTCTATAACCTGTATAGATGCCTTGCCGGCATCACAAACAAGAATCTTAATATGTCTCGCTCCTGCGTCAATAGCATTCTCCACTAACTCCTTGATGACTGACGCCGGGCGCTGTATCACCTCACCGGCAGCTATCTGGTTGGCTACGGAATCGGGGAGCAACTGTATGATATCCATGAAGAATTGAAAGATTGAAGAATATAAGGATTGTCTGATTACTAACGGAAACTTATTTTCTTAATGTTACATTTTTCTCTTTGGTGGCTCACGACGTTTCTGCTCCTTCAGCTCTGTGCCCGCCGTCTTCGGTTTCCAGATGAAGATGTCATCCTTAGACAACGGCCTCATATAATCAAACCAGGCGAATGTAGGCAGCTTATGCTTTTCCGGAGGAGTCTGAGTCAACGGATAGAACGTTCCTGTGCTGGCATTCATCCATATCTTATACAACTTTCTCTCAGGAGTAAGATACATCTTCATAGTATCTGTCTCTGTATAGTTCAAGCCGATGATGGTGGTGTCGGCATCATCTATCGGATAATACACTATCTGCACATTGGACACAGCCCAGTTTTCACGCAGTTTCCCGTCAACGAAATAGGCCCGCATATCCTGACTGGCTATCTGGTTATAGTGAACGGAGTCATTCATCTGTTCCACCGACAACGCCTGTCCGAGCACCTCGGCATAACGCACCGTGGCAGCATCCATATATACACGTATCTTCTCGCCGAGCAACTGATTGCCTTGGGTCCACACCACCGGGTCCTTATACATCGTCATACAGGAGTCCACGGAATGGAACACCAGCGAGTCACACACCGCCTGCAAGTCATTGCGGTAAGCCCTCACATGGTTATAGCAGTACACCTCACGCTGTACAGAGTCTGTATTAATATATAAGGTGTGTATGCGTATAGTATCACCATGCACCCACATGGTATCAGCCTGCGAATAGTCGGTTGCCACCGCATTGCGCGTAGCATAGCCGTCACCGGTAGTCTCATTGTATATACAATAGTCTGCCGTCAGCATATTGCGGTTTACGGTATCACGATACACCACATTGCCGTAGCCCTCGTTATCGCCTGTCTTGTCGTTATGGTAAAGGCTGTCTGCCGTTATCTCACGCGCACCGTTATATATGGTAGAGCGTCCGAAAAGCTCTGAGCGCTCCGTGGCTGTGTTATAATAGCTGTCGGTAGTGTTCACGCGGCTGCCCTTCTGGGTTATCACCGACGGACCAGTCACATGTGCAAGCGATGTCTTCTCATCATAAATAAGTGTGTCGGTGTCAATGCGCAAGCCCTTGTCATTAGTGAGCACTACATTATAATAGAACTCAGAATGGTTAGAGTCCATATAATGCCTGCCCCAGTCAGCCGTCAGCACGTCGCCCTTGCTCGTCAGTTTGATGCCCGCCGCACCGTAAGCATCGGCAATGCCGTACATACGGTCATAGTCAAGTGTATCACAATAGAGGCGGGAGCCACGGTGAGTCAGTATGACATTATCCCACACATGTCCCATCTCATCATTACCATCATAATAGCCTCTGTCTCCCACCAGTGTCAGCGTATCACCCTGGCGCATCTTGACATGGCCGTATGCCTCAAAGGAGTTTGACGCCTCATAGTAATAGGCACTGTCACATGTAAGATGCATTCCCTTGTGCAGGAAAGACACCTTGCCCTTCACAAACTGGGCACCGGGATGGCTGCCATACATATCGTATGACAGGAGGTCGGCATGCTGCAGATATACACGCGTATCTGTCTTGCGCGCCACGGCACGCTGACGCTTGCCCTTAGCCACCGCAAAAGCGCAAAGAACAACCATCAACGTCAATACTATAATTGCTTTTGTTTTCGTCTTTCTATCTTTTTACACTTTGTCAGGAAATACGACAAAATCCTGACACATTATTAATATACCCTTGTTCTTTATAACACGAGATGTTAACCACTGTTAAATACCGGACTGTCTCGTGAAAGCTATCACTTTACACTGTAAAAGCTATCGAATCAGAGTGTGAAAGCATAGCTTTTACACTCTGAAATGATAGCTTTCATTTTGTCATTTGATATGTACCTCATTTTTCAGGCTCATAGTTACCTTATCCAGCCCTCATATTCAAAGTCACAGTCCTTATATTCCTCTGGTATTCTCACATACGTGTTCTTTATCTTATCCTGCACCCACTCACGCAGTTTCTTCTCACGTGCCTTCTCCAGCACTATCTCACTCATGAGGGGGAAGTCTTCTGTTATCGTGGCCTTGTGAGCTTCTGTCCTGTTGCGCAGTTTCGCCAGCACACACATTGTCCTGCCACGATTGTCAACCATTGTGAACGGCTTGGACATCTCACCCACGCTTAACTTCTCCACCACACGTGCCACCTCGGTAGGCAGGTCCTTCATCTCAAACTTAGAAGTACGCTTGCCGTCATCCGTAGGATTAGCCATGATACCGCGGTTATTCTTTGTGTCCTTATCATCAGATATGAACGTAGCAGCCTCATCAAAGGAGAACTTACCGCTGGCGATGTCTGCCGATATGGAGTCAAGCCTGAGCATTGTCTCGTCTATAGCACTCTGTGGTACTCGCGGCTTACGCAGTATGTGTCTTACCTTTATCTTGTCACCACGCTTGTCTATCAACTGTATGATATGGAAGCCGAACTCTGACTCTACTATCTTAGAAATCTTCTTAGGGTCAGTGAGGTTAAACGCCACCTGTGCGAAGTTCGGGTCAAGCATACCCCTGCCTACATAGTCCATCTCACCACCCTGACGGGCTGAACCGGGGTCCTCAGAATAGAGTCGTGCGAGAGTAGCAAACGACGTACGTCCTGACTGTACACGCTCGGTATAGTCACGCAGTTCTTCCTTCACCTTATTTATATCCTCTATAGGTATGCGCGGATGTATAGCAAGAATCTGCACCTCTACCGTCATCGGCACAAGCGGAATACTGTCGGCAGGCAACTTACTGAAATAAGAACGCACATCTGACGGTGTCACCGTCACATTCTCCACCAGCTGCCTGCGCATACGCTGCGCCAGTTCGCGGTTCTTATACTCATCATGCAACTCTGACCTTATCTCTGTCAGGCTCTGCTTGCGATACTCCTCCAGTTTCTCCTTAGAGCCTATCATCTGTATCCAAGCGTTCAGCTGCTGTTCTACCCCCTGTGCAATCTCAGCCTCTGTTACCTCTATACTGTCAATTGCTGCTTGGTTGATAAACAGTTTCTGCACTGCTATCTGCTCCGGTATGCGGCAATTAGGGTCACCACCCCAATCTACATTCTCCTGAGCCGCCTGCAGGCGCATCACCTCTATGTCTGAGCGAAGTATAGCCTCATCGCCTACCACCCATACCACCTCGTCTATATAGTTCACCGGAGCCGACTTCGTTTCCTTTGAGTCATCGGCCGCCACCGACAAGGCTGCCGCCAACAGCGGCAAGGTAGCTATGTAAGATAGTTTCTTCATTATCTCGTTTATTCCTCTTTAATCGTAGATAGCACATCCTCGTTGACCTTTACGACATAACGTGCCTTAAGCGTCTTGAGCCATTCTGCCTCCATAGCCTCCTGATAGTCAGCAACCACAAGAGCGCGCACATCGCTCATCTCCTCCGGTGCCTTCAACAGTTTGCCATACACAGCAGTATTAGGATAGTCCTTGCGTTCCTTTATCTTAGCCGTGGCATCACCATAGATTTCACGGTCAACGATTCCGTTCATACCTTTCTTGAACACACCCTTCTCTGCACGGATACGCAAGACAGAGTCTTTATTGAATGTGTTACGAAGCAGGTCTGTCCACTCTGAGAACTTCTTGCCTTTCAGACATTTCTTAACCGCATCAACGTCTGATGCCTCACGGGTGTAATAGGCTATACCCTTGAAACGCGGCTCTTCCCATGTATATTTTTTCTTGTTCTTCTTCCAGAAAGCCTCCAGGCCCTTCTCGTCATTAGCTGCCTTCTCCCACACCTCGCGGTTGCTTATCTCGTAAAGCAGCAAGCCGTCATGGTATTCCTGTATGAGATACTTCATTTCCTCACTGACGGCAGCAAGAGAATCTGCACGCATATCTGCAACGGCCTCGTTGGTCATGCCACGCTCTACGGCTATCTCTTCAAGACGTTTCTTTGCAAGGTCCTTGCGCAGGTTACTTCTCTCCACATACTGCATGATATTGTTTCGCAGAGAGTCGTATGGCGGCAGGGAGTAGCGGTCGTTAAGCTTTATAATATGGAAGCCTACTTCTGTCTGCACAGGTGCACTTATCTCACCCGGCTTCATGGCCAGCACAGCATTCTC
This sequence comes from Prevotella sp., assembly GCA_017541085.1. GTDB lineage: Bacteria > Bacteroidota > Bacteroidia > Bacteroidales > Bacteroidaceae > Prevotella. Next base: position 23,057 of record JAFXZU010000006.1, read on the forward strand.
AAACTTCTCAAAGAAGCTGCCCTTTACCAGTTGTCCCATGCGACCGCCTCTTTGTGCAGTAGCCTTATCCTCACTGCACTGCTTGACAAGAGTCTCGAAGTCTCCGCCCGCCTTCAATACACGATATATTGAGTCTATGCGTTCCTTCTGACGCTGCACCACAGCATCGTCATCATCTTGCCTTACACGCATATAGATATGGCTGACGTCATTTATACCGTCAACGCCTATCCTCTCATTTTCCGCATCATATATCTTGTGTGCCTCTATCTCAACGTCTGCATCGTTTATCAGCGTAGGCATCACCTGCTGGTCACGATACTGCCTGAACTCTGTCTTATAGGACGTCAAGGTATCAAGGTGTGCGTCAAGCGCCGCCTCCACCTTACGTTTATAATTGGCAAACAACTCTACATACTCGCGTACTGTCTTATGGTCTATAACATCCGCACCATTGTTTTTCTTATAAGAATATACAAACTCTGAACGCGGCACGGCCTTGCCGTTTATTGTCATTATCACCGGGTCAGCCGTCTGCGCCTCAACAGCAACCGTTGAGGCGAGAGCAAAGATAAATGAGAGAGTCTTTTTCATTATAGCTGTTTATTTATGCGTGAGAAGCTCACGGCCATGAACAAGAAACTGTTTACTGTGGTCTGCTGTAGTTAGGAGCCTCGCTGGTTATTATCACCTCATGAGGATGACTCTCAAGCATACCGGCATTAGTGATGCGTGTAAACTTAGCGTCATGCAGCGTCTCGATGTCTTTTGCTCCACAGTATCCCATACCTGAGCGCAGACCGCCGACAAGCTGATATACAACCTCCTGTACAGTTCCTTTGTAAGGCACACGTCCGGCAATACCTTCCGGCACCAGTTTCTTAGCCTCTTTCACTCCACCCTGGAAGTAACGGTCAGCAGAACCTTTTTCCATAGCCTCCAGAGAGCCCATGCCACGGTATGACTTAAACTTACGTCCGTTATACAATATTGTCTCACCTGGAGCCTCCTCGGTACCTGCAACAAGCGAACCTACCATTACAGAGTATCCGCCAGCAGCCAGGGCCTTCACCACGTCACCGGAATAACGCAATCCGCCGTCAGCTATGAGAGGCACGCCTGTACCCTCAAGTGCCTTAGCCACGTCATACACAGCAGACAACTGAGGAACACCCACACCTGCTACCACGCGAGTGGTACAGATAGAACCAGGGCCTATACCGACCTTCACAGCGTCAGCACCTGCAGCCACCAAAGCCTTGGCAGCCTCACCGGTTGCTATATTACCTACAACTATGTCAACCTCTGGGAAAGCAGCCTTAGCCTCACGTACTTTCTCTATCACACCGGCAGAGTGTCCGTGAGCGGTATCAATGATGATAGCATCAACGCCAGCCTTTACAAGAGCCTCCATGCGCTGGAACGTATCAGCAGTAACACCTACACCGGCAGCTACACGCAGACGTCCCTTAGCATCCTTACATGCCATAGGCTTATCCTTAGCCTTTGTTATATCCTTATATGTTATAAGTCCCATGAGGTGGTTATTCTCATCAACCACAGGCAGTTTCTCTATCTTGTGCTCCAACAATATGCGGCTGGCATTCTCCAAGTCAGTCTTCTGATGTGTCACGATAAGGTTCTCAGAGGTCATCACCTCATCAATCTTACGGTTCATATCAGTCTGGAAACGCAGGTCACGATTTGTCACGATACCCACAAGCTTATTATCGCTGTCCACAACAGGAATACCGCCGATATGGTACTCTGCCATTATATCAAGGGCATCCTTCACAGTCTTGCCACGCATAATGGTAACAGGATCGTAAATCATACCATTCTCTGCACGCTTAACAATAGCCACCTGACGTGCCTGTTCCTCAATAGACATATTCTTGTGTATCACGCCAATACCACCCTCACGGGCGATAGCTATTGCCATAGGAGCCTCTGTTACGGTGTCCATGGCAGCTGTTACGAATGGAATTTTCAAGTCGATGTTACGTGAGAACTTCGTACTTAACTCCACCTCGCGTGGCAGTACCTCTGAATACGCAGGAATGAGCAGTACATCGTCGAAGGTAATACCCTCCATGACTACTTTGTCTTCAATGAATGATGCCATAATATATCTTTATTTTTTTAGTTGAAATTTGGGTGCAAAGTTACAAAAAAAAAATGAGACAACGGCACGGCGATACAATTTTTATGTCTATATTAATGCAATTTAACCATTAGCAGGTGTCATTATGTTGTTCGTTTCGTTTTCTTTTCGTATCTTTGCACCATGATTTTTCCGTTCAATTACCTACAGACGCTAGGCGATTATCTTATTCTGATGTGGCGTGCCATAGCCATACCAGACCGTTGGCGTATGTTTATGAAGCAATATATTAAGGAGATGTCGGCACTTGGTGTTGACTCTATCGGCATTGTCCTGCTCATCTCCTTCTTTATCGGCGCCGTCATCTGCATACAGATGAAGCTGAACATACAGTCACCATGGATGCCACGCTGGGTAAGCGGCTATACCACACGTGAGATTATGCTGCTTGAGTTCTCAAGCTCCATCATGTGTCTTATACTGGCAGGCAAGGTCGGCAGTAACATTGCATCAGAGCTGGGCACCATGAGGGTAACGCAGCAGATAGATGCGCTTGACATCATGGGTGTCAACTCTGCCAACTACCTCATTGCCCCAAAGCTGCTCGGACTCATAACCCTGATGCCATGTCTGGTGATCTTCGCCGACGTGATGGGCATCATCGGCGCATATGCCACTGCCTACATAGGACACATACTGTCACCTGACGACCTCACGCTTGGACTGCAGCACTCCTTCAATCCTTGGTTCGTGTGGATGTCAATAATAAAGAGTGTGGTATTCGCCTTTATCATAGCCAGCGTCTCATCATACTGCGGCTACACCGTCAACGGAGGTTCCGTGGAGGTAGGTAAAGCCAGCACCTCAGCAGTAGTCAATAGCAGCATCCTGATACTTTTCGCCGATGTCTTCCTAACTCAGTTGCTGTCATGATAGAAATTAGACACTTATACAAATCATTTGAGGACAAGGATGTCCTTATTGACATAAATGCAGAATTTGCAAACGGCAAGACCAACCTCATCATAGGACAGTCTGGTTCCGGCAAGACTGTATTGATGAAGAACATTGTGGGTCTGTTCACTCCAACGAGCGGCGAGATACTGTATGACGGACGCAACTATGTGCAGATGTCCAAGCATGAGAAAGTGGAGATGCGCCGCGAGATGGGCATGATATTCCAGTCAGCAGCGCTGTTTGACTCCCTTTCCGTACTTGAGAATGTCATGTTCCCACTTGATATGTTCTCTTCCATGACTCTCCGCGAACGCACACACAGGGCACAGGAGTGCCTTGACCGCGTAAACCTGACCGACGCCGGACATAAGTACCCGGGAGAGATATCAGGCGGTATGCAGAAGCGTGTGGCAATAGCAAGAGCCATCGCACTGAATCCGAAATACCTTTTCTGCGACGAGCCTAACTCCGGACTTGACCCGAAAACGAGCCTGGTAATTGATGAACTGCTACATGGCATTACGGAAGAGTTTGGCATGACCACCATCATCAACACCCACGACATGAACTCAGTCATGGGCATAGGCGACAAGATTATCTTCATCTGCAAGGGGCGCAAGGAATGGGAAGGCGACAAGACCATGGTAATGTCTGCAACGAACAAAGACCTCAATGACCTCGTCTTCGCATCAGAGTTGTTCAAGAAGGTTAAAGAGGTGGAAATGAAAGAAAACAAATAGATATGGAAAAGACATTAGTTATATTGAAGCCCAGCTGCCTGATACGCGGTCTCGTGGGCGAAGTGACAAAGCGTTTTGAACAAAAAGGTCTGCGACTGGCAGGCATGAAGATGTGCCAGCTTACTGACGAGCAGATGAGCGAGCACTATGCTCAGCACAAGGGCAAGCCTTTCTTCCAGCAATTGAAAGATGCCATGACTGTCACCCCCGTCATAGTATGCTGCTATGAAGGCATTGACGCCGTTGAGGTTGTAAGACAGATGGCAGGCGTAACAAATGGCAGAAAGTCTGCACCGGGAACAATACGCGGAGATTTCTCCATGTCTTTCCAAGAGAACATCGTACACACCAGCGACTCAAAGGAAAACGCTGCAGTTGAGCTGAACAGGTTCTTCAGCAAGGACGAAATTTTCGACTACAAAGTGCCTGCGATGAATTTTCTTTACGCATCAGACGAACTTTGATTAAACCCTAAAAGGTCTTTCTCCGTCATAGTATCGTAAAAAAGAAAAAAACTGAATTACTTTATCTTATATGACGAGAAAAATCCTTACTGCTATTGTCATGCTGACATTGTCACTGACCATGGCAATGGCGCAAGATAATGCGCAAGAACCTGAAAGTAGTCAGGCGCAAGTCGCCGCTACACCACAAGAACGGTCCATCACGGGTTTGCTGATAGACAAAGAGGAACAGGAGCCTGTCATCCAGGCCACTGTACAGTTGCTCAAGGCAGCTGACTCCTCATACGTAGCAGGTGCCGTGAGCGACCTTGACGGAGCTTTCACTTTGAAAGCCCCAGAAAACGGGAAATACATTCTAAAGATAACAAACATCGGCTATAAGACGATTACACGCAACGTCACTATAGCCGATGACAAACCGTTTGCTTTCGGTAAGATCAACCTTGAGACCGACGCGGTAATGTTGAAAGAGGTAGTTGCCAACGGTGTTGCTGCAAAGGTAATAGTAAAGGAGGACACCTTTATATATAATGCCGCCGCATACCGCACACCGGAAGGCTCCGTGATAGAGGAGCTGGTAAAGCGTCTGCCTGGCGCACAGATTGACGATGACGGCAAGATAACCATCAACGGCAAGGAGGTAAAGAAGATAAAAGTTGACGGCAAAGAGTTCATGACCGGCGACACTCAGACAGCCCTCAAGAACCTACCTACAGCCATCATCGACAAGGTGAAGGCGTATGACGAGAAGAGCGACATGGCCAAGCTTACCGGCGTTGACGACGGTGAGGAGCAGACCATCCTCGACTTCAACATAAAACGAGGGATGAACAAGGGCATGCTTGCCAATATCGACCTGGCTATAGGAACAAAGAGCAGGTATGCTGAGCAAGGCATGTTCGGATGGATGAAGGACAACAGCCGCCTGTTCATCTTCGGCAGTGCCAACAACACCGGCGACCGTGGTTTCTCCACCGGTGGCAGAGGAGGTTTTGGCAACCGTGGCAACGGACTGCAGGCTAACAAGATGCTGGCAGCCAACTATAACTATGAGAAGAAAGACAAACTGAAGGCCGACTTCTCCGTACGTTGGACCCATGGCGACACCGACACATGGACCAATCGTGCCAGCGAGAACTTCGTCTCTACCGTAGGTTCGTTCAGCAACAGCCGCTCTACAAGCTACGGACGCTCTAACTCATGGAACTTTACCGGACGTCTGGAATGGAAGCCAGACACCTTGACTACCATTTCATTCAGACCTACATTCTCTACTTCTTCAAATGACTCACGTTCTACAAGTACCAGTGCGTCTTTCAACAAAGACCCATACAACACTCCTGACCCTGTGACCGGCGAGACTGCCACCGACCCTCTGAATGAGGAGTTCATGGAAGCACTCAACAAGTCCATCTATGAGCAGAGCATTGGTTCCGGATTGATGGCAGACTCTCTGCTCATCAACCGTCGTGACAACAACTCCCTGAGCTACGGCACAAACAACAACCTGAACCTGCAGGCTGTAGCATCAAGAAAGCTGTCAAGCCGTGGCAACAGCATCACAGTGCAGGGACGTTACTCAAGCACTAACAACGACAACGAGTCACTCTCTACACAATACGTGCAGTTGTATCGTCCAACCACGGAAGACTCCGTATATTACAAGAACAGATACAACCTCACGCCCGGAGACAACAAGACATTCTCCATTACCGGTACATACTCTGAGAGATTGTCAAAGTATTCTTTCCTGCAACTGCGCTATATGTATCAGTACAGTCACCGCACCAGCAGCCGTGGCACGTATGACTTCTTCAACAAGGATGACTACGACCAGTTTGCCAACTTCTCTACCGTAGGCACATGGGCATACCGTAACTTCCATTCATTCACCGACCCTTATGCTCCTATAGACACATACTACAGCGACTCATTGAGCCGTTACTCTGAGTATAACAACTATACACATGAGATAGAGCTGACATGGAGACGCGTCACTGACAACTACAACCTCAACCTCGGTGTGATGTTGCAGCCACAGACGCAGCACATGATATACGACTATCTGAATAAGCACTATGACGTGGCACGCTCAGTGACCAACTTCACACCAACGCTTGACTTCCGTTATCGCTTCACAAAGCAGAAGACCTTGCGACTGAACTACCGCGGAAGCACGTCACAGCCTTCTATGACAGACATGCTGCCTATCACTGATGACTCTGACCCGCTGAACATCTCCATGGGTAACCCAGAGCTGAAGCCATCGTTCACACAGCGTTTCGAACTGCGTTACAGCAACTACGTACAAGCGCACAAGCGCACCATCATGGCGTTCATCAATTACTCTAACACGAGTAACAGTGTGTCAAACATGACAACATATAACGAGAGCACCGGCGGACGCACCACCAAGCCTATGAACATCAACGGCAACTGGAACATACGCAGTGCATTCATGTTTAACACCGCACTCGACACTGTAGGCGTATGGAACGTGAGCAGCATGACCAACATATCATATCAGAACCATGTAAGCTACGTTAACCTGCAGAGAGCGGCAGAGGCAACAAAGAACTATACACGTTCTACCAGTCTGTCAGAGCGTCTGGGTATGTCATACCGCAACGACTGGTTGGAGGTTGAGCCTAACGGTAACGTGACATACACCATCACACGCAACAAACTGCAGCCTAACGCAAACCTCGACACATGGCAGTTCCAGTATGGTGTTGACATCACTGCCACAGCACCTTGGGGCACAAGCCTCTCTACCGGTGCGCACATGTCTTCACGCCGCGGCTACAGTGATGCGTCAATGAACACTAACGAGTTCATCTGGAACGCACAGATTTCACACAGCTTCCTCAGCAAGAAGAACCTCATCGTATCACTGCAGCTCAACGATATTCTCAACCAGAAGAGCAGCTTCTCACGCAGCATCAGCGCCACTCAGCGCAGCGACACATACTATAACAGCATCAACAGCTACGCTATGCTGCACGTCATATACCGCTTCAACGCATTCGGCGGCAAGGAAGGCCGTCAGGCTATGCGCGGAAACCGCGGCGGTGACCGTCCTGGTGGAGAAGGTGCCGGTATGGGTGAAGGCGGAGGCCGCGGCAACCGTGGCGGCGGTGGCTTCGGCGGAGGTCGTGGCGGCTTCGGCGGAGGCGGCAGATTCTAAGACTTGAACAGTAATAATTATAATTGAAAGGTTTAAAGGTTAATTAGGTAACACTTGTTGGGTTTCAGAGAGAGAACAAAAAGAGGTAGAAGGCTTTGCCTTCTACCTCTTTTCTCTTTTATCTTTTCTCGTTGTCCGGATTATTTCCCTGACAACATCTCGTGCATATTCTTGGCAGCATTACGTCCGTCGCCCATAGCAAGGATTACCGTTGCACCACCACGCACGATGTCACCACCGGCATAGATGTTAGGACGGTTAGACTGCATACCCTCATTTACCACGATGGTATTCTTGCGGCCGAGTTCCAGTCCCTCGATGCTCTGAGGAACGAGCGGGTTAGGTGACACGCCTACGGCTACCACAACCTGGTCAACATCGATAGTTACCTTCTCGCCTGTAGGTTCTGGTGAGCGACGACCTGACGCATCAGGCTCTCCGAGCTTCATCACCTCAAGCACAGCCTGCTTCACGGCACCATTCTCGTCACCTATGTATTCTGCAGGGTTATGCAGCGTGAGGAATGTGATGCCCTCCTCCTTTGCGTGCTTAACCTCTTCAAGACGTGCCGGCATCTCAGCCTCTGAACGACGATATACGAGTGTGACGTTAGCACCGAGGCGCTTTGCCGTACGGCAAGAGTCCATTGCAGTGTTACCACCACCGACTACGAGAACGTTCTTACCGAGGTTCATCGGTGTATCAGTCTTCGGGTTAGCAGCATCCATGAGGTTCACACGGGTAAGATACTCGTTTGATGACATGATGTTGATAAGGTTCTCTCCAGGTATGTTCATGAAGTTTGGCAGACCTGCGCCAGAGCCTACGAAGATACCCTTGAAGCCAGCCTTCTCGAGGTCGTCAACAGATATTGTCTTACCTACTATTACGTCAGTCTGGAAATGTACGCCCATCTTGCGGAGGTTCTCTATCTCCACGTCAACGATGGCATTTGGCAGACGGAACTCTGGAATACCATATTTCAGCACGCCACCAATCTCGTGCAGTGCCTCAAACACATATACGTCATAGCCCTTCTTCACCATATCGCCAGCAAATGACAATCCGGCAGGACCAGAACCTACCACGGCAATCTTAATACCGTTGGCTGGTGCTATCTCTGGCAGAGACATCTGACCAGACAGACGCTCGTAGTCTGCAGCGAAACGCTCCAGGTAACCGATAGCCACAGCAGGCTCATTCATCTTCAGGTGGATACACTTGCTCTCACACTGCTTCTCCTGTGGGCAGACACGACCACATACTGCCGGCAGTGCAGAAGTATTCTTCAGCACCTTAGCTGCAGCGAGGAACTGTCCGCGCTCTATATTCTTGATGAATGAAGGGATATTGATGTTAACAGGACATCCTTCCACACAAGAAGGCTTGCCACAGTCAAGACAACGCTTAGCCTCTGTCAATGCCATCTCCTTTGTCAGGCCCTTGTTAACCTCCTCCGTGCGTGTTGTGGCACGATAGACAGGGTCAAGCTCTGGCATTATGACACGTGGTATGGCTGTACGCTCCTTTGGCTTCATAGCCTTGCGCAACTCATCACGCCAAGGGGCGTTACGGTCTGTAAGCACCTCTATAGAGTCGTCAACGGGAGCGGCGTCAGCAGCCTCTACATTCTTTCCTCCCTCATTATTCTTTGCCTCTACATCTGCATACACATGGTCTGCATAATGCTGCATCTCCTCCTGCTCGGCCTTCTTGAACGTGCCCATACGCTTGAACATCTCGTCCCAGTCAACCAGTGCACCGTCAAACTCTGGACCATCAATGCAGACGAACTTTGTCTTGCCACCTATAGTCAGTCGGCAAGCGCCACACATACCTGTGCCGTCAACCATGATAGTATTGAGCGATACATCTGTAGAGATACCATACTTCTGTGTGGTGAGGCAAGAGAACTTCATCATTATCGGAGGACCTATAGCAAAGGCCTTGTCAATATGCTCCTGCTCGGCAAACTTCTCTATACCGATAGTAACAACACCCTTCTCGCCCTTTGAACCGTCATCGGTCATGATGATAAGCTCGTCAGATGATGCGCGCAGCTCGTCTTCAAGGATTACAAGTTCTGCAGTACGTCCTGCCAACACCGTCAGCACGCGGTTACCGGCTGCCTTCAGTCCACGAACAATAGGCAACATAGGTGCAGCACCTACACCACCACAAGCACATATAACAGTACCGAACTTCTCAATGTGAGTAGGGTTACCCAGCGGACCAACCACGTCGGCCACCTCGTCGCCAACCTCCTTACTACATAGTTTGGTGGATGACAGTCCCACCTCTTGTATTACCAGTGTGATGGTGCCACGCTCCACATCGCTGTCAGCAATGGTCAGCGGCATACGCTCACTGTGCTTATCTACGCGGACAATCACGAAGTTGCCCGGCTTGCGGCTCTTGGCTATCAGCGGAGCCTCAATCTCAAAGAGAAACACTTTCTCCGAGAATTGCTTTTTGGTTACTATCTTATACATAATGTTTTTGTTATGCGTTTGACTAACAAAATTAACAATATTTTTTCAAACAGACAAATTATTACGTTACTTTTCCCATTTATCACGGGAAACATTTTGACAGAAAACAAACCACAACGCTGACATTTTGCTTGTTTTTCCGCTGAAAAAGTAACGCTATTTACAAATAACCATCATTAATATCTGTAACCTCTGAAGCCGCGCCTTCCATTTCGTTACTCGTTACACATCTGGAATTTCATCTTCCTCAACGTTTGTTGTCATACGTTTTTTTCTACTACTTTTATCTACCGAACTACAGCATTTCTTTCCCCTCGAAAAAATGGCGAATGACGATTTTGTCCTATTCACGCTTTCTTCTTAACGCCTCATGCTTGCGATATTTCAAAATTATTTCCTGCTGGTCGCGTACAGCGAAATCTACGGAGGGTTGTAACTATCTGATAATCAGTAGTAGGTTCTGAAAAAGCATAAAAAAACGATAGTTTTTACCCTCTAAAAGCTATGCTTCCAGGGTGTAAAAGCTATCGAATGACGTCCTAAAAGCTATGCTTTCTCACTGTAAAAGCTATGCTTTCACGAAAAAAAGGGTGCGGAAAGTCATTTTTTCGCACCCTTTTTCTGTTTTTCAGGCTTCGTTTTCTCCTAGATTGAGTTTTTTCGTTGACATGATTTTTATCAAGCAATGACAAAAATGTCCTATTGAAGCCTTTTTCCTTGAACACGAAGTTTTCCCACAGATAGCACAGATGGACACAGATTTTTCTTGAACAACGGATTAAACCGGATTGCACTGATTATTTTTTTACAGGAATTATCAGAAATTGACCATGAATTGACCATGAATTAATCAGGAATTATAATCTTGGAAAATATTATTA
>JAFXZU010000027.1:0-18679 GCA_017541085.1 Prevotella sp.
AGAATATACTGTGCAACCATACGACCTTGGTGGTTCCAGCGCTGAATGGATTTTATGGACTCATTTCCCAAGTGTACGATATTTAGTCGCCTACGGCGAGAAGGTTTAGCTCGACGGCCGAAGGGAAAGTCAATATCTGTAAATTACGACTTGCGAGAGTCGAGTAACTTTATAATTGAATAAGGCTTGATTTATGTCACCCGATGACAAAAATGTCCTATTTTGGGCTTTCTGTTAACGCCTCATGCTTGCGATATTTCAAAATTATTTCCTGCTGGCCGCGTACAGCGAAATCTACAGAGGGTTGTAACTCATTGATAATCAGTGATAGGTTGTAAAAAGGCATAAAAAAAGCATAGCTTTTGCGTTGCAAAAGCTATGCTTTCAGGGTGTAAAAGTTATCGTTTCTCATCGTGAAAGCTATCACTTTACATGGTAAAAGCTATGCTTTCACAGGAAAAAGGAGGTAGAAAGAGCAAAAAAGGTGTCTTTTTCTCGTTTTTCAGGCCTCCTTTTCTCCTAGATTGCGTTTTTTCGTTGACAAAAATAAAAAGGCGAAATGACAAAAATGTCCTATTTCTTGTCTTTCTTGTCCAAGCGGCAAACCACACGTTTGTTACGGTAATAGGCACCGCTGAGAGAAGCCATCACCACGCGCGCGTCCCTCTTAGGAACCTCGATGAGTGTGAACTGCGGCATGATGTCTATATGACCTACCTTCTGCCTGCCCGTCACGCAACGGTTGATGAGTTGCATGGCCTCGCCAGGGAAGAAGCGGTCTTGCCTGCCCAGGTTAACGAACAACTTGACATAGCCTGCCTGCACGCCCTCACGGGGTTTCTTCTGCGACCAGTCAGGATGTCCGCCGCGATAGTCTGCGCCGTTCTTTCCCTTCTTCTTCGTCTTCATCGTCACCTCCTCTATCTTAGGGGCGTTGGCGTAATACTTAAGGAAGTGTCCGAACTCACGCGCCACAACCTTCTTCAGTATCTCCTCCTTGTCCACGAACTCAAAGTGTCGGCGCACCTCCTTCATGAACGGCTCTATCTGCTCATCCACAATGTCGGTCTTCTCTATCTCGTCAATGGCACGGAAGAGTTGCTTGGTACATATCTCCTCAGGAGTAGGCAGCTTACCCACCACGAACTGTTTGCCTATGGTCTTCTCCACCTGGCGTATCTTGTGGTGCTCACGCTGGTGTATGATGGCAATAGAGGTGCCTTTCTTACCAGCGCGGCCTGTGCGTCCGCTGCGGTGTGTGTAAGACTCGGTATCATCAGGCATGGAGTAGTTGATGACGTGTGTGAGGTCATCAACGTCAAGTCCGCGCGCAGCCACGTCAGTAGCCACGAGCAGCTGTGTGAGGTGCTGGCGGAACTTGTGCATGGTGAGGTCGCGCTGCTGCTGTGACAGGTCGCCGTGGAGTGCCTCGGCGTTATATCCGTCCTTTATAAGCTTGTCTGCCACCTCCTGTGTCTCCACCTTGGTGCGGCAGAAGATGATGCCGTAGATGCGTGGGAAGTAGTCCACCACGCGTTTCAGCGCCAGATACTTATCCTTGGCGTTGACCATATAATATATATGGTTCACGTGCTCCGCACCCTCATTACGTGACCCTACCACCACCTCACGGTAGTCACCGAGGTAACGCTTAGCCACCTGCTCCACCTCCTTACTCATAGTAGCGGAGAAGAGCAGCACCTGCCTTCCCTCGGGCAGAGACTCAAAGATGCGGTTGATGCTCTCTGTGAAACCCATGTTAAGCATCTCGTCGGCCTCGTCGAGCACTATATGGCTCACCTGTTCCAGATGTGCCTTGCCTCGCTCTATGAGGTCAATGAGTCTGCCCGGTGTGGCCACTATAATCTGCGCACCGTGGCGCAGGGAGCGTATCTGCTCACTGATGCTGGTGCCTCCATATACGGCAACCACGTTGACTCCCTTGATAAACTTAGAGAAGTCACGCAGGTCGTCAGCTATCTGCAAGCATAACTCACGCGTAGGCGACAACACCACAGCCTGTGTGGTGCGGTCCTTCGGGTCAATCATCTGCAGCAATGGCAGGCCGAAGGCTGCGGTCTTACCCGTACCCGTCTGAGCCAAAGCAATATAGTCCTTACTGCCCTGCTCCTCGCTCAACAACAACGGGATAACGGCCTCCTGCACCGGCATGGGCTGTTCAAAGCCCAGTTCGCCAATGGCGCTGCAAATTTCCGGGCATACGCCCAATTCTTCAAATGTCTTCATAATCAATTGCAAAGGTACGAATATTTTTTCATATCTGCGACAAAAAAAAGGCTGTTCCGCTCATTTGTCGCATTATAGGGTTCCTATCGCAGGTCTTTTGCAGGAAAAAAGCTAAAAAACTTCTTCATGTTACACTTTCGCATTAATTTTGCATTCAGAAAACAGGAACAAACAAAAAAAGCATTGCTTTCACGTTGAACTATTATTTACAACGTAGAAGCAATGCTTTTTATATATATTACACCTTACTGTAGGTGTTACATCATTTTATATTGTCCACCCAGCGGAAGAGGCGGTTCCAGCGTATGCCCTTGATGCCGTGACGGTCAGGGTCGCTTGACCACCAGATGAAGATAGGCTTACCCACTATGTGGTCCTCAGGCACGAAGCCCCAGTAACGTGAGTCGGCTGAGTTATGACGGTTGTCGCCCTGCATCCAGTAGTAGTCCATCTTAAAGGTGTACTCTGTGGTCTGCTTGCCGTTGATGAATATCTTGCCGTCGTCAGTAACCTTGAGGTCGTTGCCCTCATATACACGTATAGGACGCTCATAGACGGGCAGGTTCTCCAGCGTAAGCTTGATGCTCTTGCCCTTCTGAGGTATCCACACCGGACCGTAGTTGTCGCGTGTCCAGCCGTGGCGGGAGTTGAGCGGATAGATGTCACCCACTGTCTTCTCCTCGTTGATGCGTATATACTCCACGAGGTCGCGGCGTGCCTTCAGTGCCTTGTAAGCCGCCTGTGTAAGCGGCAGGTAACCGTACTGGCTCAGCTGGCTGAGGTCCTCCTGTGATATGCCGAGTTGCTCTATGAGGTCCTCGGGCAGACGCTCTTTGAGTTTCACGAAGTAGGTGTATTGCACGTTGTCGGGCTCCTTGTTTGGCTTGCCGTCAAGATATACTATGCGGTTCTTTATCTGAAGGGTCTGTCCCGGCAGTCCCACGCAGCGCTTCACATAGTTCTCACGGCGGTCAGCAGGGCGCCACAACAGTTTGCCGTACTCCTGCGGCTGGCTGAGCATATACATACGACCGGCGGCATACGCCATCTCGTAGTACTTGCGCTGCATGAGCGGCGACAGGGAATCGACATTCACCTCCATATTGCTCTGTGAGAGTATCTGCTCGCCGTAGCCGTAACACATCTGGTAATAGTCTGTAGGCTGCCAGCGTGGCTCGCTCACCACGGTATCGCCTGCAGGGAAGTTAAAGACTACGATGTCATTGAGTTTTATCTTGCCCAGTCCCGGTGCGCGGCGGTAGTCCCACTGTGGCCACTCTATGTATGACTTAATGCCTCCCACTGGCAGTGTGTGCTGTGTGAGGGGCATGGTGAACGGTGTCTGTGGTATGCGCGGACCATAGCTTACCTTGCTCACGAAGAGGTAGTCGCCCGTAAGGAGTGACTTCTCCAGGGAACTGGAAGGTATAACATAGTTCTGGAAGAAGAACAGGTTGATGAAATACACTGCCACCAGGGCAAACACCAGTGCGTCAACCCATGACATTATCATACGCATAGGGTTCTCAAGGTCCTTCCACCAGTCCCAGCGTATCTTCTTTGAGATATAGGCATCATAGATGAAAGGAACGACTATGAGTCCGAGCCAGCTTTTCAGCCAGTAGAGGAAGAGCAGGTAAAGCACCATCACGATGATGAACTTTGCCCACTGTACCTTCATGTTCACTTGATTCTTTACTTTCATTATATTCTTGTCTTTTTCTTTTTACCTTTTTTATAATCTACAAAGTTACAAACATTTCCGGAAACCTCAAAAGAAAACATCAAAAATGTTAAGACTGTACACCCACGTCAGCATGCACAAAAAAAGGAAAGCGGAGCACGCTAAGTGTATTCCGCTTTCCTTATTATTATTAATGTCTATGTTTTTTTACGTTGAGGTTTTAAGGTGATGTATATATTACTTTATATCAACTAAATCGCTGATTATCATACCAGAGGTGTCGCCTGCCACTTGTGCCTTAGCCTTGTCGTCGCCAGTGGTTGGTATGATATAAGTAATGAGACCACCATTCTTCAGATTAGCATGTGCCTCAAAGTACCTCACTCCTGGCCAATAACGCCACTCCACGGTACCTTCCTCTGCATCTATGTCGCGCTGCTCATCAGTAATGCCACTCCAGTCAACGGCTATTACATCGGCTGAGGTCTTTGAGAGATCGCAAACATAGTAGTAGGATGGGAAGTTCACCTTCGTTTCGCCATAATATGAATCGTAAGGCACCTTGTAGCTTACGCCATCATAGTAGTTTGCAGGACCACGATCATAGTGCAGAGGCAACTCATAGGCAGTGACGTTGCCCGTTGCTGGACGGAATGTAAACACTGAACCGCCGTCGATGTATGACATATTGCCTGACTCGGTGTTAAACACTGGGAAGGCGATGCCTGTGTGACCTTGGTGCATCTCATAGAACCGAAGAATATTTTCTGGGTCAATATATGTGGCTACTAAGTTAGTAGTTACGGTACCTTCGTTCACCACCACCTCTTTGAATTGTATTGCTCTGTCATCAGCAGCACGAGAAAGTGTATATACCTTTCCGTTAAGCACAAACATATCATGGTTATGATAGCACTCGTAAATCTTCTGTTGATACTCCTCGTCTGACACTTTTTGCAAAGTAGTATCGCCATAAGCGTTATAGCGTAGATAATCACCTATGGTGAGTTTCACACCCTCTGTAGTAAAGAGGCACATCTCGCCCGTACCATAGTTGTTACCTGCGTTGAGCGTAGCATCGTCAGTGAGAATGGTGGCGAGGTATCCGTCAGTAGTTGGAGCCACATACATAGCCTTCGTATCTTCAGGAGAGATAACTGTCTCTACCAGCTCTTCTCCCTCGGCCTTTACCAGTACTATCTGGTTATTGTTATTTACATATACAAAGCCATCCTCGTAAGGCTCTACCAATCCGCAGATGTCAACGTATGACTGATAGTCGCCACGTATCTTAAACTCTGTTGGGGCATTATCCCAAGCAAAGAGTGCACCGTCAGATATACGCATCATATAGTTGCGACTAATCTTGCCAACCATCCCACCAATAGCTTGCTCTCGTGCATCGTTGAGGACGAGTGCTGACACATCGCCCATGAATTCCAGTTTAGTGTCTGACATCCAAAGCCACTCCTCGCCCACACTATATACATAGTCCAGACCTATTGTGAGGTCGCCCTCAAGTGATTTTAAGTAAGCAGAGTCTTCCTCATTCAAGGCACTATATATATCGCTGAAGTCAAAGTTCCACTTTACGTCTTGCAACACCCCCTCGTCAGTGTAATTAAAGAGGAATTTCTCAACTGTCTTGTGCGTGCCATTTTCATCATCAGCCACAAGCAATGATGCGCCCTTTGCCTGAGCACTCTGACTTATGCTACGGAAAGCAGCCTTAGCCTCCGAACTGCTCTCTGCCTTGTATGCCAATGCCAAGCGATTGATGTTTGTAAGGTCTATGTATTCCTTGGCTGTAGCAGCGGCTGATGACTTCACTGCCACGATGCTTGTCACCGTCTTGCCACTGTTGTTAGTAAGCGTCACTGTCTTACCAACTGCAATGGCTGCACTGATGCCATCGGTGATAGTGACATCGCTGCCATCAACGCTTACAGCCCAGCCTGTGGGTATGCCACTGATGGTCTGCTGCGCCCATGCGCCACCCTGCGCCAGCAACAATAATGCTAATATGCTAAGTGTATTTTTCATCTTCATAGTGTTTTTCTCCTATAAAATTATTGGTTAGCTGATTTCATCTTTCATCCCTCATCTCTCATCTCTCATCCACAATCACTTCACAACGGTAAGCTTGCCATTCTTGATATAAACACCAGCCTTATTAGGGGTTGAAGGCAATCTACGTCCTGCAGCATCATACCATACCACTTGTTTCACCTCACCATCGGCAACGGACACTACAGCTGTGCCACCATCGCTATACGTTATAGTGAGCTGCACGTTACCCTCGGGCATCTCAAACTGATAAACATTGTCGCTTACGTTTTGTATTACTATGTTCTCAGCCTCGTCAGCCCAAACTCCTACGCTACCTAAGAGCATAAGAAGCGATATAAGTAAATGTTTTGTCTTCATCATAGTCATTAGTTTTTATTAAGCTATAAATAAGTTTTGATACACCATCAAAGTAACAATATTTAACTGACGTGAGCAAATTATCACCTCAACTCTTAATAAACATTAATTATTTACCCTTCCCCTTTAACACAAGTTAACAAAAAAAAGAACTCAACTACTGTGAGCTGAGTTCTTTTTTCCATTTTCTGTATTTTCCTCTTAGATGTTATGAGGTGATATATAGGCTTTTACAAACGATATTTCACCTCAAAACCTCAAAATTTAAACATATCGTCAATGGTGAGCAGTCCCTCATGCTGGGCGGTGTACTCTGCAGCAAGCACAGCTCCGAGAGCGAAGCCCTGACGAGAGTGTGCGTCGTGTGTGATGGTTATCTGGTCGGCCTCAGAGTTCCATGTAATGGAGTGTATGCCTGGCACCTCGTCCTTGCGAATGGAGTTGATGGTAAGCTTGTTCTTGTCAGTACCCTCTGCAGGCACCACGGTGCCGTCTGGCTGTGTGAGGGTTCCCATCTGCCAGTCGGTCTTACGGTCAAGGTTTGCCACTATCTGCTCTGCCAGCGTGATGCCGGTGCCTGATGGATGGTCAAGCTTGTGCACGTGGTGTACCTCAGTCTCCTCCACGTCATACTGCGGGAAGGAGTTCATTATCTTTGCCAGATACTTATTGACAGCCGAGAAGATGGCTACGCCTATGGAGTAGTTGGATGCCCAGAAGAGTGTCTTGCCCTGCTCGGCACATGCCTTGCGTACCTCGTCGCCGTGGTCCTTGAGCCAGCCTGTAGAGCCGCTAACCACCTTGACGCCTTTCTCCCATGCCTTGAGATAGTTGCCGTATGCCACCATAGGGGCGGTGAACTCTATCGCCACGTCGGCAGAAGCGAAGGCCGGGCTGTCAAAGTCCTGCTGGTTATCCACGTCTATTATACTCACAATCTCATGACCGCGTGAGAGGGCAATCTGCTCTATCATCTTGCCCATCTTGCCATATCCTATTAATGCTATCTTCATTTTCTTATTCTTTTTTTGCTTTTTTATGTTATATATTTGTCTTCGCCCTCACTACAAGCCGTACTACCATGCTTGCGCTTTGCACAAAACTACCCCTCATACGCCTGTGCCTCTGCCTGTGCTATGATATCCTCACGCGACATCTTGTCGGGAGTAACCACATCGTCAAGGTTCAGGTCGTCTATGGTCTGTTCTATCGCCGACTGCGGGGCATCGCTCTGTGCCTGGATGTCAGTAGCTGCAATGTCAGCGTCTGATGATATCACAATATCGTCAACGGATGGCTGACTGACATCGGGAGCCACGCTGATAGGCTGTTCCTCCATCTTGGTGCGCTCTGTCTTTGCAGCAAAGACAGCATCGACGAACTTGTTGTCGTTGCGCAGGCGCTTCAGCGTGTCCTCACTGGCGCGCTGCTGGCTCTCCTTCTTTGAGAAGCCCTCTGAGCGGCAGCCGTCAACGCCCTCAAGCACCACGGTATATGCAAACGTGGGCGAGCCGTTCTTATCCTGCGACTGCTCCTCCAGACGGAAGTCAATGTTGATGCGGTTCTTCTGTGCCCACTCCAGTATCTTTGACTTGAAGTTCACCTCCTTGTATGCCACCTTGTCGGTGTTGAGGTACTTACCCATGACACGCTGTGTCCAGAACTGCTGGCATGCCTCATAGCCACGATCAAGATAGATGGCTCCTACCAGGGCCTCAAAGGCATTACCGCCCATATAGCTGTTGTGGGTAGCAGAACGTCCGCTTGCCATTATGAGCTTGGCTATGCCCATCTCCTTTGACAGGCGTCCCAAGGTCTCACGCTGCACCATCTTGGAGCGTGCATTAGTGAGGAAGCCCTCTGGCTTGCCGGGGAAGCGCTGGTAAACCACATCACCTACCACGGCATCAAGGATGGCATCACCAAGGAACTCCAGGCGCTCGTTGTTGAGCGGCTTGCCAAGACGACCCTTCCCACCGGGGACATTGCGGCGACCCTTGCGGTTATATCTGTCATCCTTCTTCTTACCCTTCTTGCCTTCAAGCACCTTCAGCTCCTCAGCCGTAGCACGGTGGCCGAGGCTCTTGTGCATAAGAGCCACCTTGTAATAAGTAATCTTATGAGGGTAGAAACCCATTATCTTATATAAAGCAAGGTAAAGCTCCTTGTCCTTACGGAACGGGAGCTTTACCCTATCTATTATGTTACTCAGCATATCGTGTAGTATGTCTTATCAGCATGATGTCTGATTATTACTCAGCATATTTCTTAAATATCACGCAGGCATTGTGTCCGCCGAAGCCGAAGGTGTTGCTCAATGCTGCACGCACATTGCGCTTCTCTGCCTTATTGAAGGTGAAGTTCATGTTGTAGTCTATCTCTGGGTCCTCATCACCCTCCTCATGGTTGATGGTAGGAGGCACGATGTCTTCCTCTACAGACTTCACACATACCATAGCCTCAAGCGCACCGGCTGCACCGAGCAGATGGCCTGTCATAGACTTTGTTGACGAGATATTGAGCTTGTAAGCCCAGTCGCCGAAGAGTGCCTTTATGGCCTTTGCCTCAGAGATGTCACCGACAGGTGTTGAGGTGCCGTGTACGTTGATATAGTCAATATCCTCTGGCTGCATCTCTGCATCCTTCAGTGCCTCTTCCATCACGAGCTTAGCACCCAGTCCTTCCGGATGTGACGCTGTGATATGGAATGCGTCGGCACTCATACCTGCACCTGCCATCTCGCAGTATATCTTGGCACCGCGTGCCTTGGCGTGCTCCAGTTCCTCGAGTATGAGGCAAGCTGAGCCCTCGCCCATCACGAAACCATCGCGGCTGGCTGAGAACGGACGGCTGGCCTTCTGAGGCTCGTCGTTACGTGTTGACAGGGCGTGCATAGAGCAGAAGCCACCCAGACCTGGGTCAGTGATGACAGCCTCTGAGCCACCTGCCACCATTACCTCTGCCTTACCCAGACGTATAAGGTTGAAAGCGTCGGCAAGAGCGTTGGTTGAAGATGCGCATGCGCTGGTGGTAGCATAGTTAGGACCGTGGAAACCATAACGTATTGATATCTGACCAGGAGCTATGTCGCCTATCATCTTAGGGATGAAGAACGGACCGAACTTAGGTGTGTCCTTGTGCTCTGAGTAATACTCCAGCTCATCCTGCATGGTCTTCAGACCACCGATACCCACACCATATATCACACCTACGCGGTTCTTGTTGATGGTGTCAAGGTTCATGGCAGAGTCTTTGATGGCCATATCGGCACTGGCTACTGCCATCTGACAGAACTTGTCCATCTTGCGTGCCTCTTTGCGGTCTATCCACTCCTCTGCGTTGAAGTTCTTCACTTCACAGGCTATCTGTGTCTTGTAACGTGTTGCATCCAACTGCTTTATGGTGTCGCAGCCACTCTTACCGTCAAGAAGGTTCTTCCATGTCTCCTCGGCAGAGTTACCCAACGGGCTGACACAACCGATGCCTGTTACTACTACTCTTTTCAATTCCATAGGTCTATATGTCTTTTATACCATGACGGCTCTGTGCAGACACCGCCGGCAATGGCATTCATTGTTCTTGTGGTTAATATAAAAAAAGAGGTGAGGGCAAGAGCGAAAAAACTTTCGCTACCAGCCATCACCCCATGTGTGTATCATGCGCTGAGACGCATGAGCAAGCCTTTTAGCTTTTCTTACTTGCTTGCGTTCTCAATGTAAGCAATAGCGTCGCCTACGGTCTGGATCTTTTCTGCGTCAGAGTCAGGAATTGTTACACCGAACTCCTTCTCAAGCTCCATGATGAGCTCTACTGTATCAAGAGAGTCAGCACCAAGGTCGTTAGTGAAACTTGCCTCAGGCTTAACCTCAGATGCGTCAACACCCAGTTTGTCTACGATGATTTCTACTACTTTTTCGTTAATTTCAGACATGATTTTAAAATTTTGTTTGTTGTTATTTTTCTTTCTTTACACTTGATTTCATCGTGAGCTACAACCCCACAGACAAAATTCCGAGTGCAAAATTACTCCTTTTATCCGTAACTACCAAATATTTTTGCAAAAAAAACACCTTGCACTGCACATTATACAGTGTTTTGTGCATTAAATTAGCATTTATTAGTTAGTTACGAGTTGTTTCACAGCACACTTCACTGCGTCATTTTCTTCATTGATAACACGGAAATATTCCGTCATTGACCACAGGTCACGGGCTACGAGTGCCTTGAGCTGACGACGCAGTTCCACGGTGGTCTTTTCGGTCTCTGTCTCATCTTGCGGCACTATGCCCATCTTGCGGCCTTCCTCGTATATCTCGTCAATGAATGACTGGGGCACAGTGTAGCCTGCCTCAAAGGCTTTGAACCCTTTATTCGCGTCTTTTGAGTTTGGCTCCTTGCCATATAGCTTCCACAGTTTTGACCTGTTCTTCTCTGCATAACGCAGGTTGGCGTTAAGCACTACGCTCTTTGCAGAGAGCTCACGGTGATACTTGGTGTAACGTGTGGTGTCGAGCGGTATGAAGAAATCAGGCATAATGCCTCCGCCGCCATATACGGCACGGTGTTTCTTTAGCGTCTCAAAGCGCAGGGAGTCAGAGAAGTGTATGCTGTCGGCATTGGTGAACTCACCGTGTTTGTATCTCTGTTCTATATCGTTATAGTATTTCTTCGCGTCACCCTTGACGTATGGCTTCTGTATGCAACGGCCCGAGGGGGTATAGTAGTGTGCCACTGTCAGGCGTATCATAGAGCCGTCAGGCAGGTCAATGGGGCGCTGCACGAGTCCCTTGCCGAAGGTTCTGCGACCTACCACGATGCCACGGTCTTGGTCTTGTATCGCACCTGACACTATCTCTGCAGCTGAGGCAGAGAACTCATTGACAAGTACTGCTATGCGGCCCTGGCGGAACGTGCCGTTTCCCTTGGCGCGGAACTCCTGACGGTGTACGGTGCGTCCTTCGGTGTAAACGAGCAGGTCGCCTGACTCCAAGAACTCATTGAGCACGTCAACAGCAGCCTGAAGGAAGCCACCGCCATTATCCTGCAAGTCGAGTATAAGGTCGTTCATTCCTTCCTTGCGCAGTTGTGTAAGGCAGTCAAGCAACTCCTTATGCGTGGTAAGTCCGAAGGATGAGATACGGACATAGCCTATGCCGGGACGTATCATATATGATGCCTCTACCGTATTCAGAGGTATCTTGTCGCGTATGATATCGAAGTATATCAGGCCGTTTATGCCACTACGCTTGATACCTACATGCACCTTGGTGCCTTTAGGACCACGCAGGCGGCGCATTATTTCCTCCTTGGACATATTAACACCGGCTATAGAAGTATCATTGACAGTCACTATGCGGTCTCCTGCCAGTATGCCGACTTTCTCTGACGGACCGTCATTGATAGTCTGCACGATGAGCAGTGTATCCTCAAGCATATTAAACTGTACGCCTATTCCATCAAAGTTTCCCACGAGAGGCTCGTTAAGGGCTTTTACCTCCTTTGGCGTAGAATAGCTGGAGTGCGGGTCCAGCTTCTCTAACATACCACGTATGGCATCCTCCGCGAGTTTGCCCTCATCCACACTGTCCACATACAGGTTACTTATAGCCATCTCTGCTATGGAGAGTTTGCGCAACGGCGAGTCTTCACCAAAGTTAATACGCAGTTGTGCCTGCGTGCTGTTAACAGCCAGCAGTGCCAGCACTGCGGCCAACAGTCTGTATCTTATCTTATTCATCATATTCGTTTTATCAAAGCCAGACGACAAGTGTCTGCAGTTTAATTCGGCTAAGGTACAAAAAATATTTGACATTTACGCAAAAAGCCCCGGAATTTTTATCTATTCCGGGACTTTTTTCTTTTATGGTGGTAATAAATAGAACCCACCTTGTTTCATCACATGTAATATATACAAGTGTCTATCTCACTACCAATTTCTTTCCGTTCATTATATATATGCCCTTGGTAAGTCCGCTGACCTGAGCTTGAGAAGCATTGCTTATCAGCAGACGACCATCTATGCTGTAGATGTTATGGCTACGTGGTGATGTAGCTGCAGCTATGCTCGTTACGGCTGTATACGTGTCTTCCACATATAGCGTGGCTCTTATGGCACTCTGCGCATCACCGGTCACCGCTAACGTTATACTGCCCTCCAGCGCAGGGCTGAACGTAAAAGTGTAGTTATCATCACCTGCACCGCTTGCCTTGCGATTGCGCAGCACATAGTCATTAGCCGTATTTTTATTACCTAATACCAGATTACCCACTTTCCACACATAACCTGTGCCAGTGTCTGCATTCATGTAGCCGTCAATCTTAATGGAACTTATCTTTATGCCGTCGGGCAACTTGAATGTATAATCGGTGTTGCGTGAAGCCTTCATATAGTAGCTACCGGCTGTTGTTGTCAGTTTGTTACTACCTGTGCCAGTGATTTTATAGTCATCACTGCCGAAGTTTCCTGTGCCGTCGCTGGTCTGCGCACCTATCACGAGATACTCTGGCACATCGCTGCCTACCTCCACAATGTCGCCCTCAACTACGCCGCCTGCGTTCTGGGCTGCAGTTATACTGCTGACAAGAGAGTTAAGGTAGTTCTCCAGGTTTGTATAGCCATTGCTTGCCACCTGTGCACCGTCAGTAGCGTCATAAGGGTCTGTGTCAAGAGTGAACTCCTCGTATGTGTTTGGAATACCGTCACCGTCACTGTCCAAGGGAGCCGTGGCGCTGTTAAGCGTAGGCCATGGGCTCCAATCATCACCAGCTCCATCTGGTCTGAGATCTTCCTGAGAATTGATGAAACCCTTGCTGAGTCCGCTGCCTTGATGTGACGCCGTGCCGTAGCGTGCGTCGTTGATAAGCTCTGTATCATAGCTGTCACGACTCTTTGAGCATCCTACATAGTCAAGCACACGCGCATAGGCATCCTCTGCACTGTGCGTGGTGGTATATATGAAGTCAATAGGCTCAGAGAGGCGGATAGTGTCTTTGGTCTTTTGTGTATAGGTGCCATCGCAACCACTGGCATCTACCTGATTGTATATACCGTATGTCCAGTTGTCACTGGTCACGCTGGCATATTGCGGATTAACGTTGCCGTTAACATACAGGTGTCCCCATTTGTGTAATGCAGGGGCGTATGCCGGATATGTCGTCACATACTCATTGGTGCGCACGCCTATACCGGCAAGACGATAAGCCACCGCCTTGTTTGTCGGGGTACCCGGACCTGGCTTGTAATAGTTGTTAACCATATTAACGTCCATGCCCTCGCCGCCGTAGCAGCCATTGCCAGCCCAGTTGTATATGACGTTGTTACGCATATCCATGTGCTCGTTTAACTGTGTGGTAGGACGCGGGCCAAGGCGAGGCGTACGGCTGACATGGTGTATCATGAGGTTATGATGGAAAGAGGCATGGTCGCCACCCCAGTTACCACCATATCCGTGGGCGCCTTTCTCATGACCTGCATTGACAAGAGAGTGTGAGGATATGCACCACTGCACCGTGGTATTCTTGTTTCCTAATACAGACAAGCACTCATCAATAGACCAACTGGCAGAGCAGTGGTCTATCATGATACCCTCATGGTCCATTGCTCCAAGTCCATCGCCCTCATGGTATGCCACTTTCTGCTGACCAAGTCTGAAACGCATATAGCGTATGATAACGTTGTTCGCATTAATCGTGAAAGGATAGTCGGCCACACATATACCGTCACCAGGGGCTGACTGTCCGGCGATAGTCACATCACCACTGTTGATAGACAATGCAGACTGCAAGAATATAGTACCAGACACCTTAAAGAGTATCGTACGCTTGCCTGTCTGTCCTATGGCCCATCTCAGAGAGCCCTCACCAGAGTCATTAAGATTGGTAACGTAATATACCTTACCACCACGGCCTCCCGTGACATAGCGGGCATAGCCCTCTGCACCAGGAAATGCCGGCTGCTTCTCTTGTGCTCCTACTGTCATGACAGAGACAAGCAACAAAAGAAATGAAAGAATTGTACTTTTCATTGTTTATATAACTTGTATTA
Source organism: Prevotella sp. (assembly GCA_017541085.1). GTDB lineage: Bacteria > Bacteroidota > Bacteroidia > Bacteroidales > Bacteroidaceae > Prevotella. Next base: position 14,403 of record JAFXZU010000027.1, read on the forward strand.
TTTATTGCACCTTGCAAAGTTATTAAAAAAAGAACACAATACAAGTTTATAAAACCTTTTTTGCCTAAAAGACAAAAAAACACTCACTAATTGATTTAATTTTCATACCATCCCGCACTGACAGCCACTGCAACCTGCCAACCCATACTCCATGCAGCCTGCAGATTAAACCCTCCTGTTATAGCATCCACATCCGTCACCTCTCCTGCGAAATACAGTCCTTTGTAACATCTATGTTCCAGGGTCTTAGGCTGCAACTCCTTCAATGACACCCCACCAGCCGTCACAAACTCTTCCTTGTATGTATTTCTGCCACTGACTGTCAACTGCTGTGCAGTCAACACATTTACAAGGCGATTGATATGTGCCTTGTTAAGTGCGCCCCATCTCTGCGACTGTGGTATGGAACACTGGTCCAACATAACATTCCAATGCTTCTGCGTAAGGAAAGTAGGGTATTCATTACATATCAGGCGCATACTGTGTTCTCGCATCATATCTGCGATATAGCCACGCACTGCCTCCTCTTTCCTGCCACCACACCAGTTCACAGTTAATATGGCGCGATAATTTTGTTCCGCCAACTCTCTGGCGGCGTATGATGACAAGCGCAAGATAGCCGGCCCGCTAACCCCATGATGTGTCCATAATAGTGCTCCGCTTGCATGATGTGCCGTACCGGCAAGGGTTACTGTCACATCCTTTACTACCGTTCCCATCAGTGACTCATGATTGTCATTGACAGTATTCAATGTAAAGAGCGAAGGTATAGTGGACTGCATCTTTACTTTCAATGCCTCAAGGAATGTTGAGCGTCCGCCTCCTGTTGCTATCACAACAACATCTGACTGTACCTGTTTATCTTGATTATCGAATGAGAGCAGATAAAAGCCCTCACCCTGTTGTTCTATGTTTGTAAGTTTATGCTTGTATTGTATCTTTATGCCTTGACAGTTTATCGCATGAAGAAGTGTGTTGACTATCTCCATGGCATCCTGCGACTGAGGGAACACGCATCCGTCATCCTGGCACACCAGTCGCACGCCCTCATTCTCAAACCATCTCATAGTATCATTATGTGAGAAAGCTGTCAAGACTTTACGCATCAGCTTATCGCCTCGCGGATAAACCTGCTGCAGATTACCATAGCGTCCTCTGTCATCAAGAAACGGCTCAAAGGTATTAGTAAGGTTACACCGTCCGCCTCCTGTTATCGCTACCTTTGCCAACGCCTTGGACTTCTGCTCATATATTGTAATGTCACACTCCGGACATCTTCTTTTCAGTTCTACTGCACAGAAGCAACCAGCCGCACCGGCTCCTATTATGGAAACCCTCTTACTCACCTGTTCTCTGTCAACCGTTGTGTTAACTGTTGTGCTATGTGCCATATAACGATGCCAGCGGTGACTGACACGTTAAGCGAATGTTTGGTGCCATACTGCGGTATCTCTATACATCCATCACATACATCCACCACGTCCTGTCTTACTCCCTTCACCTCATTTCCCATAACAATGGCGTAGCGTTGAGTGTCAGACGCACTACCGTCTATCACGAAATCCTGAAGCATTGTAGAACCATGACACTGCTCAACCGCAAAAACCCTGCATCCCTCCTTCTGCAGTTGCTTTACCATCTCTGCGGCAGACTCACAGTAATGCCACTCTACACTGTTCTCTGCACCAAGAGCTGTCTTATGTATCTCCTGTGCTGCTTTCAGCGAGCACTGTTTCACCACCATGCCATCAGACCCTTTCACATCATCAGGAGCGGCTGTTATACCACAGAGACACACAGCCTCTAACCTAAAGGCGTCAGCCGTACGAAACACACTACCCACATTATGCAATGACCTCACATCATCAAGAATGACGATGAGAGGTATCTTGGGTGCTTTATGAAACTCGTCTATGCTCAGACGGTTCATCTCAACAATAGATGTTTTCTGCATATCAGTCTAACAATATCAACAGCACAGCCGTCCAGTGTGCCATTGCTCCCAACAAAACGAATATATGCCATATAGCATGGAAGTGCCTACGGTTATCATTGGTAAAGAAATATGTGCCTGCCGTATATAATACTCCTTCTGTGATAAGCATCACGAGAGCTGCCACCGACAATCTTTCCCACACAGGTTTTATTATCAAGAGCACACTCCAACCCATCAAAAGATATATAGCCAATGACAGTTTGGGCAGTTTGCCCATAGCATAGACCTTATAGAAGGTACCGCCTATCACGGCAGCCCACTGCAGTCCGAATACCAACCATCCCAGCCATCCTCCGATTACCGACACACATATAGGAGTATAGGAACAGGCTATCATGACATAGATGCTGATATGGTCTATCTTACGCATCACTTGTTTGGCACGTCCCGGCCATACCCAGTGATATATGGTGCTTGACAGGAACATCAGAAACATACCCGTGATGAAGAATATCACGCCGAAAGCCCATTCCCATCCTTTATACACCGCCGGCCACACCATCCATATACTTGACAAGGCAAAGACAGCACCTGCAAGATGCGTCCATGTGTTGCCCTGCTCCCTGCTTGATGGTAACTTATGCGACATTATCCTTTTCTTACCTTAACAAAATTATTATTACGCTACCTATTTATCAAGGTGTTCTCTTACTCTACCACCTCAAAATCGTCCTTATCGCCTCCTGCGGCAGACGAATTAGATGCTCCCTCCTCTTGTGTCTCACTCACCTCTGCCTCGTTAGCGTCATATTCCTCTGCCTCATAAGCAGGAGCATCGGTCTCTACCAATTCCTCGTCATCAGACACATGTCCGTTACCCACCACGATGGTTACCGGAGTATCCACTGGTATTCTCTGTCCAGTGACATAGCTTCTGCCTCCAGCCTGTATGCCATACACCCAGTCTTTCTCCCCGGGTACATACTTCGGTGCCGTAAGCTTGAAACCTATGGCAGTCAGACGTGCCTGTGCCTCGCGCAACGAGCTGTTGTCTATAATATCCGGCAAGGCGAGCGTTGGAGAGTTAGCACTGTTTATGGTGAGATATACCACACGTCCACTCTTCATTCGTGTTCCTGCCGCAGGCATCTGTTCCAGTATGACACCCGAGGGTAAGTTCTTTACATAGCCCGTATCATTTACCTCCACGATAAATCCTCTGTTCTCCAGAGAGCGCTGTGCACTCTCCAACGACTGTTTCCTGACATCCGGCACAGAGATACTTTCCCCATGGTGCGTGTAAATATTCAGTGTTATGTGCACACACAAAGCAATCACCACCATCAACAGCAGCATTGCCAGTATGTTAAGCCAGAGGTAACGGCTCATCAGTTTTTTGAAGAATACTTGTATTTTCATGTGTCTATATACAAGGAGTGGATGTGTCTTGGTGCCCGGCAGTCAGCAGTCTTCACTATTATAACTGCTGACTGCCAAACTCCGTTGACTACTTTATGTCGATAACTGGTATCTCGTCTTTATCGTTATAGTAGAGGTTCTCACCTGCCATACCCCAGATGAAGGTATAGTAGTATGTGCCTGCTGCTGCGTGGATAGACCACTCTGGTGACATGATGGCCTGCTCATTGTGCAGCCATACGTTACGGCTCTCCTGTGGCTCGCCCATAACGTGAGAGATAGTCTGCTTCTCAGGCAGGTTGAAGTAGTAGTAAGCCTCGATGCGGCGACCGTGTGTGTGAGGTGGCATGGTGTTCCATACAGCACCGGGGTTGAGCTGTGTCAGACCGAGCTGCAGCTGGCATGGTCCCTCCTCAAGTACGTCGTTGACGATGAGCTTATAAACGGTACGGTTGTTAGCCTCCTCAGTAGTGCCTACAGGTCCCCATACGGCTGCCTTCAGCGAACCCTTACGGCCGTCGAGTGTAATCCACTGTGTCTTGTAGTGCTGGTGTGCAGTAGCTGAGTTAAGGTAGAACTTAGCTGGCTTAGAAGCATCCTTTGAGCGGAACTCCACTACCTTGTTTACGTCCTTGTCCTTGCCGATGTGACCGCGACCGATATAGAGAGCCTCCTTTGGAGAGAGGGCATACTCCTTGCCGTCAACGATAACGAAGCCGTCACCCTCACCGCAGTTTACGACGCCGAGCTCACGGTTGTAGAGGAAGTACTTCTCCTTGATGTTCTTGTCAACGTCAAGACCGAGCTCCCAGAAGTTCTCCAGCTTCAAGGTCTTGTTTACTGGCATAGCACCACCGAAGATGAAGCGGTCATAGTGTGAATATGTAAGCAGTATAGAGTCTGCCTCCATCACCTTCTCCAT
>JAFXZU010000028.1:0-16789 GCA_017541085.1 Prevotella sp.
TGTCATTCAGAGTTTTATTTGTTTTTTATTTGCAACACTAAGATAAGTGAAATTTCTGACATGGCAAAATCCTGAGCAACTTTTTGTTGCTCAGGTGCTTATAAAAAATATTAAATTATAGTGTTGCGGAAATTAGAATGTCTAAGATAAGAGTCTATCCTGTTCTTAGCTTCCGACTTGCAGGACGCATACTATGACCTTACATAGCAGAAAGCATTAACACATAACATAAAACCCGTGAAACCATGAAAAAAAGTATTTATTATTTCCTTTTTATGCTGTGCATGACACTCGTGAATACGTCGTGCAGCAATGATGACGGTGAGACTCCTGACTACACCGTTACTCTTACCACTCCTGAGTATGCCTCTGAGGCAAAAGCCATGTCGGGCTTCAGCATCGATGCCACCCACACTTTTGGAGCACCTAAGCTGACGGCCGTACACATCACCGAGTCTGGCGAGGTGGTGTTTGAGCTTGGCAATGGCGAGGAGTATATAGTAGAGGGTATTGAGTCAGTAAACGACGGCACCTATGTGCTCAGTGGCAATCGCGGTACCATAACGGTCAGCAGTGCGGCAAATGCCAAGATGTCCATCCATGTTACCCTTACCACTGCCGAAGGCGCTACGCTGAGCTATGACGCCGACAACATCAACGTCAACGTGACAACTAACCTTGATAACAGCGAGGCAATGACCAACCTTTGTCGTACATGGATTGTCCTGGGAATAGTGATAGACATCAAGGGTGATGTCAATGCCTTCAGAGAGTTTGAGGGCGGCAACCTCTATGAGATGGCTTTGTATGCCAACGAGCAGGGTGCCGGACTTACCGATGACGAGTTACAGGAGCTGGACAGGAACATTGAGAGTGTAATCATCGAGGGCACAGGACTCATAACGTTCAACTACAGCAACCGTGCGTCTGATGCCGCCTCATGGAAGTGGAATGACGACGGCACCATCAAGATGACTCTGAAGAACAGCGAGATGGGCAACAAGTATCTTAACAACAAGTCCACCATAAGCGTGGCATACAAGGACAAGCGCTGTGTGCTCCGCCTTAGCACGTCTGTATCAGACAACAAGCACTATGACACCGTGCTTACTCTGAGGTTACTGTCAAAAGACTGAGTATTGGTTAATCATAATACGAGAAGGAAGCTATCGAGTCACATTGTCATTCGATAGCTTTTTTCTGTGCCTCATTATAGCGAAGGCGCTTGCACAGAGGGCGCAGAGAGCCACAGCGGTGGTGACGATGGCAGAAGTGGTGTCGTCGCCTGAACCGAGAGAGCCGAACGAAGCGTTTACAGTGCTGAGGCTGTCGGTGAAGGAGTGTGAGGCATGGCTCAGCGTATCGTGAGCCGCGGCGGCAGAGTCGGCGGCGGCGCGGCGCAGAGAGTCCTGCACGTGTTGCAGGGAGTCAGTGGCACGGCGCACCATCTCTCTATATTCAGGAGTATTCTCAAAAGGATGGCGCGGCGCGTCTTTGATGTAGTCGCTCGGCCTAAGGATAATGTCAAGTATTTGCATGGTAATTCTAAGTTATGAGTTATGAATTATGAGTTCTTTTAGTCGGCTTGCAGCCTTTGTAAAAGCGTCACTGCGTGCCGAGCGATGAGTTCTTTTAGTCGGCTTGCAGCCTTTGTAAAAGCGTCGCTGCGCGCCGAGCGATGAGTTATGAGTTCTTTTAGTCGGCTTACAGCCTTTATAAAAGCGTCACTGCGCGCCGAGCGATGAGTAGTTAAACTGCGCCACCACCCCTAAGGAATAGCTGACCACATTACAGATAACCCCGTACTTCAGTGACAGGAGCGGCTGACGGGTGACTAAGTAATAGCACAGGCTCTCCACCGCTATCACCACCAGTTCCAGGATTATTACGGTGCCCAGTCCCTCGTAGCTGTTCATCAGATAGAGATTCAGCGGCACGTTGGTACAGATGTTCATCACCACCGATGACAGCAACACCTTGCGTCTGCGCTCAAGCATCAGCCACAACACTATAAGCTCTATCGCCACGGTGGCAAGTGCAGCTTTAGCTAATGAGACCAATATAAATATAAAATAAATCATTTGTATAAGATACTTTGTATTCAATCCTCATACCGTAGCTATCAGATAACCGGGAATGAGTGCCGCGGCAAGCAGTCCGAAGGCCAGTCCCTCCCTGCCTTGCAGTGTGATGTTAGCAAGATACAGGGTGACGGGCATGGTGAGGTTTATTAGAAACAGGGCTGCAAGGACAGCCACCGTGGAACCGCCGCCATACATCCAGCACAGCCATGTGGCTGCCGCTGCCACCACCATGCAGCATACCAACCCCGTGCGTCTTGCCACCCATCCACCGGCAGCCTTGCCGAGCATGGAGATGAAACCTATGGCAAGTATTATGCTCTCGCTGCGCTGCAAGCCGGCTGAGACTGCACTGCCTGCCATGGAGCGCAGCGCCACTATGGCACACAGTCCGGTGATGGTGACGAGCACCATGGCAGAGGCGGCGCCAACCCTTGACCACTCATCAGTGGAGAGGTGGCTGCGCATTACATGGTACATGGATGACGAGGCATCCCTGCGTGGAGGAACGTCGTAGCACCTTATCACGGTAGCCGTCAGCAGACAGATGGACAGCAGTATTACCGCCGTAAGGTGCCACGAGGCGAACACCATGCCTACGCTGAGTCCCATGGCACCCGTTGACACGAACACGCCGCCGTGGCGTATGTCGTTGTGCGAGCAGAGCGTGGTGAGCCGTCCGCCCCATACGTGGAAGAGCGAGTTACCCAGTCCCAGCACTACGGGAGTGACATAGAGCAATGTCTTTATGCAAGAGACATCGCCGCACACAGCAACCGCACCCACGGCAGCCAGTGCCAGCATCGCCACACCAGCTGTTATGGTGGCGTGGGCATTGTCAGTCCTGTCGGCATACCAGCCGGTGAGAGGCTGGGAGAGAAACGCCGTGACGTTATACAGTATGAACACCGTCATTATGCCCGCCTCGCCGCAGTGTGGTGCCATGAGGTAGAGCAGGCAGACGCACAGTCCATCCACCAGGAAGTGCATCAGCGACAGTATTCCCACCATGCTGCCGGCGGAACCTGAGACTGTAGAACCGTTGTTCATAAGGCAAAGGTACGTATTATTTTTTGAAAAACAAAATGCTGTGAAAACGATGTTACCGGTTAGCAAAATGAAAGCTATCATTTCACACGGAGAAAGCATAGCTTTCACAGGGTAAAAGTATAGCTTTCAGGGTGTAAAAGCATAGCTTTCACAGAGCCCCTTCGTTATTAACATTCGTTAGGATTTCGCGTTACGAAATTAACAAGAAACCGAGCAAAGTGTCAGCCGGCAATTCTCTTTCGTGACAGATAAACGGCGTATGCGGTGATGACGGCGTAACACACCATGGGGACGGTGAACGCCGGGCGCATATCGCCGGTGGTGTCGGCTATCAGTCCCATGAGCAGCGGAGCCACCGCACCGCCTACTATGCTCATGATGAGATATGATGATGCCTGTTTGGTATGCCTGCCCACACCCTTTATGGCGAGGGCGAAGATGGTGGGGAACATGATACTCTCACACAGATAGCACACCAGCAGGGCGGCTATGCCCCATGAGCCGGGACAGAGCAGTATAGCCGCCATTGTCAGTACGGCTCCCGCTCCACATATCGTGAGCACCGTCTCAGAGCGCACCAGGCTCATCAGCCAGCTGCCGCCCATACGGCCGAGCATAAACAGTCCCATGCAGCCGAAGCCCAGCAGCACTGCCGCCGTCTGTGCGTTGATGTCTGCATTCTCCGTGGCATAGTTGATGAAGAAGCTGTTCAGTCCCGTCTGCGCCGCCACATAGAGGAAGAGCGCCACCAGTCCGAAGACAAAGTTACGATGTGACCAAAGCGACACAGATTTTTCCGATTTTTCCGAATACTCTGAGCTCTCCGGCTCTTCCGCCACCTCAGGCAACTTCACCTTGGCAAATACCGCTGCCACTATCAGCACCACCACGCCTATCACGGCATAGGGCAGTGCCAGCAGTGATGAAGAGGCAGTGCCGTCCTCACCGTCAAAGAGCAGCAGTCCGCCCACCAGCGGACCCACTATCCATCCCAGTCCGTTAAATGACTGCGACAGGTTTATCCTGCGTTCAGCCGACTCGGGGTCGCCCAGTACCGTCACGTAAGGATTGGCGGCAGTCTCAAGACAAGTCAGTCCGCAACCTATTATAAAGAGGCACATCAAGAAGAACCAGAAGGTCATGATATATGCCCCGGGGATAAACAGCAGTGCGCCGGTGCCATAGAGCAGCAGACCGGTAATCACACCTGTGCGGTAGCCCCAGCGTGATATAATCTTGCCGGCAGGTATCGCCATGAGGAAATATCCGCCATATACCATAGCCTGCACCAGTGCCGACCCCGTCTTGCTTATCTGCAGGGAGTCCTGGAAGTGCTTGTTGAGAACGTCAAGGATGCTGTGGGCAAATCCCCACAGGAAGAAAAGGGAGGTGATGAGCACGAATGGCAGCAGATATGACCTCCCATCTTTTGTCTTAATTAGTGACACGGTATAAGTTATGAATTAGAGACCCACCCCGGCCCTCCCTGTGAGGGAGGGAGTGGTAAGTATGATTTATTAATTGTATTGCAAATTTACTTATTTTCACTTAAAAAGACAAAGAAGCACCCTTCGCTTAACCTAAATCAAAGAAAAAAGCAGTCTATTAACATAAATTAAGATATAAAATTATTGATGTTAAGATTTTTTGTTTAATTTTGAGCCAAATTTGGCTTTTTTGCTAACTGTACTTTACAAAAGGAAAACAATAAACTAACTAACACGTTGTAGATAAAAGGGTATGAAACAATAGGTTAATCGATAAAAAGATTGACAAACGCATTTATAACTTATAACCTAATATTAACTAACTTTAATCAACTTATGTTTGGTAAATCAAAAACTATCCGCTTGGCGCTAGCAGCAGGTCTGGTTATGATGGCCAGTTCATCGTGGGCGCAGAAAGTCAGTGGTACAGTCAAGGACGCCAACGGCGAGCCTGTAATTGGAGCCACGATCATGGAGCAGGGTACTCAGAACGGTACCGTCACAGACCTTGACGGTAACTTCACCCTCAACCTGAAGAATGGTGGCAGTATCAATGTGTCTTATGTAGGCATGAAGCCTCAGACCATCGCCACCAGTGGTAAGTCATCATTCGAGATAAAACTCGAGGATGATGCCACCACACTTAATGACGTCGTAGTCGTAGGTTACGGCACCATGAAGAAAAAGGACCTTACCGGTTCTGTAGCATCTGTAAAGACGGAAGACATCGGCAAGGTAGCAGGTGCTAACGTATTGCAGGCTATTCAGGCAAGGGTGCCAGGTGTTGACGTTCAGCAGAGTTCTGGTGAAGCAGGCGGCAAGAATAGTATCAATATCCGTGGTATGCGTTCTGTTACAGCCTCTAACTCTCCGCTCATCATTGTTGATGGTGTAGAGTATGGTTCTACAATCGACATCCCAGCTTCAGATATTGAGTCAATGGACATTCTGAAGGATGCTTCTTCTACTGCTATCTATGGTACGAAGGGTGCAAACGGTGTCATCATCATCACAACAAAGCGTGGTAAGGCAGGCAAGACCAACGTAAACTTCAACGCTTACTGGTCATTCAACAGTCCGACGGCTGCTGTCAAGGCTATGTATGGTGAGAAGGAAGTGCAACGTTGGACTGACCGTGCAAACTATCAGGCAGATTACAAATCAGGCAACTGGGGTGAGTCAAACATTGGTGTTTATGACTTCGGTAGGCAGTCATTGGATGATGGTACGCTCATAAACGACATGATTGCTAATGGTGACTATACTGATTGGTACGACTATATCTTCCAGAACTCAACCACTCAGAACTATGAGATTGGTGTGCAGGGTGGTAATGAGAAGACAAATTTCAATCTCTCTCTCGCACTCATGTCTGATCGTGGTCTGATGAAGAATGATAAGATGAACCGCTACAACGGTCGCTTCAACATTGACCATGAAATCAACAAGATTTTCAAGGTAGGTGGTAGCTTTGCTTTCACATACAAGGATCATAATGCACGTAACGGTGGTGTGTTCAATGCTACACGTAAGATGACTTCTATTGCGCATGCTTACAGTGCAGAAGACGGCTCAATCATAGAGACACCTAATATTTGGTATGCAGCCCATGTTAATCCGCTCATGGACGAGGGTGAGAACTATTCACGTAACGTTGAGACTACACGTTTCCTTGGCAGTGCATACGCTCAGGCAAACATCATCAAGGGTATGGTGTTCAAGTCACAACTCTCTGTTGACCGTTCAAACAGCCGCACCGGTACGTATCAGGACTTCAAGTCTGTAGGTCGTTTCCAATCACCTTCTACAACTGCTATATCAAATGCTACGGCAGTTTCTACAAAGTTTACTTGGCAGAATACTCTTAACTACAACCTTGCACTTGACGAGTTGAACAACCTTGGTTTCTTGCTTGGTCATGAAATGTTCCAGACTGTATCAGAAGGTTTAGACCTGACAGGTACTGCAGGTAAGAACCACTTCTTCAATAGTACGTTCTATGATGTTACAAAGATTAGTGCAGATGTGAACTATGGTTCTGACTACACAAAGAGTGCAATGCTTTCATACTTCGGTCGTGTGAACTATTCATACGCAGACAAGTATCTTTTCCAGGCTTCTCTCCGTGCTGACGGTTCTTCTGTACTTGCAGAAGGTCACAAGTGGGGTTACTTCCCATCACTCAGCGCAGGTTGGCGTATCACTGAGGAGAAGTTCATGCAGGGCACAAAGTCTTGGCTGGACAACTTGAAGCTTCGTCTCTCTTGGGGCCTCTCAGGTAATGCTGCCGTTTCACCATACCAGACAATGGCAACGGTGTATGCAACTACACCTAATTCTGCTACAGACTTCATACCTATGTTCATGAGTAACACTGAACTTGAATGGGAGAAGACATCTGCTTTCGACCTCGGTCTTGATTTCTCTTTCCTCAATGGACGCATCGGTGGTGGTATCGACGTATATTGGAGCAAGACATACGACCTGCTCTATTATAAGGCAGCTCCTGCTTCTTCTGTGTTCACTTCTGTTCTCTCTAATATCGGTGAGTCAAAGGGACGTGGTTTGGAAATATCCCTCAATGCAGTTCCTGTAATGAGCAAGGACTTCAAATGGGACGTAAGTGCATCTGCAACATTTGCTCATGATGAGATAACAAAACTGGCTGATGGATTAGAAAAGAATATCTCAGGACAGACTGGTTACATCGTAGGCGAGCCTATCAGCATCTATTATGACTACGAGGTAGGTGACTGCTGGGGCATAGGAGAATATAAACAGTATTGTGAGGATTATAAGGCGCGTACAGGTAAAGATTTTACACCTCCTACGGCGGCTAAGGCTGCTTACGGTACTCCGGGTACAATGAAGATTATTGACCTCAATGATGACGGTACAATTGATGAAAACGACAAGCGCGTATATAACCGTTCACCAAAGGCCATACTTGGTATGACAAATACATTCTCATATAAGAATTTCTCTCTGAGCATACAGATGATGGCACGTCTCGGTGGTTATTTCGCATACGACAAGAACAACGCTCTTGGTCTTGACGATGGTGATGCTAACTGGGCTGACATCAATTACTGGACTCCTACAAATACAGCAACCAAGTTCCCTTCTCCAGGTGCTAATGACAATACACTCAAGACTGTTTATACTACATACAAGACAGCTCTGAGATATGAGAAGGCAAACTACTTCAAGATTAAGGATATCACACTGTCTTATAACCTTGAAAAGAACTGGCTGAAGAGTCTCCACATGGCTAATGCGCGTGTTTACTGCTCACTGAAGAACTTCATCACTATCAACGCTCTTGATAATGATAGCTATGACCCTGAGCGCGGCGGTTCTATCAACTTCCCTCTTGCAAAGCAGTTCGTGCTTGGTCTTAACGTAACATTCTAATTAAAGAAGTAAAAAAGATAAATAGGAAATATTATGAAAAAGATATTAAGTATAATGTTGGCAGCCTCTGCGCTTGCATCCATGACTTCTTGTTCTGATTTCTTGGACGAGGAGAACAAGACAGGTGCTACGGCAGAAAACACATATGGTACAATAGATGGCATAGAGGGTTTGGTTCACTCTTGCTATGCTGCCTCACGTGGTTGGTGGGGTAAGGAGGCTGGCCTCGGACTTACCGAGTGTGGCACAGACCTCTTCCTTGGTGGATTTGACAATAAGCAGTCATCGCTTGTAACATATAATTTCTCTGCAGCATCACTAAATGGCAATACGTCTGATGATCCATGCTTTGACCATTATTGGGAGTTGCTCTACGATGGTGTTGACATCTGTAACAATGCACTGAAATATACAGAGTCAAACATTAACATTGATGACACCAAGAAAGAGCAGTATTATGGTGAGGCTCTCTTCTGTCGTGCCCTGTACTATTCACAGATGGTTGCCACATGGGGTCCTATCCCATATAACACTGAGCCTATAACTGCTCAGAATATGGAACAGGTACGTGTTCCAGAGAAGGTAGTTTATAAGAACATCCTTGAAGATATAGACAAGTCTATTGAGCACTTCAAGAATGCAGGCTTCACAGACAAAGTAAAGAATGGTGGTCTGCAGGCACGTGCTTACTATTATGCAGCTGTTGCATTGAAGGCTCGTGTAGCCCTCTATGCTGCTTCTTGGCTCGGAAAGGATGCAGTAGAAGGTCACTCTGACCTCTATGCTGAGGCTCAGGCTGCTGCAGAGGAAGTAATAGCAGGTTCTGGCGCTTCTTTCTATGACCGTTATTCTGACGTGTGGAACCTCAATAATGAGGCTGTGCAGGATAACAAGGAGGCTATCTGGGGTGTTTACTATGATAACGACCTCTCTACGGCAAACTGTATTCCTTACCGCTATAACTCTACTGTAGATAACATGAATGCTTATAACTCTCTCATTACACGTACAGGCTACAGCCGTGGTGGTTCAGCTATGAACCTTATGTTCGTGTCAATGTGGTCAAACGGTGTTAAGCAGGACGGACTCGGAGGTAACAGCAATGCAGATAACAATGTATTCATACGTACATTGGGTGACGCTAAAAAGAATACATTTGTTAAGTCTGCCAAGACAGGTCAGAATGTAAATATTGAGAAGTTCTATTCTCCATACGGACGTGGCTTCACACGTTACCTGCCTTCACTCTATCTCTGGCGTACACTTGAGGCTTCACGTGCTACCGATCAGCGAGCAGAGGGTACATTGTTGACTCACTACAACGTGCCACAGGATTTGGAGCAGAATGCTAAGGCATACTATCCAAACATGGGTCAGTTCATGACAGATCCTGATGAGGCTTATGCACAGGATGGTAACTACTTCAACGCTGGTGATACAGCTATCTATTATTCAGCTCTTGATGGTGACAGTCCAGAAGGTCAGGCTCTGCAGGAGTGGGCAAAGGGTCGTTATCGTCTGCAGTTCGCTACTGGTGGTGATATCCCAGTATATGACAACAAAGACATGTCAAAAGCCAAGACAACAAAGGTAGCAAAGGCAGTTTCTGACGTATATGGTGACGGACGTTACAACAATGTGAACGTTGGTGGTTGGAAGTCTTATCCAGGATTGAAGAAGTTCCTTGACGACCAGTACAATGCTAAGTATCCTACACACGACCTCACATATCGTGACGCTATAGTGTTCCGCCTCTCTGAGATGTATCTCATCAAGGCAGAGTGTGAGCTTCAGACTGGTGGTGATGCTCTTGCTACTCTGAACGAGCTGCGTGCAGCACGTGCCGTTGAAGGTCAGGACAATAGCCTCTCTGGCTCTGTTGACATCAACACCATCCTTGAGGAGCGTGCCATTGAGCTCTGCGGTGAGCAGCAGCGCTGGTTCGACCTGAAGCGTACACACAAACTCATTGAGTACGTTCAGGCCCGCAATGGTGATGCATCTGGAAACATTGAACTGAAGCACTATTATCGCCCAATACCAGAGGCTCAGATGATGGCTGTCACCAACCGTGTTGACAAGGCTGTAGTACAGGATGCTAACGGCGTACTGCAGTACAACGAGACCGACGGCGGTTTCTGGCAGAACCCTGGATATTAATAATATCTGATTAAGATATAAACTTGGCATCGTTACCATGTGGTAGCGGTGCCATTTTTTGTTTATACAGCAGATGCTTTATCTTTATTTGTTAACTGCAATTTAGCAATTTTCACTTACAAATATGAAAAAGAGTTCTTTACTTAACCTAAATCAAAGGAAAAAGCGGCGTATTAACATAAATTAAGATATAAAATTATTGATGTTAAGAAATTTTGTTTAATTTTGAGCCAAATTTGGCTTTTTTGCTAACTGTACATTACAAAATACATAATAAAGGCAGACAGGTGCATTATATGTAAAGTAGTATGAGACAATAGGTTAACCTATAACAAAAGATTGACAAAACAATAATAACTTAATATTAACTAGCTTTAATCAATTTATGTTTGGTAAACAAAAAAAGATCCGCATGACGCTCGCAGTGTGTCTTGCCATGATGGCGGGCAGCACATGGGCGCAGAAAATCAGTGGTACGGTGAAGGATGCCAACGGTGATCCGGTAATTGGAGCCACTATCATGGAGAAAGGTACTCAGAATGGTACTGTTACCGACTTTGATGGTAACTTCTCTCTTAATCTGCAAAAAGGTGGTGCGCTTGATGTCTCATACGTAGGCATGAAGCCCCAGAGTCTTCCCACTTCAGGTAAGTCAACATTCAACATTACCTTGGAGGACGATGCTACAACCCTTAACGACGTCGTTGTGGTGGGTTATGGCACGATGAAGCGTAAGGACCTGACAGGTTCTGTTGCCAGTGTGACAGGTGAGGCTTTGGCAGCTGTGCCTGTGGCTAACGTAACAGAGGCTTTGCAGGGTCGTCTTTCAGGTGTCAACATCCTGACACAGGATGGTCGTCCTGGTGCTTCACAGAGCGTATTGGTACGTGGTGGTGGTTCTATCACGCAGTCTAATGACCCTCTGTTCGTGGTTGATGGTGTGGTTGTCAGCAACATTGATGATATACCAGCAGACCAGATTGAGTCTATTGACGTATTGAAGGACGCTGCCTCTACAGCTATCTACGGTGCCCGTGGTGCTAATGGCGTCATCCTCGTTACCACAAAGCAGGGTAAGGAAGGTAAGACTCAGATAAAGTATGGCATGTTCTATCAGATCATGTCAAAGCCTAAGACTCTTGAAACAGAGAGCGCACGTGACATCGTGATGCGTGACTGGTCATACGCTATGACACGTGGTGAAGGAGAAGCTGCCGATATGGCTGCGTTCTACGGTTTGGGTATGCGTAATGGTGACCACCTTCAGGAATATGCCTCACAGGGTGTACACAATTGGGTTGACGACATCACACAGGTGGGACACATGTGGAGCCATGACCTTTCTGTAAGCGGTGGTACAGCTAAGACAAAGTATTTCGCATCTGTTAACTTTGCCGACAGCGAAGGTACACTGCTTAATTCAGGTCACAATCGTTGGAATATCAACCTGAAGTTGCAGCAGGAGTTGGCAAAGACCCTTTCTCTTGATGTTAACGCACGTTACTCAGAGATAAAGACACGTGGTAACGATAATGCGTATGCATACGCTTCACAGGCATATCGCTATGCTCCAATTGATAATATCTTGGGTACAGGCGATGTGGCAGAATTGGGTTCTAATGCCTATGATGCAGAGCGTAACCCGTTAGGTTTGATTAATGACTTGGCTAACGACCGCTCATCACAGCGTGTATCTCTCAATACAGCGTTGGCATGGAAGCCTTTCGCAGGTTTCACTGCTAAGACAGAGCTCTTTGTAGGCCGTAACTGGACACAGCGTCAGACATATATAGGTGGTCACTATAATGACTTCGATGACAAGTACGTGAAGAATCCTTACAGCACAGCAACGCTTTACAAGGCTAACGGTTACAACACACGTTGGGATACTACTCTCTCGTATGATGTACAGGGTCTGGGTGAGGATCACAGCTTAAATGTAATGTTAGGTAATGAGGTGATAGGAAATAAGTCTGAAGGTTTCAGCTTTACAGGTTATAACTATCCTTCAGAATGGTCAAAGGAGCGTGTATTCGGTTTCTTGAATATGTATAATGAGGACCAGCAAAATATAAAGGTTGGCAATGATATAGGTGCAGGTTCTCATACTATCTCTTGGTTCGGACGTTTGAACTACTCTTTCCTCAGCCGCTATCTTTTCACATTCACTATGCGTGCTGACGGTTCTTCTAAGTTTGCAAAGGGTAACCGTTGGGGATATTTCCCTGCAGCAGCAGCAGCATGGCGTATCAGCGAGGAGCCATTCATGGCAAATACCAAGAACTGGTTGGATAACTTGAAACTGCGTCTCTCTATCGGTTCATCAGGTAACGATGCTATTGATGCAGCAGCTTTCTATACCAGCTGGAAGGCAGAGACAAATGAGAATGGCGTGAACACATACGTGCCTGTTACAACTCTCCTTGGTAACCCAGACCTTAAGTGGGAGACTACAATCTCACGTAACCTTGGTTTGGATTACAGCTTCTTTAATGGAAAGTTCAATGGTGCATTGGATTTCTATTGGAACAACACAAAGGACTGTCTGATTCGTGTACCATGTAATCCTACTTCTGGTTTCCAGTATCAGATGCAGAATGTAGCTGAGACATCCAACAAGGGTATTGAGTTCAGCTTCAACTACAACATTGTACGTACAAAGGACTTCAACCTTAACTTTGGTCTCACATATAACTATAACGTTAATAACGTAGAGAAACTTATTGAGGGCGTTAACGTTCGTGGTGATGCACGTAATGTCTGGGGCTCAACATTGGCTAAGCCAAGTGAGGATTATGACGTAGTAGTAGGTGAGCCTGTAGGTCTGGTACGTGGTTTCAAGTCTGCCGGTTTCTATACTGTTGATG
The DNA here is from genome assembly GCA_017541085.1 of Prevotella sp. Classification (GTDB taxonomy): domain Bacteria; phylum Bacteroidota; class Bacteroidia; order Bacteroidales; family Bacteroidaceae; genus Prevotella. Next base: position 13,060 of record JAFXZU010000028.1, read on the forward strand.
ACTTCGACGTGATTGACGGAGTATGGAAGCTGAAGAGTGGAGTGCCTGACTGCACAGTAGGAACATACACAGATCAGTATGCTAAGGATGGCGATCAGGTTGCATTCCCAGGTATGCCTAAGTTTGAGGATATAAATAAAGATGGTGTTGTCGATAATAATGATGTTACTATTATCGGTCGCACAAGGCCAAAGCACACTGGTGGTTTCCGCTTTAACGGCTCCTACAAGGGATTTGACTTCAGTATGAATTTCACATACCAGCTTGATGGTAAGGTTTACAATGCTAACGCTATGCATGACATGTATAATGATAAGCAGACCCTTAACGGATGGGCTCGCTTGTCTCAGGTGGCAGACTGCTGGCAGTCATATAATGTAGATGCTAACGGTGATATCTATCTCATGACTGATCCTGCTGAGCTGGCAAGTGTAAACGCTGGTGCTAAGTATGGTGTGTCATATGGTCTGAATGGTATTGTAAGTTCTGACTTCATAGAGAGTGCTGCTTTCCTGCGTCTGCAGACTCTGACATTGGGTTATACATTCCCAAAACAGTGGATAAAGAAGCTTTCTCTGTCTAACGCACGTGTTTACTTTACAGCAGGTAATCTCTTCTGCATCACTGGATACAGCGGAATTGATCCAGAGGTCAACGTATCACCAAATGCGGACAGTTCATACTCTGGTTTCCCAACACCAGGTTTCGATTACCGCTCTTATCCACGTAGCCGTACATTCACTTTCGGACTTAACGTAGCATTCTAAAAAAAGGAGATAATATACAATGAAAAGAAATATCAAAAATATAGCAATAGCAGGTGTGTTGCTTGCAGGAATGACTTCTTGTGGCGACTATCTGAATACGAAGTCTCCATCAAGAGCTGACGCAGAGTTTGTTTTCTCTAACTCAATAACAGCTCAGGCTGCTCTTGACGGTGTATATGACTTCTGGCGTACAGCCATGGTTAATAATGTGTTCTGTAATGCTGAGTTCTATGGACTTGACGCTGCGGGTTCAGATATAGAGAAGAACCCAGAGGCTTATGCTTCTCAGACACGTCACATACCTTTGTCATTCTATGAGGGAGGAAGTGCGGCAAGCAGCTTTGAGGTTACAGGATGGAACAAGCTTGGAACAGATGCTTACACTCGTTTGTATGCCGTTGTAGGTGCTGCCAACAATGTGGTTAATGCTGTGCAGTCTGATGAGGATACCTATAATGCAATTATGGCAGGTGACCAGCCTACAGCGTTGTCACAGTTGTATGGTGAGGCAGTATGTCTTCGTGCTGTGGCTTACCGTGAGCTGATACGTTACTATGGAGACGTACCATACTCAAATCAGGTAGGTGCACCTGTTACAGGTTTTACATCACGCTGTTACATATATGACAAATGTATCAGTGAGCTTGAGGCTGTAGCACCTAAGATGACTGCTGTCAGTGGCTCTCATAAAGAGAAATTCTCAAGCACTTTCGCATACGCTCTGCTTGGTCGTATGTGCTTGGAGGCAGCAGGTTTCCAATTGTATCGTGATGACGTAGCACCTGTAGATGGTAACGGCAATGCACTGAGTCTGTTGACAGACTATCCTGACGGATGGCAATACACTAACCCTACAGGTTCAAAGTATGCACGCCGCTCAGATTATATGCAGTTGATAGAGAAAGCACAGGTGGCATTCGAGAATTGTCTTGACAACCTTGGTGATGCTAAGTTTGGCAATGACTACTCTACTTTCTTCACACAGTTGCATGGTGCTGATAACAGTTTTGCTGATGAGTCTATTTATGAATATCCACTCACTCAAGGTGGTGGCACGAACTGTGAGCGTCCATATGCTTTCGGACGTCCAGCTAAAGGTAATGGCTCAAATGCTTTCCCATGTAAGAGTTATGGCCAGACACGTATTCATCCGGCTTTCTACTATGGAATGTTTGATCCGAAGGATGTGCGTCGTGACCTTTCTGTGGCAGTGACTGTCTCAAATGGTGACGGAACGGAGATTCTTACAAATATGACTCCAGGTAACTGTCTTAATGGTGGTTTGGCACTCAATAAGTATGACGAGAACCGCCAGGGTACTATATGGACAGCTAAGCAACGTAAGTCTGGTATTAATATTCCTTATATGCGTGTATCAGAGATTTATCTCGGTCTTGCAGAGGCTCTCGCAGCTCAGGGCAAGAATACAGATGCTGCTGTATACTACAACAAGACACATCAGCGTGCAGGACTTGAGGCTGCTTCTTCTGTAACACTTGAGCAGGTTATTGATGAGCGTGGCTTTGAGTTTGCCGGTGAGGGTGACCGTCGTTGGACACTTATCCGTACAGGATATATCGGTAAGAAGATAAGTGCCCTGAAGACTCTCACAGCTGAGATGATTAATGGTTTGGAGTCTGATGGCTACTATACATTTGATAACGGCAACACTATTTCAAATACTATCTATTATAAGATGGTGACACCTGGTGAGATTGGACTTTCATCACGTCTTATCGGTGCAGCAGGCGTTCATGAGGGAGGCTATGAGCCTTCAACTGATGCTGAGGCCGCTCAGTTCCCAGGTTGGCGTGGTCAGCATGACTGGCATAAGGATGGTGTGATACTTAAGGATGACGGCAGCGTGAACAAGAAAGTCAGCTACTATGGCTCAGACCTGAACAGTGGACAGTCAAATCTCTGTATTCGTGGTCTCTTCTCACACCTTGATGAGGCTCCAGAAGGCTATACTTCATGGGCTTGGGGCTCAACTATTGTCAACAACAAGGTAGAGTATCTTGACTATGTATTCAAAGGTTGGGATTACCACACTGCACCTCTTTACCTCGTTCCATTCAATGAGACAGAGTGTACATCATCTGGTATAACCAATGGCTACGGCTTCAAGTTGTACTAATAGAGATACACCACATCTTGTATTTGTAATACAAATGTGTTGATAATTATATCCCCACCGCCTAAAAGCGGTGGGGATTTTTATGTTCTTATAAGAGTCGCGATGCTTTATCAAGCTATATCTTTACGGAAAAAATAAGTCTGACATTAATGTTATTAATGCCGATAGGCAAGAATATGATATTTTTTTATTAAATTTGCATCTCGTTTTTAATACTAACTAAAAAATGTTTGGATATAATAAACCATTTTGCTATGCATTGGGCGCAATGCTATCGGTATTAGCAGGTGCAGCAAATGCACAGACAGTAAACAGTGATGTGAAGAATCATAACGATGGTGTCGTGGAGATAGGTTACGGCACCATGAAGACGGAAGACATTACCGGTTCCGTCAGTTCTGTTAAATCGGAGGACCTTGGTAAGGTAGCTAATGCTGATGCCCTGCTGGGCTTGCAGGCAAAAGTGCCAGGTGTGGACATACAGCAGGTTTCTGGCGAGGCAGGTGCCGGTATCAGCATGTTATTGCGTGGCTACCGCTCTTTTATGGATAACAACCCGCTTATCATAGTTGACGGTGCAGAGTACCTCTCTGTATTAGACATTCCGGCATCAGAGATAGAGTCCATCAACATCTTGAAGGATGCTGCCTCTACCGCCATCTATGGCTCCAGGGGTGCCAATGGCGTGGTAATCGTCAACACAAAGCGTGGAAAGGCAGGCAAGATAAAAGTGAATCTTGATGCAAACTGGTCATTCAACAGTATGACTGAACCTGTGAAGGGCATGTACGGAAACAGGGAAGTGCAGCGATGGATAGATTCCCAA
>JAFXZU010000029.1:0-12297 GCA_017541085.1 Prevotella sp.
ACCCTGTGAAACAGAGTACCGTCATAATATCCCTCGCCTACCAGCTTCAGGAAGTTATCACGGTGTACGGGAGTCTCGTCATACAGGCGCACCACAATGTCGCCCAGCGTTGTTTGTATCTTTACTTTCATTTTTATTTAGACGTTTGTGTAATTAGTCGTTTTACTTCCACAAAAGTACAAAAAAGTTTAAGACTAAGCAACGTTTTTGTCAAAAAGAATTAGTACCTTTGCATTTGCAAACAAATAACCGATGGAATATTTACCCAAAGACCCCGCCATACTGGTGTCGAGTGTGAACATGCTTCTGAGAGATGAGGAGTTTGACTCGCTCGAGTCACTATGCTACGCCTTCAACCGTGAACCACAAGAGATAAAGGAGTACCTGCACGGCCACGGCTTTGTATGGAGCGAGGCACAGAAACAGTTCAGGCCTATAGGCTACGACGCATGATAACACGTGACAGCATAGAGACCGCATACAGTTTCCTGCATCAGAAGAGAAACGTGTATATCCATTCCTCGCTTGACTGGCAGAGGGACGACATAGAATATGCCATAGCAAGCTATGCGGACGACATGAGCAGCGAACTGCTCGAATTAATATCAGAAGGCAGGGCAGACTTCCTTAAAGACCACAACAGGTTTAGTGAGGACATTACCCATGCCGTGGAACAATTAGAACAAATGTTATAGAACACATGGAACAGAAATTTGAGGACATACTGCACGAAGACCTGCATCGCTACCTGCACTCTATAAAGGAAGTGGACGAGCGCATGCCCGAGTGTCCTGACGTGGAGGAGAAATGGGCTGCCATAGCACAGTCATATCTGCCCGACGGCATCAGGGAATTTCAGAACTACCCCAACGCCTCGCTCGGTTGGATGATGTATGTAGGTATGGCCATAGCCAAGATGTGGGACACGGAATGGGATGTGTACTCAAAGTTGGAGGACATATACATCTACCTGAGAGACAAGCGCGGCTATGACAGTATGGATGAATATATACGCCAAGATGTGCTGCTGCTTGACGGCGAGGACTACACCTCACTTGAAAAACTTGTAGGCGAGTGTGCCTCTCGTGTGCACAGTGCCTTGATGCGCCAGCGTATAGAGCCAGGCACAAAGGAGGCGTTCCACGCATACGTGGCTTGTCTGCACCAGCTCTACCACATGGGAGCCGCCATGCAGCTTAACAGGATGGGCTATCACATGACAAAGATGAACTGAGGAGACCATGAACAAAGTACGGATTACTGCCATACGACAGACGGAGTATCCCGACCTTATGGCGAGATACGAGAATCCCATAGAGCACACCTGCGACGTCAGCGTGGGACAGCAATGGATTTCCACTGACGGGAAGTGTCCCGAGGGTATGTGTCCCTCAGCATGGTCATCCATGCGTGAATATGTGGAGTCACTGGCACGCGGCGAGGGCCATTTCTTCGCCGACCGCCACACGGCTGCTGACGGCACCGTAAGTTACTCCAACGGATGGATGAAGAATCCTATGAGCGCCATGCTCAGCTGCAACGACGGTTTCCGGCCATTCAGCTTTTACATAGAGGTTATTGAATAGAATAAGGGGGTTCACTTTTAGTGAACCCCCTTTTCTTTATTTAAGCACCTTTATGCTCTTGAGTATCGCTTTCACGTTCTTGTCTGTCAGAGCGTAAGAGCTTACCCCTACACGCAGGGCGCCCTCACCTGTGAGCGGCAGGGCCAGAACCTGTGACGAACCGTGTCCCTCATCGAAGAAGGTGCGCTGGAAGGTGTTGTCACCAAACTTCACATCCTCCATCTTCTTGGCGCCGTTCTCACCATACTGATGCAACGCCTCGTCTATGATTTTCTCTACAGTATAGCTCTTGTAGGCAAACGACCACAGCTCCACCCTGTAACCGAAGTTGGTTGACGGTTTCGGCGCTGTCTCGGGCTCCAGCGTAACGCTACTTATGCTGCCCGAGCTCTTCTTTTTTACCACCCAGCCCTTAGGCACCTTTACAGAGAAGTTCTCTGTCTCCACCACCGCAGGACCCTTTTCCTGAGCCATCGCTCCAACAAATGTCATCACCATAAGGATGACAAGAAGAATAGTCTTTTTCATTTCTATATATATATTGATGTTATTAAAATATGCAAGCCCTGCCTGCATTTGAGTCAAACAGTAAACAGTAAACCGTAAACCGTAAACTGCAAACTACAAACCAACTTACTTCCTCTGTCTGCGGAACAGACTTATGTCGTTCCCGTTTGCACGAATGTATTCTTTGTTGTGCACATAGATATCGTTCACCACCACAAGCAGCGAGTCATTCTTATATACATGTAACCTCTCTGGATGATTCTTCATCCCCGGGGTATGCTCCGCTATACTGTCAATAGGATAGGTCAACACTATCTTTTCATTCATCGTGACCGTCAACGTGCCATCACAGTAATCGCTGGAGTATGCATATGCCGACGCTGGTATCATAATGTTATACTCGCCCAAAGCAACAGGTTTGTCAAGCATAAGCGATTCATCGGCTACAACGTCTGCCTCCTTATTATAGACGAACTGATAATCATTATAATCCCACACTCCATATTGCTGTGTAAACTCGTCATAGCCCATGTCTTCCCTCACATAATCTATGACGCTGCACACATCCTGATAACGATTACACTGCAGGCTGTCCTTCAGTATAGTAGGTACGTCAACATAAGCCACCAACTTCCCTGTCTTTTTGTCTATCAGCTTCAGGTCTTGCATCAAGCGTTCCATGCGTGCTGTCTGACAGCGCAGTCCTATGCTCTTTGCTGATATGCCGGGGATGTATGTAAACAGTATGATGGCTGCGCCGGAGATGAGCGCCATCAACTGGAAGCGGCGTGAGCGGCGCCACAGCAGCATCATCACGAATAGTGTCATCAGCAAGCCTGCCACCATCAGGTAGAAGCGGCTCTCGGTAAAGCTGTATAGGCGTATGCGATAGATAGAGCCTATCCAATAGAGTATCAGCGGAGCCACGGCTATCAGCGGGAAGCGGCGGTAGAACCAGTCATAGTATCGCTTACTGAGCACATACTGCATCAACCTGCCTATGAGCGCCACTGTGATGAAGCCCATCACCATCCATGCCACGCCACCCTTGGGCAAGTCCCACTCCAGTGCTATCTTTATGAAATATACATAAAAGATTACTGTGTAGATGATGACAGCCGGAGTGAGTATGAAGTTCAGTATGATGGTCAGCACGCGTGACGGCTCCTTCACCTTGTCCTCATCATGGGAGATAAGCGAGCAGCACACCTGCGGAGCTATGGCAAACCATATAAACTCAAGGATGTACTTATACAAGTGGACAGGCTGCGTGATGTCAAAGATATAGACAAACGATGCCACTATGGCTATGACAGTCAAGGTCAGCAGTCCACTGATGACCACGCCGAAGAACAGCATCGTCACCACATGCAAGGCGTGGGCGGCAAAGCTGCGGTTGTCCATCTTCCATGTACCCGCCACAAGCAGTATGGCTGCCAGCACATAAGTAAACCCAAAGCCGTTAGTAGACAGAAATGGTTTCAAGTCTATCGCCATCAGCGGTATGAAGAGCAAGCCTGACAGTATGTATGCCCAGCGGTTCACCCTGTGCAGACGGAACGTCAGCACTATCAGCGGCACAAAGAGCACCAATACATCATCTTGCAAATAGTCTGCTATCTTTACCGCCCACTGACTGGACGAAGTGTGAAGCGCTGCTATCAAAAAGAACACCACGCCCATGGCGGCCTCAACGGGGAACTCCCTCGGACTGCGCAGCAACTGCTGCGCCATTGTCTTTACCTTTATTTTCAAATCCATACTGCAAAAGTAAAAATTTTCTGAGAAACACACAAACTTTTCTTCATTCATTTCACACTACCGATGACAATACAAACAAGGCTTGTGCACTAATCACATAAATTTATCCTGAACATGTTTGGCAGTTTGCCAGATAATTCCTATTTTTGCAAACAGATTACATATAAGGTGTGGTCTATTAGACACTAATTATGAATTACGAATTAACTATGAATTTCCTTGATTTAGTAAAACAGAGATACAGCTGCAGAAGCTATCAGGCTAAGAGTGTAGAACAAGAGAAGGTGGACTATGTGATGGAGTGCGTGCGCTTTGCTCCGTCGGCAGTAAACAAACAGCCTTGGCGCTTCCACGTCATCAGCAGTGACGACGACAAGGAGAAGTTGCGCCAGTGTTATAACCGTGAGTGGTTCACCACCGCCCCCATGTATGTCATAGCCTCCATACTCCACGACGAGGAGTGGGTGCGCTCTGACGGCAAGCACCACGGCGACATCGACATCGCCATTGCAGTGGAGCACCTTTGTCTGGCAGCAACGGAACAGGGCCTCGCCACCTGCTGGGTATGCAACTTCGACGCTGATTTGTGCCGCCAGTTGTTCTCCCTCGCCGCCAACGAGGAACCAGCCGTCCTCATTCCCCTCGGCTATGCCGCCGACGCACCGAAGGAGAAAGTCCGCAAAACCGCAGATGACATTATTGTCAGGGAATAGTAGCTTTTGCTTACACTTTGATTTTCGCAACCTCGATTTCCTTGCGATATTTGAAAATGATTTCCATCCGGTTTCGTACAGGCGAAAATTCCGCATTTTGCAAACCACTGATAATTAAGAGCTTAATTTTCAAGGCTACTTTATCGCTCTGTAAAAGCTATCGAATCACGCTGTAAAAGCATTCATTTTACGTTGTAAAAGCTATGATTTCACAAGATGAAAGCTATCACTTCACCATGTAAAAGCTATGCTTTGACACTGAAAGAGCTATTTTCGCCCCCATAGACACCTAAAAAGTGCCGCCAGAAACTCTATTTTGAGTTTTCTGGCGGCATTTCCCATTTTGACACTTTGTAAAGCAAAACAGAACAAAACCTATCAAACTGCCAAATAACATTGAACTATTTCCTCTGCCATATTATTGAGCGCTACACAATCCGCACGGCTGATGTGCCGCTTAGCGGCATCATACTGCCAGGGACTTAATATCAGGACACGCCCTGCTGCACAGGCATCAAAAAGAGCGTCCGACGGTTTGTAATAATCACGGAAGCCATTATCAGTAAGACAGATGAACGGCCACTGCTCATCCAGAAGCACCTGCATCACCTGTTTCTCATGAGGGGAGATGAATGGCGACACCATCACTGCCCCCTTGCGAGCCGCCAGTACACACGAGTTCTTGTAATTACGCAACGCCTCAGCATCGCCACGTTCCGCTGCTTTCACCAAAGCGCTACGCACGTGCACTACAGCCATTTTCTCTACCATCAGCAGCATTGTGTTTCCCACACCGTCATAGCTGCGTCCACCTATCACTATATTCCTTTGCACACAGAAGAAGCCTGGCTTCTGCCGTTTGGTGGCTAACCGCTGAGGATTCATATCTATATACCGTATAGTGTTAGGCAGTTGCGTGTTATGCCCCATCGGACGGATGAAAGGCATCTCCGTAAAGACAGGAGACAGCTGGCAATAGCTCTCCTCACCCACTCGCTCACGCAGGCTCGCCGCAGATGTCTCCAGCCGCGTCGTTTCATCCCGAAGGCTATTGCCCCTAAGCCCCTCTTGGCTGCTTCCTAGTTCTCCTTGGTAGTTTCCCGGCTTCCCTTGATTGCACCTCTGTCCTTCTTGGTAGTTTCCCCGAATATAATTCGGGGCAGAAGCAGCAGAAGAAGCCGCCGTCCAGGCCCTCCCCAGCTTCTTTGCTCCCTGCCAGAATCCCCTCACTACGCCCCGGATGCCTGTGGGCATGGTTCGCCTTACGTACAACACTGCATGCAGATGGTCAGGCATCAAGCAGAAATGCAGCACCTGCACCTCTGGATGATAATGCGGAATATCCAGCAGACTGTCCACCAGCGCATTCCCCAGCGCCGAGCGCCTCACCACAGCCTTGTCTGGATTATTGTCAGGCACCTCCAGCCTCCCCAATAGAGGCCTGCGGTCAGGGATAGTCAATGTAACATGATACAACCCGACACCCTTCCATGTAGTACCTGGCTCCTGCCATTTCCATTTCTCTTGCTCTGCCATATACAATTGTTTTATATACTAAACGCAGAAGCAACCGCAGTTATTGCACAAATATCTTGCGCTATCTCCCTCAGATGTCAGTTCCTCCGACTATCACTCGCGGCATCCTCATGTCCTTCTTCTTTTTGCAATTAAATAATATTTTATTACCTTTGCAATAGTTTCTTCCTTATTTAAGGTTTTGACTCCATCAAACAAAACGACGAACACCACTGATGACAGAACGCACATACACCACGGAGAGATATACGGCGGAGCTGGACGCCGAGACGTATATCGAGAGGTTTCGCAGGGCTGACTATTTTCTGAAACTGTGTCAGCAGTGTGGTAACTACGGGCGTCGCTATGGCTGTCCACCGTATGACCATGACCCGCTCACGGTGCTTCAGAGGTATGACAGGGTACAGATTATTGGTGTGAAGGTTACGCCGCATGACAAGAATCTGCCGCTGTCTGCCGCAGGCGACATGATGCATCCCGTAACGACGGCACTGAATGAGGAACTGCTGGAGTTGGAACGGTTATCAGGTGGTATGTGCTTCGGTTTCGCAGGCTCATGTCCTTATTGCGGAGATGCACAGTGTGCAAGGATAGAGGGCAAGCCTTGCAGGCATCCCGACAAGGTGCGTCCGTCATTAGAGGCTTACGGTTTCGACATCAGCAAGACGGCGAAGGAGTTACTGGGCATAGAGATAAAATGGAACGAGCGAGGCTTACTGCCTGAATACCTGACGCTGGTTGGCGGTGTGTTTTATTAAATAAAGAAATGGAACCTTTTTACAGCAATTATCAGAAATTTTACAGGAATTAATCATAAATAAAAGCAATATGTTAAATGTACAAATATACAAGGATAAAGTATATAATATAATAGGCGCAGCCATGGAAGTACATAGAGAAATAGGAAGCGGACTGCTTGAGCCTATGTATAATGAGGCTCTACATTTAGAACTTCTTGACAGGGGGATAAGTAATGAACGTGAGAAGTTCCTGCCATGCTACTATAAAAACCACAAAATGGAAAAACATTACCAAATGGACTTGGTTGTTGATGATATTATTGTTGAGTTAAAATCTGTCAGTGAGCTTAACTCTGCTCATCGTGCACAATTATTTAACTATCTTCGTTTGACAAAGAAACCTATAGGATTACTTATCAACTTTGGGCAGGACAGCCTGCAAGGCGAACGCTATGCCTTTCTTAAAGAAACCAACGAATGTATTTTGCTAAATAAAAACATGGAGCCGTTTTACTTATAAATTCATGAACAATTTCTGTATAATTCATGGTAATTCATGTTAATACAATATAAACGATATTTGTCTAAAATAAAACTGAAATCATAAATTCCTGTTATATTTCTGTAAAAACATTGACTATGGCAAAAAGAGAATACATACTACAGAACAAGGCATGGCTGGAGGCCAAGGCTAAGGAAGAGGGAGTAAAGGCTCTACCCAAAGGCATATACTACAAGGTGCTGAGCGAGGGCAACCAAGACAGCAAACAGCCTAACGTGCGCAGCATCATCACCGCACACTATACAGGCAAGACCATCAACGGCAAGCAGTTTGACAGCAGCAGGGGTGGCGTACCGTTGGCATGCAGGCTCTGCGACCTTATCGAAGGTTGGATTATCGCCATGCAGCAGATGCACATAGGCGACAAGTGGGAGGTGTATATCCCTGCCGAGATGGGTTACGGCAAGTTCTCGCAGCCCGGCATTCCCGGCGGCTCTACTCTGATATTTGAGATTGAGTTGGTAGGCATAGCGTGAATATAACAAAACTAATTTACAGAACCCCACTAAATAGATAATTATGGCAAAAGGAAAGAGGACTTGCAAGATATTGAAAGAGATTCGTCGGCAGATTGCCGAGGCTAACGACATTGAATATGTGGTGGAGGAATGTCAGTATAAGGGTGACTGCCTCGGCACATGCCCTAAGTGCGAGGCTGAGGTGCGCTACTTGGAAGAACAGTTGCACCAGCGCCAGTTGCTCGGCAAGGCGGCGATGGTTGCAGGAATATCTGTGGGTATGTTTACGCTGAGCAGTTGCGGCATAAAAGGAACTCAACAGGGAGACGTGCCACGAACACAGGAAGTGGACAGTCTCAAAGAAATCATAGAAGTAACAGGAGAAGTGCCAGTCGAAGGTAAAGTAGAATACAATAAAGATACTACTGCTGACGTCAAAATTGAGTGTAGCAACCCTTCTAAATAAAACTAATGCTCACCATGCCAAATACTGAACTTACAGGCAAGTTGATAGGCATAGCGCGTCACCGGATGGCGGTTGACGGCGAAGGAGTGACAACGCTTGTGGCATTCCACGGTTGTCCGCTGCGCTGCAAATACTGCCTTAACCCGCAGAGCATAACGAATGACACGATGTGCATGGAGCGCACCGTGGAGGAACTTATCGACGAGGTGCGCATAGACCAGCTGTATTTCCTTGCCACCGGCGGTGGAGTGACATTCGGCGGCGGCGAGCCCTTGCTTCACAGCGAGTATATAAAGGCTTTCTGTGAGCTGTGTCCGAAGGAATGGCGCATAACCATTGAGACCAGCCTCAACGTGCCACGCAAGAACGTGGAACGGGTAATACCATACGCAAAAGAGTGGCTCATAGACATCAAGGACATGAACCCGGAGATATACAAGGCATATTCCGGCACTGGCAATGAGCGCGTCATCGACAACCTGAAGTGGATTGCCTCAGAGCACGCCGAACTGCTGCCAAGCATCACGCTGCGCCTGCCCCATATACCAAACCATAACACTGAGGAAGACATAAAAAAAAGCCAGGCGTATCTTGAAACGCTTGGCTACAACAAATTTGACAAATTTGAATATATTATAAGGAACGAAGGTGGGAAGGGATGAATGACCGAGTCACTTATCATCTCTCCCCTTTGGGGAAGACCGGAGGAGGACAGTCTATTCCTCAAAGATATACCCAAAGCCTGTACGGCTGACGATATTCCGGGCATAAGGTCCCAGTTTCTTACGCAGACGGGTGATATTGACATTTACCGTGCGGTCGGTCACCACTACCCCAGCCCATACAGTGCCCATCAGTTGCTGGCGCGAGAGCACCTTACCACGGTTTGCCAGTAACAGGTGGAGCAGCGCGAACTCCGTAGGGGTAAGACTTACAGGAGCTCCGTCAATGGTGACAGCCTTCTTGTCAAGGTTCAGTTGCAGACCGTTATAGTCAAGCGTATGCCTGCCCAGACGTGCCTCCACCACATTTATCACATAGTCGCCAATCTTCTCACAGTCTGCCACGATATCGCCGTACAGAGTGCCGAGGGCATAGGAGCACTGATGAGCATTGACATTGTTGGCAGTCTCAACCCTTATCACGTCGCGCATTTCGTTAATGTCCTTCTCTATGGAGAGGGAATCACTGAGCGAGAGGTCCTTGCGCCTGCCGCTGACCACCACTATCATCTGTACCACAGCCTCGTTTACCAGCCGTAGCATATCGTGTATCATGGTGTATTGCGTGGCAGTCAAATCCTCCTTACCCTTGCGCAGATGCCTTACGGTGCGTCCTATCTTGAAACAAGCATCACCGATGGACTCCAGCTCGCCTATCTGTCGCAGCATCATACGCACCTTTTCCTTTGTATCGTCAGAAAGCCGTTCGTTGCTCACCTGCTCAAGGTAGTTGGCTATCTCTATCTCCATGTTATCGGCTATGGTCTCATAGCGCTCTATGCGGGCATACTGTGCCTCAAGCTCCTTCTTGTCCTTCTCGTCAATCAACGCGCACACCATGCCAAACATGCGGTGCATACGCTCTGCATAGTGCACCACCTCTTTCTGTGCCTGCAGCACCGCTATCTCAGGGGTCTGCATCACGCCGCCACTGATGAAGTGCACCGTGGTGGGCTGTTTCTCGTCAGTCTTGTTTTCCGGCAGAAGTTTACATACTATACGTTCCAGCTGTGGTATCAGTCCTATGAGCAGGGCTGTATTTAGGACGTTGAAGCAGGTATGGAACATGGCGAGCACAACGGGGATACGTGCCGACTGCCCAGCCGATAACGGGTCATAGCCTACGAATCCGCACACCATATCTACGAAAGGATAGAACACTATGAGCACCCATATAACACCGAAGACATTGAACAGCAGGTGTGCCAGTGCTGCCCTGCGAGCCTCTGTACCTGCACCGAGGGCAGCAAGGTTTGCCGTTGCCGTGGTGCCGATATTCTCGCCCATCACCAAGGCTATACCCATGTAGATAGGCAGTACGCCGGTAGAACAGAGCAGAATAGTTATTGCCATCACCGCAGCCGATGACTGCACCACGCAGGTTATTATGGTACCAGCAGCGAGGAAAGCCAGAATAGTGAGATAGCTGTTGGTGTCAAACGAAGCGAAGAAACTTACCACATCGGCATTGTGGGCAAGGTCCATGTCGCGACCTACGCTGCTCAGCATTACCAAGGACCAGAACAGGAAACCCAGTCCGAAGAGCAAATCGCCTGCCACACGGTGGCGCTTCTTGTATATGAGCACCATGCCGACAAGGAAAGCGGGGAACACTATGAGGGTAAGGTCTAGATTGTAGCCTAGCGACATAATCCATGCCGTAAGCGTAGTGCCGATGTTGGCACCCATTATTACAGATATGGCCTGCGCCAGCGTGAGTAGTCCTGCCGACACGAACGACACTGTCATCACAGTAGTGGCAGATGACGACTGCACGGCACAAGTCACCAGCATACCTGTAAGCATTCCGTTCAGTCTGTTGCCGGTCATGCGAGCCAACACATGTCGCAGGCTTGGGCCTGCCATCTTCTGCAAGGCGTCGCTCATGGTCTTCATACCGTATATGAGCAGTGCCAGCGAACCAAGTAACCTGAATATCAAATCTATTTCCATATATATATTATTACGTTTGCAAAGATACTAAACAAAAGCCACACGAAAGAAAAAACATGGTTACAATTCGGTTACAATTGCGGTAATCTCCTCGGTTGCAGACTCTGACGGTATTCGCTGGGCGACTGCCCAAGGTGCTTGGTGCAGTAACGGCTGAAATATGAGAGCGAAGTGAAATTCATAAGGTCGGCTATCTGAGTGAGCGACAAGCGCTCATCGTCCAGGAAGTCTTTCAGTATAGGCACCGTGTGGCGGTCTATGTACGACGTGACACTGTGGCCCGTAACACGCTTGACGGTGGACGAGAGATACTTCGGCGACACATTGAGTCGCTCGGCATAGTAGCTCACATCACGCTCCGTGCGACTGACACCTGTGGCAAGCAGTGCCATTAGCTGCTTCACTATGTATGCCGTACGGTCAGTGTGGGGGGCAGAGGCATCACGTTGGGCATGCGCCTCGAATATGTCATACATCATGGTGAGGCACATGCTGCCCATCAGTTTGTCATAGAACTGCAGATGGTTGTCGTTCATACGGTCGCGCAGACGGTGGAAGTCGTCCAGTAGATGTTGCGCCTGCTCGTCGGTGAGCCTTATTACCGGGTTTTGGTTCAGGGATATGCTGCCGCCTATGCTGTAGTTGTTTGACGGCAGTTGATTCTGCAGATACTTATTACCCGCAGCAAACCACTCCACCTGCATATCGGCATGGGCGGCAATATTTTTCACCTTGCAGGGCGTAGGTATCACCACCAAATCGTTTCGCGCGATGTGATAGCAGTGCTCATTAAACACGAAACTGCCCTCGCCTGCAGTACACAGCAGGTGCATACAACAGTGACTTAACTCACTGGCATTCATCCCATAGAAATCTGTTGAGTATTTGAAATCCGCCTTCATGTTTACGAAGTTACACATTTATTTATATATAGACAAACGATTTAGGCAAAAAGTGAAAATCATGACGCATTTTGTGAAACAGAGATATCAAAAAAACATCGTAACTTTGCAGCAGTAACAACAAAAAAAATACAACTATGCAAGGAAACTTTTCTTATCATAACCCTACCAAACTCTATTTTGGTAAAGACTCATTGAATTACCTTAAGGAAGAGTTAAAGAACTATGGCAACAAGGTTTTGCTGAACTATGGCAGCGGCAGCGTGAAGCGCAACGGCATATATGACCAGGTGGTGGCTATACTGCGTGAGGCCGGCAAGACAATAGTAGAGAATCCCGGCGTTATGACCAACCCTACGCTGGAGAAACTGAACGAGGGTGTGAAGATAGC
>JAFXZU010000030.1:0-32406 GCA_017541085.1 Prevotella sp.
AACCTCTACGCCGCATACTATGAGGACGTGAAAAACAAGAACAACCCCGACGTGACATGGGAGAAGGCCTTCAAGCAAGACTACGGCGTGGACGTCAATTTCCTCAACGACCGCCTGCGCCTCACCTTCGACTACTACCATGAGCACCGCACCAACATCCTGCTGAAAGACTATACAGCACCATCCATCACGGGCTTTGACCCTCCTTACTCTAACCTCGGCGTGGTCAACAGCTGGGGATGGGAGCTCTCTGTGAAGTGGAGCGACAAGATAGGCAAGGACTTCCGTTACTGGGCCACCGTCAACCTCTCACACAACCAGAACAAGATAATAGAGAAGAAGGAGGCTCCGCTCAACAACGATTACCAGTATGAGAAGGGCCATCGCATAGGCTCACGCTATATGTACCAGTTCTTCCGCTTCTACGATGCAGACACTCCGCGCCTCTACGAGGAGACCTTCGGAGAGCCTTTCCCACAGCAACTGGTAGAGATGAAAGACGGCGACGCCGTTTTCGTTGACCTTGACCATAATGGTTATATCGACGGCAACGACAAGACACGCAATCTGGGCTATACCGACGACCCTGAGTTCATGGCGGGCATCAATGCGGGCTTTGCATGGAAGAACTTTGAGTTTAATATGCAGTGGACCGCAGCATGGAATGTTTCACGCGTCATCAGCGATGTATTCCGCTATCCTTTCCTCGACCGCACCACCAAAGACCGTGGAGGACTGCTGAGATATCACCTTGACAACACTTGGAGCGCCGATGCACCAGGTCAAGACTATGAATATCCACGAGCATCATGGAGTCACGGAGAAGTGAATAACTATCAGGATTGTCAGTTGTATGAGAAAGATGCAAAATACCTGCGTCTGAAGACCTTGATGATTGCCTACAACATGCACTTCCCATTCCTTAAGAAACTGGGCATCAGCAATGCACAAGTGGCACTCAGCGGATATAACCTGCTGACATTCACACCGTATATATGGGGAGACCCTGAGACACGTGCCAGCACATCGCCTTCGTATCCTCTTCAGAGAACATATACTGCAAGTCTGAAAATAAACTTTTAAGAGATGAAACTAAACAAGACAAATATATTAGGTGCAGCCCTGATGTCATTAGCCTTAGGCTCATGCACCGACACCATAAAGTTTGGCAATGCCTTCCTTGAGAAAGCCCCGGGCGGAACGGTGACAGCCGATACTGTGTTCTCCAATCCAGAGTACACACGTAACTTCCTGGCTGGCATATACTCTACACAGTATTACAACCTGCCAACAAACTCAACCAACAACCCACCACAGTGTCAGAACTACTGGAAGGGTATGCCCGATGCTCTGGGCGATGATTTCCATCTATTGTTCAACAATACCATCGTATTCGGCTCATACTATAACGGTTCCCTGACATCTACCATAGACGGAAACAAGAATGGTAACATCTACCCATATACTAACGAGTATATCTGGGAAAATGTACGCCACTGCTGGGTGGTTATAGAAAAGATAGACGCAGTACCCGGCATGAGCAACGAAGAGAAGGCTCGCATAAAAGATGAAGCCCGCTGCCTTATGGCATACACATACTTCATTGCCTTCCGTTGGTATGGAGGTCTGCCTATAGTACGTAACTCATTCAGTGGTTCGGAGAGCAGCTATGACCTGCCTCGTGCCAGTGTAGAACAGACGGTGGGCTTTATGCTTGAACTGCTGAACACTGTAATCAGCAACAACGCCCTGCCATGGGCATATACTGGTTCTGATGCGGCAGCAGAGACAGGACACTGGACCTTGGCTGGTGCTATGGCACTGAAATGTAAAGTGCTTGCCTTTGCAGCATCACCTCTCTTCAACGATGACCAGCCATACTATGCTGGCAAATATACCTCTGCCGCAAGCGAGTGTGCATGGTACGGAGGTAAGAAGCCTGAACTTTGGCAACAACTGAAGGAAGCCTGTGCTGACTTCTTCAGCAAGATGGCAGCAAATGGTCACTACCACCTTGTGCAGCCACTCGGCAACACTCAGGAGGACTATCGCTATGCTTACCGCAGTGGATACATTCTCGAGAGCAGCCCGGAGATACTGCACAGTGTCCGCAGAAGTAAATCTGCCAATGGCAATGACTATGGCTGGTACAACCTCGGATGGGGCGGCAAGGCTGACGGCAGTGGCGGCAATGACCGCTTCGCCTATTGTCCTACTCAAGAGTACGTTGAGATGTTCCCATGGGCTGACGGTACACCGTTTGACTGGGACAAGGCAGAACAAGAGGGCAAGCTTGACTATATGTTCGTAAAGGGAGACACCGTGCCAGGGCAGCAGTTGCTGCAGAACCTGCAATACACTCGCGACCCACGTCTGTATGAAACCGTAATGGTTAACGGAGCACGCCAGACCCTTAACTGGGGAGACGGTCGTTCCAGCGGTGCTAACTGGGAGATGTGGGTTGGCGGCACTCAGGTCGGACAGTCTTCAAAGACGAACTCTGGAAAATACGGAACAGGCTATCGTATGCTGAAATACATAGTGGGCGAGGTATATCGCAGGAAGTATCCACAGTGGAACGCCATAATGCTTAGCGACATCTACCTTACCTATGCAGAGGCATTGCTGCAGGCTGACAACAACGCCGCAGAGGCAATAAAGTATGTGGATGCCGTCAGAGCACGTGTGGGACTGAAAGGACTCGTGGAGTGTAATCCTGACAAAGATCTTCTCAACAACAAGGATGCTCTGCTCAACGAGATACTGCGTGAGCGTGCCTGTGACCTTGGTTTCCAGTTGGAGCGTTATTTCGACATGATTCGCTACAAGCGTGGCGATCTGTTTGAGCGCCCTCTGCATGGTCTGCGTATATACCGACTGGTGAGGGATGGCAGCGAGTGGAGACGTGATGAGAGCCAGTGGTACAACAAATCGTTTAACAAGAATCTGGCAGTGACAGACCCTAACTTCTACGAGCCTTCTCATTTTGACTATGAGCGTTTCCAGATTACCACCGGGGCGCGATACTGGTGGACCAACGGCTTTGACCCTAAGTGGTATCTGCAGCCGTTCCCCGTCACTGAGGTGAACAAGGGCTACGGACTGATACAGAACGTAGGGTGGTAACTTTTTTTTTCCTTATATACACACACATAAATATATAAAACAAGAGTAAAGCAATGAACAGAACACACATAATAACGCTTTCACTGCTGGCGGCGACAGTGATGCCGGCATGGGCGCAGAATGAGGACGTCAACGAGGCTGACGGCGGCATGGGCTGGTCGGTGGACGTGGGTGCTGACATGGTGACGGGCATAGAAGAATCGACTGCCGCGGTGTCGGTTATCACTTCTGACAAGACTGACCGTCGCAGCGCAAAGAACATAGGCAACAGCATAACAGGCGAGGGCAACGGACTCATATCACTGCAAAACGGCGGACGCTATGCTGCGCAGAACCCTACCTTCTACGTGCGTGGCCTGCAGACGCTCAACGGTAACAATGCGCCGCTCATACTGGTGGACGGCATAGAGCGTGACATTACCTGCATAACGCCTGAGGAGGTGGAGAGCGTCTCCATACTGAAGGATGCGGCTGCCGTGGCGCTCTATGGCTATAAGGGCGCTAACGGGGCGGTGCTGGTGACCACAAAGCGCGGCAAGGCTGAGAGCCGCAGCATCAAGTTTACGTACGATCATCTCTTCAACTCGCTGGTAAGGAAACCTAAGTTTGTTGACGCATACACCTACGGACTCGCCATTAACGAGGCTCGCACCAACGACGGACTCACACCGCGCTACAGCCAGCAGGAGCTGAATGCCCTGCGTGACGGCTCCATGCCCTACCTGTATCCTGACGTGGACTGGGTGGATGAGACATTCCGCAGCTGTGCCATGACGAATAAGTATAACATAGAGTTTCGTGGCGGTGCCAGGAATTTCCGTTACTACACCATGGTTGACCTGATATCAGACAAGGGTTTCATTAAGAATCCCAGTGAGAACGAGGGCTACTCCACGCAAGACAAGTATGTGAAGGGTAACCTGCGCATGAATCTTGACATTAAGCTTACTCCGCTTACTGACGTAAGGGTGAACCTTCTCGGCGTATTGCAGGAGACATCGCGCCCGGGCAAGGAGGCAGACCTGTGGAGCATGGTATATAACGTGCCGTCGGCTGCCTTCCCCGTAAGGGATGAGAACGGCATGTGGGGCGGCAGCGACACGTGGGCTGGCACCTCCAACCCTGTGGCGCAGAGCATAGGCGCTGCCTACTACAAGAACCATACGCGCTCGCTGTATTTTGACGTGAGGCTGAAGCAGGACCTCTCCTCATGGCTGAAGGGACTGAGCGGCACCGTACGCGTGGGCTATGACAATACCTCTAACCTGTATGAGGACCACTCCAAGACCTATATGTACAGCGTGAGCACCCCCACATGGGCTGACGGCGAGGAGGAGCCTGTGGCTGGCAGGGCTCTATATGGCAGCGACTCTACCATGGGCACCGGGGCGGCGGTCAACACCTTCAGCCGCAGGCTGCACTTCGACGGGGGACTGGCATACGAGAATACCTTCGGCAAGCACGGGGTATATACGCAGCTGAAGTATGAATATGAGTATGAGGACCCTGAGGGCATAAACAATACACTGTACAGGCGCAACTACAGCTGGTGGACTCACTACGGATATGACAACCGCCTCTATGCCGACCTCGCACTGGTGGTGAGCGGCAGCAGCAGGCTGGCTCCGGGCTCCAAGTGGGCTTTCTCGCCTACGGTGTCGGGCGCATGGGTTATATCAAAGGAGAGGTTCATGCAGAAGGCTGCATGGGTGGACCTTCTGAAGCTGCGTGCCTCGGCTGGTATCATCAATGCCGACTACCTGCCTGGTGACAATGTGTGGACTTACTATGCACAGCAATACTCTACGAGTGGCGGCACATACCCCTTTGACAGCGGATGGAACTCTGAGTTCGGACGCACGTATCTGGGACAGATGGCTACTGCCAACCCCAGCCACGAGAAGGCATACAAGTATAACATAGGCATTGACGCAAGGCTGTTTTCTGCCCTCTCTGTTACCTTTGACATGTGGTGGCAGCGCCGCTCTGATATATGGGTGAGCTCTGCAGGCAAGTATTCTGACGTGCTGGGCATGGAGGCTCCGTATGAGAATGCAGGCAAGGTGGACAGCCACGGCATGGAGCTGGGACTGGACTACAACAAGCGCCTCGGCAGCGTGACGCTCTGTGTGGGCGGCAACCTGATGGTGACCAAGAGCAAGATAAAGGAGATGCTGGAGGAGCCGAGGCTGTACGGCAACCTCGTGGAGACGGGCAACAGGGTAGGACAGATATACGGACTGGTGGCTGAGGGACTGTTCCAGTCGGATGAGGAGATAGCTGCCAGTCCTGTACAGACATTCTCACAGGTTAAGCCTGGCGACGTGAAGTATCGCGACGTGAACGGCGACGGCTTGATAGACGCTAACGACAAGGTGGCGATAGGAAACAACGCTACGTGTCCGGAAGTGTACTATAACTTCCATCTGGGAGCAGAATGGAAGGGACTGGGAGTGTATGCCATGTTCCAGGGTGCCGGGGGCTACAGCGCCGTGCTCAATACCAAGGGCATGTACTGGCCGCTGGTGGGCAATACCAACATATCGCAGTATGCGTATGACAACCGATGGACTCCGGAGAATCCCGATGCGGCACTGCCACGACTGAGTTCGCAGGCTAATGCCAATAACTACCAGACTTCTACCCTGTGGGTGGAGAGCCGCTCCTTCCTGAAGCTGCGCACGCTGGAGGTGTACTATAACCTGCCTGCATCACTGCTGCAAGCCACAAAGTACATCAGCAATGCCAAGTTGTATGTGCGCGGAGTGGACCTGCTATGCATAGGCAAGGCAGGAGACAGCGACCCCGAGGCCATAGGCTTCAGTCCGCTGACCAAGAGTGTGGCGCTGGGACTCAGCGTGACGTTCTGACGGTATAACTGTAACGGTATAACTGAAAACAAAAACAAAACGTAAGATATGAAAAAGTACGGATTATTCATAGGCATGGCGGCGGCGCTGACGCTCACTGCGTGTGGCGACATGGACTACCATGAGTATAACATATATGACAAGGACTATATAACGAAGAACTTCAGCAACGTGGGCGGGTTCATGACCGATATATACAACACCGTGGAGTATGACTTCGGCAACTATTCTGACGGTGCCATGCAGGCCTCTGCCACCGACGAGAGCATATACAGCAAGCTGGGCAACGGCATAGAGGATTTCTATAACGGGGCATGGAGCCCTACCAACGCCAAGGGCTCGGCATGGACACGTATGTATGCAGGCATCAAGACCTGTAACCACGTGATAGGCGAGCTGCAGGGGCTGGACTTTGACGAGCTGAAGCTCAATGCCGACTACGGGGCGCAGATGCATCGATATGAGAACTACCAGTATGAGTGCCGCTTCATGAGGGCTTACTTCTACTTCGCCCTGGTGAGGCAGTATGGCGGTGTGCCGCTGGTGACGAGAGAGATATCTGCCGGGGAGGCCAACGCCATGAGGCGCAGCACGGCTGACGAGGTGTTTCGCTTTATCATAGATGAGTGTAACGACATAGAAGGTAAGATAACCGAGGACTACAGTAACCTGGGACAGTATGCTACAGGCACCGAGGAGAGCGGCAGGGCTGACCGCCTCGCCGTGATGGCGCTGAGGGCAAGGGCGGCGCTGTACTGGGCGAGTCCGCTGTTTAACGAGGGCGGCGACGCTGAGCGCTATCACACAGCTGCTCTCTATACCAAGCAGCTGCTCGATGCCGCTGAGGCAAGGGGCAAGGGACTGACGGCAAGCTATGCCGACCTATGGGCGTCGGCAAGCTATAACACGCCTACCATCATGAAGGAAATCATCTTTGGCCGTCGCTACTACTCTTCTTCTGCAGGCGATAACCTGGTGGAGAAGAATAACTACCCAGTGGGCATAGAGGGCGGCACAGGGGGCAACTGTCCTACGCAGAACCTTGTGGATGCCTATGACATGCAGGCCTCAGGACTGCCCATAGGCTTTGCCACGTCGGGATATGACGAGGAGAACCCCTATGCAGGGCGCGACCCTCGACTGGCTGCTACCATTGCAGTGAACGGCGACCAGTGGCCTACGTATTCAGGGGCAGCGCCGCTACAGACCTATCAGGGCGGTGCCAATGCCGAACCCATGACGGGGGCTACGCCTACGGGCTATTACCTGAAGAAGTATTGCAACGGTGCCATATCTCTTGCCAGCAACGGCAAACTGACGTCATCACTTCATACATGGCTGACGTTCAGGATGGGCGAGTTCTACCTTAACTATGCCGAGGCTATGTACAGGTACCTGGGCGATGCCGATGCCACGACAGGGGACCTGCCTATGTCGGCACGAGAGGCTGCCAACAAGACACGCCAGCGTGCAGGGATGCCCGGTATAGGCACCGAGGGCGACTTCTGGACGCGCCTGTGTAACGAGCGTTTCGTGGAACTGGCTTTTGAGGGACACCGCTTCTGGGACGTGCGCCGATGGAAGGAGGCTGACAAGTATTTCAAGACAGTGACGGAGATGAAGCTCACCAAGGGCGAGAACGGGACGATAAGCTATGAGCGCGTGAATGTATTGCGCTTATGGGATGACAAGATGTATCTGTTCCCTATACCTCAGACGGAGCGTATGAAAAACCCTAACCTTGAGCAGAACCCCGGCTGGTAACGGAAGCTGCGAGAGTTGAGGGGGAGCAGGGGGAGCAGAGAGAGTTAAGAGGGAATGAACAGGGACTCCTTGCCCGGCGCTTTTTAGGGAGCGCTGGGTGTGGAGTCTTGTTTTTTAGTACAATAATCCAAAAAATGAACGTGTACGCGCAGGACATCAGCATCTATGACCTGAGCGGACGCAGGAGCTACGGCACAGGACGCGGCATATATATCAAGGGTGGAAAGAAATACGTGGTGTATTGATGAATTATAGCAGGGAATATGATGTTTTTACAAAATAATTTCGTAACTTTGTACTTATATAGAACTCAACTTTCGAGTTACAGGAGTTAAGGAGTTGTTAAAAAGTAAGGAGTTAAGGAGTTAAGAAGTTAAGAAGTAAGAAGTTAAGGAGTTAAGAAGTAAGAAGTTAAGGAGTTAAGAAGTAAGGAGTTAAGACATAACCTCTAAATCTAAGAACTCCATCAATAAAGTGGATAAGCAAAGCATATGTCTTAACTACTTAACTACTTAACTACTAAACAACTAAACAATAAAACAAAGTCTATGAATATGTTCAAGAAAACATGTATTCTCGTTTCATCACTGATTACCGTACTGTGTATGTATGCACAGAAGAACCCCATACTGCCCGGCTTCCATGCCGACCCTGAGGTGTTATACTCTGAGCAGACAAACCAATACTACATATACAGCACCACCGACGGCTATCCCGGTTGGGGAGGATGGACGTTCAGCGTCTTCTCGTCAAAAGACCTGAAGACATGGACCGACGAGGGTGTGATGCTCGACGTGAAGGGAGATGATGTGCCGTGGGCTGACGGCTATGCATGGGCTCCGTGCATCATTGAGCGCAAGCAGGCTGACGGGAAGTACAAGTATTACTTCTATTTCTCTGCCAACAACCCCGTATCTAAGCGTAAGGAGATTAGCTGTGCTATAAGCGATAGTCCTACAGGGCCTTTCAAGGCGCTTGACCACTCCATAATAACCGATAAGGACCGCCCTGCCGGACTGAAAGGCGGACAGGCCATTGACGTTGACGTATTCCAAGACCCCGTGAGCGGCAAGTATTACCTATACTGGGGTAACGGCTTCATGGCAGGTGCAGAGCTTAACGACGACATGGTAAGCATCAAGCCTGAGACGAAGGTGAACCTCACGCCTAAGGGCGGCACGCTCAGCACATGGGCTTACCGCGAGGGCGCATACGTATTCTATCGCAACGGCAAGTATTATTTCCTGTGGTCTGTTGACGACACCGGCTCGCCTAACTATCATGTATGCTATGCCACAGCCTCATCGCCACTCGGTCCGCTGAACATTGACCCAGACCACTGTGACGTGTTGAGACAGCTGCCGGGGAAAGAGATTTACGGCACTGCACACAACTCTATACTGCAAGTGCCTGGAAAGGACAAGTGGTACATAGTATATCACCGCATAAACAAAGACTTTGTCAACGGAGGCAAGGGCGTACCGGGCACCCATCGTGAGGTGTGCATAGACCGTATGTGCTTTGACAAGCAGGGAAACATCAAGCCCGTGAAGCCTACAAGGTAAGGTTACCACACATCACACATCTGCCTCGTCAGCGACTCAGCGGGGCGCACAGGCAGAGGCTTGCCGTTTACCGTAGAACGCAGGAAACGGCAGCCATCTGTATTGAAGAGATAGTAAGAGTGCGTGGCCGTCTTCACATGGAAGTCGCTCACCTCTATGTCGCGTATGGCATAGGCGGTGTTCTTCTCTGTGGGTGACATGGTAACAGCACCGTCAGCAGCAGTAACAGGCACACCCGGTCCGTCATAATACACGCCGTAGCCCTCGGCACTGCCTGCCATGACGTTACTGATGCGGAAGTGCTCATACTGAGACGGCCAGTTGCCGCCACGATAACCGAAATAGTTGGTCTCAAACCTTAGCACAGCACCCTTGGCAGAGGCTATGCGTATGTTGTCAACAAAGACATTGCGTATATATCCTCCCCTGTCAAGGTTTGACTTGAAGAGCAGGGCGTTCTTCACATTGCCGATCTCCACGTCGGTCATATACACATCATGCACTCCTCCGCTCATCTCTGAACCTATACACAGTCCGTTACACTCGGAATAGAAACGGCAGTGGCGTATCACTATATTCTCTGACGGCACCCCTACCCTCCTGCCGTCGGCATCCCTGCCTGCCTTGATGGCTACGGCATCGTCGCCAGTGCGGAAGAGGCAGTTTTCTATCAACACGTTACGCGATGACTCAGGGTCGCATCCGTCATTGTTAGGCGAGTGGCTTTCAATAGTCACGCCGCGCACCGTCACGTTATCGCAATAGACAGGGTGTATGCACCAGAAGGGACTGTTCTTCAGCGTTATGCCCTCCACAAGCACCCTGCTGCAACGATAGAACTCCACAGCACACGGGCGCAGGTATGTACCCTTGCCAAACACTCGTTCGCTGCCCTCCACATCGCCAAGGGCACGCAGCCGCCTCACGTCGGGCATCTCTACGGTCTCTCCATGTGTGCCATGGGCATTCTCCTTAAAGTCTTCAGTGTCGGCGGTCATTCCCCACCGCGCCATCTCTATATGTCCCTGCGCGTCAATAGTGCCGCTGCCAGTGATGGCTATATTCTCCGCACCATTGGCATAAATCATTGCCGAGCGTCCCATGAGGTCTGTACCCTCCCAGCGTGTCTTTACCACAGGCAGGAAGTCGTCAGCCTCACCGCTGAACAGCAGCAGAGTACCCTTTTCAAGATGCAGCTCTACCCCACTCTTCATAACCAGCGAACCACGCAGCATATAGGTGCCGGGCTTCACTATGAGCCTGCCGCCGCCGTTACGTGCCAGCCCGTCAATGAGCACCTGCAGTGTAGGCAGCGCATCGGTCTTGGGTGAGGGCAAGGGGCCTACAGTGGCCTTCAGCCTCGGAATACGCACCTGTTGGAATGTTGCTACCAGCGAATCCACATCTGTTGCGGCATTAACAACAGCTGAGGATGTCAGCACCATAAGTAAGAGGAAATATCGTCTTATTATCATCATCGAATTTATCCACTTTATTGATGGAGTTTTTAGATTTAGAGGTGATGTCTTAACTCCTTAACTTCTTAACTTCTTAACTTCTTAACTCCTATAACTTGCGAAAGTTGAAAACTGTTGCAAATTTACAGATTTACTTTCAATTCTGCAAATTTGCAACAGTTTTCTGTTTATACACGAAAACAAAAGGCTGCCTTCGTGTTTCGGTAGGATTATTCAGAACCCCCTAATACGTTACAGTGTCACGCTGATGGCATTTCCACTGTATGTAGCGGTCTTCTGAGTGCCGTCAGGCAGAATGACATTAAACTTGCGCGTTTTCAGCATTCCCCTGAACTTTCCTTTCTGTCCCCCTATAGTGAGGGTACGGGTGGCGTCTTCCCATTTGAAGGTAATCTCGGTAAACTGGCCGCGCTCGTAGTTATAGCCGTCTCCCTCGTCCTCATAGAGTGTGAACTGGCCGTCGGCTCCCGGGTAAACGTGTATTTCCAGATTGTCCCACGCCTTCTCTGAGCTGTACTGCACGTCAGGTCCGAATGGAATGATGCTCCCTGCACGTACATAAACAGGCATATCGGTTATGGGTGTGGGGCGCTTTACGGTACAGCCGCCATCAAACTGTTCGCCGGTAAAGAAGTCATACCAACGCGTTCCTGAGGGCAGATAGACATCATACGGCGCCTTGGCTTTCTTCACTTCGGGGTATATCTCGTGTCCGCGCTTCTTCTCGTCCTTCCATGTGTATAGCGGGTCGGTTACGGGCTTTACCAGCAAGGCGTGGCCGAACATATACTCATCGTTCAGGCGAATGGCTTTCTTGTCACTTACGAAGTCCATCACCAGCGGACGCATCATCATGCCTGAGTGTTGCACCACCTCGCCCATCATTGAGTATATGTAAGGCAACAGGCGGTAGCGTAGCTTCACTGCATCTACCATGGCATCGTATGCCCAATCGCCCGGCTTGCCAAACTCATATATCTCGCTCACCATGGGCGATGAGCAGTGGTTGCGCATCAGCGGCATGAACGTACCCCACTGCATCCAGCGCACCTGCAGTTCCTGTAAGGCTGGGTTCTTGGCACTCTGCTGGTACTCATGGTAGAAGAAGCCTCCGAGGTCTGTATTCCAGAAGGGTATGCCGCAAAGCACATAGTTCAATCCACTGGGCACCTGTCTCTTCATCTCCGCCCACGACGCACTGATGTCGCCGCTCCATGAGAACGTGCCATAGCGCTGCAAGCCGAAAGTGCCGCTGCGTGTCATCTGCAGTGAGCGCTTAGTATTGTCCTTTATGGCTCGCTGGTGTTCGTATATGCCACGGTTGGTCATCAGCGGGAAGGCGTTCTTCACAGAGCGCCACGTACCAGCGTAGGTCATGCAGTTGTCATCACCGGGAGCCTCGAAATGGTCGGGCTCAGTGGAGTCGGTCCACCAGGCATCGAAGCCTACACGGTATAGGTTCATGAGCTGCTGCCAGTACAGGTCGCGTGCCTTGGGGTTGAACACATCGTAGGGGCGAACGCCTTTCTTCCTCGGCCACGTCTCAAAAGGCAGCAGGGCGTTTATCTCCTTCATCTTGGAATAGCCCTCTGTCCATGGACCGAAGTTGGCCCAGATACTAATCATCAGGTGCGCATTATTCTTGTGCACATACTCTGCCATCTCCTCCGGACTCTTTATGCGTGGTTTCAGTCCCTTGGCCTTATACTCGGCAGCCATCTTCTGCAGGTCCTTTGGCAGATATTTCTCCCATGCCGGGTCTCCTACCTTATTAATATAGTAAGGGTTTTGAAACCTCATAGCGTTCCAGTTTGAGTCACATCCCCAGTACTGCCAGTCCTGCACTATGGCGTCGAGTGGTATCTGCAACTCACGGTAGCGATCGAGCACGCCGCAAAGCTCATCGCTCGTCTTGTAGCGCTCACGACACTGCCAGTGGCCCATAGCCCAGAGGGGGAACATAGTGGCCTGACCACCTAACTCACGCACACCGGCCATCACGCCGTCCTGTGTGCCATCGCGGTATATGAAGTAGTAGTCCATGACATCTGCCACCTCAGAGGAGAATGTCATGCCCTCGGCATTGTCCTTAAACTCACTCCTTCCTGCGTTATCCCAATATAATCCATAACCTTTTTCTGATGTAACATAGGGTATGGCTATATAGGTGTTATGGTTCCAGAGTTTCATAGTGCGTCCGCGCCATACCATGGCTGTATCGCGCAGCTGTCCCAGACCATAGATGGCTTCGCCAGCATCAAGTGTCCATGTCTGGGCTATGCTCATGCGACCTTTGTCGGCGCCATCTTCATAGCGTTTCATCGTGCCTGCCGTGGATTCCCGCAGCAATACCTTGCCATCGCGACTACGGAAGGTGACGCTGCCCGTAGTGCCGTCTATGGTTGCACTGACGTTGGGCGTATTGACCTTGCCGCCTTCCTTCAGCACCACCGAGAAGCTCTGCCTTTCTGGCATAGCCCCCTCACCGGGATACTTTACCACGCGGACGATGTCATCTGACAGGTAACTGACGCGGATGGTCACTCCGTTCACTACTTTCACTTCGGCTGCCTTCGTTTTCACTTTATTGGCGGCCAGCATAACCGTGGCTGTAATAATGTACAGACACGTCAACAGGATTCTTTTGTACTTCATAATTCTCTGATTCATTGTACCGCAAAGTTACGAAACTTTGCGTACATAATACTGAAACAAATGAAGATGAAAATGGTAATGATGAAGAAAAATGCCCTATTTACCGGGATATTCCGACGGTCGGCAGCCAAATTCCTTCATGAAGCACTTGGTGAAATAGCTTGGTGAGGAGAATCCCGTCAGTTCGGATATCTCGGCTATTGACTTGTCGCCACGGCGCAGCATGTTTGCAGCGCGGTGCAGGCGTATGCTCCTAATGAAGAAGACGGGCGACTGCTGCATCAGGGCTGTCAACTTCTTATACAGCCCAGTGCGCTCCATGTTCAGGTCGGCGGCCAACTGCTCCACACCATACTGGCTGTCGCCAATGTGTTGCTCCACCAATTGCGTGGCGCGTGCCATAAACTCCTTTTCCTGTTCTGTAGGTTCGGGGGCTGGTGGTTCTTTGTCGTCCAACGGGTCAGGAGTTGGTTTCGGTTCACTCAGCACCACCATAGCCTCGGCGTGCTCATATTGGTTTACCTGCTCTGCCAGCCGTCTGACTTGCTCCATGAGCAAGGCTTCGCGGTTCTGGCGCTCAAGGCGGCGGCGGTAGAGTCGGAAACAGAAGAAAACAAGCATTCCCACACCTAATATGTAGAATGCGAAGGCAACGGGCGACTGCCACCAAGGTGGTCGAATAGTGAACGTAATGCGGCGCACGTTCCTCTTGTCCCAATGGCCTGGGTTGGTAGTGGCCATCACTTCGAGCGTATAGTGTCCGGGTGGCAGACCTACAAGAGGCAGGTAGAACACGCCATTGTCATCAACAAGGCGCGGCACTGAGTCTGCTGACACGGTGTGCCACTGGTTGCCGTCGCCAGAGAAGCGATAACGGTAGCAGGTGCTGCGCGGACGCACATAGTTCATCGTAGAGAACTGAAACGCCAGCGAGTTCTGGTCGTAATCGAAGTCCAGATGACTGACATAAGGTGGTGTGACGGTTAGAATCTGCTTACCGTCGTAATCCTGAAAGACCTCTAACGGTTGGCTGTGAAGGTAGATGTCGGTAAGTATAGGGAAAACGCTGATATCGATGGGGCGAGTGGCAAACAGTCCTGAGAGTGGCGAACTATAGAGCAGTCCGTTTTGATAGGTGCCCAACCAGATGCCTCCTTCGCGGTCGAGCAACACTGTATTGATGCCGGTTGAGAGCACCGACCCGTCGGGCAGGTGCAGCTCCCTGAACGTCTCCTGTTGTCCTGTAACTGGGTTCAGGCGCAGATAACCGTCAGGCGTGGTAACGTACAGCCAACCGGTGGGCGTGGCTGTCAGTGTGTGCATCATCTTGTCGCTTGTAAGCAGTGTGCGCCACCTTCTACTATGGGTATCAAATGCCAGCAGGATGCTGCCGTGGTGTCCGGACCTCACTTGGTATATGCATCCATCGAAGCCTTTCACCACTAATGACGTGAGCAGGTACTGCGAAGCCTGCTCTGGTCCGTATGCTTTCGAGCGGAACAATACGGAGCCATCCTTGCGATATGCCACGAGCATTCCTGTTTCAAAGAAGGCGTAGATGGTATCGCCTACATCGGCGATGTCTTGCAGTCGGCAGGCCTCACGAGGCAATGGCAATGCCTTACATGCAGGGTTACCATGTAAGCGTTTGCCATCACTTAACCATTTACATGCGTATGAGTCAATGAATACATCGGATGCAGTCCAACCGTCTTCCTTGTGTTGTTTCATCGTTCGCAGGTCAAAGCAGTAGAGTCGCTTCTTGCGCTTCATCCAGAGGTGGTCGTCTGCATCTGTGAACAGGCGTGTCTCGCCGGTATAATCGGGCAATGGCATATACAGGGCAGTGTCTATCTGTATGGAATTGAACCGACGTCCGTTATATACATCGACCGAGCGGTCGGTCATCACCACCATGCGACCATCATGCAGTTGTGTAATCTGCCATACATTGTCACTGCTTAGTCCCTTTTGTGAATTCAACACATAAAAGGTTGCTGCGTCATCAGCCATTCCCGCCAAAGGAAGGAAAGACATCGACGCACAAACAACAAACTGCAGAATCCTTATTATATGCTTGAACATTGTCTAAAGTAACTCTTCTAAATAATTCTGTGCCATTATGAAACATCATAGGTTAGCACAATCAAATTCTATGAAATCACATTCATAACTATTTCAACAAAGAAACTGTTGCAAATTTACAGATTTACTTTCAATTCTGCAAATTCGCAACAGTTTTTCAGAGGAAACACACAACACTTGTCAGCATCTATTCTACTAACAATTATTGTGTACATCATCACTAAAGTGACATTATTGTATGATAAACCTTCCTTATGAACTCTTCATAATCATTCAATATAACAGTTTCACCAAAAGTATTATATTTATGATTTGACAATTTAATCTCAAATTGATGATTTCGATAGAAATCCATATATTCATCAGCAGTCTTCAAACTTTCATTATCTGGTATATGAATAACATAAATCAGCGTTTTATTTGGAGTATGAAGAAAAGTCTCAATATGATCTTGGGATAATACTGTATATTTCTCTGCATTATGATCTGTGAATTCTTCCCAACGCTTTATATTTTTACTTTTATCATAATAAGGCAACTTATCTAATATTATAAATATTTGGAAATATGGAATCATATTACTGCGTATATTAGCAGTTTCACCAAGCATATTCTCAAAATAATTATTTGAATTCTGAGAATAGTTTTGCATAACAAACTTTACAGCAATACCACCAACACTTTTACCATTACGCAATACCGTAATATCAACTTTCTTGTCCACATACCTTCCCCCTATTGTCGCCTCACAGTCATCAGCCCAACCTTGAGAGACCACCTCATAGTCACTTCCTAACCGTTCAGCTATGTCCATGGCAATTGCACCATGCAATGGTTTGAGTTTTTTTGTACTACGCGAAGTTCCACATTCCAAAAAACGCTCAAAAGAGTTTGAGATTACTTTTAGAAATTTCTTGTTGTCCATGGTTATTAATCTTATATAGTTTATAGTTTAGATATTGTTCCACATCACGAGAATTAAATGTGTAGTAGCCACCACTCTTATATTTCTTCAGACTTTTCACATACGATATAAAGTCTTCTGTCATTAACAAATCTCTTGCTGTACTTATATCTATTTGTCCAATAATATATAAACCTCCATACATGCCACATCCTTCTGGTATTTCTTCTATCTTAACATCATCTGGATTTCTCACAAGAGAATTTAATGATAGTTTCTTTTTCCACACGTCCCCCAAGGCCTGAGTGCGTCCATATAAATACCAGCCATCAAACTCAGGTTTACCCTTCAATAAACTCTCTTTTTCTTTATTAAAGTGTTCACGTATTATATCATCACTAAACAATGTATCATACGACAGAGGTCTCCCCTGCTTGTCATACGGAAAAAGGCACTTTGTCCATTTTGCCGTAGAAGACTTTATAATTGGTATCGTAATAAAGGTATCAGGTATATTATTACCTATAAAACTTTTATCAGCTAATGTTGCAAAACCATTTTTTACTCTTACATATTTATCAGTTTTAAGTGTCTTTATCTCATTTAGGTTTTGCAAGGTATCCTTCTCTGCTAAATATATATTCCCATCAATAATACAATCCGAATAATCTATATAATCAACGAACTTCTCTCCTTCTGCATCAAGTGTATAATATTTAAACAAGTCTGTTTCCTTCCCTTTTTCAAAGAGAGAAATCATTGTATATGTTGTTATCCCCTCAAACGGTTGATAATGCCCTAAATCTATCAGCAATTGCAGATTCCTATTCGCAATAATACTTTTACGTAAAGGCATTCCCGCTACACTATTTATCCAAGAAGATGGAGTTATATAGCACATACGCCCATTATCTGCCAACATATTAAAACCTATCTCAAAAAATACTAGATAAAGGTCCGTCATACCTCCTTCGGCAAATTGGAAGCTCTTTACCGCATCATACGAGTCATTAAGATTGTGAACACGCACATAAGGAGGATTACCTACCACATAATCCATCATAGCATCATACTTCCTTATTTCTAGTGTGTCACCATAATTAATATCCCATACAACATTATTGACATCATATTTCTTCGCAATATCATTCAATCGCAAAATACATTGTGACACAGCAATATCATCACAGTCTATACCGTGAATATACGTTTCTAATCCATTCACGATGGTCTGTCGGTCATGGTTACAAGCTAACGAAGTCTTTAGATAACGTTCAACCACTTGCGCCAAGAAAGCTCCATTACCACAACTATTATCAATTATATGCTTATTAAGTATATCCGTTTTAACTGTATATCCCACATTATCAAGCATACGACTGACAATAAAATCTGGTGTAAATACTTGTCCTATTTGTTTTTCTCTTTTCTTTGCAGGCATAAAAAAAGTAGGTGTCCCACATCTGCTTGCCTGTTCGTTGAGGATCACCACAATCCCATTCCTGTAAGCAAAGCAGGGAGACACCTACGCAGTGGATATAATATGCCCATAAAGTGTGCATGATGGCATTATAAGCCATCAGCACACTAACGGGAATATATAATCTACCCGTAGCATCTGCTTCCCACTCGTTTTTGACAGGTTTTAATTGAAAGTGGTGATTTCAACGAACCAAAAACAAGCGTCAGTAAACGCTAATTACTAAATATGTTATACGATTCATCCGCTCATAGCGGTACAATCTTACCTGCAAAACTATTAAAAAGTTTTTATTCCTGCAACTTTTTGAAGAAAAAAGATTACTCTCATACATCTATCAACGCTGGAATTTTCATTCCTTTGTATCACTGCTCCCCAAAAGGGCAAAAAACGATTTTGTCCTATCGGGCGCTGTCTTTTAACGCCTCATGCTTGCGATATTTCAAAATTATTTCCTGCTGGCCGCGTACAGCGAAATCTACAGAGGGTTGTAACTATCTGATAATCAGTAGCAGGTTATGAAAAAGCATAAAAAACGATAGTTTTCACCCTCTAAAAGCTATGCTTTCATGGTGTAAAAGCTATCGAATGATGATGAGAAAGCTATGCTTTTACATCGTAAAGTGATAGCTTTCACGAAAAAAAGGGTGCGAAAAGTCATTTTTCCGCACCCTTTTTCCATTTTTTACCCCTCTTTCTCTCCTAGATTGCGTTTTTTAGTCAACATGATTTTAATCAAGCAATGACAAAAATGTCCTATTCTATGTAGTCCGGGGGGGGGATATTTTATTATACTTATAATTATTATACCTATAATAAAACTGTTGCAAATTTACGGATTTTCTTTTAATCCTGCAAATTTGCAACAGTCTTTCTGTGTTGTACATACTCAAAAGCACTTATGAGTATGACTATAATAATGGTTTGTATAGGATTCTATAAGTCTATATGCTCCACGTTGATGTCTTCGTGTAGGAATACGTTGGCGCACTCCTTGAACCTCTCTGGCGACTCTGTGGTATAGTAACTTACCGTGCCGTGCTTGGAGCAGTGAGCGTCAATCTCTGGATGACGGTGCAGGTAGTCAACGAGGGACGTTGCCACATACTCGCCTTGCGGCACGATGTTAACGCCTGCAGGGACTGCTTTTTTCAGCGCATTCATCAATAACGGATAGTGCGTGCAGCCGAGGATGATGGTGTCAATCAGCGGGTCGCGCTCAAGCAACTGATTGATACGCTTCCTCACGAAATACTCTGCTCCCTCACTCTCTGCCTCACCTGCCTCTACTATGGCAGCCCACAGAGGACAGGCTTGTCCCGTCACGACAATGTCGGGATGGAGCTTGGCTATCTCCAAATCATAGCTGTGCGAGCGTATGGTTCCCTCTGTGGCTACAACGCCCACATGGCGGCTACTGGTAAGTCCGCCAACCACCTCGACGGTAGGACGTATTACGCCCAGTACCCTTCTGTCTGGCGCGATAACCGGCAGGTCACGCTGCTGAATGGTGCGCAGAGCCTTAGCGGAAGCTGTATTACATCCGAGAATAACGAGATGGCACCCCATATCAAAGAGTTTTACGACAGCCTGACGCGTGAACTCATATACCACATCAAAGCTGCGCGAGCCATAGGGTGCACGGGCATTGTCGCCAAGGTATGTGAAGTCATACTGCGGCAGATACCTGCGCAGCTCACGGAGAATAGTTAGTCCGCCATAGCCTGAGTCAAAGACACCGATAGACATTTTATCTGATGTATGACTTTATCTTTGCAGTAACATCCTCTGCGCTGCTACTGTCAATATAAGGACAAGCCTCACTGTCGGTATTGACAATAAGGAGGAAGGCGCCGGAATAACCTACGCTCTGTATGGCCTTGTTGAGTTTCTGTTTCACCGGAGCGAGGGCATCCTGCTCTGCCTGCTTCAGCAGACGCATTGACTCGTTACGGAACTGGGTGTTTCTGTCGAGCAATGACTGGAGGTCTGCCTGGCGCTTCTGCTTGATAGGCTCATCAAGCATATTCTGCTGGTCAAGGAAAAGCTCATACTTCTCGTTGAACTCATCACTGGCGGCCTTCAGTTCCTCGTCATACTGTTTTCTCAGTGTCTCCACGCCAAGCATGGCGGTAACATAGTCTGGCATATCCTCCAATATGGCCTTATAGGAGAAATAACCAATTTTCGCCTGCTGTGCCACAGCAGTGACACAACAAGCGAAAACCATAAATATTGTAAATATCAGTTTTCTCATAAATGATTTTTAAGAAAAGTCCAATAAACCTGTCTTACTTCGCCTTGTTAAGCTCAGCCTTCACGTCAGCAGTAACGTCCTTGACATCAGCACCTGTATAGAGGAATGAGCCTGCCTGTGCGATATAGGTGTACTGGCCGTTCTTGCCCACAGCCTCAATAGCAGCGATAACTCTCTTCTGTATTGGCTCGAGCAACTCCTGCTGCTTCTTCTGCATCTCCTGCTGGTTCTGCTGGTAAGCCTCCTGGAGCTTCTGGTAAAGAGCCTGCAGGTCAGACTCTGTCTGCTGCTGCTGTGTAGCGCTCATAGTAGCCTTTGTCTTCTCATACTCCTCAGACTTCTTCTGTATCTCGTCCTGCATCTGCTTGAGCTCGTTGTCATACTGCTGTGCCTGAGCCTGCAGCTCACCGTTAGCCTTTGTTACCTCTGGCAGGCTCTGCATGATAGCCTGAACGTCAACCTGTCCGAATTTCTGTGCATTGGCACCGATAGTCATTGTTAATGCAGCAATGGCTGCGATGATAGTCTTTTTCATTTGTTCTATTTATACTGTTTGATTATTTATTAAATTCTTACACACTATCCCCCTACTCTTTACTCCTTACTCTTTACTTCCCTCACAATCAATATCCCAACTTAGAGAGCACCTCATTGGATATATCAATCTTTGGTGAGGCAAAGATGATACCGTTGTCACTGGCACGGTCAAGTACCAACTGATATCCGCGCAACTCTGCCACTTCCTTGACAGCATTGTATATCTCATCCTGTATAGGAGACATAAGGCTCTCACGCTTCTTGAACAACTCTCCCTCAGGACCGAAGTACTTCTTCTTCAAGTCTGCCGCCTCTTTCTCTTTCTGCATTATGGCATCCTGCTTTGCCTGCTTCTGTTCCTGTGAGAGGAAAACCACCTCGTTCTGATAGTTCTTATACATGGTTGAAGCCTCTGTACCGAGTGCCTCCACCTCTGCCTGCCAGCGCTTGCTAACCTGCGCCAACTGCTCATTAGCACGTTCGTATGCCGGAATATTCTTAAGTATATACTCCATATCAATAAGCGCGTACTTCTGCGCATTAGCTGCGACTGCGGTCACTGCCATGATGGCTATTACAAGTAACTTCTTCATATCTTTCTCTTTTTTTAGTTTGACACAGCAAAGATATTCTTTTTATATAAATGCCGCTAATATGTTTTCCCTAATCACGAACGGATTTTCCCTAAACTGTACATTCACGTCCAAAGCGTTGTCATAGGATTGCTTAGAACTCCTGTCCGAGGATGAAGTGGAAATTGCTGCCGCCTTTTGACTTACTGAAGGCTGGCTTATCAAAGCCGTATGCCCAGTCAAGTCCCATCAGTCCCACCATTGGCAGGTAGATACGTACACCCAGACCTGCGGAGCGCTTCATATCAAACGGATTGAATTTCTTTATGTCGTTCCATGCATTACCTGCCTCTATGAAGCCCAGTCCGTAGATGGTGGTATTACCGAGCATGAAAGGATAGCGCAACTCCAGAGCAAAACGGTCGTAGGCATAACCCTCGTATCCACTTGGAGTGAGTGAGCCGTTCTCATAACCACGCAGTCCGATGGTCTCCTCTGCATAACTGCTTGAGTAACCCGACATACCGTCACCACCCATATAGAAGGTCTCAAACGGAGACTTCTTATCACTGTTAAAGTGTCCGAGTATTCCGGCTTCCACTCTCGTCATAAGCACGAGACACTTCGCACCGCTTGTAAGAGCTGTATATGTCTTTGACTTGAACTTCCATTTGTGATACTCAATCCAACGGTACTTCTCCTGCTGCTCGTCACTATAGGTAACCGACACAGGGTCAAGAGCAAGCTTAGAGTAGTCCTTGCCGTCAAATGCAGACCATGGCGGAGTAATTGACAGTGAAACCTCAAACTCTGAACCAGAACGCGGGAACAGAGGGTTATCCACTGACGTACGCGACAACGACACATTGAAGCTCAGGTTATTACAGTTACCGGTACTGATAAGGAAGTATCTCCAGTTTCTCAGCATATAGCGTGTATATGCAAGACTAAGTGACAACTGGAAGTAATCATCAGGCCAACGTAAGCGCTTACCCCATCCTACGGAACCTCCAAGGAGACGCACATACTGGTCAGGGTCATAATAACTCTCTATATTATTATATGGTGTTGAGTTATATCCACTCTGCCAACTGTAATAGTTGTTAATCCAGCTTGAGTTATAGTAGTTGGAGTTTACATCGGTCTGCTTAGAATAGAACACTCCCACACTGAACTGTATAGGACGCTTACCACCAAACCAGCCTGTAGAATATGACATGTTGTAAGCCTGATAATAAGTACCGTTGGTCTGTGCACTCAGTCCTAACTGCTCACCGTCACCGATAGGCATGATGCCACGGTGCTCCTTGTTACGGTTAAAGAGATTAGCCATAGAGAAGTTATTGAGCTTCAGGCCTATCTTGCCTATCACACCTGTCTGTCCCCATCCGAGTGAGAACTCTACCTGGTCGTTAGACTTCTGCTCCAAGTCCCAGTTTATGTCAACCGTACCGTCCTCTCCGTTAGGCTTAATATCTGGCTGTACCTTCTCTTGGTCAAAGTGTCCCATCTGGGCTATCTCACGGGCAGAACGCATCAACGCATCCTTAGAGAACAAGTCTCCCGGTTTGGTACGCAACTCACGTCTTACCACTTTCTCATACAACCTGTCATTACCGCTTATCCTCACATGTGAGATATGAGCCTGTGGTCCTTCCTGGATACGCATCTCAAGGTCGATGCTGTCACCCACCACATTTACCTCTATAGGGTCAAGCTGATAGAACAGGTATCCGTGGTTCCAATAAGCGTTGCCCACAGCGTCATCATCATCGCTAAGACGTTTCTTCAACAATGTCTGGTTATACACGTCACCCTTCTTCATGCCGAGCATATTTGCCAGGACATCTGTCTTATATACTGTGTTACCTGCCCATGATATGTTACGCAAATAGTATTTCTGTCCCTCACTGATATGGAAGAATACATCCACATGCTTGTCATCAACAGAGCTTACGCTGTCCTCTACCAATACTGCGTCACGATAGCCATGCTCGTTATACCATTCTATGAGGTTCTTCTTGTCCTCCTCATATTTCTCAGGAGTGAACTTCTTGCTCTTAAGGAACGAGCGGAGCTTTCCCGTCTCATGCAGTTTCTTCAGTGCTCCTTTCCTTATCAGACCGCCCTTCAGACTGGACTCTGTCATCTCGTCATTACCCACGATGGTAATGTTACGCACCTTGGTTTTCTCTTTCTTGTCTACCTCAATATCAAGTATGACATAGTTCTTCTGAGACACATCGTCACGCTGCTGGATATTTATCTCTGCATTCTTGAAGCCCTTGTCCTCAAAGTATCTTTGAGCCAGGGTCTTCGCTCTTGATAACATGTTAGGGGTTATCTGCGAGCCCTTCAGCAGTCCTAACTTCTGTTCCAGGTCCTCACGCTCTGACTTCTTTTTCAGTCCGTAATAGTTTATCTCGCTGACACGCGGACGCATCTTCAGATATATATGCAGGAAGACAGAGTCTCCTACGATGGAGTCTGCTGCAATCTTCACGTCAGAGAACAAGCCATGCTTCCAATAGCGCTTAACGGCATCGGTTATCTCGTTACCCGGCACTGCTATACGCTGACCTATCGTCAGGCCTGAGATACTCGTAAGCATATACTCCTCATAACCTTCCACACCGCTGACTCTAAGCGCTCCTACGACGCATGTCCTTACCTGAGAAGCGTACGCGACATCCGGATTAATGATCTTCTCTTGAGCCTTACCGGTGTTCACACACAGCATACACTGCATTATGAGCATCGCCACAAAGGCTGTCAATCTGTTATCAAGTATGTGTTTTATTATCGTTGCCATCTTGGGTAGGTTAACTCTTCCTACTATTGTTTGTTGTCTGCTTTTACTTATTATATACGTTTTTCTTTCTCTTCTTGCTCTATCTGCGCCTCTGTCTTACCGTAGCGACGTTGTTTGGACTGGAAGTTCTCTATCGCCTTGTGTAACTGTTCCTCATCAAAGTCGGGCCAATATACACCTGTGAAGTACAACTCCGAGTATGCTATCTGCCACAACAGGTAATTAGATATGCGCTGCTCGCCACCTGTACGTATCAGCAGGTCAGGGTCTGGCTGGAACGAAGAGTCCAGATGCTCTGTTATTGTCTGCTCGCAGACTGCGTCTGCATCCAGCTTTCCTTCCCTCACCTCTTTGGCTATCTTACGCACTGCGTCGGTCAGCTCCCAACGTGAAGAATAGCTGAGGGCTATCGTCACCGTCATGCGCTCGTATTTTGATGTATGGTCTTCCAGCCACTCCATCTTCTCAAGCACATCCTTAGGCAAGCGGCTCCTGTCGCCTATCATGCGCATACGCACCTGGTTTTTGTCAAACAACTCCTCTGTCAGACTGGTAAGCACCAATGTCATCAGGGCTGCCACTTCCTCCTGCGGTCTGTTCCAGTTCTCCGTAGAGAAGGCATACAGGGTAAGATACTTCACCCCGAGGCGAGTACACTCTGCCGTTATCTTCTTCACGGTCTCCACGCCTGCTACATGGCCCTCGGTTCTCACCTTGCCACGCTCCGTAGCCCAGCGGCCGTTACCATCCATGATAATGGCTATATGTTGTGGTATTCTATTTTTATCTATCATTTCAGTCTGTTTGTAAAAACATTTATCTGTCCTTCATGCATGTAGGACACTTCGCAGAGAAACTGTAAGTCAGCGTGAACATCAGCACCGAGTAACAGTCTGTATTCTTGAATAATCCGTTGCTCTTTACGTAATACGGATCTTTCACTCCATCCAACTGGTCTGAGAGAGAGAAGTGCATCATCCACTGCAGGGCGAAGTTCATT
Organism: Prevotella sp.; assembly: GCA_017541085.1. Lineage (GTDB taxonomy): Bacteria > Bacteroidota > Bacteroidia > Bacteroidales > Bacteroidaceae > Prevotella. The sequence continues at coordinate 25,106 of JAFXZU010000030.1, forward strand.
CTGTCGCCATATCTGTATTTCACTCCTATTCCCAAGGGAATGTTTGCCGTGACCAGGCTCTCACTTGAGGTCATTCTCTCTGCAGTGGCATAGTCAACAGTCCTTTCCTGACACTTCACTCCGGTCAGTCCTATACCCAGCGCCACGAACGGTGCCCAGCGCACTGCCCCGCGATATTCTTTTCCTGTACCATAAGGCCAGAAGTTATATTCATACCTCACAGACAAATCTACTATGCTGCTATTATATTTATAGCCTTCGTCATAAAACGGATGATAGTATGTCTGTGCCTTGTCATACTCTCCCTTTATCTTTGAGTACATTCCCGTAACAGAGACGGCAGAGTGTGGATTTACCACCATCTTAAATACTGCGGCACCTGCTGCTGAGAGATTACCAAACAAGCGACAGTTAAAATCACCGTAATAGGTAGTAGCACCCAAACCTGCACCTATCTCATAACGATATTCTACATCGTCCTGGGCTCTAACCTGGCACACACTTATATAACACAGCATCAAGGATGCGATGCACACCATGTATGTATGAAGTCTGTCAGCGTGCCTCATACCTGCCACTTATCTGAATAACGTCTGGGGAGTTTCCCAAGTCTCGCAGTTCTTGCGTCCACGCCACAGCTGTCCTGCTGTCTCAGCGTCACCGTCACTTACCACGTATATATAACCGTCACCGTCAACCTCCATGGCCGCTACGTTAGTAGCATCAAAGCCCTTCGGCAGATGCATACCTGACACCTGGTGCCACGTTGCGCCATGGTCCGGAGAGTAATACATCTTCGAATAAGGAACGGTGGTCTCGTCATTGCCTATAGCCACTATGCCGTCAGCATAATACACTGCTGACAGTCCACGCATATATGGCAGAGTATAATCGTGGTTCTCCCATGATATATTGGTATAGAACCAGCCCTGAGACTTCTCCTTATCTACTATCTTGTTCCATACAACGGCATTCTCAGGTGTATCATCAGAGTCACCTATGCGCTTATTACCAACCATCGTAACATTGACAACATTATTGTCTGCCACCGTAGGCACAGCTACGAGGCTGATGTCGCTGTAAGGCAGTTTGTCTGTATTATCATAATACAAACTTGACTCCATCTTGTCCTCTGCCCATGTCACGCCATTATCCTCCGAGAACATGATCTTTCCATCCTTGGCCAATGCGTACATCTCCTTCAAATCCTCTGCGCTGCTTATGCCGGCATTGCTATATCCGCCAATAACAACCGCCAAGGATGCATCGGTAGTCACCTGTTCCCAATTGTCGCCATTTACAGAACTATAAAGCACACCGTCATTGAGCAGGTACAATTTATCATCATGCTTGGCTATGGTTGCCTCGTCTGTCAACTCTGGAAGTCCAGCAGTACCACACTCCATCCATGATGCATAGTCAGAAGACTTTAGCAGGTGCATATTATCCCCGTCATTTCCCATAAGGAACAGCCCGTTTGAGGTCTTCAGCAACTTCATTGTTTTCAACGATGCCACGAGTGCAGCGTTGTCTATAGCTATCTCATTCCAACTGAATGAGTCTGCAAACTCCTTGTGTACCACTGTCTTCACAGTGTACTCACGACTGTTCTGTCCGTCAGACGAGGTAACCAACAAAGTACGCTCCGTTGACAAATCCACGGAGTCTGTTGATGAGTAATAAGTATAACCGTCGTCATTCAGGTTCTCAAACTTTACGATACCTGCGTTCTTCGTGCCTATTGACACCAGGACTCTTGACACATTACTTCCAACAACCAACGAGTCAAGATTATAGATTGTATTATTACGCTGGTCTATATGCATAGGGACAGCCGAACCTGAATAAGTATAAGAATATGTGCTGTCTGTACCATCCGACGCTTTTGTCGTGCGATAACACTTAATCGTACCAAGCGTAAAGCTGGTTATAGCCACATCATCGTATGTGGTGACAGTCTCGTCACTACTGCTGATACAAGAAAACAACATACACTGCACAGCAAGTAATATGGCTCCTAATGATATTTTAGATGTCATTCTTATAATCGAAAATAAAGTACTTTATAATGTTTTATATTAAAAACGAATGCAAATTTAGTCATATTTTCCCAAAAACTCGCATTTTTCTGTCTTTAATTATAATTATTATAGATTAGATATGCGTTTTTTAAGTTATGTTTGCATTTTCAATATGCTTTTTCTAATTTCGCGCCAACGTAATAATATGACAGTATATCATCGTATGAAACGCCGCGCGCACCCATAACCGCTGCTCCTATCTGGCACAGGCCTACACCATGTCCCCATCCTCGTCCGTTAAACACGAAACGGGTTGGGAAACCGTCTGCGTCAGCATCTTGTTCATGCACGGTGAAGGCAGAACTGTACAGATGGGTGTCTGACAGAGTCTTACGTATCTCCAATTCCTTTCCTATGATGAGCGTCTTATATTCTCCTGTTATCTTCAACAACGAGATTCTTCCACTAAGGCCTTTCTCCAGTGTTTCTATATGACGGACACGACCGATGTGTATGCCTTGCTTTCTCTCTATCAGCTCTGACAGCTCCTGCTGCGTATATGAGACAAACCAATCATAGAAGTCCTGCGTCTCTTGGTCATAGTCATTAAGCACCTCAGCCAGCACTGCCGTGTCGTGTGTGTTGCAATATGGATCGTGCACACTCTTGAGATAAGGTTTGTTAATGTTCTCCCAGCAATACCGGTATTCCTCCGTGATGCCTCCGCAGCATTTTGCAAAACGTGTGTCGCATATCTCGTCGTCGTATGTCAGTATCTGTCCATGCGTGGCTCTCACTGCCTCCAACACATGTTTGTTGGCACTGTTGGTGATACCCTGATAACGCTGGCAATGGTCATCTGCACATACGTCAAACAATTGGTGGTCCTCACGGTCATACCAACGTATTATGCGTATAGTATCACCTGTCTGTTCTCTTACCATCGCATCGTTCTCCTGTGATGGCTGCAGCTTTGTCTTGCCTCTGTTTTCTATCTGTGACAACAGCCATGAGCGGGATATCACTGCATGGGCTTTCAGCAGTTCCAGACTTGACGTTGCTGACATCTCACTGGATATGACACTCTCCAAGTATCTCTCCACCGGTAAGGTGTTGATTACCTGTATCTTCTCATCGTCAACAATAAGTCTCAGCGTACCGAGGAATGTCTGTGTCTGCTTACGCTCCCAGTGGAAGTTGACGCCTATCACCACATCTTCCAGACTGAACGAACAGTCCTCTGCCTGCGGCACGAACAGCAGTTCTCCATACTCCTTGCCCATCCATGATATGCGACCGTCAGCATAGCTCACAGTCTGTCTGCCACTGAACACTCCGTCGTTTGCCGTATATTCTCCGTTCAGCGTGAATGATATATTTGAGGCCCTAACTATGCCTACGTTGACATTTTGTTCTGTTGTCTTCATATCTTATTGATGTAACTTCTTACCTCTTCTTCTGAATAGCTAACCTCTCTGAGTATTCCCGCCACAGTGTTGTAGTCAAGCGTCTCAAAGTCTTCCTCTCTCGGCGTTATTATTACGCCTCCCATATCAATGGCACCTGGACTGACAAGCACTCCGTCTGCATAACAGTCGGGACGGTGTTTCTTTCTCGGGAACACCAGTATTACCTGCTCTTCGCTCTCCAGCCATGTTATAATGTTCATATCAAACATGTCTGCAAAGCGTACAAGCAATGCGCTGGCGCCCTGCGCCATCATCCCAGCGGAGCACGTCAAGGCTATAACCGGGCACACATAACTGCGCACCAAACCAATCCTACAGCCGTTCACTGTCTTCTTCCACTCTACATCATCACTCCACAGTCTCTGCACTGGCAACAGGCCTGACGTACCAGCCTGCAGATGTGCATGGTCGGGGGCAGAGGCTCCGCAGTGCGGACCATTATAGAACACCATTAACGTAGGGTCTATGTCCAGAACTTTCTGTATCTCATCAACCAACGCTGACACGTCTTGCGCCCGGTGTTCTTTCAACGGTATAGTGTAATGTCGCGGCAGTATAGGGAATGGGTTAATAAGCATCTCGCTGCGCCCAAAATTTATTGTCATCTGCTCCTCGGGCCTGTTGGCTACACAAAGGAAACAAGGACGTTTGGCAAGACTCTGCTTGTCTATCTTCGCTCCCGTTGACACCATACGCGCTGGATTAAACTGCAAGCGAAGTTCCTTCAGTCCACGCGTCCTTATGTTTGCCAGGTCATCATAACGCTGGCGAGCATCCGGCCACTGTTGCAGTTGCTTTTCAAAGAATTCCGTCAGTTTATTGTCACTCATTGATTATTCATCTTTTTACGTGCCAACAGCTCTATTGTCCTCAGTTTATCCTTATAGCTGTTGTTCTTGTTTAGTTTGTCTATGCTGAGGTCAGCATCGCTGTTACCTCCCCATCGTCTGCACAGATACAACTCGTCATATATACGACCAATCCTATATGTACGGCTGAACCACAAGCCCAGGGCATAGTCTTCGCCATAGCTGGTATTCGGGAAGCCCACCTCTCTCAACAGAGGAGTAAAGAATGCGCGCGGAGCACCCAGACCATTTATGCGCAAGGCATTGTTGGCTCCGTTATCATCCGTCCACTCACGGTGGTCTATTATTCCCGGCGGAAGAGTCTGCAGGTCAAAGTCACACATACGGTATGAACCTATCACCATACCTGTACGCTGCTCATGAAAACAGTCAACAATGCGTTGCAGGGTATCAGGACCCGAATAGAGGTCGTCAGAGTCTAACTGAACAGCAAACCTTCCACAGGACTTACTGTAAACAGCCTCATTCCAACAACCGCCGATACCTAAGTCTGTACGCTCAGGAACAATCACTACCGACCTCGGGTCTGATATCTCTCTCAATATCTTGCCAGTATTATCTGTAGAGTGATTGTCCACCACTATCACATTGTACTCAAAGGAGGCCTCCTGGCTCAAGGCACTTCTCACAGCGTCGGCTATAGTCTTCTCCCTGTTAAACACTGGTATTATAACTGATGCCTCCACAGGGAAGTCTCCCAAAGTAAACTGAGGTTCCTTGTATTTCTTATTGTCAACAAGCGCACCTATTATCGTCAAGTGCTCCGTGACAGCCTGTTCCATTTCTATCTGCACCTCACGGTTACGAGGATTCACATAGTCAAACTGTTTCTCACCGCTCTTGCGCAGGTCCAACATCTCCGATGTATAGAGATATTCGTTGAGGTGGAATATCAGTCCCTTGCGCTGCATATACAACCTGAATGCGTATAACGCCGCATATTCATACTCATGTGACTGACGCTCAGTGAACTCACGCAACACATCTGTGCGCACCAACGTCACCGTACCGAAATCAAAGTCATCACGCAACGCTCCCTCCTGCAGGTCTATCAATGGGTGAGCCTCCCTTATACCGTCTTTCACAACATAATGGTCTGCATAGACCATCAATGCGCCAGTGTCATCAGCCACCCGTTTCATGCGCGCCAATGCATCCGCACTCATGTCACAACTTGCCGCCTTCTGATACAGCAACGTATATTTTGTCTTTACGCCACTCGCTATTTCTCGTAGTGACACCGTAGAGCGCACATTGCTCTGCGGCTGTACTATAGTAACATCCTTACACATAATATTATCGTATTTTTACTATATTCTATTCTCTCATTGCTTTTCGCGTTGCATATCTCACAGGATAAAGCACAGACACAAAGCCTACAATCACAACCGTTACGAAGATAAGCGCCACATCCCAGTAATGCACACTCACTGGGTAAGCATCTACCACAAAGGAACCACTTGACTGCCCCAAAGAAACCACACCGAACTCTTGCTGTATCCAGCACACCAACAGTCCGAGCAAAATGCCGCATGTAGCACCAATGATGCTTATCAGCCATCCCTCGTAAACGAATATTCTCTTTATAAGCGACGGACGAGCGCCGAGTGCCCTCAACGTTGCCATATCCTTCTGCTTGTCTATGATAAGCATAGAAAGCGAGCCTATGATATTAAAGCATGCTACCACCAATATGAAAGTCAAGAAGATGTACGCCATCAGCTTCTCTATCTTCATTATATTAAAGGTATCCTCCTGCTGCTCATAGCGGTCAAGCACACGATACTTCTTACCTACAACACTCTTTATCTCTTTCTTTGCCTCTTCCACGCTCACTCCGCTCTTCAGCTTAATCTCCAGCTTCGATATCTCATTATCATACTGAAACAATGAGCGCGCAAAGTCTATACTTGTCAGGATGTAGTTCTTATCATATTTTCCCTGCTCTACAGCAAAGACCACACCCGGAGACAGAAGCGAGTCCACCACGAAGCCGTCCATAGGATTCATCAAATCGAGTTGTCCCTCACGATTGGGGGCATACACATACAGATAACCTTGAAAGCGTGCCGTCATATTCATCTGCTGCGCCAAGCGTATTCCCGGTATGCCATACTCTAAATCTGCTGCATGGAGACTATACGAACCATCACCATAGCATATATCTTTTATTCTGGTAAGGCGTTCAAAGTTATCATCCACGCCTTTGATATTAACCATGGCCTGATAATCTCCGTAAATAGCGAGAGCCTGTTCCTCAACGCACTCACTCACCACATCTATCATGTCAAGCGACCTGACTTTCTCCACCAACGGATCATCAGCACTGAAAGTCTTACCTACAGACGGTCTCAATTCTATCTGCGGGTCAAACGATGTAAAGAACGTAGCCACGAGGTCACTGAAGCCGTTAAACACACTCAGCACCACCACCATAGCGGTAGTGGCCACTGTAACTCCTATCATAGAGATAAGCGAGATGACATTTATTATATTTGTTCTTTTCTTAGAGAACAGATAACGTCGGGCTATAAAGAGAGAAGTCGGTATCATATCAATTCTTTACGCAATATTCCTTGCAAAGTTACGAAATAATGCTGAGGTGACAAAATATTTTCATAAATTCCGTCAATCCCCACAGGTGTCTAACATAATTCACCTATATTTATCCAGCAACCCTCCCCCGTCCTGTTTGTCGTTGTATCATAGCGACCATCGTCTCCCATAACCACCGCAAGCACTCTCCCCTTCCCCTTCAGATAGTCCTTCCCGGCTCCCTCCCATCTTCCTCCACCCTGCCACCAGCAAGGCACAAAAAAATCCCGGACAGACTTTACAGTCTATCCGGGACTCTGATAAAAGAAGGCGGTGTCCTACTCTCCCGCATTGCATTGCAGTACCATCGGCGCAGGCGGGCTTAACTTCTCTGTTCGGAATGGGAA